>NZ_SCWB01000040.1 GCF_004359545.1 Macrococcus lamae
ACCCGAAGCCGGTGGAGTAACCTTTACAGGAGCTAGCCGTCGAAGGTGGGACAGATGATTGGGGTGAAGTCGTAACAAGGTAGCCGTATCGGAAGGTGCGGCTGGATCACCTCCTTTCTAAGGATATTACGGAAAAGAGACACCCGATGTCTCTTAGGGATTAACATTGACATATTGTATTCAGTTTTGAATGTTCATCGAACCTAACGGTTCAGTTCATTCAGATTGTACTTTGAAAACTAGATAAAGTAAGAAGAAAAAAGATTTTACCAAGCAAAACCGAGTGAGTTCATTTACTGAATTCTTGAAGAAATCGCGCGTCTGTATTTATACAGACATCACATTATTAATAACAGATTAAGTTATTAAGGGCGCACGGTGGATGCCTTGGCACTAGAAGCCGACGAAGGACGTTACTAACGACGATATGCTCTGGGGAGCTGTAAGTAAGCCCTGATCCAGAGATCTCCGAATGGGGAAACCCAGCATGAGTTATGTCATGTTATCCATATATGAATACATAGTATATGAGAAGGCACACCCGGAGAACTGAAACATCTAAGTACCCGGAGGAAGAGAAA
>NZ_SCWB01000041.1 GCF_004359545.1 Macrococcus lamae
TTCTTCTGCCCGTCGGCTGGCGTGACATGCGCCGAAAAATGGAGCGCTCCGCTGACGGGCGATTGCAAGCCCTACTTGGTGGACCGCAACAGCGAGCGCCAAGGCACTTTCCACCCGGGTTAAACCTCGGGGTATATGAGAATGCTGTCAGCTCACCATCCAACGCACCATTGGCGGTTTTTCCCGCGGGCGGCCTGCCCTTGCGTTCGGAAAATACAGCACTCAGTGAGAAAAAAACCGGAAAGTACAACACTGAGTGAAAAGCCAATACAGCGACATTCGCGTCGTGCTGTTCTGAGTTGTTGATTCCGCGAGCTGGCCGCTACAAGACCCAGAGCACCTCGACATCCCGGCGAGTCTTGTACTTTTCTCACTGAGTTTCGTACTCGCCTGGGCCGAAGAATGCGTCGTAAGCCGTTGATTTGGAAGGGAAAATATGGCATTGTCACAGTGCTCCCGAATGCCAATTGCTCAAAGTTTTAGCAATCAACGCGATTTTTCTGGGAGAGGCGATGTGGTGCCTATCGCTCTTCGACCTTGCGCTGTAGCAGGACGGGCCGCGCCCGGCCGACCTCATCC
>NZ_SCWB01000042.1 GCF_004359545.1 Macrococcus lamae
TTTCTCTTCCTCCGGGTACTTAGATGTTTCAGTTCTCCGGGTGTGCCTTCTCATATACTATGTATTCATATATGGATAACATGACATAACTCATGCTGGGTTTCCCCATTCGGAGATCTCTGGATCAAAGCTTACTTACAGCTCCCCAGAGCATATCGTCGTTAGTAACGTCCTTCATCGGCTTCTAGTGCCAAGGCATCCACCGTGCGCCCTTAATAACTTAATCTGTTATTAATTGTTGTGATGTCCATACTTTCGTATGAACGCGCGATTTCTTCAAGAATTCAGTAAATGAACTCACTCGGTTTTGCTTGGTAAATCTTTTTCTTCTTCTTGCTTTATCTAGTTTTCAAGGTACATTTTAAAAATGGTGGGCCTAAATGGACTCGAACCATCGACCTCACGCTTATCAGGCGTGCGCTCTAACCAGCTGAGCTATAGGCCCATTTGAATGCTGAACATTCAAAACTGAATGCAATATGTCAGTGTCAAT
>NZ_SCWB01000043.1 GCF_004359545.1 Macrococcus lamae
TGGATCAAAGCTCACTTACAGCTCCCCAGAGCATATCGTCGTTAGTAACGTCCTTCGTCGGCTTCTAGTGCCAAGGCATCCACCGTGCGCCCTTAATAACTTAATCTGTTATTAATAATTGTGATGTTCATACGGTCGTATGAACGCGCGATTTCTTCAAGAATTCAAGTCAATGAACTCACTCGGTTTTGCTTGGTAAATCTTTTTCTTCTTCTTGCTTTATCTAGTTTTCAAGGTACATTTTAAAAATGGTGGAGACTAGCGGGATCGAACCGCTGACCTCCTGCGTGCAAAGCAGGCGCTCTCCCAGCTGAGCTAAGCCCCCAAATCACTGGAATATATTAAACTATTAATGGTGGGCCTAAATGGACTCGAACCATCGACCTCACGCTTATCAGGCGTGCGCTCTAACCAGCTGAGCTATAGGCCCATTTGAATGCTGAACATTCAAAACTGAATGCAATATGTCAGTGTCAAT
>NZ_SCWB01000044.1 GCF_004359545.1 Macrococcus lamae
TCCTTTATATGGTGATTCAACGTTAAGACAATTAGAACTTGAAAGTTACAAAATAGAGTTTGTGCATCCCTTGACTAAGGAAGTCATTTCCGTTTCTTTGGATGACTAATTTGATTAGTTTTGCATGATATTTAAACATGCAATACCGCATTGTAACTAGATCAAGTATCAACTTAAATCGGATAGATGGAAAATTATTAATTTTTTCAGATGTTCGGTTTTTTGTTTTTTACGATGCTTAGGATTTTATATTTTGATATTTTAGTAATTATTCATTTTATAACATCCTTGGATAATAACTTGTAGTCTTTTTCAACTGCGTTACGTGTATCTATGGACAATACATGACATCATAAGATTTTTATCACAGGTTGTTTGGCCAATACATGTACAACAATTCATCATATAAAAAATAGGTTCTATAATAAAACGGACTCCATGAAAAGTTTTTTCTTTCACGGCTCTATAT
>NZ_SCWB01000045.1 GCF_004359545.1 Macrococcus lamae
TTCATATCCTGCTGTTCCTCATGAGACAGGAGGATCAGGTCTTCTGGCACATGATGACAGGGATATTTCTACTGACCACATTCAGTTACCTGCTCTATAAGCGGCATCTGACTTCCAGAAGGATCGGCCAGTCGCTGCTGGCAAGCCTCATCGCCAGTGTGGCAATTGTTGTCTTGTACACTGTACTCGTCCAGTTCCTGCCTGCTATCAGCTATGAAGCCATTATGACGACACTGATATCAATCGGTGTTCATTACCGCTGGCAGCTGATGATTTCACTGGCAGTGACTGTTCCCCTACATGAACTTTACTTCCGGACGATGCTCCAGGAACAGATGACTAATCCTGTGCTGGCCGTGATACTGACCAGCCTTGCCTCGGTCAGTCTTTTTATATGGGTGCTGAGCGTCCAGCAGCTGATCACGTTGGTAGGTATACAGCTGATAACGGCAGCTGCCTTCCAG
>NZ_SCWB01000046.1 GCF_004359545.1 Macrococcus lamae
GACAATCGGTGTGACACGTTATGTCTATAATCTGTTTATCATGAAAAATCAGGATAGATACAAGAGAAATCTATCATTTATGAGTGGCTATGACTTCAGTAGATGGCTTAACAATCGTCATTCCAAACAGAATCAGTGGATTAAAGACGTCTCCAGCAAGGCAGTCAAACAGTCCATCATGAATGCCGATAAAAGTTACAGAGGTTTCTTCAGTAAGAAAACAGGCTTCCCCTCCTATAAAAAGAAATCACTGAAAGGGTCGTTCTATCTGATAGGGACAATAAAAGTTGGAAGACATCGTATATTCCTGCCTAAATTAAAATGGATCCGATTGAAGGAATACGGCTACATTCCTAATGACAACATCAAGTCAGCAACTGTGTCCAGAGAGGGAAACAGATATTTTGTATCGGTACTTGTGGATGAGAGTCCCACTCAAACCATCAGCACTGAAAAGTC
>NZ_SCWB01000047.1 GCF_004359545.1 Macrococcus lamae
CTATATAGAGAAAGTAGGAATAAACTATGTCACAAGATGTAAATGAATTAAGTAAGCAACCAACGCCAGATAAAGCAGAAGATAACGCATTTTTCCCATCACCATATTCCCTTAGTCAATATACAGCACCTAAAACAGATTTTGATGGTGTTGAACACAAAGGTGCCTATAAAGATGGTAAATGGAAAGTATTGATGATTGCTGCTGAAGAGCGATATGTATTATTGGAAAATGGAAAAATGTTCTCTACGGGTAATCATCCTGTTGAAATGTTATTACCTTTACATCATTTAATGGAAGCAGGTTTTGACGTTGATGTTGCGACATTATCTGGTTATCCAGTTAAATTAGAATTATGGGCTATGCCAACTGAAGACGAGGCAGTTATAAGTACTTATAATAAATTGAAAGAAAAATTAAAACAGCCAAAAAAATTAGCAGATGTGATTAAAAA
>NZ_SCWB01000048.1 GCF_004359545.1 Macrococcus lamae
AGGCGGTGGAACTCTCTGTTCGGTGGCGTCGGGGGGTGCCCGCGCGGCGTTCGCCGGGCATTGGGCGGGTACAGGGCAGGACGGCATCCCGGCGGAGCCGCTGCGCTGCACGCAGGCAAGGGGGTCTATTGTGCTCCGTCCCGCAGGCCGGAAGCACCGCAACCATTCGCAAAAGCTATCGCACGCATCAACGATTGAATTGGACCCGAATGGATGGTCGCCGCAAGATGCCTGCAGGCCCGGGTACAGAGGCCGCCCTTCCAGGAGACAACACCATGCGTTTTTCCCTTCCCCGCGCCCTCTTGCGGGCCTGTGCCGCTGCCGCCGCGCTGGCCGCCACGGCAGCCCTGGCGCAGGCGCCCGCCTATCCCAATGCGCCCATCACCCTCATCGTGCCCTTCGCCGCGGGCAGCGGCACCGATGCCGTGGCGCGCACCGTGGGCCAGAAGC
>NZ_SCWB01000049.1 GCF_004359545.1 Macrococcus lamae
ATGAAAAGATAGAAGAACCAAATGTAGTTTTACCTCACAGAATTGAATACCGAGGAACTACAAAATAAATTCACAAAATTAGGCATTCATCTAACGACCCAAATTATATGGGTGTTGGAAGAATGCCTTTTATTTATCTTTTAAAATCGTTGCAGATTAGGTTACTTATTGACGAGTAGATTCGTACCAACTCGCTATATGTAAAGCTAATTTTTTATTTTTTTCACTAATTTCTTTTGTGCGGGGGACATAGGTATAATCATTTAAACGATCTTCCCATCTTTTAGGTAATAATTCAGATGAATAATGTTTCCATTTATTAATCCATTCTAACGGTAAATAACCACTTTGAATTGGTTGATCAATTAAACTTAAGAATACATGACTCCATGCACGTGGTACGACTCTCCAAATATTGTAGCCTCCGCCACCAAACATAATTACC
>NZ_SCWB01000004.1 GCF_004359545.1 Macrococcus lamae
GTTATTACGTAATTACATCAGTAAAAAAATGGATGATCGCTACCTCTGTTTAGGTGTTTTCAATTTTTAAATTTTCGTAGAAAATAAAAGTTCAGAAAATTCTGTATTTATTTATGCAACACTAGTGATAAACTACAAGTTTAATATATTAATAAATTACCAAAAAAAAGGTGATAAAACAACACCTATACTAAATTTTAATTCATAAAGTTTAGTATTATTTTGTTTTTATAGATATTGAATTTGGATACTCATTTGTCAGCTCTTCTTTCATTGCTTTGACAACAATATAACCGTCATACCCCGAAACATTTTTAAATTCCTTATAAATATTATTTTCCTCGGCTTTCCCTGGAACGACTCGTTTAAATCGTTGATACAGATCGCTAATTTCTTGAGCTTCCACTTTCGATTCATAAGCTGCTTCAACCGCTGATAAAAAATTAACAACGTCAACCATTTCCTCTTGGCTCCAGCTGATATCAATCGGGTAACTATATTCCATCTTATTTCCTCCTAAAAAAAAAACGCTATTCTATTTATAGAATAACGTTTTAAAATATTTTTTCAAACCAGTAATTTACATTGTATGGATAGGGTGTCCAATTGCTACTTCAGCAGCTTCCATTGAAATCTCACCTAATGTCGGGTGAGCATGAATTGTCATTGCCATATCTTCAGCAGTCATACCTGTTTCAATCGCTAAACCAAGTTCAGCAATAATATCAGATGCACCTGCACCAGCCACTTGAGCACCGATCAACAGACCATCTTCTTTTAAAGAGATCAGTTTAACGAAACCATCTGTTGCATTGATAGATAAAGCACGTCCGTTAGCTGCAAACGGGAATTTAGAAGCTTTGACTTCCAACCCTTCTTCTTTAGCTAATGCTTCTGTATAACCTACAGTTGCAAGTTCAGGCTCAGTGAAACATACAGCTGGAATTGCTAAATAGTCAACTTCAGATTTTTCACCTGAAATTGCTTCTGCGGCAATTTTAGCTTCATATGATGCTTTATGAGCAAGCGGAGGTCCAGCAACGATGTCACCGATTGCAAAGATATTATCTACTGATGTACGACCTTGTTTGTCCACATCGATTAGACCGCGGTCAGACATTTTTAAGCCTAGCTCTTCAAGGCCAAGTTCATCAGTGTTTGGACGACGTCCAACTGTCACTAAGCAGTAATCCGCTTCAACTGTTTTAGTTTCTCCTGCAGCTTCATATGTCACTTTAACGCCGTTTTCTGATTCTTCAGCTGATTTAGCCATCGCTTCAGTAACGATTTCAACACCTTTAGCTTTCAGACCTTTTTTAACGATTTGAGTCATTTGTTTCTCAAAACCACCAAGAATGTCTTTAGCGCCTTCTAAAATCGTTACTTTAGTACCGAAGTTAGCGTAAGCAGTTCCAAGTTCTGAACCGATGTATCCTCCGCCTACTACAACAAGGCTTTCAGGAATCTCTTCAAGTGCAAGAGCACCAGTAGAATCGATGACACGTTTGTTGAATTTGAAGTTAGGAATTTCAATCGGACGAGAACCTGTAGCGATTATCGCATTTTTGAACGTATAAGTCTGTGATGCTTTTTCTGTCATCACTTTAAGGTTGTTCTGATCGACGAAGTACGCTTCGCCTTGTACAATTTCTACTTTACGGCCTTTAAGAAGTGAACCGACGCCACCTGTCAATTTGTTAACGACGCTGTTTTTAAATTCCTGAACTTTAGTAAAGTCAACTTTAACATTATCAGCAGAAATACCCATATCTTCTGAATGTTTCGCTGATTCATAACGGTGTGAAGCTGACAATAACGCTTTAGAAGGAATACAACCAACATTCAGACATACGCCGCCAAGTGAACCTCTCTCAACAATTGTAACTTTTTGACCGAGTTGAGCTGCACGAATTGCTGCTACGTAGCCGCCAGGGCCTGCACCGATAATTATAGTATCTGTTTCAATTGGAAAATCGCCTACTACCATTTTTTTACCCCTCCATTAATAATAATTCTGGATTATTTAACAAACGTTTAATATGGTTCATTGCGTTTTGAGCTGTTGCACCATCAATTTGACGGTGATCAAAGCTGAGTGATAAAGCAAGAACTGGTGCTGCAATGATTTCGCCGTCTTTGACAATAGGTTTCTGTGCAATACGGCCGATACCTAGAATTGCAACTTCTGGATGATTGATGACAGGAGTGAACCATTGACCACCAGCTGAACCGATATTACTAATTGTACACGAAGCGCCTTTCATTTCGCTACCTTGAAGTTTACCATCGCGTGCTTTTACTGCTAACTGATTGATTTCATCAGAAATTGCAAAGATTGATTTACGATCTGCGTTTTTCACAACAGGAACTAATAAACCGCGTTCTGTATCTGCTGCAATTCCGATGTTGTAGTAATGTTTCTGAACCACTTCATCTGTTGCATCGTCGATAGATGTGTTTAATGCAGGATATGCTTTTAATGCTGATACTAATGCTTTAACGACGTAAGGCAGGAATGTTAACTTAATGCCTTGTTCAGCAGCCACGTCTTTGAATTTTTTACGATGATTCCATAATACTTCTACATCGATTTCATCCATCAATGTAACGTGCGGTGCAGTATGTTTAGAATTGACCATCGCTTTAGCGATTGCTTTACGCATTGCAGGAATTTTTTCACGAGTTTCCGGGAATTCACCTTCCGGCGCTGCGATTGGTTGTTTTTGTTCCGCCACTTGTTCTGCTGCTTCATTAGCTGGAGCTGCATCAACTTGTGGTGCAGCAGTAGTTGGAGTGCCACCATTTTTAAATGCTTCAATATCTTCTTTTAGCACTCGTCCGTTTTTACCTGTTCCTTGTACTGCTTTGATATTGACATCGTTATCACGCGCAAATTTGCGTACTGATGGCATAGCAATCACTCGACGGTTTTCGTCTACTTCAACTTCAGCTGCTGCATCAGCTGTTGCTTGTATCGTTTCTTCTGTTTTAACAGGTGCAGCTTCTTCTGCAGCCGGCTCGTCTTTAGCAGGTTCTTCATCATGTGAGTCAGAAGCAGGAGCATCTGGAGAATCAATTGTTACAATCACATCACCTAAGTTAGCCACTGTTCCTTCTTCCACTACTACTTTCTCAACTGTACCAGATACTGGAGAAGGAATTTCTACTACTGATTTGTCGTTTTGTACTTCACAAAGAATATCATCTTCTTGAATCGTATCGCCCGATTTAACGAACCACTTTACGATTTCACCTTCAAAGATACCTTCACCAAGTGCGGGTAATTTAAATTCAAATGCCACTATAGGTTCCTCCTAAATAATACGTAATTTTAAGATGGAGAAAGGTAACAAAACATGCTACCTTACGATCCATTCATTTTAGAATTCTAATGTTTTCTTAGCTGCTTCAACAATATCCGATTTATTTGGAAGCCAAACGTTTTCAGCCTGCGTAAATGGATAAGCAGTATCTGCTGCAGCTACACGGGCAATAGGTGCCTCTAGGCTGAGTACAGCACGTTCAGAGATTTCAGAAACAACATTCGCACCGACACCTGCTTGTTTTTGAGCTTCTTGAACAACTACAACACGTCCAGTTTTTTCAACTGATGCTACAATCGTTTCAATATCCAGCGGTTGAATGGTACGTAAATCGATCACCTCAATAGAATGACCATCTTTAGCTAAGTCTTCAGCTGCTTTTAAAGATTCCTGTACCATCGCGCCGTACGTGATAATAGATAAGTCAGTACCTTCTTGTTTTACTGCTGCTTTCCCGAGTTCTACTGTATATTCTTCTTCAGGTACTTCGTCACGGAATGAGCGGTATAATTTCATATGCTCTAAAAATACGACCGGATCATTATCGCGAATAGCAGAGATTAATAAACCTTTAGCATCGTAAGGATTTGATGGAATGACTACTTTCAGACCAGGCGTCTGAGCCATTAATCCTTCTAAGTTATCAGCGTGAAGCTCAGGAGTATGAACGCCGCCTCCGAATGGTGCACGAATAACTACAGGAGCTGGTTTAGTGCCGCCTGAACGGAAGTGCTGACGCGTTAACTGAGCAGCGATTGAATCGAATACTTCAAATACAAAACCGAAGAACTGGATTTCCATTACTGGACGGAATCCTGTTAATGTTAAACCTACTGCTAGTCCACCGATACCTGATTCCGCAAGCGGTGTATCGAATACTCGGTCTTCACCGAATTCTTTCTGGAGTCCTTCAGTCGCACGGAATACACCACCGTTGACACCAACGTCTTCACCGAATACAAGAACGTTCTCGTCATTTTTCAGTTCAGTTTGAAGTGCATTAGTTATTGCCTGGATCATTGTCATTTGTGCCATGACTTACTTCGACTCCTTCTCTTTGTAAATTTCATATTGCTCTTTTAAGTTAGCAGGCATTTCTCCTGAATACATAATCTCAGCTAGTTGAGAAACTGTTTGTTTCGGAGTCGCATCTGCTTCTTTAATAGCGGTTTTAATGTCTTCTTTCGCGCGTTCCATCACTTCATTTTCTTTTTCTTCGTTCCATAAACCTTTTGCTTCCAGGAATTTACGGAAACGTACTAATGGATCTTTTTTAACCCATTCAGCATCGTCATCAGATGTTCTGTATCGTGTCGGATCATCACCAGCCATA
This sequence comes from Macrococcus lamae, assembly GCF_004359545.1. Taxonomy (GTDB): domain Bacteria; phylum Bacillota; class Bacilli; order Staphylococcales; family Staphylococcaceae; genus Macrococcus; species Macrococcus lamae. The sequence goes on from NZ_SCWB01000004.1 coordinate 4,657, forward strand.
GTATGTGGGCCGTAACGATAAGTCATTGTTTCAATTAAAGTTGGACCGTCACCTGCAATGGCACGCTCGCGCGCTTGGCGAGTCGCTTCATAAACAGCGAGTACGTCCATACCATCAACGACGATACCAGGAATACCAGCTGCTACAGATTTTTGAGCTAATGTTTTAGCAGCAGTCTGTTTGTCACGAGGTGTTGAAATAGCATAGTTGTTATTTTGAATGACAAAAATGGCCGGTGCTTTAAAAGCAGAAGCAAAGTTAATGCCTTCATAGAAATCACCTTGTGAAGTACCACCGTCACCTGTATAAGTAATGGCAACAGCCTGCTGACCACGTTTTTTCAGACCAAGAGCAACTCCTGCTGTCTGAACATATTGAGCACCAATGATGATCTGCGGTGCTAAAGCATTCATTTCTTTAGGGAACTGACTTCCTACGAAATGACCACGTGACCATAAAAATGCTTTAGTCAATGGAAGACCTTGCCAGATTAATTGTGGAACATCACGATATCCAGGTAATATCCAGTCTTCTTTTTCAAGAGCATAGTGGGAACCAAGCTGTGAAGCTTCCTGGCCTGCTGTTGGTGCATAGAATCCTAGACGACCTTGACGGTTTAGAGAAATAGAACGCTGATCAAGGACTCGTGTCCAAACCATTCTCTCCATTAATTCAACTAACTGCTCGTCAGTTAATTCAGGCATAAATGCCTCATTTACTACGTTTCCATCTAAATCCAAAACTTGAACTACTTCAAATTTAGACTCGATTTCATTAAGAACTGCTACTGCATCGAATGGTGCTTGTTTCTTCGAAGCCATTCAATTCACCAAACCTTTCGAATTTAATATAATTTCTTTACTAAACTATTTTACCACATAACTGTAGTAGTGTTAAATAAAAAACTTTGAATGTTTAAAACTATACATACCAGCTGTTCTAACAACTGTACTAATATATTAAATTATTCTGTTATATAGCAAATATATGTTTTATTGCGCATTTAAAATATCGACAACATCTTTCTTCTCTTTTTCAAGCTCATTAGAATTTTGACTGTATTTACTAGTCAACTGCTGAAATTCAGCGGTCGTATTATTTAGCTTTTCGATCTTCTGGTTGACTGTTTTTCCTGACGGCTTTGCTTGCTGTAAATATTTAAAAATATCTTTTTCTTTCGCAAGAATATCTTCATAGGCGGACATCAGCTGGTCATGCGTTTCATATTTAGTTTCCATCTTATCAATAATATCCTGAGCCTCGTCTTTCCTTGTTTTATCGTCAATAGACTTAGCTAGAGGCAGTGCTTTCTTGAATTCCGCTTCCGATGCTGCTATCGCATCTTTTTCTTCACTGATCACTGTTTTTCTTTCATCAGCATTTTGATCAAGCTTTTTAGCTGTCGCATGAATCGTCTTTATACTGCCTTTATTTACATCCTCAAACATTCTTACTTTGTCGCTTTCAAGTTGACCTAATTTGTCACTTGTTTCAACGATTGGTTTTTCTTTCTCATTTGCCTTCTCTACTTGCTTATAGAACGTTTCGAGCTGTTCATTTTTATTGCCACATGCTGATAACATCAGGACGGACATACAGACAGCAGCTGTTTTGTACTTCATTTTTATGATACCTCCCTATATTCTCTTTTTCATAGTAGCTTTTTTTATAAGTCGATACAATCATTAAGTGGAACAGGCTTTCGCTCTCTGTTATATTATTATCAAGGAGTGATAACATGTTAACCATGAAAGATATTATCCGTGACGGTCATCCTGGTCTGCGGACTAAGGCTGAAGAAGTGAGTCTTCCTATTAGTAGAGAGGATAAGCAAACGATTGATGATATGCTCGAATTCATCAAAAACAGTCAGGATGATAAGATTGCGGCTAAACTACAGCTGCGGAGCGGTGTCGGACTTGCTGCACCACAGCTGAATATTAATAAAAGAATGCTCGTCATTCATTTCTTCGATGAGCAGAAGAACGACTATATAACACACCAGCTGATCAACCCTAAAATAGTCAGTCATAGTGTTGAAAAAAGTTATCTTCCACAAGGAGAAGGATGCTTAAGTGTTGATGAAAACATCCCTGGTCTTGTTCATCGATATGCCCGAATAACAGTCAAAGGTTTTAATCCGGAGGGTAAGGAAGTCAAACTTCGTCTCAATCGTTTCGCTGCTATTGTAGCTCAGCACGAAATCGATCACTTAAACGGTGTCATGTTTTATGATCACATCAATCATGAGGACCCGTTCAAACCTGAGTCCAACGCAGCACCGGTAGAATGATTAGAACATATTTGAAGAAGCCAAACAGGACTTTTCGTCCTGTTTGGCTTCTTTTTTATTATTTAGAGGTAGATTATAAGTTGATTTATATAAAAACATCTGTCCGTTCGTTATATGAAAAACTATTGTCACTCAAGAACTTTTTCAATACATTCATCTCTTCCAGATTGAGCCACTCCGGGTCTTTGTCATGAGCTACAAGATGAGGTTCTTTATTATCGTGAGAATCAGGAAAATAAACATAGGTCATGACGACTTCCTGACCACGTTTATTGAATTCCATGTGACTTAATGATTTTGCCGGATCATTGAATTCTCTATGTATCTCTTGTTTAATTCGTTCTATATTCGCCATAATAAACATCCTTATAATAAATCTAAATTTTTAAAAGCATTAAATAGACCACCGTCATCAACGTGATCGGTCACATAGTCAGCAACTTCTTTTAGTTCTGGCACTGCATTGCCCATTGCAATACCAATGCCCGCCCATTCAATCATCTCGAAATCATTATTGCCGTCACCGATGGCAATACAGTCTTCCTGATTGATTCCAAGCTTTTCAGCGAACTTCTTGATTCCCTCAGCCTTTGAACCGTTACTTGGAACGACATCGCGGCTTACTTCATGCCAGCGGTAAAACTTAAGTTGCTCGTACCGATCATCATAAAGGTTATCATCTTTGCGTTCATGAAATATTAAAGCCTGATAAATTGAGTGATGATCAAAATAGTTGCCTTCATAACGCGGATGAGCAATCTTTATGGAAGATAAACTTTGTTGTATGTGGTGATGGTGATCAATATTTGAAACCATATCATTATGAGTGAAAAAGACCATCGGATGGTCAAAAGCTTTCGCATCACGCTCCAGCTGACGCAGTGCTTCAACGTCAATTGGATTTTCATAGATGGTTTCATCATCATAGACCACGTACTGACCATTGAATGCTACGAAGTTTGGAATATCTGTGTCTGCACAAACTTTTTCAAGTGTAAACGGCGCACGTCCGCTTGCAATCGCCACTATATGACCTTTGTCCTTCAACAATTGGATTGCTTTATGAGTAAGCTCAGGTATTTCCAGCTTGCTATTGTAAATCGTTCCATCTACATCAAAAAAAATTAATTTCCGTGTCACATAACCGCCTCCATTTTTTATTATCATACAAAAGATTGTCATTAAACTCTAGTTTTTAAGTTAAAGGCTTTACACTCGCTCTTCTCTTCATGTAAAATAACAGTACTCATACATTTTTATAAATGTCTTGTACGGTTTGAATCAGCCCTAGACTACCTAGGGCATTCTTTATGTAATTCCAATAACTTAGGAGGCTATACCCATGGCAATTTTTAAAGTATTTTTTCAAGAAAACAAAAGTGAAGTCATTATCCGTGAAAACACCCAAGTAAAATATTTCGAAGCAGAAACTGAAGAACAAGTGAGAAAACATCTTTCTGATCGCCCTTACAATATCGAATTTGTTCAAAAACTGGAAGGTGCTCATCTTGCATATGAAGAAAAAGCGCCTAACTATCTTGTGGAGACTATCTAATGAATCTTCTGCAAAAAAATGAGGTTGGCGTATTTGCTTTAGGTGGTATGGGCGAAATCGGTAAAAACACCTATGCAATAGAATATCAGGATGAAATAGTCGTTATTGATGCAGGAATCAAGTTTCCTGAAGACGAACTTCTCGGTATTGACTACGTTATACCAGACTACTCTTATCTTGTAGAAAACAAAGATAAGATTAAAGGACTATTTATCACACATGGTCACGAAGACCATATCGGAGGCGTACCGTTCCTGCTTAAGCAGTTGAATATCCCTATCTACGGGGGCCCTCTTGCTTTAGGTCTAATCAGAAATAAACTTGAGGAACACCACCTTCTACGAACAGCGTCACTTAATCCGATCAACGAAGATAGTTTTTTTGAATTCAATCATCTTAAAGTTTCTTTCTATTTGACGACCCACTCTATTCCAGAGGCATACGGTGTTGTAGTAGAAACTCCTGAAGGTAAAATCGTTCATACAGGTGACTTTAAATTTGACTTTACACCAGTCGGTGCACCGGCAAACATTGCCCGTATGGCAGCATTAGGAGACGCAGGCGTTCTATGTTTGCTGTCAGATTCCACAAATGCAGAAGTACCCAACTTTACTATCAGCGAACGAGAGGTCGGACAGAACGTTGAACAGATCTTCAGGAAATGTACTGGACGTATAATATTCGCTACTTTCGCCTCTAACATCTACCGTGTTCAGCAGGCAATTGAAGCGGCTGTCAAGTTCGACCGTAAAATCGTCATTTTCGGACGTTCGATGGAGAACAATATTAAAATCGGAACTGAACTCGGTTATATTAAAGTCCCGCCGGAAACATTCGTTGAAGCTAATAAAATCAATAGTATCCCTAAACATAAATTATTGATATTATGTACAGGATCACAAGGTGAACCGATGGCTGCTCTGTCACGTATATCTAATGGGACGCACAGGCAGATCAGCATCATACCAGAAGATACAGTGATCTTCTCTTCTTCTCCGATTCCGGGAAATACACGAAGTGTCAACCGTACAATCAATGCACTATACAAAGCAGGAGCAGATGTAATTCATGGGAAGCTGTCAAATATCCATACATCTGGTCACGGTTCACAGGAAGAGCAGAAACTAATGCTACGTCTCATCAAACCCAAATATTTCATGCCTATTCACGGTGAATATCGTATGCAGAGTCTTCATGGCAAACTAGGTGTTGACTGTGGAGTACAGCCGGATAACGTTTTTATCCATGAAAATGGAGAAGTACTCGCACTGACTAGAGATTCCGCTAGAACAGCCGGAAAAATTCAATCCGGAGATATTCTAGTAGATGGCAGCGGTATCGGTGATATCGGTAATGTAGTGATTAAAGACCGTAAGATGCTATCTGAAGATGGGCTGGTCATTGTTGTAGTCAGTGTTGACTTTGAAACTAAACAGCTTCTTGCAGGTCCGGATATAATATCCAGAGGCTTTGTCTATATGCGTGAATCCGGTCACTTGATTTACGATGCTCAGCGCAGACTCAAAAGAGTCGTCATTGAAAAATTAAATCAGGATGAACCAGTTGAATGGCATCATATTAAGAATGCTATTGCTGAAGAACTATCCCCTTATCTATATGAAAAAACAGAACGCAAACCGATGATTTTACCTATGATCATGGACGTTAAACAGTAACATCAAAGAAGGCATCCCTTTTCCGGGATGCCTTCTTTATGTTTGATTAATCATTAGCTATTTTCTTTTCAAAGCGATTTAAATCATTATCATGACCGATGACAATTAAAATGTCTCCTCTTTCTATGACCTCATATGGATCTGGAGATACTAATATATCTTTACCTCGTTTAACAGCAATGATATTTAACCCATAATTTGCACGTACATCAAGATCAAGTATAGAATTACCTTGAAGTGATTCTCCAGCCCGTATTTCAACGATAGAATACTGGTCTGCAAGCTCTAAGTAATCCAACACTGAGGCACTTGCCAGATTGTGTGCGATACGTCTTCCCATATCGCGCTCAGGATGGACAACTGTGTCTGCTCCAATCTTATTAAGAACCTTCGCATGATAATCATTTTGTGCTTTTGTTGTTACTTTCTTGACCCCTAAATCTTTAAGGATCAAAGTAGTGAGTATACTTGCCTGAATGTTTTCACCTATTGCTACAATAACATGGTCAAAGTTACGAATACCTAGACTTTTTAGTACAGCTTCATCTGTTGTATCCGCTATTACAGCATGGGTTGCAATATCGGCATATTCATTGACTCTCGCCTCATCGTTATCTATTGCCATGACGTCAACACCTAATGCATTTAACTCTCGTACGATACTGCCGCCAAACCTGCCAAGACCGATCACTACAAATTCCTTATCCATATGAACCTCCGTTACTTCTTATTACCCTTGACATAATCAGCATCAAAGATAAACAATCTTAATAATAATAGTAATGAAGGAATTAATAAAAGTAAACCTAAAATAAATACTATGACAAGTGCTATAGCCATATTGTCATTCACAACTGCCTTATCGATATTGACGTATGGATAAAGTATGTATGGAAGCTTACTCAATCCATAGCCGTAGAAAGCTAGGGCAAATTGAATCATTATCATAATAAAAGCCAAACCATGAAACTTCTTCAAAAGAATAAGTACCACTGCAGCGATAAAGAATACAATACTTAATCCAAACAGCCACCAGTAATGAGTGACAGCATTATTAAAATGCTCTTCATTGTGCTGTCTCAAGCTTAAGAAGACGAACTGACAAATAATCAGCATTGGTCCTGCCCAGATCAAGAACCACTGACGCATTAATTTGTAAGCAGCTGTATCTCCTGCTTTATGAGCATAATACGTTAAAAACCCTGACGAGATGTAAAGTACGGAAATAACTGCAAGGAATACTACTGCCCATGAATAGGGGCTCATCAACAGCTCAAACCAATCAAGCTTAACTCCTGTATCAGTTTTCTGAATAAAACCACCTTCAGAGATTGTTAAAACAGTAGAGAAAGCCGCAGGAATCAGTAAACCTGTCATCCCATAAAGGAAGATCCAGGCGAACTTAGAATCTTTCCCATAGGTTTCAAAGGCATAAAAACCGCCTCTAATTGCAAGAAGTAGAAGTGCAACTGTTCCTGGAATCAATAGTGTTGAGCCGAAATAATAAGCTGTATCAGGAAAGAATCCTACAATTCCCACGAAGAAGAAGACGAGAAAGACGTTCGTTACTTCCCACACCGGATTTAAATATCTTGAAACAAGGCTGCTGATTAAATGGTCCTGTTTTGTGATTTTTGCATAAAGCATGAAAAATCCTGCTCCGAAATCAATCGCTCCAACGATGATATAGCCATATAAGAAGGTCCATAATACAGTAATACCAATATATTGATAATCCATAACTATTTACCTCCTGCAAATGCTTCGTTCTGCTTAATATCATATTCTGCCGGCTTATCTCTGAACATTCTAATCAGTACATAGGCACAGGAGAATCCAAGTATAGCGTACAATAGTGCAAATGCCACGAGAACTAACGACAGCCCATCTGCATGTGTTGCCCCTTCAGCCACTTTCAAATACCCTCTTAATAACCACGGCTGTCTACCCATTTCTGCCAGAAACCAGCCAAATTCAATTGAAAGCATACACATTGGACCCGTTAAGGCAATGGCGTAAAGCATGAACGGATGCTCAGCAAAATTCGGTTTAAACTTCTTTAGAACAAAGTAAAGTATCGAAATTGAAAAAGCGAACATTCCGAAGAATACCATTAAGTCAAAGAAGTAATGAATAATGAGCGGTGGACGCTCGTCCTTAGGAATTTCATCCAGTCCGGTCACCTTCGTATTGAAATTATTATCTGCAAGGAAGCTGAGTACTCCTGGTACTTTAATCGCCCCTTTAACTTCCTGTGTCTTAGGATCCAGTATACCGAAAAGTATGAGGTCAGCCTGACTCTCTGTTTTAAAATGCCATTCCATTGCGGCTAATTTCTCCGGTTGTTCATTATGAAGAAACTTAGCAGACATGTCTCCTGCAACTATGGTCAGAAAACCAAACAGAAGACCTACAAGCATAGTAATCTTCAAACCTTTTTTATGGTAACTTTTATCCTGTGGAAACTTATTGCGCAGTATTTTAACTGCTGCGATACTTGCAAGAATAAACGCAATAGTCATTCCACCGGTTGCCACAACATGAAATGCTTTAACAAAAAACGCAGGATTCAGCATCGCTGCAATAGGATCAACACCTGTCATCTTTCCATTCACTATCTTAAATCCCTGCGGTGTATTCATAAAAGAATTCACGCTTGTAATAAATAAAGCACTCATTGTTGACCCTATGATAATAGGAAAAGTGATTAACCAGTGAAGCCATTTATTTTTAAAACGATCCCATGTATAGAGATAAATGCTAAGAAAAATCGCTTCAAAGAAGAAGGCGAATGTTTCCATAAAGAGCGGCAGAGCGATGACCTGGCCACCAAGTCGCATAAACGTCGGCCATAAGAGTGATAACTGCAAACCAATGATAGTACCTGTCACTACACCGACTGCAACAGTAATTGTAAAACCTTTCGCCCAGCGTTTTGACATGGCTATATATTTAGCATCTTTCTTCCACAAACCAAGTCCTTCAGCAATCATAAACATCACAGGCAAAGCAACACCGATCGTAGCAAATATTATATGAAACGCAAGCGTCATAGCGGTTAGCAGACGACTTAATATTACTGCATCCATTGATTTCCTCCCGTTTGTGATTTTTATCACAAATTGATTTAACTCTATTATAACTAATATTTACTTATATTACTATCGATATACTCATCATAAATGTGACAATAAATTGCAAGGTTTCATTCCATGCATATTTGTATTCTGAAGCCAGGAAGGATATATTATTAATAATGAAAGAAGGAGATTCAATGATGACAATTACACTTTATACTCAGAACCAATGCCCGCTATGCGAATTTATAAAAAATTATTTTACTGAAAAAGGACTGGTCTTTACGGAGAAGAATATCTCTCAAAATAAATATCGTCATGAAATGATAGCTTTTGATGCTTTCAGTACACCGCTGATTATCATCAATAATCAAGTTATCCATACCGTCGATATACCTATTATTGAGAAAATAATACAGGAACAGCAGCATGATTAATTTTGCGATAAAGACTTTACTAAAAGTTAAACCTCGATTTCTATATTCTGAAGCCAACGATGTTAAAGTAAAAACGTATAGGCTTCCCCTTTTGATAAATCAGCATGAACGTCCATTAAAGATCGTTCATATCTCTGACTTACATATCGGCTTCAACTACACTTATGAAGATTTAATTCAGCATATTAAAGTAGTGAATTCCCTGCAGCCTGATATGGTGATGATTACAGGTGATTTATTCGACAAAATAGATATTTATGACGGAAAACCTAAAGCGTTTGCACCACTGCTGCGTACGATCAAGGCGCCTCTTGGTACATATTTTTCCTATGGAAACCACGATCAACGCAGCAATCGCACTTATAAGATTCAAAATGTAGTTGAACAGAGTGGTATTCATCTCCTTAATAACTTCGGCCATACGATTGATTATGACGGAGAGTCCATATATTTATGTGGTACTGACGACATACTGAATAGCAACGGAAATGTGATGCAAGCGCTTAAAAACAGAGATGAAGAACGCCACTTGACTATTATGATGGTCCACGAACCGGATTATGCCGATTATGTCAAACGCTTCAAAGTCGATCTGCAGTTATCAGGCCACACTCACGGAGGTCAGATACGAGTTCCATTTCTTGGTGCACCGATACTGCCTAAACTTGGTAAAAAGTACGTCAGAGGGTTATATCAGATTACGAATAATAATCATCGTATGTTACTTCATGTATCTCCTGGACTAGGTACCACAAGATTACCTATTCGCTTATTTTGTCCGCCGGAAATTACTATGATTGAACTGGAAACAAAAAAAGAAGCAGAATGAACTTATAGTTCATTCTGCTTACTTTTTATACTCGGTTTACAAGTTCAACGACTTCTTCCTGTGTCGCACAGTTTAATGCCTGTTCAGCTAATTTCTTCATTTCAGTCTGACTTAAATTCTTGATTTGACGACGCGCTTTTAAAATGCTTGTAGCACTCATCGAAAATTCATCTAAACCTAGACCTAGCAATAGAGGAATAGCCGTTGTATCTCCAGCCATTTCACCGCACATCCCTGTCCATTTTCCTTCTTGATGACTTGCATCAATCACTTGTTTAACTAAACGTAAAATAGCAGGGTTATAAGGTTGATACAAATAAGAAACGCGTTCAGACATACGGTCAGCTGCCATTGTATATTGAATTAAATCATTCGTGCCAATACTGAAGAAGTCTACTTCTTTAGCAAAAATGTCAGCCATGGCAGCAGTAGATGGAATTTCCACCATAATGCCTAATTCGATATCATCTGCCACTTTAATTTTTTCGTCTTTCAGCTTTGCTTTCTCTTCTTCAAGAATAGCCTTCGCTTCACGGAACTCGTTGATTGTTGCTATCATCGGGAACATGATGCTTAAACTTCCATGAGCTGAAGCACGTAATAACGCACGCAGCTGAGTTCTGAAAATATCCTGCTGATCAAGACATAGTCGAATTGCACGATAGCCTAAGAACGGATTCATCTCATGAGGTAAATTTAAATACGGCAGCTCTTTATCGCCACCGATATCCAATGTACGGACAACGACACGTTTTCCTTTCATTTCAGAAAGAACGCGTTTATATGCCTCGTACTGCTCATCTTCAGTCGGCATGCTATCTCTTCCCATATACAGGAATTCAGTACGGTAAAGTCCGATACCTTCTGCACCGTTATTGATAACTCCCTCTAAATCATTAGGTGTACCAATATTAGCAGCAAGTTCAACGTGTATGCCGTCTTTAGAAGTCGTCTTATCGTTGACTAATTGCTTCAGTTCTTCCTTTTCCTGAATAAATTTTGCTTGTTTCTCTTTATAAGCCACTACAGCAGTTTCATCAGGATTAATGATCACATCACCTGTTGAACCGTCAACGATAACTAGATCACCGTGTTTGACAGCTTGAGTAACGGTTTTTGTACCGACGACCGCAGGAATTTCTAATGAACGACTCATAATCGCAGAGTGGCTCGTTCTACCTCCGATATTAGTAGCAAAACCTTTAACAAACTCTTTATTCAGCTGAGCGGTATCAGATGGTGTCAAATCCTCTGCGATAATGACAACACTTTCATTGATAGTTGTTGGATTGGGTAATGTCACACCTAGAATGTGAGCAAGAACTCGCTTAGAAACATCACGAATATCCGCCGCGCGTTCTCTCATATATTCGTTATCCATTGATTCAAAAATAGTGACAAAATTATTGGCTACAGTCATTAAAGCTGCTGCTGCATTAGATTGGTTCGTAAGAATATCATCTTCAATGGGTTGAATCAATTCTGGGTCTTCCAGTACTAATAGATGAGCATCAAATATAGCTGCTTTGTCTGGACCAAGGGCTACTTCAGCATTGTTTCTGATTTGAGTCAATTCAACTTTAGATTGATTAATAGCCGCTTTAAACTTAACAACTTCTGCTTCACTATCAGAAACTGTGTCATTAGTGTAGGATAAGTCCGGTTCTACTAAAAGATAGGCCTTCGCAATAGCTACACCATCCGAAGCGCCTATACCGTTTAACATATTTGGCATTATTCAGTTAAGCCTTCTTTAGTTAAAACGTCTGAAATAGCCTGAATTGCTTCTGTCTCATCAGTACCTTCAGCATAAATTGTAATTTCAGCATTTTTGCCTACACCTAGACTCATTACACCCATGATTGATTTTAAGTTTACTTTCTTACCGTTGTATTCTAATTGTACATCTGAATCAAATTTACTAGCTGTCTGTACCAGCATAGTAGCCGGACGAGCGTGAATACCAGTTTCATCAATAATTACATAAGATTTTTGTTCCATAATTAAATATCTCCTTTGGGCGCATGATTATGCAAATTTCAATATATAAACTAAATCGGTCTATACAGTGAATAGAATAACAAATTCCAGTCGTAACTTCAATTGTTTGATATTCTAGAATAAACAATCATATCATTTATAACTTTGTACTTTCAATAAGATCCCTTGCAACTTTCTCACATTTTTCGATATGAGACATGCCCATCTTTTTCATCATATAGTAGCTGATAGATGCAGAGATTGCCTGGCCAACAATTGGCACCCATTTAGACTGTTTTGCCAGTTCCCTTCTAGCAATAGCTTTGAAAATAACAGCTACTAGAGACTTAGATATCCGTTTGCCGATAAATTCGCTCCCTTGTCTAGCAGCGGTCACCATTACTTTCTGTTTTAAATCATCGGTCATCCCATTCACCTGCTTATGACTTAAACCATAAGTACGGTTAATCTGTTCAATTAAGTCAGTCATCAATTTCATGTCAATGCCGACTCCAAGTCCCGGAATAGGTACGATAGCACCTGCAGAACTCATCAGTGACTTATTTCTTATTAAACTTTCTGCAGCTTCCCGGCGTTCAATCAACTGTGTTTCATTGACGGGTAGTTCGTTTCTGATCATTTCAATTTTACGATTCGTTCTAGTTAATTTTTTTGCTACCTTATTAATCAGTGTATCTAATATGCCCATATGTCGTTCACTCCTTGATAGATGTTAATCATGTAATTCCCGAATAATGAAAGATTAATCTAAAAACTTAATGAGAACTACTTTTAAATACTTTGATGGTTTATAAAGATTCGTTGTTTTAAAATCTTTTGGCAGACCCATCACTTCCACAAATTCAAAATCCCTAGTCTGATTTTCTAATGTGGACTCGATCATTTTCTTAAAAGCATTCAATGTGTAATCGCTAGCATTCGTACTGCATAGTAAATAGCCGTTTGCTTTTGTAAGAAATGCCGCTTCTTCTATCAGCTCATGATAATTGCTCTTCACGCTGAATCGGCGTTTTTTAGAACGTGAAAAACTCGGAGGATCGATGACAATTAAGTCATATAATAAGTTTTTACGTCTGCAGTATTTGAACATATCAAATACATCCAACGTATATCGAAAATGATTATCCAATGTCAGTTCATTAAGTGCAAAGTTCTGTTCGATAAGTTCCAATGATCGTTTTGCGATATCCACACTTGTTGTATCCATCCCATTTTTAGCAGCTGCAACACTGAATCCTCCTGAGTAGGCAAAGAGATTCAACATCGTCCCTTCCTCAAGTGGAAGTGATAATATTTTATTTCTCACATCACGCTGATCAAGGAATATTCCTGTCATAGGACCGTCTTCAAAGTTAATCGTGTAAAATAGATTATTTTCCTCGATTATAATGGGGAATTCAGTCGGTGTGTCCGTCAGTAAATAAGTTGGTACTTCTTTTTCAAAACGTAATTTCTCATAAATGGATTCATAATTAAATACAGATTTAAGGGCTGTCAGTACTTCCTGCTGATACCGATAAATACCTTTGGAATACCATTGTATCAACAGATGTCCATTATAATTATCTACTGTAAATCCACCGAGACCGTCTCCTTCACCGTTATATATACGAAACGCATTCGTATGCCCTGCTCTATAAAGTGGTTCTCGTTCAAGACGTGCTTTTTTCATTAAATCTGTAAAATAATTCTGTGTTAATCTGACCGATAAATCATTACTTACTTTGTAGCCGATACCACGGTTCTGACGGCCAAAATAAAAAAGTCCGAGTTCTTCTTCTGACGCGTTTTTCAGAATAAATAAATCGCCTTCATTTAAATTATCCATATCAAAAACATCTGATTCTTCTACAACTAAGTAGCCATCTTTATATTTTTTGTCATGCCGCTCTTTCAACGTTACTGTTTTCACTCGCTTCACCTCATTTAGTTATACTTCACTATAACACAAAAAGAGCGCCCTTAAGGCACTCTATACGTTTGCTTATCACTGCACTTTCCCCAAAGCACAATTCTCCCATCATTATTGTAACCGCTTTCTTAAATATTATAGTGCAGCATGATGGTAATGACAATATAAAATTTTAGCTGTTTCAATAATTTTTCTTTAAATGATAAAGAAACAGTGGTGTAATCATCATTAACAGTAGGATGACAACAGGAGGAATGAACAATGATAAGTTAATTCCTTTAAACAACATAAGATAAAATGCTGTAGCTATTTTTACGAATAGAAATGTGACTGTAAAAAGCTGCCCAAAATAACCTTTATTCCTTATCTGAATCATAACAGTAAAGAATAAATAACTGCCTATTACAATTAGCATTCCCGCGAGGTTAATCCATTCATAGAAATACTGCATCTTAACGACATTAAATTTACTTACATTGAATAAAGTACTTCTATTGTTTAGTTCAATCAACGTCAAAATAATCATCAAGATACCGAACAAAAGTTCAATGTGGAAAAATTTAAACCATTTTGGTTTTCTCATCCATGTCGGAATATCTTCATCCTGTAGATCAATCCATGAAATTAAATTGAGCTTGATTCTTTTTATTAAAAGAACGAACCTCTCATCAATTTTCAATGATTGCTTTGATAACTGTTCAAATGCCTCATTTGTCTGATTATTTATTGACCGACTGATTAGCCGGTCACGTTTTTTTCTGTTGACCCGGGATAATTCCTGCTGCTGAATATCAACTTTTTTTGCGCGATGTAAGAAAATGTAGTTCCCTAAAGCACTCAATCCCATAAGAGTTAGCAGTATAAAGAAAAAGTTCAAGGACATCACGTCAAGTGGAGTGACAGATTGCTCAGCAAGGTGATCATAAATTCTATTTTGAGTTAGAATATAGGCGATTGAAAAGAAAAATAGCAGTACGATATAATGCATCTTGCGGTAATCCTGATTCAGCCGTTTTCTGTTCAGCACATAGAACATCAAAATGAAAAAAGCGATCAAATAAATCAAAGTGAATATATCATATACCGTATACATCATCACTCCAGTAAATAAAAACAGGAACAAAGCACTTAATAAATAGAAATAAGAGATGAACTGGTCGTACTGAGTAGTTTTCTTCAATGTGCGGCTCATATAAATAAAGCCTAACCCGTAAAGAATGAAGGCTATCCCATAGAGCACTGGAAAACTGTTAATATATCGGCTTAATATTTTAATGAACGCATATATATAAATATTGATAAAGTCAGTAAAATGAGACATATGCAGTTTATTGACTGCAATCTCCTTAAAATCAACGATGTCTCTGCCATAAAAAATTATGAAAGCACCAATCCCTATGAAAATCAGGCCAAGGACATAACCTATTATAATTTCTATATTATTTTTAATTATTCTCATTGTGTCACCTCATAACCATTATAAGGAAACATTATATAAAAGTCCTTTGAATACGTAAATTTCAGTCTTAAGTATGAGATGTTTTAAAATGTCTAGGCTCGGGAATGTATAATTAATAATATTTTTAGGAGGAACTAATAATGACTGATGAAAAAATCGAAGAATTCAAAGATGATGCACAACAAGCAGCAGGTAATAGTTCTAGTAATGAAACTTCAACAAATAACAAAGAAAAAGTGGATTCATTAGAAAATGATAATTCCGGTGATGAGCAGACAAAAGATGACATACAGCAATCTTTTGAACAATAAATTGAACGGCTGAGAAATCTCAGCCGTTATTTTTTATACCAAGGTGTGCAATATCCGTCCGATAGAAAAGACCATCGCTCTTTATTCTTTCTACATTTAGATAGCTCGCGTGAACTGCCTCTTCTAAAGTTCTTCCTTTACCGAGAGCAAGCATGACACGGCCACCATCCGTCTTCCATCCGTTGTCTTGTTTTAAGCCGCTGATGTAGTAATCTAATTCTCCGTCATATCCTTCGACAGAGACACCTTTAATATAGGACTTTGGATAACCTTTAGATGCCAGGACTACTCCGACTACTGTATCTTCTGACCACGACAGTTGAATAGGTTTCTTCGCTTCCAGGGCATTGAGAATATCGATAAAATCAGTCTCAAGACGGGTCAAGAGGACTTGACACTCTGGATCTCCGAAACGTGCATTGAATTCTATTACCTTTGGACCCTCCACTGTAATAATGACACCGATATATAGTAGTCCAAAATATTCCAACCCTTCTTTTTTCATCGCCTGAGAGATGGGCATAGAAATTTGTTCATTTGTCTTTGTTAATATAGTTGGATCAAAGTGTGTAACTGGACAGTAGGCACCCATACCTCCTGTGTTTGGGCCGGTGTCACCGTTATAGACACGTTTATGATCCTGAGCGATGCAGTCAAACGGAATAATGAACTCCTCATTGACAAACACCATCAGTGAAAATTCTTCCCCTTCTAAAAATTCTTCAAAAACCACTTCTGTATCACCGTCGGCATAAAATTCTTCTATTGCATTCAGTGCATCCTGTTCTGTCATAGCAACGACAACGCCTTTTCCAGCAGCAAGACCATCTTGCTTCAGGACAATCGGTGCAGAATGGTTTTTGAGAAATGCTAATGCTTGTTCTTTAGTAGAAATTATCTCGTATGCTGCTGTCGGTATGTCATACTTTTTCATCAGCTGCTTCGCAAATGACTTGGATCCTTCAATTTGTGCTGCTTCCTTATTCGGACCAAACACTTTGATGCCTTGTGCAGTAAGTACGTCAGTTAATCCATCAATTAAAGGCTGTTCTGGTCCGATAATCACCCAATCTATATTATAGGAAGATGCAAAATCTGCTATTTTGCTTTGGTCAGTTTCATCAATATCTCTGACAACCGTAGCGACATTTGCCATTGCATCATTTCCTGGTATGACAAATACTTCCTCTACTTGTTCTGACTGGCTGATGTGATGTGCTAAAGCGTGTTCTCTGCCACCTGATCCAATCACGAGTATTTTCATAATTGCCTCCTAATGTTTAAAATGGCGCATACCGGTCATTACCATCGCAATGCCCAGCTCATCAGCCAAGTCAATTGATTCCTGGTCCTTGATGGAACCTCCCGGCTGTACGATACATCTGATGCCCGCATCTGCAGCTGTTTTTACAGTATCACTCATCGGAAAAAAACCATCTGACGCCATGATTACGTGGTCATTAATTTCAACGGCACGCTCAATAGCAATTTTCGCTGATCCAACTCTGTTCATCTGCCCTGCTCCTATACCGACCGTCTGTTTATCCGTGGAAAGGACAATGGCATTGCTTTTAACGCTTTTGACAACGGTCCATCCGAGTTCAATCGCTTTCCATTGGTCAGCAGTCGGCTGACCTTTAGTTGCGACCGACATGTCACTAATATCAATTTCAGCATTATCTTTCTCCTGCACTAAATAGCCACCGGACACCGAAACAAATTCCTCATCCTCTTCTTCTTCATCCATTAGAATTTCAAGAAGACGAATATTCTTTTTCATCGTCAGCAGTTCAAGCGCTTCTGCTGTAAAAGACGGTGCAATAATCACTTCAAGAAAAATGTTTTTCAGTAGAGCAGCTGTTTGTTCATCAACAGGTTTATTAAGACTGATAATCCCACCGAAAACAGATTGATTGTCCGCACTGTATGCATTTGAAAATGCTTCAGTTATCGTTTCACCTGTTCCGACACCGCATGGATTCATATGTTTGACAGCAACTGCTGCCGGCACTTTAAACTTCTTAACGAGCTGAAGTGCTGCATCGGCATCTTTAATATTGTTATAGCTTAGTTCTTTGCCGTGGAGCTGCTTTGCTCCAGCAATTGTATTCGGCGTTGGAGACGTTTTAATAAATCGGGCTTTCTGCTGTGGATTTTCACCGTATCTTAGCGTTGTCACCTGATCCGAGAAAAAATTGACAATTGCAGCGTCATAGCGGTTTGTATGCTGGAATACTTTAATCATCAATGATTTTCTGAAATAATAGTCAGCAGCATTATGTTTAAGCTTTTCTATAACTGTTTTATAGTCTTCTGGATTAACAACCGTCAGAACGTGCCTAAAGTTTTTCGCACTCGCACGAAGCATGGTTGGACCGCCGATATCTATGTTTTCAACAGCATCTGCTTCAGTGACGTCATGTTGTGATACGACTTGTTCAAATGGATACAAATTAACAGCCACTAAATCAATCAGTTCAATACCAAGTTCCTTCAACGATTCAATATGTTCCGGCACATCTCTGTCGGCAAGTATGCCTCCGTGAATATGAGGGTGAAGTGTTTTGACACGTCCATTCATAATTTCAGGAAACTGAGTCAGGTCGATGACTGATTTAACAGAAACCCCATTCTCTTCCAAATGGCGCATTGTTCCCCCAGTTGAATAGAGCTCGTAACCGAGAAGTATAAGTTCTTGTGCAAAATCTATAATACCTGTTTTGTCAGAAACACTTAATAAAGCTTTTTTCATTGTGAACTCCTTACTTGAATGATTTTATTAATGACTCGGGGATATAGCTCATACTCCAGATTTTGAATTCTCAGCTGCAATGTTTCCTCTGTATCGTCTTCATAGACCGGACAGCTCATCTGATCGATGATTTTACCAGTATCCATTCCGCTATCCACGTAATGCACGGTAGCACCTGTTACGCGGCAACCATAACTGAGCGCTTGTCCGACAGCATTTTTCCCCGGGAAGCTCGGCAGAATTGAGGGATGAATGTTAAGAATGCGTCCGGGATATGCGTTTAACAAAGTAGGACCGAGCAGTTTCATATATCCGGCAAGTACAATCCACTCAACTTGATCACGGGTAAGCTGTTTTAAAACAGCTGTTTCATAGTCTTCTTTGTCATTAAAGCTCTTTCTGTTGAAAATATGGACCGGCAGACGGAATCTCCGAGCACGTTCAATAGCGAAAGCTTCATGGTTGTCTGTGTAAAGTCCGATGACGTTGATACCGGAAAGATAGCCAGCTTCAATATTCTCCATAATCTTTTCAAAGTTCGAACCGTTACCAGAAGCAAAAATAACTATATTCGTCATATCATACTCCTGTAAGTTCTAATTTCTCGTTCCGATGATCAATAGTACCGATGCAATACGACGGTTCGCCTATTTTAGCGAGTGATTGGATGATTGCATCGCTTTCATCACGACTAGCGATGACACAAAAACCTATCCCCATATTAAAAACATTGTACATGTCATAACGGTCAAGTTTCCCATTCAACTGCAGCCAGTCAAATATAGCAGGACAGGGAAAAGATTTGACATCGATGACTGCACTAGTGTTATCCGGCAATATTCTAGGTATATTTTCTATAAAGCCGCCGCCTGTAATATGACACATTCCTTTAACAGAATGTTTCTCAAGTATCGTCTTTACCATTTTTACATAAATACGGGTCGGCTCTATCAACGCATCAAGCAATGTACTGTTTTGGGACAAGTCAGCTTTTGTGTCCTTAATAATTTTACGGACGAGACTGTAGCCGTTCGAATGTATGCCGCTGGATGGCAAACCGATAATGACATCTCCTTTTGTAATTCGTTCACCTGAGATGTAATCTGCTTTTTCAACTGCACCAACTGCAAAGCCGGCAACATCATAATCTCCGCGCAGATACATGTCTCCCATCTCCGCTGTTTCTCCGCCGATTAATGCACAATCTGCCAGACTGCAGCCCTCAGCTATCCCCTTGACAATCTGTTCCACAATTTCCGGGTCAACTCGATTCATTGCAAGATAGTCGAGAAAATATAGGGGCAGAGCTCCTGTTGTTAAAATATCGTTGACGCACATCGCTACAGCATCAATACCGATTGTTTGATGTCGCCCATGGTCAATAGCAAGTCTCAGTTTTGTGCCGACACCATCTGTTCCTGATACAAGAACCGGTGATGTCATATTAAGTGCTGATAAATCAAATGCTGCGCCGAAACCTCCAAGAGATCCAAGTACTTCAGGACGCATCGTACGTGCCACATGTTTTTTTATCCGTTCAACAGCCTCGTATCCAGCATGGATATCGACTCCTGACGCCTTATAAGCTTCAGACATTGCTATACCCCTTTCGTTTTCTTCTCTTTTTCTTCAGGAAGCAGATAATCGACAATTTCTACTGGATAATCACCTGTGAAACAGGCATCACATTCACCATGAGAACCATGTCTGCGATAAACATCATGCATTCCTTCGACAGATAAGTAACTGAGTGAATCCACATCAATTTCTGCTCTGATGTCATCGACTGACTGGTATGCAGCAATAAGTTCTGCATGAGTCGAGACATCAATACCGTAATAACAAGGATGCTTAAGTGGTGGTGATGAAATGCCCATATGTACCTCTTTTGCTCCTGCGTTTCTCAGTGCTTTCACAATATATTTGCTTGTCGTTCCACGTACGATGGAATCATCAATGACAATGACACGTCTGCCTTCTATTACATCACGTATGGGTGCATGTTTCATCCGTACAGCACGTTCCCTCATTTCCTGATTCGGAGTGATGAATGTTCTGCCGACATAACGACTTTTTAACAGACCCTGCTCATTAGGTATACCTGAATACTGTGAGAATCCCATCGCTGCCTGTAAAGATGAATCAGGTACACCGATAACAACGTCTGCCTCAATGTTCATTTCTTTCGCCAATTGTTCACCAAGCGCCTTTCTGACGTTGTATACTGACTGTCTATTGAATTCAGAATCCGGCCTAGCAAAATAGACATATTCCATTGAACATAGCTTGCTGTCTCTATACTGTGAGTAATTGTCCTCATCAATACCTTCGTTAGTAAAAGTCAGTACTTCGCCCGGTCTGATATCTCGGATGTAGCTGGCACCTATAGTATTAAAAGCACATGTTTCGCTTGCTATACAGTATGCACCATCAATCATCCCGAGCATTAACGGTCTCACACCCTGGTTATCCAGTGCTGCTGACAGACTGTTCTTTCTAAGGACTAGAAAAGCAAAGGCACCTTTAATCATATTGAGCGCTGCTTTTAAGTTCGCTTGTTCATTCATTGAACGAGCTTTCAATAGCAGATGACCTAATACTTCTGAATCACTTGAAGTCTGAAAAATAGATCCTCCATCTTCCAGTGCTAATCTGATCTGACGGGCATTAGTCAGATTACCATTATGAGCGAGTCCAAGATCGCCTTTAGAATGTTTAAAGATAAAAGGCTGTACATTAGACAGTTCAGAAGCGCCTGTCGTTGCATAACGGACATGACCGATAGCATTCGTATAGCCTGTCAGTGAGTCAAGCTGTATTTGACTGATAGCCTCAGGCAAAAGCCCCATGCCTCTCGCTCCGAAAATATTCTCACCGTTTGAACAGACAATTCCTGCCCCTTCCTGCCCACGGTGCTGCAAGCTATGAAGCGCCATATATGTGAGTTCCGCTGCATCCGGATGATTCCATATGCCGAACACTCCGCATTCTTCATTTAGACCGCGGATGTCATACATGTTTTAATAGCTCCCTTCCAAGTGCCGATGATAGTTTTAATGTCATGATTGATGCGACCGCCGTCATAACTGATGGACAGCTTGTCAGTGCCAAAGGTACCGATTTTCACAGCCCCTTTCACTGGCATGTCCTGCGCAATCAGAATATAACGCCCGGGTGTTTCTGCAAATAGCTGGGCAGCTGTTAATTCCACGGTCACATCAATACCTGTTTCAAAGTAAGCCGCTATTTGTGCAAGCTTAATAGCAAGCCCTCCTTTGCCTGGTGACTGAACATGAGAAACTTTGCCGGAACGTATAGCGCTGAGTACTTCTTTTCCGTATTTCACTTCCTGTTCCAGATCAATAGCACTATCATGATGCGCGACATCCCCAAAAATTAGTTTTTCAATCTGAGAACCTCCAAAATCATTTTGAGTATCACCCAGTATATATATATGGTCTCCAGCTGTTGGATGATAATCATGTAAAAAACTAATGTCGTCAATCAGACCGACCATACCTACAATAGGAGTCGGGAAAATAGCACTGCCATTTGTCTCGTTATACAAGCTGACATTACCAGAAACTACGGGTGTATTGAGAGCGCGGCATGCGTCAGCCATTCCCCGAGTTGACTCAGCCAGCTGATAATAAATTTCCGGCTTTTCCGGACTACCATAATTCAGACAATCCGTCATTGCGAGCGGCTCGCTTCCTACTGCTATTAAATTACGGTATGCTTCTGCTACGACCATCATGCCGCCAATATAAGGATTGTTGTATACATAGCGGGCTTCTCCGTCTATTGTCGAGGCAATAGCTTTCGTTGTTCCTTCTATACGGGTCACACCAGCTGATAACCCCGGCTTAATAATGGTATTTGCACCGACCTGCTGATCATATTGTGAGTATGCCCAGTATTTAGAAGCCATCGTCGGATGTTTTAATAGCTTTAAAAACACATCCTCTGCATTTATCTCGCTGTAATCGTGGTTCACTTGTACATACTCAGCCGCACGTCCTTCAAGGGTATAGACAGGTGCTTCGTCAGACAGAGGCTGTACAGGGATGTCCGCATACTTCTCTCCTTCATATGTCAGGACGAAGCGGGCTGTATCAGTCACTTCTCCGATGATTGCTGTGTCAAGCTCACGTCGTTCGAACAGCTCAAGAAATTTCTGTTCTGCTCCTTTTTGGACGACGAGCAGCATACGTTCCTGTGTTTCTGACAGCATCATCTCATAAGGAGAAATTCCGCTTTCACGTACTGGTACTTTCTCAAGCATGAGATGAATTCCGGAACCGCCTTTTGCCGCCATTTCTGAAGATGATGAAGTCAGTCCTGCCGCCCCCATATCCTGAATGCCGATGAGTTCAGGATAAGTAATAGCTTCCAATGTAGCTTCCATCAGTTTTTTGCCGACAAACGGATCACCGATTTGCACTGAAGGTCTCTTGGACTCTGAAGTTTCATTTAGTTCTTCGGATGCAAATGTAGCACCATGAATACCATCTCTTCCTGTTTTCAGACCGACATAGATGACCGAGTTGCCTGCTCCTTTAGCTGTACCTTTTTGAATTTTATCATTGTCAATGACGCCGACACACATAGCATTGACCAGCGGATTCCCATCATAGCGGGCATCAAATTCAATTTCTCCAGCAACTGTCGGTATACCGATACAGTTGCCATAACCACTGATTCCGGAGACAACACCTTTAAGTAAACGCTGATTCTGCCTGCTGTCCAGTTCACCGAAACGGAGACTGTTGAGTAGTTGTATCGGACGAGCACCGATGGATACAATGTCACGGATAATACCCCCCACTCCTGTAGCTGCCCCTTGATACGGTTCAATGGCACTAGGATGATTGTGCGATTCCACCTTGAAGACGACTGCCTGGTTATCACCGATATCCACAACACCTGCACCTTCACCCGGACCCATCAGAACTCGCTCTCCTGTGGTTGGAAATTGTCTCAAGAAAGGTTTGGAATGCTTATATGAACAATGTTCACTCCACATAACAGAGAAAATACCAGTCTCAGTATAATTAGGCAGCCTCCCTAAAATCGTACATACTTTGTCATACTCTGCTTCTGTCAGTCCCATTTCTTTATAGATCTGATTCAGTTTAATATCCGTTGCGGTCGGTTCAACAAACTTTGCCATATCACTTTCCCCAGCTTTCTAAAATAGATTGAAAAAGTCTCTTACCATCCTCTGAACCAA
Source organism: Macrococcus lamae (assembly GCF_004359545.1). Lineage (GTDB taxonomy): Bacteria > Bacillota > Bacilli > Staphylococcales > Staphylococcaceae > Macrococcus > Macrococcus lamae. The sequence continues at coordinate 28,192 of NZ_SCWB01000004.1, forward strand.
GCAGTGTTTCCATCGCACGCTCTGGATGCGGCATCATCCCGAGAACATTTCCATTGTGATTTACGATACCTGCGATATCCTCAACAGATCCATTCGGATTGTCTGTATAAGTCAGGATAATCTGGTGGTTACGTTGCAGCTCTGTTAATGTTTCCGGAGAGCAGTAGTAACTGCCTTCACCATGAGCAATAGGGAAGCTGACGGTTTCATTTTCTTTATAAAGATGAGTGAACTTTGACGCGCTGCTGATTTTCAAGCGTGCATCATGACAGATGAATTGATGACTTTCATTATGAAGCAGCGCTCCAGGTAACAATCCTATTTCCGTCAGAATTTGAAAACCATTGCAGACTCCGAGCACTGGTTTCCCTTCTGCTGCAAATCGTTTCACTTCATCGACAATTGGGGCAACGCGTGCCATAGCGCCACACCGCAGATAATCTCCGAATGAAAATCCACCTGGAATTAATACGCCGTCAAATCCGCTAAGTGTTGTTTCTCGGTAGTCTACGTAATCAGCTTCCATTCCTGTGCTGATTGCCGCGTTTAACATGTCTCTGTCGCAGTTCGAACCTGGAAATTCAATGACCGCTAGTTTCATCAATGATTCTCCTTTACCTCTATCACATTATATGAGTATTCCTCTATCACTGTATTCGCAAATAATTTCTCACTCAATGTTTGGATCACCTGCTCAATTTCACTATCTGCCGTCGCGTCAACAGTTATATATAATACCTTGCCGACACGAATATCATTGATTTGCGGATAACCAAGGTCATGTACAGCACGAGTTAAAGTCTGTCCTTGAGTATCCAGAACTTGCTGCTGCAGCGTAATAAATAATTCAATCTTCTTCATTAGAGAGCCTCCAGTTTGTTATAGAATGCAGTATAAGTTTGAATCAGAGAGCCTGTGTTTTCCCGGTAGACATCTTTGTCAAAGTTCTCATGAGTTGTCTTATCCCATATTCTGCATGTATCAGGTGAAATTTCATCTGCAAGCAGAATAATGCCATTGTGGTCTCTACCGAACTCAATCTTAAAATCAACAAGCAGCAGATTCATCTTGTTCATCAGTTCAATTAAGATATTATTGATAGTAAGTGCCTGCTCCTTTAATATCTGAATCTCAAGGTCATCTGCAATATGAAGTAGTTTGATATGATCTTCTGTTATTAAAGGATCATTTAACTCATCACTCTTATAATAAAATTCTACGAGAGGGGTCTCAAATGGCTGTCCCTTTGTCAAACCGAGACGGTTCAGTATTGAACCAGCTGCTTGATTTCTGACGACGACTTCAAGTGGAATGATGTCGACTTTTCTGACAAGCTGCTCGGTTTCAGATAGGCGGCTGATAAAATGCGAATTGACTCCAGACTCAGCAAGCTTTTCAAAAAACTTAGATGTAATCAGATTATTGAGACGTCCTTTCCCTTTTATTATGTCTTTCTTAGCTCCGTTGCCAGCTGTCACTTCGTCCTTATATTGAATGCGATATACTTCATTTTCATCTGTACTGAACACATATTTCGCCTTTCCTTCATAGACTAATGTCATCTCATACGCTCCTCGTATATAGTTTCGTAATCATTAAAAAGATTTAAAATAGTGACATGTCCCATCTTTCGATCATTTTTTCGTATTTCCTTGCCGTAAACATGAACGTGCCAATCAGGATGTTCATGGAATGTGTCCTCCATAATTTCAAGATCCTGACCTAGAAGGTTATACATTACTGCAGGCTGATGCAATGTAATCCGTTCCGGTAACGTCCATCCCGCAACACTTAGTATATGAGTATCAAACTGCGAGTAATCACATGCCTCTATAGAATAGTGTCCGGAATTGTGCGGTCTAGGCGCAATTTCGTTAACATAAAGCTTGTTGTTCTGATCGATGAAGAATTCGACAGTAAATGTTCCAACAAAGTGAATATTCTTCATAATTTTTTTCACTTCTTCAATTGCTGAACTTTGCAGCTGGTGAGTTCCGGTAACTGTTGTTTTATAGAGTATCTGATGACGATGAATATTTTCCTGTACCGGAAAGAAAACGAGACTGCCGTCTAATGCCGCTGTCGCAGTTATAGATATTTCAGATGCGAGCATAATCATCTGTTCCGCAACGCACGGAACTTCACTTTTAATGAAATCTACTGCTTCTGTAAGTTGTTCTGCATTATTCACCACCAGCTGGCCTTTACCGTCATAGCCACCGAAAGCTGTCTTTAAAATAAAAGGGTAACCGAGGTGCTCGACCACTCTATTAAGTGAATCCGGATTACTAACATGCATATACGGGACTACTTGTGCACCTGATGACTCAATGGCATTCTTCTCAGTCAATCGATTCTGTAATGTTACTACCGTCCGGAATCCTTGAGGAACATTGAATTTCTCTGAGAGGGCCGCAAGCGTATCTCCGCTGATATTTTCAAATTCATAAGTTATTGCATCACTTAGTCCACCGAGCTGTATCAGCGCCTCCATATCATTGTATGGTGCATGAATAAAATGATGAGCTGAAAATCTTGCAGGACATGTATCATCTGGATCAAGGACAGCAACTTTAAACCCCATTCGCTGAGCAGAATGCGCCATCATCTTGCCAAGCTGACCTCCACCGATAATGCCGATCGTACTTCCTACCTTGAGTTTAGTGAAGCTCATGCTGCATAGCCTCCACATCTCTGATCAAAGTTTCCTCATAGTCATCCAGCAGAGAAACGATTGACTCATCTTTTAGAGCCAGTATCCGTGCTGCTAGTATTCCTGCATTTTTCGCCCCCGCTCGACCAATAGCAGTCGTAGCAACTGGTATTCCTCCAGGCATCTGAACGATAGAAAGGAGCGAATCCATACCATTTAACGTCTTTGTTTCTATCGGTACGCCTATTACAGGTACTGTTGTGAGAGATGCGATCATCCCCGGCAGATGAGCCGCGCCTCCCGCTCCTGCAATAATGAGGTCAATGTTGTTCTGTCTTGCGTTCTTTGCAAATGTCATCATGACGTCTGGTGTCCGGTGCGCTGACACCACCGATTTATCAAAAGGTATCTTAAAGTAATCAAGCATGAGACAGGTTTCCTTCATTGTTTCCCAATCAGACGAAGAACCCATAACCACAGCAACTTTCATTGATTTTCAGCTCCCATTCATTGATGTTCTGATTCGATAAAGTGTATATTACTTGTATAGCATATCAACATACCGACCCGAATTCAATGAAATATACGTACATTTTTATAAAAATATATAAAATTTAAGTATTTAGTTCGTGTTTTAGGTTTAAATAATATGTGATATAATAAAAAATGTTCGAAAAATAGGAGGATGACAATGACAGCAAAAATTTTAGACGGTAAAAAAATTGCTCAAGATTACAGAGCCAAACTAAAAAAAGAAGTAGCAGTAATGAAAGCACAAACTTTTACTCCAAATTTAACTGTCGTATTAGTCGGTAATGATGGTGCGAGTTTAAGCTATGTCACTTCGAAAAAAAAGGCAGCCGAAGCGATCGGTATGTCGTCTGATATTATTAAACTTGAAGAAAATACATCAGAAGAAGAAGTTCTGAAGATAATCAGAGGGTTAAATGAAAACCCACAAGTACATGGAATTCTTGTACAGGTTCCATTGCCTGAACAGATCAATGAATCTCATATTCTTGAAGAAATTGCACCTGAAAAAGATGTTGATGGCTTTAGTCCAATTAATATCGGGCGTTTATACGCCGGTGTTGAAACATTTATACCGTGCACGCCTCTCGGTATTATGGAACTGCTGAAACATGCTGACATTAATCTCACAGGAAAAGAAATCGCTGTTATCGGACGCAGTCATATCGTCGGCCAGCCTGTTGCGAAATTGCTGACAGACAGCGATGCGACAGTGACACTGCTTCATTCAAAAAGTAAATTTCTTAAAGATACATTGAAACGTTCAGACGTCATTATTTCTGCGGTAGGAAAACCTGGACTTGTGACGGTGGAAGATGTAAAACCCGGAGCAGTAGTAATTGATGTCGGCAATACAGTTGTAGACGGTAAATTACGCGGTGATGTGGACTATGAAGCTGTCAAAGAAGTTGCAGGAGCGATTACACCAGTCCCCGGGGGAGTTGGACCGATGACCATTACAATGGTGCTCAACAACACACTGATTGCAGCACAACGACTCGTAGAAAAACAAAAAAATTGAGCCACATATTTAATTTGTGGCTCAATTTTTATTAAATGGACTTAAACAGTAATACTCATTTTCGGTCCGAACGGTTCGAAATGAATGTGTGTGCGGTCGATTCCAAGCTCATCCAGAATAACCAGCATTCCTTCCATAAAGCTGACACTTCCGCACATGTAGATTTCTTCGTTACCATTAATCACCTGTGCAAGTTTATCTCTTGTCAGTCGACCCGATTCTTCAGAGTAATTGAAGTAGAACTGAATGTTCTCTTTATCATGGAATGCTGTAATCTCATCTTTAAAGGGCACTTCTGCACGGTTATATGCTGAATGGATAAATGTCACCTGCTTATCTGATGAAGATTCCAGCATCGCCATGAGCGGTGTCATACCTACACCACCGCTTAAGAACACAAGCGGCTGTTCAGTCGTATGCAGTGTAAACTCACCGGCAGGCGCAGACAATAGTATTTCATCACCGACAGAGATGTTATCATGTAAGTAGTTTGAGACAATTCCTTTTTCAGAGCCCGCGACATCACGTTTCACAGCAAATTTAATACCACTTGAGATATCATCTGAACAAATGGAATAATGACGCAGCATATCATTATTTTCACCTTCGGGATGAACTTTCACCGTAATGTACTGACCGGGTACAACTGGCTGAAGTTTAATGTTATTGATCGGCGACACGGTAAATGATTTAATATGTTCAGATTCCTGTTTGATATTTGCTACTTTGAACGGCTTGAAACCATGCCACTCTTCTTCTTTATACAGTCCTTGTTCCATCTGAATGAACACGTCTGCTATCACACCATATGTTTCTGTCCAGGCATTAACGATCTCTGGAGTTGCAGCCTCTCCCAATACTTTTTGAATGGCATAAATCAAGTTCTCTCCGACAATCGGATAATGTTCTGGTTTGACCTGAAGTGCTCGATGTTTATGGGCAATCTGATTGACGTTCGGAATAATTGCTTCAAGATGATCGATATGTTTAGCTGCAGCAAGAACTGTCTGTGCAAGTGCTGCCTGCTGTCTTCCCTGCTGCTGATTGGTTTTATTGAATATATTCAACAATTCAGGATGCTCTTCAAACATATGAGCATAAAATACAGTCGTAATTTCATTTCCATGCTCTTCTAATACAGGTATTGTCGCTTTAATAATCTCTCTTGTCTCAAGTGATAACATAAAATTTCCCCCTAAACATATATTTTAAATACATCTTTAATATAATCGTAATTTCCGGTAAAAACAATAGAATTGCAATTTGTTTGTTATTCTGTAACAATTAGTGACAGACTGTTAAAGGAGTCCACGATAATGAAATTAACTCTTTACTCAGATTACTCTCTTCGCGTATTAATGTATCTAGCTAATCGCAATCAGCTTGCACAAATAGATGACATCGCAAAGTTTTATAATATCTCCAAAAATCATTTGACAAAAATCGTTCATAATCTCGTCAATCTAGGTTATGTGACTTCTATCAGGGGACGGGGCGGCGGTATAATGCTAAAAACGAATCCTGAAGATATTAATGTCGGGGCATTGATCAGACAGACTGAGGAAAACTTCACTTTAGTTGAATGTTTTGATCCTGAAACAAATACTTGTCCATTGATTGACCACTGCGGCTTGCAGTCTGTCCTTGGCGAAGCACTGACAGCCTATATTAATGTTCTTGATCAGTATACCGTCGCAGATGTGACACCAGGATACCGCATACAAAAAGAAGAGCACAGCTAATAATGCTATGCTCTTCTTTTCAAATTAATATTCTACAGGTCAATAAATTTATATAGCCCGAACCAGTATGCAAAGAGCTTAACAACTTCTCCTCTTGCTAGTGATTTGCCTATATCTGTTTCGTTCCATGCATTTCCGTCTTTATCCTTAATCCCAACTACAGTAATATCATAATCGTTGTTCTTATCTGCTCTGTCATATGCAAGTTTTGTCCGTGCTGTATGATAATCACTTGTCACAACAATAGCTGACTTCATATTATTTTTTTTCATCAGTGCCAACGTATTTGTCGCATTAGTCCAGGTGGATGTTGCTTTTTTCTCCAAAATCAAATCTTTCTTTGGAACGCCCGCTTCAACCATCGCCTGCACATTATCAATTCCCGGAATTTTCACTACTGGAGATACCATGACTTTTGGCGCGTATTTTTCTTGATAGAGCTTACCTGCCTGGGTCCAGCGGTTAGTATCTCCACCGTCAATCATAATGATGACGTCAGACTTAACCGGTTTCTCACCTTGCGACACATGATTATAGGCATAGACTGCTGAACCTGCTGCTATTAATGCCAGTAAAACAAGAATCCCTAATACTATCAATAGTGTCCGTTTCTTATTCTTCATAAAACACCTCTTCTTTGATTAATAAAAAGGAACCCCTCGTTATATGCTTATCATAACTTAAAAGAGACCGTTAGTGTTGTGAAGCAGTTACATCACGAAAGAATACTTTTATAAATTTAACCAAAATCTCGGTAACTGCCATATTTCATGCTGTGCTTTTTTGCTATAATTTTCACTGTTCTTATTATTCATCACACTTTTATGATAGAAAAAATGAACCGTATCATTTTTTTCATATGTATTGATTAACCGCTTCATCTCATAATCATTGGCGACGATTAAAGCAGTCTGGTATTTATTTTTAGTCATCAATTGTCTGACAGCTACCGCTGACTCTTTCATAGATGTGCTGTAATAATCAGGAATGACATCAGTCTTTTTTAAATCATGCTTTTTCATCAGATGAACCATATCAACTTTACTGTTTACAACAAAAGGTGATATGACAATTTTTTTGCCGTATCCTTCATTCATCAGTTTTTTTGCTGTGTTAAATAATTCATCTTCGTTGGAAACCGCATAAACTATAATGATATCGCTCCGACCAAGTTTATCGTCAACAAGAAGATGATTATAGCCAAAATAAGCAAATGAGAAAACTACAAGTAGAATGATATACAAACTACAAATTGCTGCAAATAATATTTTCCAAAAATTTTTCATGGCTATATCTACCATCTTCCTGGTCAATTAAATATTTAAGAAAAAGCTGAAAATAAATTTTCAGCTCATCGTTGTTCTGTTAAAAACTTTTTTATTTGCTCTGCAACAAAATATATATCTTCATCAGTCATGATTGTAGCTGAAGGAAGGCATAGACCATTTTCAAATAAGTCTTTTGACACATCTTCATCATGTGCATAGTACTTGCAGCCTTCAAATACTGGCTGCAGATGAAGCGGCTTCCATACAGGGCGTGCTTCAATGTTCTGCTCTGCCAGGTAATCGATTAGTTCTACAGGTGTAACGTCTGTATTCTTACGGTTTAAAGTCAAGGCTGTCAGCCAGCGGTTAGATTTTGTATCTTCAAGCTCCGGCATGAACTCTACTGCTGGTAATTCACCCAGTACTTCATTATAAATATCGAAGATTTCCCGTCTTCTTGTTACACGGTCTTCAAGAATTTCCATCTGTCCACGTCCAATTCCTGCAAGGACGTTACTTAATCGGTAGTTATATCCGGAAACACTATGCTGATAATGCAGCGCTTTATCACGGGCTTGTGTCGCTAAAAATCTTGCTTTATCAATTAATTCTTTGTCGTCTGCCAGGAGCATACCACCACCACTTGTCGTGATGATTTTATTACCGTTGAACGAGAAGATGGAAAATTTACCGAAAGATCCTGATTTACGTCCTTTATATATAGCACCAAGGCTTTCAGCCGCATCTTCGATCACAGGTACTCCGTATTTTTTGCATAGTGCAAGCAGTTCGTCCATTTTAGCTGGCTGACCATACAAATTGACTATAATCACAGCTTTAGGCAGTTTACCTTCAGCCTCCGCTTCTTGTAATGCTTTTTCAAGGGCCTTCGGAGACATATTCCATGTATCCCTCTCAGAATCAATGAATACAGGTTCTGCTTTTTCATAGATGATAGGATTTGCACTCGCAATAAAAGTCAAGGCCGAACAGAAAACCGTGTCTCCTTGCTGAACATCCAGCAGTTTAACAGCAAGGTGAATCGCTGCAGTACCAGAAGATAAGGCAGCTGCCGCTGTTCTTTCGCTATAGTCAGCTACTGCTTCTTCAAATGCATCTACATTAGGCCCAAGTGGTGCTATCCAGTTTTGTTCAAATGCTTCATTAGCATATTTCTGTTCGTTACCACCCATATGTGCAATTGATAAATGGATTCTCTTATTCATTAGCTTAGCCTTCCCTCTTTTAACATTTTAGTGATTTCCTTTAAAGACCGGAGTCGTTGCATGTCCGTCCTGACTGATATCTGAACGCTTAAAAACTTTCATTACTGTTAAAATCAGAATGTACATATCCAGTATAAAGCTTTGATGGTCGACGTACCACACATCCAGATTAAATTTATCTTCCCAGCTGATATTATTTCGACCATTGACTTGAGCCCAACCGGTGATACCCGGGCGTACTTCCATTCTTCTTTGCTGATGCTCATTATATAAAGGTAAATACTGCATAAGTAAAGGTCTTGGCCCCACTAAGCTGATATCCCCTTTAACAACGTTAAATAATTGAGGAAGCTCATCTATGCTCAGCTTACGAAGTGTCTCACCAAACGGTGTCAACCGCACTTCATCCGGAAGCAGATTTCCTTCTGCATCACTTTCATCGGTCATTGTTCGAAATTTATAAATTTCAAATGGTTCACCGTCTTTACCAGGCCGCGTTTGTTTAAACAGCACAGGTGATCCCAGTTTCTTTTTGATCAATACTGCTGATGTCACAATGACCGGACTTAACGCGATAATTGCTGTTGCGGCTACAGTCACATCAAATATTCTCTTTAACATGATTTCTGCTCCTTTATCGCTTCATTGACAAGTCGGATCTTTTCATGGTCTTCAATCGACAGTTCATCTTCCCTTTTCACTCCACCGATTCCATTCGCAGCTCCTATGACTCTCTTTGGTTTAACAATACGATCAACTATAATGTCCCCTGACTGTCCAATAATACCACCCGAAACAATATGAACAGTATTTAATGTACGTTCTCCTTTTATTTCGGTAAAAAAAGTGGAGTTAAATGACTGATCAATACCATTTAAGACATCGTTCGATATTCTGACATCAAGCCTTAATACATCATATCCTTCTGCCAATGCCCGTTTAATGAAAGATTTCTTAAAGTTTCCAATACCCCCATCTATTGCGATGGCTCCTTCATTGAAGTAATCCAGATAACGCTCATCGATCACTTCTGTTGCAGAAATCATCGTACATAATACATCAATTGGTTCTTTATCCCACACTTTGATCTGCTTCGTATACTTCGGCAGCATCTCGTTGATCATCTTGACGAACAAATCGACTTTTTCCTGGTTACGCCCATGAAGAAAGACATTGTAATTTCTCTCTGCAAGTCGGATAGCGAGTTTTATCCCAATATTACCTGTTCCAACAATTATAATGTTCTTATCTTTATCTTTGACTGATTTGTATATCAGTATGTCTGCAGCATCCATGGCTAAATCGTTAGGTTTGATTTCCCTCAGCCTGGCACTGCAGATATTATCATTCACGAGTTTGTATAAGTCAATGTTCTGCTTTCGTTCTACATCCACATAAATGTAGAAGGCTAGTTCATCAAATAATGAGATGATTTCTTTGGCAATAGTTTCACTAGCGATAGAAAAACTCATGCATTTCTGACTGTTAATCAATTTATCCGGTAATCTCAGGAAATCTGAACTATGGTTTGACGTAGTTGCGAGCATGATTGAATCGTACTGCTCAGCTATAAATTCTTCTTTCAACTGATGAGCGTCCATTAATTACACCTCATTCTTTAAATTAACCTGATGCTTCTTCTCACGTAAAACTTCTTTTTCATTGATTTTTGTTCCCCAGTTTTTCATGTAAAATACTTTAGTGAATACGAGCAAGATGAATAAATAACCTGAAATTCTAAGTCTTGAACCTGTTCCGAGGTTATCATTTGTGACTCCGATAAATAAAAACCAGATCAGGCTCTGGGTGAGCAGCATCTTATCCAGATATTCAAGTGATTTTCTATGTTTCCATAAATAGTAGAATACTAGGGCCATAGGTACTGATTCTGTGACAAAGAGCGCTAATGTACTGAATCCTCTTACCTGGAATGGCAGAGGGCCAAGAGCATTACTGATCAGACTATAGAAATAGCTGATCAAAAAGAATAAGTAGTTGGGCTGATCCAGTGAAATATTTAACTGACTTGCTCCTGCATACAGTTCCTGCCCATTTTTACGGTAGTTCAGTGCATCACTTAAACTAAGACCAACTAAAGGAATCTGGAAGTTTTTAAGAAGTGTGTAATAAATACCTAGCACGACAATAATGGCAGTGACAACGAATACAGCATTAGCCGACTTATTCTTGCGGTTAAAAAAGATAAAGAATAATGATGCTCCAAGAAAACTTGCTGCCGCATAGTCCCGGTAACTGAATAACAGAATCATCGAAATAATAATCGGAATTACATACAAGATTTTAATTGGGCTCACTGATTTCAGATACAATGCAAAAAGTAATACACATAATAAGAAGAAATCGAATATCCATACATCTCTTATAATCGAGATGGTGGAAACATAGACAAAGCTGACGAACAACATCATCATACCTAGAAATAAACTATAGACATTCAAGATGTGTCTTCGTCCGACTAATATTCTTATAAGGAAATAACTGATGATAGCAAATAATATGACGCCTAAAAAATTGAACATTTTAAGCGCAAAGACATATTCTGTATTGAACAACTTTAAAACATAGCCTAATACAACAACATGCACCGAAGTAAGAATGGCGTTCCCACCATTCTTGATTTCAAGTGCATTTTCATAATAAAATACGCCATCGTCACTCCCACCTAATATAGGAATGGCTAAACCATGATATCCAGTTGCAAGGCTCACATAATATAAACCGATTGTTATTAAAAACATCAATGTAATAAAAGTTGTAAAGATGAATAGTGTTCTTAAATAACCTTTGTCCATTAGATGTGCTCCTAAATCCTTATTTATAGCTTATCAACGACAGGATGATCAAATTTTTTATTTGCTTCTCCTATGACAAGTTCTTTAATCTGTTCATCAGTTAAATATGGCAGACGCTCAATTTCAGCCATTAACGAGTTGTAATCTTTTGGCACTGCCTTACCGACATAAATCATTTCATGAACTTGAGCTTCAGAAACTTCATTTTCATTTAACAGCTCTTCATACATTTTTTCCCCTGGTCTTAAACCAGTAAATTCAATTCCGATTTCATCCACACTGTAACCCGCGAGTTCAATAACATTTTTGGCAAGATCGACGATTTTAACGGGGTCACCCATATCAAGGACAAATACTTCTCCGCCTTTAGCAAGAACTCCAGCCTGAATGACTAGACGACTCGCTTCTGGAATCGTCATAAAATAACGTGTAATATCAGGATGCGTCACAGTAACAGGACCGCCCTTTTCAATCTGCTGTTTAAACAATGGGATCACTGACCCTCTACTGCCGAGAACATTCCCAAATCGGACCGCTACAAATTTGGTTTCAGAGCGACTCGCTAGATTTTGAACGACCATTTCTGCCCAGCGTTTCGATGCACCCATAATATTTGGAGGATTGACTGCTTTATCAGTTGAAATCATGACAAAAGAGCTGACACCGTATTTTGCACTTGCTTCAGCAACGTTCTTCGTCCCAAAAATATTATTCTTTATAGCTTCTGAAGGGTTGGCCTCCATTAATGGCACATGTTTGTGAGCTGCTGCATGGTAGACGACATCGGGAGGATATGTTTCAAATACTTTGAATATACGTTCCCGGTCCTGAATATCAGCAATGATAGGTACAAAAGTAATATGACCATCTTTAAACTTATTCTTCATCTCGTTATTGATAGTATAAATGCTGTTCTCACCATGACCGAGTAACAAAACAGTACTTGGTCCGAAACTGCTGATCTGACGAACGATTTCAGAACCGATAGAACCACCAGCTCCAGTAATTAAAATAGTTTTGCTGTTAATGACGTCTCTAATGCCTTTAGAGTCGAGTCGGACAGGTTCTCTTCCAAGTAAGTCTTCAAGATCGATATTTTTTAAATAGGATACTTGTTTTTTTCCAGTCAGCACATCATCAATATTTGGCATAATTTGAACGTTGACGCCGCTTTCCATTGATATGTCATAAAGTTCTTTCAGTTTGTTCTGTGCAAGTGAAGGAATTGCGATGACTACTTTATCGATTTTATAGTTTGCGATGGCTTCTTTTAGTAAAGCACGGTTGCCTTGTACTTTTATCCCATTAATGACCTGCTTCTGCTTTAATGGATCATCATCTAAAAACAGCACAGGTTTCATCTTCATAGTCGGCACATTTTCCATCTGTCTCGCAAGCATTGTTCCACCGCGGCCGGCCCCGAAAATCAGCACCCGCTCAAATTCAGATCGATCCTGGTTGTCTTTTTTCATGATGCGGCCGATTAACCTTACCCCTCCGATAAAGACAATCATAAACAGCCAAGTAATCAAGACCATTCCGATTTCAGGCGTACTATTTTCACCTGTGAATGAAAGGATTAGTGTAGAAAGAATAAGGCTGAGAATAACGGCACTAGTCACAGCGAAAAACACGGAAGTAAGTTCTCTGACTGATGCATATCTCCAGAGCCGGTTATATAAATTGAATATAAAAGCGAATAAATGATACGATGCAAGCAGTGTTATAGCCTTGACAAAAAAGTATATGCTGCCGTGTTCTGTGATGTCTTTTATGACATACCATGATAAAAATACTGCCAGGATTACAATGATGGAATCCAGCAACACGAATAATAAAGTTTTAAATTTATTTCCCATAGTCTTACCTCACTCAGTCAATTATTGATAAACATAATATTTGTCCGTGTCATATTCATCATTGTTAAATACAATACCTAACAATTTTGAGTGCTCGCTGACAGTAATTAATTCCTTTGCTTCTTTTACGTTGGCCTTATTATTATCTTGTTTATCAATAACGAGGACGATGCCGTCAACTTTCGATGAAATAATTTGTGAATCAGTTACAGATAACACTGGAGGGCTGTCGAATACAATAAGATCATAATACTGTCGTAATTCCTTAAGCATCTCATCAAAGCCACTTGAATTTAAGAGTTCAGATGGGTTTGGCGGAATTGGCCCAGCACATAAAACATCGAGATTTTCCACTTCTGTAGGTTGAATACTTTGCTTGAGAGTACTTTGCGCAGTCAATAATGTAGAAAGACCGACAGCATTTTTAACGCCGAAAGTATTGTGAACGGTTGGTTTACGCATATCTGCATCAATAAACAGAACTCGCTCATTATTCTGTGAGAATACAATAGCAAGATTGGCTGATACTGTTGACTTACCTTCCTGCTGGACCGATGAAGTGACAAGTAAAGCCTGCAACTGTGCACCCGGTGTTGAAAAAGAAATGTTGGTTCTTAACGTACGGAACTGTTCCGAAATAGGAGATTTAGGATCTTCCAGTGTAATTAATCTACGAGCTCTATCATTTCCTCGTTTTAACTTACTTTTACTTTTTTTAGCCATAATTTAACTCCTTTAGAAAACAATTTATTTAATGAATGGAATATTACCGATTACAGATACGCCGATTTCTCGTTCAACTTGCTCTGAAGTTTTCAAAGATACATCCATCAATGCTTTAGCGAGGACATAAGCAAGGCTTAACAGCAGACCTAACATAGCCCCTATTCCAATATTGATAAGTGGAGTCGGCTCTACAGGATCTGCATTTCTAATGACACGAGCTTTTGAAGCAATTTTTAAATTGTTAAGTTCCAAAGAGTTTTTCTCTACCATTGTCTTTGCAATTTCGTTGGCGATATCGACAGCTCTTTTCTGAGATGGATTTTCAACTGTAATAGTCAATAATGTCGAATTTTGAACAGCCGTAGCATCGATATCTTTTGCTAACTCTTCCGGCAGCACATTTAAATTCAATTTGTCGATTACCGGCAGCAATGTGTCCGGCAATTTCGCGATAGATGCATAAGTAGTGATAGATTGCAGGTTTGTCTGCAGATCAACTGCATCATTGCTTTTACTGGTTCGAGTTTCCTGATTGACTAGAAGAGTCGCTTCTGATTTGTAAATCGGCGTCAGCAGAAAATAAGAAATAGCAGCAGCAATAAGAGCAAATAATAAAGTTAATCCTAAAATAAACTTCCAACTCTTTTTTAATGCATCAAATATTTGAGTGAAATTCATGCTATCTTGCATTGTACAACCTCCACGTGTTAAGAAAATATTTTATATATATCAATTCATTTTACCATAAGATTAAAATACAAAGAAAAAATCCTAAATTTTTCTATTAAGTTTAAATCATTTACAAATATCGTACATCAATATTTGGCGACGAGTTTGTTTAAATATCTTCTTGAAATGACAAAGACAAAGACTGACATCACAGCTTCTGAAATTAATGTCGCAATAATTGCACCTTCAACTCCAAACATCGGTATTAAAATTAGATTGGCAATAAAGTTAATTAAAGCTATGAGGCCATTGATTTTCATCATGGTATACACCATATGCTGTGTTGAAAGTATTGTTCCATTGACCGCAGTGGCAAACTTGAAAAAAATTGCAAGACTTAACAGCTGTAAATAAAAAACAGAATCCATATACTTATCACCGGCGGTATATAAAATTAGCCATCTAGCAGTAAGCCAGATAAAAACTATACCGAGGATTCCAAGAATAATAAGAATGATCACGCTTTTATTATTGAAAGATTTAAGCCGGACCGGATCATGTGTTGCCCAAGTATGTATCCGCGTATAAAATATTCGTCTAAAAATCAAGTCCGGAAACATAAATGCTAAAGATATAATGCTGAATGCTGCAATATACTCGCCGACTGCTACTTTGCCGGCAAACAATGATAAAAGAATCACGTTACTCTGGTAATAAATAAAATAGAATATTCCTATCAGACCAAATGGATAGGTCTGTCTAAAAGTATTTCTCATAGTTTCATCAGGCGGAATTGTCGCTAGATGATTGACAGGGACTTTAATAGTTTTGTTAAAAATCTTATTGATTGTTCTTATAAATGGATAAGATGCTAGAACTGACAGAATAACCATATACCATCCGACAGAAATAACATCACGAAATGTCAAGATAGCTAGTATTGCCGCGAAAAATCTTACAAAATAAATGAGGAAATTACTGAGTGCTACATTTTTAAAATTCTCTTCTATCTGATTAATTGAATTATTGATAGAATAAAGTCCTTGCAGTAAAATATTCGGTACTATCAATAGTAGAAAATATCTTGTCTCAAGATCATAAATCGGCAGCACTACTATAGATAGTAATAACAGTAATGTGACTGTAAAACTGATTATAAAGAGCTGCAGACTGGGCTTTACGAACCGATAGGCCTTTCTACCTTCTACCGCAAAAGATTTAACAATGAAATCAGCTACACCAAACCCTATAATAACAGAAAGAATATTGATAAAGTTAATACCGATTCCAAAGATACCAAAATCTTCTTTACTTAAATATCTGGCAAGTAATGAGTTCATTAAGAGTGCCATAACAGCACCCATTCCAGTACCCACAAATACCCAGACAAAGTTCATTTTTTTCATATCGAAGTTCTCCATTCAGAAACATTAAAACTTACAGATTATATGAGGACTCATAATCTTTCATCACAGCATTCAAACTGAAGTCTTTAACTAACCGTCTGCTGTTATTGCCCATTCTTTCTCTTTCTTCAGAATGGTTGGCCAAATTTGCAAAGCTCTGAACAAGACTTACATCGTTGTCTTTCTCAATAACATAGCCATTGACATTATCTTCTACCAAATCAACTAATCCTCTAGTGTTAGTGACAATACATGGAAGTCCTTCAGCCATTCCTTCCATCACTGATTTTGGCAGTCCTTCCCTGAGACTGAGCAGCGTCATCATGTCACTGATCTGCAGCAGTTTCGGCACATCTTTTCTAAAGCCAAGAAATTGAATGTCCTGCAGCTCATTTTCAACAACATACTGCTGATAACTGTCTAAGTTCGGACCGATACCGGCAAACAGCAGAACAGCGTGAGGTGCACGTTCTTTAATCGCTTTCCAGTTCCTAAGCAGAAACATCTGATTCTTATTATTGTTCATTTCAGCTACACACGTTATCACACATTGATCATCAGTAATATTTAAAGACTCTTTTAACTGCTGTTTCTCTTCCAGGCTCAGTGGTGGATTATCAACTTCCACTCCTACACCTTTAATGTGTTTTAAACGATCATTGTTAAAACCGAGTTTTTTTGCAGTGACTGTATCTTCTTTGTTAGTAGTAATCAATAATGACGTATAGGGTGCTGCCAATTTTTCAAGTGGAAAATAAATCAGCCAGTTGACCAGCGGAGCATCTTTAAAAAAATGAAACCCATGAGCAGTATAGATCAATTTTCCGTCATTTACATTTCTAAAAGCGAGTCGTGTCAGGAAGGCAGCGACTGGCGTGTGAACATGGATGATGTCAAATGACTCATTTTTTATTGTATTTTTTAAAATCCTGTATGACTTAAAATTATTACGGGACAGCGGGTTTCTGCTGAGAGGTATGGCTATACATCTGATTCCAATTGTCTCCAGCTGCTCTTTATGACCACCATAATCTTCATTAGCGATAGCGACCACTTCAAATCCTTTTGCCATCAGCATTTTCATGTACGGAAGATGGAAAGATGTAAAATGTCGGAATACATTAGCAGAGAATAATATTTTTTTCATTATACGTTCCTTCTTTCTTTCATTGGCTTTAACAGCTGATAAACTCTCATACCTCTATCTAATATGTAAACTGCATTTTTAAATCCAAGCCATTTAATAATCATGCTCACTACTTTAGATAAAGAGGAACTGGTATAAGCTAACAGTTCTTTATTTTCTTTTAATGTGTGGATTAACTGCATACGTTCATTATATGTAAGATGACCGGCGTATAATGGAGCGATAAAATATTTATTAGCGGTATTTCTTAAAATTTTATTTTCAAGAACGGAAGGAACTTGAAGAGTACTCATCTTTTCTTTTAAGAAATGTGGAGCGAAAATGGGATCAACGAGATTTTTATAGCTGATAGTTCCCGTTATTTGTCCGTCACGCTGAAGTCTATACTCAACAGCTGGTATATTTAAATACATAATGTGCTGAGCATTGAGGAATAAGAGTGGCGTCCACATCATATCTTCATAGTTTCTATTTTTAACAAAATACAAATCATTATCTTCGATAAGCGTTCTTTTAACAGCATATGTCCAAGGGAACCAAGTAAATAATGGTTCTTTCGCCAGAATAATATTTAATACATCTTGGCCTGATTTACCATTGATATCAGTACTACTAAAGGATCTTTTAACCTTTTCGTGTATATCGTCTTGTGAATAAAAATAATTAAAGTCAAACAGAATCACGTCTGGCTGACTACTGGTGTCAATCAGTTCATAGAGCTTGCCGAAAAAATCAGCGGAGTAGAAGTCATCTGAATCGAGCAGTACGATGTATTCGCCTGAAGCAGCTTTTAAACCTGTATTTCTTGCGGCTGCAATACCCCCATTATTCTGTGTAATAATCTTAATGTGAGGATGTGCCGCTTGATACTGCTCAGCTACAGCCAGTGAATTATCAGGAGAACTGTCATTAACAAGAATAATTTCGTATCTACTTTCTGGCACCGACTGCATAAGAATGCTATCGAGACACTGAGCCAAGTATTCTTCAACATTATAGACAGGTACGATTACACTTAGTTTCATAGTCTGTGACCTCTCAATTTTATAATTCTTGCTGGGACTCCTGTTGCAGTCGCATAAGATTCTATATTACTAATGACGACAGCTCCGCTACCGATGATACTCCACTTTCCTATACGGACAAGCGGATTAATCACAGCTCCAGCGCCAATATGCACACCTTCGCCGATAACGACGCCTCCTGTTGCCGTCGCATTAGGAGATAAGTGACAAAAATCTCCAAGTTGATTATCATGCTCAACGATGGCGCCACTGTTTATTATCGCCTGTTTTCCTATAATCGCGTCTGCATTAACTATAGCTCCAGGCATCACAACTGTGCCAGCACCGATTTTAGCAGTCTGACTGACATGAGCTGCCGGTGAAATGAGTGTGGTAAATAAGTCATCAGACAAATCATAATGTTCAATAATATTTCTTCTTACTTCATTATTACCGATAGCGATGATAAGGTGACCTTCTGTCTCAGCAATAACATCATGGACATATTTAATCGGTCCATAAATAACAGAGCGCTCTTCTCTATCTTTGAATTTATCATCCAGCACTGCAACAATATTAAAACCTGATGATTCCGCTATATCTGTAATCACCTTAGCATGACCGCTGTCCCCGATAATGATTAGTTTTTCCATGAATCCTCCAGATTACTTCTGTCTTAAAATATTCTTCTGATAGATTTCTGTTAAAAATTCAACGAGACCTGCGTCAGTCAGCAGTCTGGACCATTCTTTCTTTCTTAAATCAGGTGTTTTAAAATCAAAATTATCTAGCGCTGTTCTCGATAAATTAGACATATCTTCTTCAACTTTAAAGAAATGACCACCCTCACGCTCTTCAAATTCATTGATCCACTGATAATTTGTCGTTACAATTTTTAGATTTAATGCACAGTATTCAATTAACTTAGTTGAAGTCTGTTCATTAAAAGGAAAAACATCCGGTATATAGTTCAGACCGTAATGCGCTTTAGCAGCAACTGAAGGCAGTTCATTATTAGGTACACGTCCATAAAAAGTTACATTAGGAAGAGAACCATAAACTTTCTGCAGTTCTTCATCAGGAGTACCGATCAAGATGATGCTCATTTCTCTGTTCTTCTCAAAAAACTTCATCATATTATCCAGCTGTCTTGTCGGATCCATTGTGCCGACATAGACAAAATCATACTCTTTGTCACTATGGACATCATAGTAGCTATGATGTACCCCCATATCGCGATAAATAAACGGAGTATTATCTTTAAAATTGTAGACATCCTGCACCCGCTTACTTTGGAATGCTCGGCCATCAGGCTTACAATTAACTGTCCGTTTAATAAAATCTTTTAATTTCGCATTTTTTCCTACCGTCATTGTGCTGTATTCATGAACAAGTCCAACGCCACGTTTACGTTTTAAATCTATACCCATGACTTTCCAGATAATATCATAAGTTTCATCAATTTCTCTGACATTTTCCACAATTACAGCTTCAAACTTATCAGTACTGTTCAGGAATTCGACATAAGCATCTATTTCTGGTAAATACGATTTACGTTCATGTAAAAATGCGATTTTAATCACTTTTTTTCCTCCAATTTTAGATTGCTATTAACAATATTATACAATAAAAATAATTGTAATTACATGACAATCAATCTTACTATGTTATATTTAATTTATCAATGTACTGAGGAGAGATATTATGAAAACTATTTTTAATATCGCATCATTCGTCTTAGCTGCATCTTTAGTTCTGACTGCGTGCTCAAATGACAATAGTAAAGAAGAAGCAGCGGTGAAACAAGCGAAGGAAGAAGCAAAAAAGGCAAAGGAAAAACTTAATAAAAAAGAAAAAGAATTGGCAGCTGAAAAAGAAAAAAATGATGAAGTAACAACTGATAAACCGACAACAGAAACTGTGTCGACAGAAACTCCTAATAATTCAACACAATCAACTCCAGCCGAAATCACTGCATCAGTCAAGTCACGAGATGAAGCCATCAATAAAGCAGTCAGTGAGCGTGATGCCGCACTGCAAGCTGCGCTGGAAGAACGTAATACCACTTATCAGCAAGCTGATGATCTGCTGAATTCATCATCAAATGCAGATGCTGTCAGACAGCATGAAGGAATGCGTACAGAAGCAGACAGAATTTATGAATCAAAAGTCCTAGAGATCAATCGCAATTATTATGGACAAGTCAACGAAGCTTATCGTCAGTTCAATGGACAGATGGAAGAAGCTACCGGAGCTTAAAATTAAATGAGGCTGGAATATACAATTTTTTCAAAAATACAATTTGACTACTCAAAAAAGTAATTAAATTGTGTTTGTTGAAGATTAATTGTTATAGTTCCAGCCTCATTTAGCTTTAGCCGTCTGTTTTATTTTTATTATATGATAATCAGCTAATCTGTAAAAATAAACTTAATAAAAATATAAGCAATAACAGAGTCAAAATAAGATAGTTCTTCCATGGGCTTAAAATCTTTTCCTGTTGTACCAATAAACTTTTCTTCTGCTGTTTTAAAAGCATCTGCTTTTTATAGGTCTGCTGGTCACTTTTTGTCTTCTGCTTGAATGCTTTAATATATTTCACATAATCTCCAACAACTTTTTCTGTCGGACCATAATCATTGATTTCTCCATAATGTAGCCAAAGTGCTTTATTACACATTTTTTTAATCTGAGTGGCAGAATGCGAAACAAAGAAAATTGTTTTTCCCTGTTTCTGAAATTCTTTCATCTTCTCAATACATTTGTTAGAAAATGTCTCATCTCCAACCGATAACGCTTCATCAACAATCAGAACATCAGGATCAGTGTGAATAGCAATTGCAAACCCGAGTCTTGAACGCATCCCACTTGAATAAGTCTTAATCGGCTGATAAATGAATTGATCCAACTCTGAAAAGGCGACAATATCATCAAATCTTTCTCTCACTTGTTTTTCTGAGAGCCCATGCATCAGACATTTCATACGAATATTTTCTTCACCCGTCAATTCATTGTTCAGACCAGCTGAAATTGCTATAAGTGAACTGCGACCATCAATAGTAATTGAACCAGATGTTGGTTGAGTGACTTCTCCAAGTAAATTAGATAAAGTTGATTTACCTGATCCATTCAGACCTATTATACCTACGGAATCGCCGGAATCTACTGTGAATGAGATATCTCTTAAAGCATAATAAGGTTTTTCATTATAAACGCTGCCAAAAGTAAACAACTGAATTAATTTAGCGCGCTTATTCGTGTTCAGATCGTATATTTTTGATACATGATCTACAGCCACTTTATGCATGAGTTTCACCGTCTTTCGTAAACCGAGAGAAAGTCAGTTCAATATGCTTTGACTTTTTCTGTTCCAATTGACTATAAGTATCGTATAATTTTGTTTTCTCGATTTCCCAATTATATTTCAGTTTTGCTTGTCTGCAGTTTTCACTGAATTTTCTCTGAAGATTTTCATCTTTCACTAACGTGTTGGCAGCTTTAGCTATTTGATGAACGTTATGACTATCTACGACTAAGCCAATTTGTTCACCATTTACGACTTGTGCTACTTCCGGAAAATTACAACTTACTACAGGAACATGAGCCATAATATATTCAAATAATTTATTTGATGACGCTGAATAGTGATTATAACAAATATTCTGAAGCACTTGAAAACCTAAATAAGCTTCTCTTGTATAAGATGGCAACATTTTAAAATGAACTTTCGGTATAAACTTTATTCTATCTCGCTGAGGACTTTCTTCTGCGAGATTTTTCAATGTTCTTTCAAGTTTGCCCCCTCCTATGAACACTAATGTACCTTCATCAATATAATCCATTGCTTCTATTAAAAGTTCTAAGCCTCGGCCTTCCTGTAATCCGCCTTGATATAATAAAATTTTTTCATCAGCAGATAGATTTAGCTGCTGATGAAGATTTATTACAGGTTTCTTTTCTATGTCATAAAGCTCAGAGTAATTGTAAAGTGTTTTCGGGTAGAAGCCGTATATCTCTTCATTATGCGCCGCACGCGTATGATTTTCCACCATCATATCATCAACAAAATTGATTAGGAATTTTTCGATTCTTTTAATCTTTTTCGGATTATAACCCGTACGAGACGATTGAACTTCATGAGAATCATAAATAAGCTTTCTAGGTTTCAATCGTAATTTTGAACAAACAATTCCTTGCGGCAATGTATTTAAGTCATTTGAATGGTAAATATCAGAATTTTGACTATAACCTGCTTTTATCATACGTACGATAATAGCAAGATTTACGAACCGCTTTCTTAATGAACGTACTTTTATAAGCGCAGCGCTCATTAGCAGTACACTTGCTAAATATATCATTAGTATCCAGTTGTAATATAGAAAAGTGGCTGCAATAACTGTAGTTACGCTTCCAACAGTTATCAAAAATTTAGTTTTATCATGCTGATAACATGAGATAATCATTGGATAGCGTTTAACTCTTGTTACCTTGAAATTTTCATTTATCTCTTCAAAAGATTTAATGGAATCGTCCTTCGGATCATCAATAGCTATAAGATTTACATCATAACGTTCACTTAGTGCTGTACACTCTCTATTGACACGAGCATCATTCGTGAAATGATTCCAGACAAACATCGTCACTTTCTTCATTTTTCGCACCTTCTATTAACTCAATTTTTTATGTTGTTTGCTTGATAGTCAGCTCGCCTGCACGTTGCCAGGATAGACTTTCATTCAGTTTCTTATACTGTATATGTGCTTCAAAATTATCTCCGGGGTTTAGAATAATAGTTACACCACTGTTCAGATCAAGATAATCAATTATCTTCGTCGCGGTTACTAAATGAATCGATCCGCGTCCACTCGGATTGTTATAAGCTGTTTGAACTAAAACAGTCATTCTTTCATCAGAATTATTAGCGACATTGAATGTATATCTTGTCTGGTTCATCGGAAAATTAGGTATAATTTTATTATTTTGAATGGAAATATTGCTTCCTGTAATACTTAAGTGTTGTTTACTCGAATTTTCTTTGAAAGATTTAAAGGACTCAAATAAAGTAAAATCTCCATTTACAGAATAGAAATTTAGTACCGGCCACAGATGATTAATCCATTCTCTGTGGAGCTGCCCACTATTTCTTACAGCAAGCGGCATTGAAGCAAACAGATTCATAAATTCTCTAGTATTAACCAAGATAAAAACTTCAACAGAGTTATCTGTTTCCTGAGTATTATTACTGTGCCAGTTAGCCAACCTGGTTTCCTGGAAGTAAAGATCAGTCAGATAAAACCCTTTAGTATTATATTGGGCTCTCTCAAGAAATGACTGGAGAAGCTGCTCAGGCTCTAAATACTTTGTCCCTTCCGGCTGCTTTTTTAAAATCAATGATTCTATCATCTGTTGTTCGTTTGAACTATAAAAAGACTCAGCCATGGGCAGCTTAGCCATGCCGAACAAGGAGGATTTAATATGCAGCTTTCCTTTAAATTCACTGTGCGCGAGCTGGTAGCTTAAGTCAGCATTATGCAGTGATTCACACTGGTTATACAATGCGTGTTCATAACTTGTCGGCGCACCTTTTGAATGTATAGAAAAAAAGGTATGATTTAATGCCAGGTCTTCTACCATTTCTTTAACAATCAGCTCATCAAATTTGTAAGCGTGCTTTGCAAAATCAGTCATCTGGCTATTGGTTGATATATATGTCAAATATGGTAGGGTCCGATCATGTAATAATGCCATTGAAACTCTGGAATCTATGCCTGCTGTCAATGTCATATACTTATCCTTATACTGAAGCCATTGTTTCTGATTGTCAAATAGTCGGAGCGTCTGTTCAAGCACTTCACTTAGCGTCCGTTCACTGTAAGAGTCAGACGGATAAAATCTTACAGTCTGATGTGCAGTCATATCGAAATAATGATTGCAGTTAAGTTTATAGATATCAGCGAATCTTGTCATGTCAAGATAGCCTTTCACTTTCTGATGTTCACTGACGTTCTGATTAAAGTAAGACATAGTCACATCCGCTACTAGTTTTGCATGTGATGCCAAAACACATGCTTCTCTGTGATAAAATAGCGGACGCATCGTCGTAGCATCTGGATAAATCTTTACTTCATCGCCATCAGTACACAACAATATATACCGCCCGTTCATACGGTTTAGTAGTGTAACGAATTGGTGATCATCACTCCTGCTTAATGCCTTTAAGATATCTAGTTCACTGTCGTCGGGTCGATGAGTATCCAT
This sequence comes from Macrococcus lamae, assembly GCF_004359545.1. Taxonomy (GTDB): domain Bacteria; phylum Bacillota; class Bacilli; order Staphylococcales; family Staphylococcaceae; genus Macrococcus; species Macrococcus lamae. Next base: position 52,515 of record NZ_SCWB01000004.1, read on the forward strand.
AGCATACCCTAAAAGAATAAGATGCCGCTCTCCAATAAATTCAAAGTGCGCAAGGTCGTTGTCTAATTTAACATGCATACTTCCTATGACTAGGTTAATCCCATCTATATCATGAAGATATTTATTTGTAATAAGAAATCCTTTGAAGTATTCCTGATTATTAAATAGCACTTTATCACCTACTTTGTCGGCATATTGACTTCTTTTTCTAGTTGTCCAATTATATGAAGCAATTCTAAATCTTCAGGACGACGATAGTTATCATATAGATGATATATGTCTAGAAAACGCGTGATCGCTGCCTGCCTTTCACTCTCAATAATTTTTTCAAGTCTCGGTAAATACCAGCCTTTTATATAATAATTAAACCTTGATTCCATATAGACATCCATCAGTCCATATTTTTTCAAGAATGGAATTCTTTCCTGTTCAAGAATGTAATACTTATCAAACAACTTTTTAGAAACAGAATTAGTGACTGAACCAGTGACCGCTGCGTAGTATACATGTATGTCCTCATTAACGATTAAAGTCTTCCGGCTGTTTAGTAATAGTTCCTGGAAGAATAAAGTATCCTGGCCAGCTGCACCCTCGACCATTTTTATAAGATTATCTTTTACGATAGATGTTTTCACAATTAGTGCCTGTATACTTTGAGCACTAAGAATTGACGATTCCATAAATGACTTCGGCTGAGTGATGACCGGGCTGCCGTTATTATATCGGGTAGCAAGTTTATAATAATTAAACAGCGATTTCTTTTCACTGTCTTCTTTGATCATGTTACCGACCACCATATCGAGAGTGTCATCCTGTCTCATCTGTTCAAGTAAAATACTGTAGCCGTCTCCAGTTGCTTCATTATCTGGATCCAGATAAGTAATAAAAGGAGTGGTCGAGAGTTCTACACCTTTATTTCGTGGTCTCGATGCTGAACCGGAAGCATCATCATATTCAAAGTATTTTATATCCGGGTTCTGACGTAACAGCCTTTTTATAATTCTTTTTGTTTCTATATCTGTGCTGCCGTCATTGACAAATATAATTTCCATTTTATTGAAAATGCTGGACCTTTTTAATGAAGCAAAACATTTATCTTCCAGGTAAACACCATTGTTGTGAATTGGAATAATGACACTCAGTTCTTTTGCATGCTGTATTTTATAGTTTTGTTCAACTGATGTTAAGAGCTCAACAGTATCAAGTGCATATCCGAGTTTAATATTATTGTTTTTATAACTTTTAACGTCAAACATCGTTTTACCAATAACATATTGAGAAATATAATTGTGATGAACTGAGGCATCGTCTGTTTTAGTGACAAAGTCAACATCAGTATATTTAAATGCACTGATCATATCATCAAGATAATACTCCTCGTAGTAAAAGTCAGAGGTGAAATGAGTTATAAATGCTTCTTCTTCAATGTTCAAGTTTTCAAATTCCTGGATACTGACAAGTATTTTGTTGTCATAGCTCTGTTGTTCAAACTGTTCTTTGACTGAAGGCGTGATTTCTGCTACCACAAAAATCGGTTTATCTGCTATCGTATGTTTTTCCAGGTTTAGATCAGCTGCCATTTGCTCAATTCGATGGTAAGTTGTTTCCTTACTCATCACACTTCTGATACCTTTAGATCGAAGATAACTCAATTCGCGTTCATTCAAATTGTTGAAAGCAATAGCAAAATCTTTTTCACTGTTCATCATCATGACATTCGGAAACTGATTATTAACCCCTATTGAGTAGTTAGACAGTAACAGATTACCAAAAGCCTGGAGTTCAAATACCCGATTAGCAAACATTGTTGAAGAATATTTTACCGAGTTCACATTGATGGCCCATCTAAACACTTTATGGAGCTGCTGTAGTTGTTCATGTGTCACTGAATATGTCAGATTGGAAATGAACTCCGCTGGAAAGTAATAGTGTGGATTATTTAAATGTAAGTTTCTATCGATGATTGTGAGTTCCGTCCCATTATTAATTATGGCTTCAAATATTTTCTGAGATTCTTCATTTCTCACTGGATATTTTCTCATCCAACTCCCCGCAAATATTACTTCATCCTTTTTTTCGACACTTATTGCAGAACGTGTCCCAACTGGATTGTGATAATGCGGGTTGATACCAAACTGCAGTACAGACACATGCTCAGTCTTGCAGTATTTCTTATATACTTCGACCATTTCGGCTGCAGATGTATAGATAAAGTCACATAATACCGCAATATTTTTAAATATTTCATAATTGACTGGATCTTCTTTTGAGTAAAAGACAACGGGAACAGCCTGTCTCTTTAATTCGCGAATCAATTCATATAAACGGTTGCGTTCAGGCGTCATTTCTTTTGAAACACCTTTCCAGCTGCCATCAATTCCATTCCACGTCGTTGCGATAATGACAAAGTCAAAAGACATCTCAACCATTTCAAAGTTATATGGAATATAAATCATTTCGGCTACATCTTTATAACTGTTATAGAGAAACTCATCGCTCACTATCCCAATACGATAAGGTAATTTCTTAAAATATCTGCTGCCGTTTGAAACTGGCAACGAGGATAGGTAGGGTCCAAGATTAGTCATAAAGTCAACTTTTCCTACTTCTAGAAAACGATCCATATAATCTATAAAATCATTAGAACTTTTTTCTTTCTGTATTTCGTTTATGCCAACCAGGAAATCAGCAGCCAATAAGTCAAGGTAATTTTTATAGCGCTCAATTTTCTCATAATGATCTTTAAATTCATCTATGTTAAGCTCTTCAGTGGTAATTTTTTCTTTATTCAATATAGTATTCAAGATCAATTCATGTCTGTCTTCATTTTCAAGCGTCATTTTTTTCTACCTCCAGACTTTTTCTCCCAGAATGCGACTTGGAGTCGTCCAAGTTTTGAATTTTTGAGGTTATTATATAATTCATTTATACGATTTTTCTTTTGTTCAGCTCGAACAAGTCGTTGTCTTAATGAAATGTTTTCATTAAGCAGTTTTTTAATAATTGCTTCTTCTTTTTTTCTTTCACCGACTAAAGTTCTAACTAAATGATCCCTTTTTATATCATCTACACTTAAGACAGTTTCATCCAATGGAAATGATATGGGAGCAAGAATTGATTGATCAACCCACCCGGAATATTTGTGCTGGCTAATTCTAACCATATTCAATGCAGGATATGCTTCCTCTACAATTACTTCATTATTTGTATCAAATGAAAATGAAACAAATTGACGATTTTGTTTTGGCGATGTATAAACGTCATGTATTGTTTCGAGTAATTGCGATTTTACCTTGGGTATCTTAATATGTCTTAACAAAACCTTTGATGGAATAAATCCAAGAAAATAAGGTCCGGAATATAATGCTTCCAGGCGAATTTCATTATCAAAAACATAATATTTACTTGTTAAATCATAATTATTGAAAACGAGTTTAATATCTTCTATTTTAGGTATTAACTCACTAGCTTTTACTTGCTCTAATTTTTCAAAATCGATTATGACGGATTCAAAAGCTTTTCTGTACATTATTAAGGAATGAGTCGGTTTAAACCAGCCGAGCAATTGACCACCTTGCTCACATAAGACGACATGCTCATTCTGGATAACATTTTGAGTAACAACTTTTATAATTTTTCTGTTCAGATCATTCAGATTACCTGCCTGCTCTATACAATACTTATCAAAATAATAAGGAGTGTCTTCCGGTTCATTGACATACAAATGATAACTCATTGCAAGTCGATCAATGTTAAATTCACTAGTCACATTTTCACCTCATAAACTTAATAATTTTTTCAATATTGACTTCCCATGAGAACTTTTCTTCAGCAAGCTGTTTTGTGTGAAGTTGATGTAACATCCATAACTTTTTATCATCTTTGAATTTTTTTATCGCTTCAATCATTTCTTCGGACGTTGCTGCTTGTTTAGCAAAACCAACTTGATATGAATTAATAAGCTGTTCAACACTACCACCTAAATTTGTGATTACAGGTACATATGCACAAATAGCATCTATCACTTTTCCTGGTGTGACATTCAAAAAGACGTCTTCTTCTTTCAATATCGAAAGTGCTAAGTGGTGTCTGCTAATAAATGCCATGCATTCCGTTCTTGTAAGAGTTGGGTATACATGGACAAATTCAAAGTTATGACTTGATACGAATTCTGACAGTTTTTCAGCATGGACACCATAAGGTATTATATTAAATTGAATCTGTAATTGATTAAGCTTTATTGCTATTTCTTTCAATTGATCATAATTTTGTGCCAGGCCTAAATTTCCAGTATATACAACACTGAACAAATCAAAGTGTCGCTGATGGGCTATTTCATTTTTGGTCATTCCATTGGGTATAAAAAGTATTGGTTTTTCCTTTTGTAATAATGCCTTGATATGAGGAATAAAACTTTCATTATTTACAATTATTTTGTCTGCCTTGTTGTACATTTTCTTTTCCATCACTCTTAACAGCGGAATTAAATTGTTAATGTACTCTTTATTCAATGCAACAATACTATCTGGCCAAAGGTCCCTAATTTCAAGAATAACATCCTTGCTTTGATTAGGTTGTAAAAACATCGTACCCCAAGGAACGAAAATATTAGGGCTGGTCACGTAAATATAATCAAATAATCCGTCAGTCTTGCTAACAAAATAATGAATTTTAAACATGAACTCTAGATAATAACTCATGCGCCCTAAAAGACTATTTTTCTGTTTTTCGCATTTCATATGCAATCTAATAATTTCACTTTCAGAGATAGCATTCAAGAACTCATTATCCCAATATTTTTCATCTTGAAATAACTCTCTAGTTGGATATGAAGGATCTGTCGTTAAAATATATACCTGATGGCCTTGTGCTTTTAATTGAAGAAAAAGATTCTTCATTCTATTTGCAGCCGAACCAAGTTCAGGATAGAAATTCTGACTGATAATTAATATTCTTTTCATATAAACTCCTATAAGTAATCTACTAATTTACTGCGGAACTTAAAATGAACGTGGCTGCCAATGAATAACAGCAGCATGGTCAAACTCCAGAAATATAGATGATCCTGCCAGTTCCCGTAAAATTCAGGCTGATTATGGATAAACGCCGTTCTATAAATACCGATAAGATAACTGAATGGATTTAAAGCAGATATTTTGTGCATGAGCGGCGTAGCATTTTCAATTGCCCAAAAGATAGGTGTTATAAAAAAAGCCATACGCATCACATTTTGAAGAATGTTTTTAGTATCTCTCACAAGTATGACAAGCGTACTCATAATAAGAGAAATACCAAATATTAAAAAATAACTCGCAATAATAAAATAAAAAAATTGTAAATAGTGCCACCAGCTGACATAGCCGTTAAGTAAAGAGATAATAAATAGTATGGCTGTTGTAATAAGTAGATTAATTAATGAATTAGTAAATGAGATGGACAATAAAGTGCTAGAAGGAAATTTCATCTTAGTCACTAAACTTAATTGACTTAATATTGCATTTGAACCAGCATTGATTGACTGTGATATAAACAGCCATGGAAATAAACCACTGATTAAGTGAATGATAAAGGGGACATGAGAAACATCTGAATGTGAACCTTTTAATCCTAGACCAAAGACAACATAATAGAGTCCGACTTGCAGCATCGGCTGCAGAAAATTCCAGAATACCCCTAGGTAGTGATTTGAGTATTGACTCTTCATATTGTAAATTGCTAATTTGTAAATCAAGCTAACGTGATTTAACTGCTCTTTAAATAAGCTTATAATTTCTTTCATATATAACTCCTACAAAATAAGAGACTGAGACATCATAGTTTATTCTTCGAGAAATTCAATACGACTAATTTAGCGTATTATCTGTACGAAGAAATGAACGTTTGTCCCAGCCTCCCTTTATGATTTATAAAGTATAGAGGTTACCATAATTTAAGTAACGCGCACTATTGAACTTTGTTTTGATAACATTTTTTGTATCAAAGATAATCGCATCTTTCATCGGGTTCAGCGCCACTTCATCCAACTGTTTAAACTCAGAGTGATCGCTTAATACAACGATAAGTGAGCTGTCTTGTAAAGCAGCATTTAAATCACGCTCTATAAAGTCCAACTGGACATGCGGATCATAGGCAACTACTTCAAAATTTTCATTTTTAAGCATTTGATATATGTCAAAAGCTGGAGACTCTCTAATATCATCAACGTCACCTTTATAAGTTAACCCAAACACAGTGACTTTTTTTCCGCCGGTCGATCTTAAGATTTCCTTTGTCTTTGAAACAACATAATGCGGCATCTGATTATTGATTTTACGCGCGACTTGAATGATATCTGAGTTAATCGGATCTTTTGCGATGATGAAATATGGATCGACAGCAAGACAATGTCCACCGACTCCAGGACCTGGCTGATGAATATTCACACGTGGATGTTTATTCGCCATATCAATGACATCTAATGCATTAATCTCCAGTGTATTACAGATTTTAGCCAGTTCATTGGCAAGTGCAATATTAACGTCACGGTACGTGTTCTCCATCAATTTGCTCATCTCAGCCGTTTTAGCATCTGTTTCAATCATTTCACCTTGAACAAAAGTGCCATATACGTTTTTACCCGCTTCAATACATTGTTTCGTCACACCACCGATGATCCGGTTATTGAAGACAAGTTCATGCATAATTTGACCCGGCAGTACACGCTCAGGACAATGTACTAAGAAGATATCTTCACCGATAACAAATCCTTTACTTTCAACCAATGGTTTGACAAAGTCGTCCATCGTCCGAGGTGCAATCGTTGATTCTACGATGATTGTATTGCCCTTTTCAATTAAAGGTAGAATAGTGTCAACAGCTTTCATCACTAATGAAATATCACATGACTTGAACTGATCAGCCATATTTGGTGTTGGTACTGCTATGATAAAGCAATCTGCAGGTTCCGGTGTTGTTGTCGATTTGAATTTTCCTGAAGCTAGAACAGCTTCAAATGCTTCTTGCAATCCTGGCTCTTCTATATGTATCCTACCGTTATTCAAAGATTCTACAGCCTTCTCGTTGATGTCTACACCGACAACATCTACCCCATGTTTCGCAAACATAATGGAAGTTGGTAGTCCAATGTAACCAAGCCCAATTGTTGTTAATTTCAAAAAATCCCGCCTTTAAGCAATAATAAGTACTGACTTAAAGAATAAATTAATTTTTTAACTCAATGTTGGAATTTACAATATCTTAATACACTTTTACAGATTTTAAATATTTGTGAAATTTATTTGTTTCTAAATTGCAATTACAAGTTAGCCACTCTGACAAATCTAGTTCATATAGAATCCTAGGGATTCGTTTAGTATGTTCTCTTTGATTAGTTCCTTCAAAAACACTTCCATCGCCGACTGTCCATTCAGTATCTTACGTGGATATCTATTCATCCACTCCTGGATTTTATGGACATTGAAAGTTGTTACAGTTGAAATGGGGATACCCTTAGGAATATGCCGGCGAATAAATCTGTGCTGATTTTCTTTCGTCCCTCTTTCCCAAGAAGCATAGGGGTGAGTAAAGTAGACCTCAGATAATCCCCTGAGGCATTCAGAAAGATCGCTGAATTCAGGTCCGTTATCTGATGTAATGGACTTGAATATCTTAGGGAAAGCATCTTATACATCTCCTGTTTCCTTAATCAGATGACGTAGTGCATTGACTACATGGCAACTTTGTTTACCATCAATCTTTAAAATAAGTTCATATCGGCTTTTTCTCTCAACCATGGTGAGGAGAACCTGGTCTTCCCCTGACTTCTGACCGACAACAGTATCTATCTCCCAATGTCCGAAGGTCGTGCGTGTATCCACTGCATGAGGTCGCAGCTCAATAGACTGACCCAGTACTTTTTTATTGATGCGAGTAAAGCCTGCCGGCTTCTTATTCTTAAGCTTTAATTTCATCAAAAGATTGATATTACGTGTCTTTATCAGTTTTCTGTCAATCCAGTTATAGAGTGTCTTGATGCAGGGTATGAAGCTTTCTGGAAAAAGCTTAGCTTTCTTAGCCAGCATAATAACGGAAGCCGGAGACATTTCCTGATGTATCATCAGATCATCGGCCCATTCAACAAAGGGATTATCCGTAATAGGGAGAGGGCGACGCCCTGACTTGATACGATTTTCAAAGTATCTATCCTGAGCAAGATCAGGTGAATAGACGCACTTGTAGTAGGTGTAAGTCTTATTATTCTGTATCTGCTGGCTCTTTTGCGTGCAGGCCCCACGCTTTATCTCATTATTGACGGTCTGTGGTGCTCTGCCGAGCTTTGCGGCTATTTGTCTGTTTGAATACCCTTCATTAATCAACGTCTGTATGATGATCCGTTCATCTCTAGAAAGGTGTTTGCCCTTAACGTTTTTCGTGTTACCATTGATATACGTCATACGAATTCATTCCTTTATTGTCGGTGTGAGAACTACAATATTAACATGAATTCGTCATGGCGTATTTTTTTATAGATAATTAATGTATCTTCCACCTTAGGTGGCTAACTTGATTGTATAACTTACCTATTTTTTTAAATCAATAATTAATAAATCTTTTGAAAAAAATCATCGCTTATTGTGTTTTTATCAAAATAACGATTAAAGGAGATATAGCGATAATCATTAATTAATTTTTGTTCATTTTTGGACAATTTACTATCTGCTATTTTTTTATTGTCCTTATATACACTATCACTGGCTATTCGTGTGATTCCTTGACTTAAAATCTCATCCAGCAGTTCATAGTAAGGAGATAATTTATAATCTCCTTCTTTCAATAACGTCGGTACCAACATTTCTGGCCCAATTATTGTTTCTTTCTGCTTAAAATGTCTTTTACTGTTATAAATAAAGTAAGGGGTTTTAAAAACATTATCCCCTATCAGCTTTTCTTTGCCTCTCATAAATGATGGAGCATGATCACCATAAAACACGATATTAGTCGGTACAGATGACTGATTTAGATCAGCAATCAACTTTTCCACTGCTTTATCAGTATATCTAACCTGCTTAAAATAACCTTCGGCAAAACCAATATAATCAGCAAAATTATCTTTTGGAGGAGCACTCGAGAATAACTTATGATTAATAACCGGCTTATATGTACTGTTTGAAAGTATATTCTGTTTATAAGGAAGATGATTCTGCATCGATAAAACATTTATCATTGAAAACTGGTTTAGTTTTGTATTTAAGTAATCAGTAAGATACATATCCGAAATTCGGGGGCTGCCAGGAATCTTAACGTAATTCTTCATTGATTTTGAATCATATAAATGAGAAATATGCATCTTTTTATATACTTCTTTTCTATTATACAAATCGAATGTATATGGATGGATGACAGCTCTTTTACGGCTATTCACCATTGTTAATATAGATGAAGAAGATTTACTCTTACTGAAATACTCTATGTATGGCGATGTTAATTGTGGTGTTTTATGCAAGTCAAGACTCATACTTGTTAAGACTGAAAACTCAACATTAGCTGTTCCGCCACCGATAAATGGTGATATCATTTTCCCGCCGCTTAAGTTTGCCATTGAATCAATATAAGGTGCTGGTAAATTATTTGGTGTCACAATTTCATCCTGCCATAGACTCTCACTTAAATATATTATCGTTCGTTCATCAGCTAGGTTATAAAGTCTTTTGCGATTATTCCTTATTGATAACTTTACGTATTGATTTTTAATGTCTTTAATTTTATCCCTTGAGTATCCTTTGGGTTCGTCCATAAAGTCTCTAGAAATATTATTCATAAAATAAGGTATAAATCCTATCCTTTTGATTTCCTTTGTTGGATTAAAAACAAACTTTTTAGGCTTCTCAAGTTCAAAATAGCTATAAGTGACTTTTTCTGAATTCACATAAAAGGGTATGAGGCATAAAACTGAAAGGGAAAGTATGAGTATTCTGGCAATTTTACTAAATTTAAAATTGTATTTATTTGAAAAATAGTTTTCAAGTTTAAAGACAAATAAAAATACGACAATTGCTACACCAATCAAAAAGAAAACTTGTGTCAATGGTGCAATATTAGAAAGTTCTTTGATATTCATCAGTTCCCTGAATTCATAGAAATTGATGACCTCTCCTCTTTGTACATATTTCAAATGATTGGCATATATAAACAAGTACATACATACATTAACCACTAATAATGTTCCAAAAAAAGTACCTGTAATTGAAAAGGTAATTAAAAATAATAACACTATGATACTGATGCCTTGAAATGTGTGTGGATTAATTTCATTCGGAGGAATGCCCTCTCCTACATATATTACTTCTGCCAGTTGATGGACAATATAATAAGCATTTAAAAAAAACAGAGAAATTATAACACTGTATATTATTAACTTAATTATCCTATTCAATTTTCTGCTCCTATCTTCCTTACTTATTTATTAGCAAACACGCAATTGACTACTCTTTTTGTTGAAGAACCATCTTCCAGTTGATTGAATAATAAATGAAAGTCATTAATTTTATCTTTATATATCTTTTCAATATCTTCGAGATGTTCCAGTAAACGAAGTAAATCTGTTGAATTTTCTACAAGTGGCCCTGGAATCTCTTTAATATAATTAATATAAAAACCTCTAAGATCATTCTTATACTTCTCCAAGTCATAACTAAAAAACAATTGCGGTCTTTTTAATATAGAATAGTCAAAAAATACAGATGAATAATCTGTGATTAACACATCGCTGATTAAATAAAGATCAGTGATGTCTTCATAACTTGAAACGTCATATGCAAAGCCGCTATATGCTTCAATGTTTAAATTATTTGAAATCAAATAGTGCATTCTCATAAGAAGTATGGTGTCACTTCCCAAATGTTCTTTGAGAAGATTCAGATCGAGTTGCAGCTTAAACTGATAGGTTCCGAGCTTTACAAAGTCATCATCCCGCCAAGTCGGTGCATACATCACAATTTTTTTGTTTAACGGCAAATTAAGACGTCTTTTAATGTCATTGATTTTATTCAGATTGTTTTGACTGGTGATTAACCTATCATTTCTTGGATAACCGGTTTCTATTATAATCTCGCGATTTACTCCAAAAGCTCGCTGAAATATTTTGGTAGAATATTGATTCGGCGAAATCAAATAGTCCCATCGATCACTTTCCTGTAAAAACCTCAGTCGATATTCAATTGTCGTTGTATTCGGCATTTTAACGTCCTCAATATCTAATCCGAGTTTCTTCAACGGCGTGCCGTGCCAAGTTTGTAAATATATCTGTTCTTTTCTTTTAATTAGAAACTTTGATAATCTGGCATTTGAAACCCAGTACTTACTAGTTGCGTAGATAAAATAATATGTCATTGAAAAACGCTTAACCTTTTTTGCATTACCGGAAATAGTCACTTGTTCTGGATGGTCAAATACCCAGTAAAACTTATAGTCAGGATATTCAGAAAGCATGTACTCGTAAATTGCTTTCGGATTATCAGAAAAGCTTTTTCCAGAAAAGCTTTCAAAAACTACCGACTGGTTAAATATTGGCATGTGAGGCGCTATTATTTCATATAGAGAAAAAGGAAGTTGTTGAGGTGTTTTAACTAAACGGCTAAGAGATCTTATAAGCCTTCTTAAAGATTGCATATATAAAAATAATCTTTTCTTTTTTGACGTGATTAAATAGCGTTCTGGTTGTTTTAGACGAGAACCAAATGCATAATTGTTTTCGTAAAATAAGGCTATTTCATTGAAAATTGTCGATAAAAAATCATGATTATATTGATTTGACGGATTAATCATTTTGCTGATTACATAATCATAATAGTCATTCATATAGTCATTAGGTTGCCGCTCAATATATAATTTTATGAACTCTCCCATCATTTCATTTCTTAATGAACAAGGGCTGTCTTCATAAAGCAAGTGATTGCATTCATTAAACGACAGGTAATATGTTATGGGACAAAATTCAATATCATTTGGATCTATATTCTCTAAACATTGCAGAAGAAAGTCAAAATTCTTATAGAATTTTAAAGCTGTGCGTATTTTACAATGTTTGTTATTCAACAGTTCAGTATTAAATATAATAAATTTAAGTCGGTTACAATGATAAATAGGATTGAAGGGATACATGAATTCTTTATTGATTGCAACAAAAAGTGCCTTCTCTGAAACAGGTAACTGAAGAAAATATTCCAAAAAATCAACTTCAATGTCTTCAGTTACTAAATAAGTATAAGTAGTAGTAACATTCGTTAACTCATTATTAATCACAGAACTTACGTCGTTATGAAAACACTGATTTCCTGTGATTTTTTTTAATGGATAATAATCCCTTATATAATTATATGACTCAGCAGAAAGTTCATTATATACAATTACAATATTAAATAAATCATTCACCTGTTCTAACTGTTCAACTAATCGATTAACATTATACGGGTGAATAAGAGGTATAAAAATCGTTAAATTATTCATGGCAAATCCTCTTTTCTGTAATGTTAATTTAAACTAGGAAAACATTATGTATCGCTAAGAACTACATTAAAAAATAGAGAACAATCAATAAAATTTATTGAATGACTCTATTGAAAAAGTTCTTCCTAATTATTTTCTAACTCGATTTTCATGGATAAATTACCTGCTATTGAAGGGTAAATCATTGCTTTTTTATCATTAAGAACAAAGTTCTTCTGATAACCAAAACGGACCGCTATATTTTTATATTCTTTATACTGAACTTTAAAATTATAAAATCCCGCTGGTAGCTGATTAAATAACTGTAGTGAAACATAACAAGTCATTAAATCTCCAGAGCATGTCACTTCTTTTAATAGTATACTTTGCTCAAAAGAAGTTCTACTTTCGATTAACAAACCTGCTATCTCATCACGTTTGACATGATTTAATTTGATTTGCAGTAATAGATAATCTTTTAAAATATCAATTATCATGGCATGACTACTAACGAACGGCAGGCTAAATGTATTTTTTTGATTTGTTAAATAATACTCACCATTTTTAAAGTATGCAACTTTATTATCTTTTTTCAGCCACATAAAAAATTCGCAATATTTATCAAAATTATCATTCTGCAATGCATCTATTGCATCCGAATATTTTTCATCAATTTGGTTTAATACTAACTGTGTATCAGGGTCACTTATAAGCTTGCAATTCAGGTTAAACACTTGCTGCTTATCATGTTGTGATAGCTTCAAAAATGTTTCACTGTTACAGTTTGATAGTAAATCCTGTTCAATTATTCTGATTATCAATTGCTTTTTTAATGTTAGATTAGAAAGCCGTTTTACTTGATCAAACAATAACTCATCACTTTTTCTTTTTTTCAAAAAGCTAGTTCTTCTCACAATTGAATCATTTGTAGCAGTTCTATCTATAAATCCACATTCTTTTGTGATTGTTGAAACATTCTTGACATGGCTGTACAGTTCAGCAAAAAATAGCTTGTCTTCACCAAAGCTTATTTCTTCAGGAAATCTTATATGGTGTTTTATCAATAGTTTACGGTTTAGAAATTTTGATGTCGGACCTAAGTAATACAAAAAATACGGGATTTCTGTCAACGGCTTGAGTAATCTATTTTTAATGCTCATAAACTTTGCATATTCCGTTTTAGCTTTTTCATTTACTTTAATTGATTTACCTACTATAACATCACTTTTTAACAGTTTTGGATGGTGATATATATAACTGAGAATATTTTCTGCTATCCAATCATCAGAATCTAGAAAATATACAAATTGACCTTTTGCCTTAAACAATCCAAAATTTCTAGGAGCAGATGCTCCTCCAGAATTTTTTTTCAGTTGGAACGCATGAACATTTGAAAATTTCCTGCTATACTCATTACAAATCGAGAACGTCTGATCACTTGAATGATCATCTATAATAATCACTTCAAAAAATTGTTTCTCTAATGATTGATTTAAGACAGAATCAACTGTTCGTCTGATTTTTTCTTCTGAATTATAGGTAGGAATGATGATTGAAAATAGTAATTTATTTTTCAAAGTCTGACTCCTTATTAAGTAAGAGTGAATTAACAATCGTTTCAGCTGCCGATCCTTTTTCATACTCACAATATTTTTCAATGAATTTCATATATCGAGGTGCATAAGCTGCTTGAACTGTTTCAATTCCCACTATTGATTGAACGATTTGCTCTGTAGTAAATAATAGCGGTCCTGGCGCTTCTTCTTCGAAGTTCATATAAAACCCTCTTAAATGGTCTCTGTAATGCTCAAGGTCATAAGTATAGAAAAGTAACGGCTTTCTAGTATTGGCAAAATCAAACATAACAGATGAGTAATCGGTGACACAAATGTCACTAATTAAATAAAGGTCCATTATTTCGTGATAATTAGAGACATTATAAATAAAATCTTGATATTGTTCTGGAATTGATATTTTATTTCCGACGAGTAAATGAGGTTTCAATAAAATAATATAGTCATCTTTTAATAACTGAAGCTGTTCAAAATCAAGATTTAACTCATGATTACTGCTTTTCAGCTGATCATCTCTAAATGTCGGTGCATATAAAATAATTTTTCTATCATCGCCAATATTGATTTTCTGTTTAATTATTTGACATTGCTGATTGATAAACTTGTCGTTTGACTTATAGAATACATCATTTCTAGGATAACCAATTTCTAGCATTGTTTTATTAAAATTAAAAGCTGAAGTAAATTTCTCCGTAGCATATTGACTCGGTGAAATTAAATAATCCCATTTTCTAGTAGCAATATTCACTCTATTTTTATAATTTTCATCTCTTCCCTCGAACACTTTGATGTCATTTAGCATTTTCTTCAAAGGAGTCCCATGCCATGTTTGAATATACTCAGTATTTTTATGTTTTCGAATATAGTACGGTAAATTTTGATTATTTATCCAAAATTTCGCTCTTGATAAATAATAGAAATAGCTTGGAGATAGTCTTTTTACTGTTTTGACTTTCTCATCGTTAAATGGGTAAATTTTATTAGTTACCCAGACTATTTCACAGGGATGATTACGCTTACTTAATTCATCGTAAATTACCTTAGGACTGTCTATAACAGATTTCCCCACATTAGATTCAAATACAATTAAATCCGTATTTATTGGAATAAATTTAGTCAACAAAAAATTCATGACTTTCATTGAGTTAAAATAAATTTTTTGGTTTCTTCTAAACCGTTTGAAAAGATGTTGAACTATAATATTATATTTCAATTTATTTTTAAACTTTTTAGTATTTTTAAACTCCAACGCTGATTGATAAATTCTAT
The DNA here is from genome assembly GCF_004359545.1 of Macrococcus lamae. Lineage (GTDB taxonomy): Bacteria > Bacillota > Bacilli > Staphylococcales > Staphylococcaceae > Macrococcus > Macrococcus lamae. Next base: position 67,820 of record NZ_SCWB01000004.1, read on the forward strand.
TAGAGCTTTGCTGGTCTCTATACTTAATAAATGAATCAATTTTAAATTTTAATTTCTCGTCGATTTCAAAACTTCGAGCTGCAAAATGCTTTACTTGTATCTCTAAATTTTCAATGTTTTTAACACTAATACCCGGTAGCTCTCGTTCAAGATCTAAATGTGAGCCATCTTTGCCAATAAATCTATTTCTATCAAACTGATAATAAATCACTGGTTTATAAAGGAAACTAAAATCAAAACCTACACTAGAATAATCAGTAATCATCAATCTGCTTTCTTTTATCAGCTGTTGTACATCTACTTCGCCTTGTTCAATGTTTTTAATAAAAGTCGGTACATTGATAAGATGAAGATACGACTGCATGTTTGGGTGCATACAGAAGATGATCTCCATTCCTTGATCATGCATTTCTTTAATCACATGACTGTTCAATAGTTCTTCAATTTTTTCCAAATAAATAGAATCTGAAAATTTTTCTGGACTGTTTAACCAATCTCTCCAAGTAGGAATGATTAAAATCTGATTATTTATTGTTATTTTTTTAAATAAATTATCAAATCTTGATAAACCTGTCACTTTAACTTGTTCTGGATAAAATTGTAAGTCTCGAGTAACGATTTGTTTTTCTCTATCCGAACTGACAATAAACATATCTACATTAAAGTCTTTTAATTGGTTACCATTGATTTGTGTTAAATTTTTAGTGCCTAGAACCCCGTGCTGTAAAAAAATTCTCTGTGCTTTTATACTTTTTGTATATTGAACATCTGACATTGGAAATATAAGTTCAGGATGATGCGTTGTAAATATTTTTTCAGCTCTAGTCATTACTTCAAAGTGTTCAGGCGAGCGAAAATCAACAATATTTCCCAGATTTTTCACATTAAGATACTCATTTGATTTTTTATCAATTACATAATACGCTTCTATCTCAGGATGATTTTCTCGTATATATTTAAAAAAGTGGTACCCATTATCCTGAGCTTTATAATGTCTTTCACCTATAATCCAGACAGGTTTAGATTTTTTTCTTCTTTTAAAACTTTTTTCGTAAGCTTTAACACTATCGGTAGTTAATTTGACATGTTTAAAAGCTAAATTCCTTCCCTTTAAAGTGAAATAGGGAGTAAAGTATATTGTTTCATCATCCCGTTTAATACTTACATTTCCTTTAAGCATAGCCTCTACTAAAATTCTAGGATTACCTAATTTGAATTTAAAAGGTTGATCATAAGTGTCTAGGGTGACTTGAATATATAGATCTACTATATCTTCTTCCTGTAACCCTTGTAGTAACATTTGGCTGAAAATTAAGTTACTATTCAACTCAAAATAGTAAGCATTATATGTTTTAGTTTTAGAGATATCCTTTTTATAAATATTAAGATCTTGTGTAACAAATTGACCTGTTAGTCTGCTCTCAAGGACAATTTCAGCTTTGTTAACAAGTGAATTTATTAATGAGAACTTACCTTTTAGATTAATTGTACTTTTTTTAAATGAAAGTTTATCTATATGTCTGAAATTAATATAAGTGCTTGGTTTAATATTGGATATTAACGATAGTGAAAACACAGAATATTTATCAAAATACGGAGTAATATATTGCTCATTTGCTTCTAATGTATGAAATTGGTTATGATTAATAATAAAAGATTTTAATGAAATTCTTCTTCTTTTACGAATTCTTATGAATGCCTCTTGATTCTGATAAAATATATCTTTGTCTAAATCAATATTCTCGAGTTTATCCACCACCTCTTCAAGAGGTTTAAAATCATAGTAATTTAAAAATACATTAATTTTCTTTTCAAATTGCATCTTACTAATATTTAATAAATCTTTAAGATTAATAATTATTTTTCCATCAGTAACTTTTTTTTCAAAATAATTAAGTCCCTCTTCGAGAGTCACTGACTGATAACGGAATGGAATCTGGTCAATTGTAAGAGTATCTTCTTCTTGTATTATTCTTATTTTTTCCATAATGGCACCCTTTACTTTGTTTACAAAACATTAATAGTATATTAACATAAAATTAAAAATCGAACATTATTTTTGGAGGAATACTATGAAACGTGTAATCACATATGGAACATATGATCTGCTGCATTATGGTCATATCGAATTATTACGGCGTGCCAGAGAGATGGGAGATTATCTTATTGTTGCTTTATCGACAGACGAGTTTAACAGATTAAAAAACAAAAAATCATATTATGACTATAATCAAAGAAAAATGATGTTAGAATCCGTCAGATATGTTGATTTAGTTGTTCCTGAAAATAACTGGGAACAAAAGAAAACAGATATTGCTAAATATGAAGTAGATACTTTTGTGATGGGTCATGATTGGGAAGGCGAATTCGATTTTTTAAAGAATCAGTGTGAAGTTATTTATATTAATCGGACAGAAGGAATATCAACAACAAAGATTAAAAAAGAACTCTATGGTAGTGACACGAAATAATTGAAGCCCGGCTCCGTTGTAAAATACGGTCGCCGGGTTTAGTATATTTAGTAATAAGGAGTTTTGACAATGATCACTCAAATAAATGATAGTACAAATCTCATAACTGCTATAAATCAAGTATCCACTTCACATTTTGTAATTAATAATCGCATTTATCAAGATCAGCTCCAAGCTGTTGAATTAAAAAACAATCATATATTTTGTGATTATACTGTGAATGGAACATATATAAATATGTATACATTTTTTGGAGAAACACTAATTGATATTAATCAATTATTAACTAATACTTTTTCACCAGCCATCATATATCACACAGAAAAAATTAAAATAATGATAAGTGAATTCCCTATTTCGATTTGTACAGAATGGGATTTAGTTTTTGCACTATTAATTACTGAAAAAAAAATTTTTATTGATGGACATGTTGTGTTTGATTTTTCATATTCTACATTTGATCCGTTATTTTTAAAGCCGTTTTTACCTTTAATTAAAAATAAAAATGACCTAGTGCTTAACTTCAAGATAAATCGTTTCTCTGCATATCACCATTTAAAAATAGAATCATTACCTGAACAGAAAATCAAAGATGATTATTACTTACTACCGGATCGTTTTCAACTATATAAATTTTTTAAATCCGCCTACTCATTCTTATATAAGAGATTCATGCAGAGAAAACAAAACCCATACAGTACTATTAAAAGTACTGTTTCTCTTAAAAATCACATCGTCTTTTTAGGGTTTGACTATCACTATCGTGGAAATTCTAAATACTTGTATGATGCATTAATGTCACTAAAGGAAAATGGTCATCCTTACTGGAAAGATATAGATATCTATTTTGTTTCAGCCGATAGCTCTCATTTTATTGATCCAGTAGCGTCTTCCACAAAGTCTTTGATTGCATCTGCTAAAGTTGTAATTTTAGAATCTTTTAAACCAGATGACATAGTTATCAATGGTGTTTCAATCAATTTATGGCACGGTATTCCTATAAAACGGTTATTTCTAGATAGTAAAGAACTGAACCAAAACTCTCATATATTTCTTTATCGATTACGAAAGTATCGCGCGCTTTCAACGACAAACTACTTTGTAACTGATTCACCGAAAGTAAATCATATATTTCGTTCTGCATTTCCATTCCATAAAACAATACTGATAGATACAGGTTACCCGCGGGTTGAATACTTAATCGCAATGCAGAAGAAGCATGAATATATTTCATCGCTTAAACAGAGTCTTGACATAGAAAACAGCAAACCTATTGTCCTTTATTGTCCGACATGGAAAGATTATGATTATGTTGAACCTGATTTTACTACTATCAGTGAACATTATGAAGTACTTGTCAAAGGTCACCCGGAATCTACCGCTTCCATTAAGGGTCGAAATGTCAGCCATTTATCAACAGAGGATGCTTTACTTGTTGCAGATATCGTCATTTCTGATTATTCATCTATTATCTTTGATGCCCTGAATATCAACAAATCTGTCCTTATATTAATGGATGATTTTGAACAATATTCAAGAACGCGCGGTATCTATGATGGAATAATGGAGACTCTCTTTCCAATCTATTTTAATTGGGAAGATTTATTAAACGATTTTCAAAACCAACAGTTGAAATTCGTATCTTCTCATCAATTTTGTCATAACCACGAATACGCAACAGCAAGTATAATCAATGTCATAGAAAAAAATCTTAGTTAATCAACCGTTTAAACCATTCTTTAAGATGCGCATTTAACTGTCTTAAATATAGTACTGAAGTTGTAGGAATTAAGAATTCTTTTTGATTTATCTCACACCAATTGCCGATAATTTTTCTATCATGCTTTGATCCATATATCATTATAAAATTCACTATTTTTGACAGTGCTTTATCAAAATAAGCAGTAGTAACCATATGATCTAAATATTTTATCACTAACATCATATCAACAGATATATTGGCTGACAATGTTCTCTTAATTAAATATGACACAATGAGTTCATCCATACGATAGCTGTAATAATTCCAGACAGAAGGCCTATCCATCTGCTGCCAAACTCTTTGACGAACAATGAGTGCATCGCTTAAATATAAATCAGTCTTCGTCAAATTCTGTGTTACTGAGGCACCTGTATCAATGTTATAAAGATAAACAGGTTCTAAAGAAACAAATACATTTCTACTATATGCACTAACGTTAAAAGTATGTTCTTCACAGAAAGTGATATCTTCATCAAATAACTGTGTAATTACTCTTTTATCATAGAGCTTTGCTGATGGACCTATTGATTGGAGCAAAGCAGGCTGCTCATTTAATGTAGTTGGACCGTTTCTCAGTGTGTGCGTACTGATGGTAGACGTTTTCTGGCCTCGTAGATGAAGCATTTGTCCAACATAAACATCAAATCCAGGATATTGATTTAATAATTCAATGAAATGCTGAAGTCCATGTTGTGTCAGTTGATCGTCACTATCGAGAAACAGTATATAAGGATAGGTGCTAAGTTTAATTCCATAATTTCTAGCTGCTGCTGCACCTTTATTTTCCTGTTCAACTACAACTGTCTTATAGATGGTGTCCTTTAACCAGTCTTCAATCAATTGTCTGGAACCGTCAGTTGAGCCATCATCTATGCAGATAATTTCAATTAATTCAGTTGAAGTTGCTTGAATAGAGTTCAATGTATTAATAATTGTTTTTTCTGCATTGAATATCGGTATAACAATTGAAATCATTTAATCTGCTCCTTAATATAATTAATAAGTTTTTGACATGCATCATCAGACTGATAGTTGGTCCAGTCTGAAATTTCAGGAATAGAGGCCGTCTTTAAAATATTTTTGAGTTGATCAATTGTATATGCTTTTCGACCTTTCGATAAGCTATAATATTCATTATTTAAACCACGTTGTTCATTGTACTTTGCTTCATCCGGGACATAAAACACTACCTTTTTATTATAATAAGCTGCTTCTACTGCAAGCGAACTATAATCAGTGATTATAATATCTGAAGCTAACATGAGTTCTTTTGTTGGAAGCTCTGAAGTTGATGCATAATTTCGATCACTTGGATGCGCTTTGATAATTAAATGTTGAATATCGTCCTCATGAAGTTTTTCATCTTCATCTAAATCGTATTCGCGATAAGTAGGTAAGAAAAGTATTGAATTATTTTTTCGTGATTGTTCATTAACTGTTAACCGAGGTAATCCTGTTAACATAAAATTTTTTTCATATGCATCTAACGAGCGCTTAAAGATGTTAACCATTTTGTCACCTGCCACAATGTAACTATCTGTGAAATGATATACTTTTAAATATTGCTCAATTGATTTCATATCTGTTAAATCTATACTCTTATCTTCTAATCCAAATAATTTTAATGCACTTGAGGCATGCCATAACTGAATGACTTCCTGCTTGCTACTTTTAGTGATACTACCTAGTAGTAGATAGTATGTGTCAATTAATATAATACGAGCATTTTTTATAGCAAATACTTGCTGTATTATATATTTATTAGATAACGGAATAGATTTTAAATGATTTTGATTCAGCGACTTTATAAAATCTTCATATTTAGGATGGTAGATGACAGTTACTTTGTGTTCAGTCAATAGATTTATCAATAACTCTGACTGATCTTCTTTAAATGTCATCAGCATAACTATATCTTTATTGATTGACGGGCGGTAACAAATATCAATTATTTTTATCAGTGTTAAATAAAGTCTTTTAATTATTTTTCTCATTATTTTACCTCTTCAGATTGGAGTATTGTTATGAAATCGTACACATTTCTTGTCCATAATATATATCATATAGGAGGAACAACTCGATCGGTCATCAACCTTGCAAATTGTTTAAAGGCTCATGGTCATGATATTACGTTGCTTTCTGTTTTCAAAAGTAACCACCAGCCCGCTTATCCTGTCCATAACGATATTCAAATTAGAAATATCATAGACTATAGTAACCGTTATTCTTTCATTCCTAAAATTATCAACCGGTTACGAAAATATACTCCTTTTTTTTCACCTCGATTGATTCAACCTGATGAACCGGGTATTAATCAATTTTCCGCTTATATTGAAAATCGTATCGTAGATGAAATAAAAAATGTCAGTACAGATTTTTTAGTTGGTACACGAGCAACTTACAATCTGCTAATTGCAGAATACAGTACTACAGCAACAATTGGTATGGAACACATGCACTTTGCGGCACACCCTAAACGATTACAGCAAGCTATAATTGAAGAGTACGTTTATCTTGATTACATTACAACATTAACTTCAATAGATCGATCGTGTTATCGTCACTACTTTGACAAAGAAAAAGTAGTATTACTACCCAACATTATGTCTCCGGTACAAGTAGAATGTAAAAAATCATCCATTATCACTGCGCTTGGCAGGCTAGAATACGAAAAAGGATTCGATATGCTCATTGAAGCTGCTCATATGATTAAAGACGAATTGAGAACATATGGTTATCAGATTATGCTGTATGGTGATGGAACAGAAAAAGCTGAATTAATTTCTCAAATTTATAATCTTAATATTGGTGATATTATTAAAATCAATCCAAGTGTAAATGATATTAGTCCCGTACTAAGTCAATCGCAAATTACTGTCATTCCATCACGATCTGAAGGATTTGGCATGGTGATACTTGAAGCATTTGCTTTTAACAATGCTGTTGCTGGCTTTAATGCGCCTCTTGGTCCAAAAGAATTACTAGTTCATAATGAAAATGCATTAATAGCCGATTGTTACAATATTAAGCAGCTTGCTGATTATTTATTAACACTTATTTGTAATGAGTCATTGAGAGAAAAATTGATTAAAGGAGGAAAAACGACTTTATCGAAATATAGTCCAGACCAAGTTTATAGTATGCTAAAAGACCAGATTAACAATTAATCTGGTCTTTTTAATTACATAAAATCACTAAATCGATGACGGAATTTTATATGAAGGAAAGATCCTATAATAAAGAATATTACGACAAATAAAACATTGTATATAGTTAGCTGCCAATGATCAATAAAGAACCAACCCTTTGATAGAATAGCTGCTCGGTAACTTTCTGCTAAAAAATAAATTGGATTAAATTTCATCACTGTTAAAACTACTTGTTGTACATAAGAATTATTATCTGGAAGCCACAATATAGGAGACATATAAAACAAAACTCTAAGCAATGCCTGTACTGCCATCTGCACATCTCTAATCATCACTCCCAAAGTGGAAGTTACAAGTGTTATAGAAAGACAAAAAATATAGACAAATGGCACATATAGAAATAGTTGAAGTGTATATACAGTAGGATATATCCCCATATATGCACACAATAACATGACCACAGCAAGTAAAACAAAATGACCATAAAACTTACTCATTAATATATAACTTGGAATAGTTGACAGTGGAAAATTCATTTTTGCCACTTGATTATATTTCATCGCAATTGATTTCGTTCCCTCTAAAATACCTTGGTTTACAAAAAACCACATGCTGATACCGACAAGCATCCATATGATGAACGGAACGCCCTCAATCTCACCATTCCCTCTGATACCTAATCCAAAAACAAACCAGTATACTCCAATTTGTATTAATGGGTTAATCAATTCCCATGCAAGCCCTAAATAATTGTCATGATTTGAGATTTTGAGTTGAAATTGGGCAAGTCTTTGAATTAAATAGAAATTTTTAAATTGTTCTTTTAATACGACAGATATCGCATTCATAATGGCCTTCTTTCTAATCCTTGTCCTTAAAATGGGCATGTGGATCGTTATCAATCACATATTTTTGTTTAACTATCTGAATTAAAAATAACGGAATAGCTACTGCTCGTTTAAAACGTCTGAAGTCAGTCATTATTCTATACAGCCATTCCATATTCGTTTTAATAAAAAATTCAGGTGCTCGTTTGACATTACCGCTAAAAACATCAAATGAGCCACCTACTCCCATAAACACAGTATGAGAAAAGTGATGCTGATTATAATAAATATAGCTTTCCTGCTTTGGATATCCCATAGCGACGAAAACAAAATCAGGTTCAAAGGCTTTGATTTTTTTTAATGTTTTGTGATCGTGAATATCTTTATAACCATGTTTTGATTTAAAAGTAATTCCAGGATATTTCTCTCTCAGCTTTTTTTTACACTTTTTCACTGTCTCTTTTGAACCGCCCAGCAGGAAAACTCGTTTATGATCCCTATCAGCTATACCGAGCATCGCTTCCATTAATTCTATACCGGGAATTCGTTCTTTCAGAGGCGTCTTTAAATATTTTGCGGCTTTGATTATACCGATGCCATCAGGTACTATGTAATCAGCAGCTTTAATCCTTGTCAAATAATTTTCATGGGTTTTAGCATAATAAGCAATTTCGGGATTAGCAGTAACTATGAACATGTTTTTCTGTTGATATTCAGCAGAAAAATTCTCAATGTTTGACAACATCTCCTGCTTCGTTACATTATTAAATGGAATCCCCAATATTTCTATAGTATCACGAGTATGGGCAATAGGTAATGTATCATGTATCATAGTAAGATGTATCTTATGATACATCATTCACCTCTTTACTTTTTATATAATCAAATGTATTTTATAATTTACATTATTTCAACAATATTTACAATCCGTTTACGTTTTCTCATATTAAATATGTAAAATATTTTTCAAAGAACAGGATGAGTATCTTGAAAGCTTCAGTAGAATTTAAAAATGTTTATAAGGAATACAAAGTTTTTACAAGCAATAAAGAAAGATTACTTGATATCGTCAAACCATCAGCCACTAAAAGATTTCATGCGTTAAGAGACATTACTTTGACGGCGTATGAAGGTGACATAATCGGTCTAGTCGGCATCAATGGCTCTGGGAAGTCTACACTTAGTAATATTATAGGCGGCAGTGTACCCATTACGAGCGGTCAGCTATCAAAAAACGGAGAAGTTAATGTGATAGCAATCAATTCCGGATTAAACACTCAATTGTCCGGTCTCGATAATATTGAATTCAAAATGCTTTTAATGGGCTATTCTAAAAAAGAGATCAAAGCACTTACGCCGCAGATTATAGAATTTTCAGAGCTCGGTGACTTTATTTACCAGCCAGTCAAAAAGTATTCAAGCGGTATGAAATCTAAACTGGGTTTTGCCATCAGTGTGACCGTCAATCCGGATATCCTTGTCATTGATGAGGCATTATCTGTCGGTGACCAGACGTTCACTCAAAAAAGTCTGGATAAGATGCAGGAGTTTAAAGCAGCGGGTAAAACCATCTTCTTTGTCAGTCATAATCTGAAACAGGTCCGCAATTTCTGTACAAAAATAGCGTGGATTGAAGGCGGACGTCTAAAGTCGTTCGGAGATAAAGATACTGTGCTGGAACAATATGAAGATTTTCTCAAGAACTATAAAAAATTGTCCGTTAAAGAGCAGAAGAAGTTCCGCCGAGATTTAGATAATGATCGTTTCTTTTTCAAATAAGTTGTTATTTTGCTCATGATTATGTATACTTATGAAGTTTAAAATAAAACTAATAAGGTGACTACCGATGAATAAATACTTTAAAGCTTTATTGATAGTTTTAAGCTTAAGTTTAATCATAGTTCCAGTGACTTATGCCGGTTTCCTGTATTTGACGACTAAAGGAGCAATTGACCAGTCTTTCTCAGATGGAACCAAAAAATCAAATTTAAGAGAGAACAATGTCGATCCCGCCATGGATCATGTCTCTATTCTATTCCTTGGAATAGATGACAGCCTAAGTAGAAGAAAAGGCGGTCAGAAAGTTTCTGAAGCAAGAACAGATGCAATGATTCTGGCGACGTTTAATCGCGACAAAAAGCAGATCAGGCTTATCAGCATTCCTCGTGATACACTTGCTTATATTCCATCGGTTAAGTATTATGACAAAATCACGCATGCGCACGCTGAAGGCGGTCCTGAATCATCCATGTATGCTGTCGAACATCTATTCAACGTGCCAGTTGATTATTATGCTCGTGTCAATATGCAGGCGTTTGTAGATATTATCGATGAGTTAGGCGGCATCTACTTTGATGTTCCATTCGATATGGATGAACCTACGAAGAATGATAAAGGCAGAATCAAAGTTAAAGAAGGTTATCAGCTGCTTAACGGCGATCAGGCATTGGCACTGGTGCGCAGCAGACATATCGACACAGACCTTGGACGTGGAAAACGTCAGATGGAAATGATCGAAGCTATTGTTAAAAAGGCGCAAGGAACAGATTCACTGGCTAAATTAGATGAACTTGTTGAAATTGTAGGTAATAATGCGAAGCATAGTTTAACCTTCAACAATATTACTTCTCTTGCTTCGTTTTATTCAGCAAATGACGTTGAGTTTAAACAGGCACAGCTCAAAGGAACAGATTATATGTATGAAGGAGTTTATTACTTCAATCCAGTGTTCAAGGATATTACACGCATTTCTCGTTTAGTTAGAAATGACTTAGGATTATCACAAGGTAATAAGGAAGATCTTCTTGATTATAAAGTTATCTCTCTATTTGGTGACTTAATTCCACTTAAAAAAATTAATATTAGTGATATCAATCAAGAGTTAAAAGAGCAAGAGAAAAATGAAAAAGCAAAACAAAGTGAAGAAAAAACAGCTGAAGAATCCCCGACATCTGAACAGACTGATCGCCAGGAAAGAACGAGTGAAAGTCCTGTTATAACAGCAGAAGAACCTTCAACAGCACCCCCTGTCTCTGAATCTGTGACTTCAGAACCAGTAACCAGTGAACAAGTAGAAGTTGAGTCTGTGACTCCACAGAACTCTACGACTGAAGTTTTTAATAACAATATACAAACTAATACTTTTCAACAGACGACAGAATCTTATAATAACCAGTGAAAGGAATGAGAGGATGAGTCAACGCAAAACTTATGAAAAGTACGAGCAGATCAGCCATATGTTTGATCGTCTGGAAGATCAGATTGTTCATGCCGGTGACCTTGAATACTTCAGGTCAAAGTTTTTCTACCTTGATGAAGAACATCATCAGAACTATGAGTCGCTGAGACTCTACTATCACCAGTCAGATGACAGTCCAGTTATAGACGGTGCTTGTTATGTACTGGCCATACCTGAGATTTTCAATGTTGTTAATATCTTCGACTACGAAGTTCCACTTGATTTTGTATTTGATGATGGACATTTAAGTGATACATTTAAATCTCTGAATGTGTATTATCAGTATTTGATTGCTGCAATTCTTGAAGTATCCGAAATAAAGATTTTTGAACCTTCCGGATATTCATTAGGCATGACTAACTGGAATATCACGCAAATGAAAATTTTCTGGCAGTATACAGCTATTATTCGAAAGAATGCTTTATAATAACAAGAGCAGCATCTAAACGGTGCTGCTTTTTTTATATTATTTTTCGATATTTATACGGATAAATATATATAAAGGAAAGCTCAAACAAATGTATTAACTTTTTTTATTTTGTTAAAGTAATATTACAGTTTTATTGTGCTATATACTTCAATTGATAAAAAATTTATAATACTTAAGAGACTAAGAATTCAGACAAAGAAAGGATGCATTATGGATAATAAATTTTACTATAGGGCCCCTGCCCTTTTACTCATGATGTTTGCTGCACATTCTACTGCTGCACATGCAGCAGAAAACCAATCACCAGACATTAAACCTGACATTAAAGTTAAACAAGCGACTCAGAAGACGACTGCTGACGAGCAAGTCAAAACCATTCAGCTGGAAGAAAAAGAATCAACAGTTCCTCCACTTAATGCAGTAAAACCTGTTAATACAATGAATTACAAAGAAGTAAAAGACGCTTTACCTGTTACTATTAATTCCACTGTACAAAATAACGATAAGATGCCAACAAATGAGATCACTAATAATATTTCTGAAGAACCGCTAAACAGTCGTCAGACTTCAGAAATTAAAGCACCAGTTGAGTCAACACAAGCAGTACCTGATATGACAACGTCTGATAACGGGGATACTCCAAAAGAAGAAGTCCCTGCTGAATCTATCGTGAATTCTCAAAAAACTTCTAATACTGACAACCATTCATCGCAACAACTCAATGAAAACGTAGAAGAAACACAAGGAATAACGGTAACTGATAATAGAACAGATGCGTCACGAACAGATAATATTGTACAGTCTACTGACACAGAAACTGTCAGACGACCTGTTACCGACGACGTAAATAAAACTACTGAATTGAACATTTCTGATGAACAGTTGAAATCGGTAGATGTTTCAGCAATCAATCCACCAGCTGAAAAAGAGAATAAAATATCTACTCGAACTAAAACATTAACTTTAAGAACACCGGCAAAAACACTTGCACTACAATCTATAGCAGCTAAAACAACAGTTAAAAAAGCTGCGACAGATATGTCAGTTAACGATTATATCAAATATATGAATTACCAGGTTCCAGTTTATCAGGAAGATTTCTCGAGCCACATTCCTAAAATTGCATATCGTACTGGGGTCGGTGCTCCAGAAGGTGTTATTGCACACGAAACGGCAAATAACACGTCGACAATCTGGGGTGAAATTGCTTATATGAAAAACAATTTCGAGAACGCTTTTGTCCATGCGTTTGTCGACGATAACAACATCATTGAAACAGCACCGACAGATTACCTGGCCTGGGGCGCAGGACAATATGCCAATAGTAGATTTATTCAAGTGGAACTGGTCAGAGTACATGGAAAAGACCGCTTTAGTAAAGCAATCAATAACTATGCTGATTATATCGCTACGAACCTGCTTTACTATAATTTACCCATTGATAGTGCAGAATATGATGGTATAGGTACACTCTGGTCACATAAAGCGATATCAAATTATATCGGTGGAACAGATCACTCAGACCCGCATGGCTGGTTCGCGGAGAATGGGTATACGTTTGATGAGTTAGTACAGTTAGTTGCAGAGAAATACAATTATAAAACAAACGGCATACCGGCAACACCACCGCCAACACCACCGCCAACACCTGCTCCAGTGCCAACACCTGCTCCAGTGCCAACACCTGCTCCAGCTCCTGCAAAGACAGGAAATATCACGACTTCTGTTGTGTCTAAAATGGCGCGCATTAAAGCTAAAACCACACCTGTCTACAAAAGCGTAACTGACGCTGCCGGTACAGCAGCAGGTTCAAAGTATGGTACTTCATATTACTTGAATAAAAAAGCTGAATTAAATGGTGTCACTTATTACTCTCTTCAAGATGAAAACGGCGTGGCACGCGGATGGATTGAATCAAAACATCTGACTCAGGCTACAAGAAGTGCTGAGCAAAAAGTAAGTGCAAGATATAAAATTTCTGCAAAAGTCAGTGGTCTTTATTCTGTTCCTTGGGGTACGAGCGCTCAAAAACTAAATGATATGAAAAACTCGATCAACAAAGTATTTTCACCAAGCAAAAAAGTGACAGTAAATAGTACACCTTATTATTTCGGCACAATCAATAATATTTCAGGCTGGATCAATGGTAAGTATTTGACATTGCAACCTGTCGGACCGACCCACGTCAAAACAGTCGACATGATTGGTAGAACAACGGCGAAAGGTGCAGCTTATTACACGGACAATTACATTTCCGAAAAGGCTGCTGCTAAGCTGGTGAATAAGCAGTATTATATCAATAAAGAAAGCGTGAAAGGATCAAAGAAATACTTTAGAATTGTGGATGGTGCAAATAAAACGGTCGGCTGGATCAGTGACAGTGATATTGCACAGAAATCACATAAAGTACTCAGCTGGGAAAAAGCTCCTTATGTCATCAACAATACGAAAACTTATGTCTATAGTATTCCTGGTGGAAGTGCAACACAGCGTATTGCACCACTGACTAAGCTTACAAGCAAAATCTTTAATGTCGTCAAAGCTGAACGAGTAGGCTCAGCTATATGGTATAAGGGAACGCTTAAAAACACGCGTACGGTCGGCTGGATTGCAGGCAAGTATTTATCTAAACAGACAATCACAATTGCTAAAGCTCCCGATACTTTATCAGCTGCTGTAGCAAAACAGATGAAGCTTATACACACTGGTACAAATTCAGGACCTAAAGTGTTATATACCGATCAATATGGTAATACTAAAAGTCGGCTGGCATATGCTGCAGAAGTAAAACAAAATATAGACACTTCTTTAACCATGAATGACGATGTACAGAAATATCAGTTCTTGAAATTAAATGCTTCACAAGGAATATCAGGTTCTTCTTTAAATAAATTACTGGTTGGAAAAGGCATACTTGAAGGGCAGGGAGCGGCTTTTGCTGCGGCTTCTAAACAACTGAATATCAATGAAATATATTTAATCAGTCATGCACTTCTTGAATCAGGGAATGGGACGAGTCAGTTAAGTCAAGGTGCTGGTTATAACCGCAGGAACAGTCAGGCGGTCACTCATTCTGCAAAGAAATATTATAATATGTTCGGTACTAAAGCAACGGATCATAATGTATTGAACGGCGGAATAAAATACGCTTATGAGAATGGCTGGGATACACCTGCAAAAGCGATTGTCGGAGGTGCAAAATATGTAGCCAATGGTTATTTTAATAATCAGCAGGTGACATTACACCAGATGCGCTGGAATCCAGTTAAAACTGCAACTCATCAATATGCAACAGACGTCTCATGGGCCTCAAAAAATGCTGCCCGCATTGCATCTTTCTATAAACAGCTTGGGTTAGAAGGTTTAAAATTCTATATCCACCGTTATGATCAATAGACAAAACCTCTGTGAACTTTAGTTCACAGAGGTTTTTATGTAAATAAGACGGTTATTCTAAATATGTATATTAAAATCTAAATGGATCACGGATAGAGAATGAATTGTATATTTTTTCCAATAAAATAATTAATTCAAATGCTTCTTCTTCGGCTAATTCTTTCATAAATTTTTGTACTATTTTTGTTTTTATCAGATCTGCCTTTTCGAGTACTTGTTTTCCTTCATCGGTTACTTTAAGTACCGTTGAACGTAAATCATAAATGCTCTGCTCTTTATACACATATCCGTTATCAACTAATTTCTTAATAGCTCTTGATACAGCAGTTTGTTCTTTATTTAATCGGTATATTAACTTCTTTTGTGTCATATTATCTTCACTTACAATTAATTCCATCATGTATAACTGTTCTCTTGTCAGATTGACATCTGCAAATTCAGTTGAAGTAATCTCATCTATTCTAGAGTCCATAAAATATATTAATTTCCCGAATCTTTTCAAATGCGTTTCATCCATCGTTGTTCTCCTTCACCCGTGTTACAATGAATTATAATGCACCATAATTAGTTTATCAACTATTTATTAATCATAATATAATAATTGTAAACTATTTAATGAAAATATATAAAGTTTCAGTATGCATAAACATTAGAGGTAAAGGGTATTTGAGACGTGAATTCTCAAAATTAGAAAGTAGGCGTCTTTTTATGGCTAAAGTACGCGATCATTATTTTGACAATGCACGATTTTTCTTAATCGTCCTTGTCGTTTTCGGTCATCTTCTTCGATCATTCGTTTCAGAAAATCACTTTCTGCAAGCTTTATATATGTTCATATATAGTTTTCATATGCCGGCGTTCGTTCTGATTTCCGGATATTTTGCTAAAGGAATTAATAAACCGGGATATTTATTGAAGTTAATTAAGAAGTTGTTAATACCCTATTTAATCTTCCAGACATTTTATGCCTGTTATTACTATTTCATTGATGATGTAAAGACAATTGATTTAAATCCTTTTGACCCTCAGTGGGCCATGTGGTTTCTACTCAGTTTGTTCTCATGGCACGTGATGCTTTATCTAGTCAAGGATTATCAAATGTCTGTTGTAATAACCGGCTCGTTTCTAACAGGAATATTAGTTGGATATTTTGACTTTATTAATAATACTTTAAGTTTATCCAGAACATTTGTCTTTTTCCCGTTGTTTCTATTAGGTTATTCTGCAACGGCAGAAAATTTTAATTATATTAAGAATAAGAAGTATCTGCCTTTATCAATATTTAGTCTTGTATTAATTTTCAACTTCTATATGTTGACTAACTTCAACTTTGAATGGCTGTTTGGCAGCAAGCCTTATAGTTCACTGGAAAATGTAGATTTATATAGCGGCGTGAAGCGCGGACTCATTTATATTATTATCGTACTAAGTACTTTTAGTTTTCTGAACATCGTTCCTAAACGTAAATTACCTCTGACCTATATAGGATCAAGAACTATGTTTATCTATTTACTGCATGGTCTGTTCATAGGTTTGTTCCGCTCAAATGGATGGGATAAAGCGTTTGAAGGCAATATGATATATATCATGACTGGACTGCTCATCATGTCAGCACTACTTGTTTACATTTTCAGCCATAATATGACCAAGAAAGTCACGACACCTATCGTAGAAGTGAAAAACCCACTTAATTAAAGGCAGTAACTATATAAAGATTTTATTCTCTTTAACGAAAAAACCATTTATCATTTATTTGATGCGGTATAATAAATAATAAAACATAAAGGATGGTTTTATGGCTTTAACCTTAAATCCCAATGCAGAAAAATTAGATGTGCCTGGTATTAGAAAATTTTCTAATCGCCTGTCAGAATTTCCTGATGCCATCAACTTAACAGTGGGTCAACCGGATTTTAAGACCCCTGACATCGTTAAACAGGCATTTATTGAAGCCGTTACTCACGATTATACTACCTATTCACATAATCAAGGTCTGTATGAACTGCGTGCAGCAGTCAGCCAGTTCATGAGTGAAAAGTACGATGCTCGCTATACTGCTGACAATATATTGATCACTAACGGTGCATCTGAGGCCATTGACACTGTTTTCAGAACAATTTTAGTGCCGGGAGATGAAGTGATTTTACCAGGTCCGATTTACGCCGGCTACATCCCTGTCATCGAAAATATGGGAGCCAAAGTTGTGCTGATAGATACAACTCAAAACCACTGCAAAGTGACACCGCAGATGATTGCTGAAGCGGTAAGCAAGAAAACAAAAGCGGTCATGTTGAACTATCCAAATAATCCTACGGGTACTATTCTCTCTGCTGAGGAAACAGCAGAACTTGCGTATTATTTAGCTGAACAGAACTTTTATACAATCAGCGATGAAATATACAGTGAGAATACATTTAATCGAAAGCATGTGTCTTTCGGTGCTTTTGCCAGCCTTAAAGATAAACTGCTGCTGATCAATGGTCTGAGTAAATCTCATGCCATGACTGGTTTTAGAATCGGTTTTTGTATGGGACCAGCTGAGTTAATGTCACATATCACTATTGTTCATGCCTATAACTGTATATGTGCCAATGTACCGGCACAGCATGCAGCGATTACTGCTGTTACTTCTGCAAAAGATGCAGCATATGCAATGAACAAAATCTATATTGACCGAAGAGATTACTGCATAGATAGACTTGCTGCAATGAATTTACAGTGCTTTCAACCAGATGGTGCTTTTTACTTATTCATCGATATTCGTTCATTTAATATGAATTCATTTGATTTCGCCAATCTTGCTCTTGAAAAGTATGGAGTCGTCCTTGTGCCTGGTTCCACATTCACTGATGCAGGCGAAGGTTATGTCAGATTAAGTTATGCCTATCATAAAGATGTATTGACTGTTGGTCTTGACCGACTAGAAGCAATGATTACTGATTTGTCACACAAATAAATATTGTAAACCATCGATGTCACAAGTGATGACATCGATGGTTTTTAATATGTGGATATACTCTTAAAAATCATAATTGATTTTCTGTTCTCTTATTTTTCGCTGACTGTCCATCATCGAGAGTGACTTCTCGTATTGCCTCCTGACAAATGCTTCAGGTAGTGAAATTTTCAATCTAGTCTTATTCGTGAATATAATCTGCTGCTCCGTATAATCAAGAAAGTAATAACTGTTAATATAATAGCGGCAGTAATCTGACTGTTTATGCAGAGGAAAAAACGTCATGCCGATGTCACTATCTATAACAACCGGAATAAACTGTTTAATATTAAATATTTTCTTAGCAGTTGTCCGCCTTGCTTTTATACTGCTGCCGAGATATATCAAAGTTTGATTTAGCAGCTTTTCAGGATCAATTTCCGTTGTTATCATCCTGCCATTTTTCAGCATTATTTCAGTTTTTCCTTCACTGTTCCAGTCTCTCTTCATAAAGACAATATCATTACTCACTGTATCGATCATTCTCCCTCCCTTCTTTTTTTGTTAACTGAATTATAATGTTAAATGCCTGATAAATGGCTAAAGTATGTTAAAAATTAATAATTTTAAACTTTATTTTTAACCTATCAAGCAATATCTTAAATATGTTAAATTTCATTTAACAAATTGATACTTTATTATAGTGTCATCCGGAAATTTACCGCTTGTGCATAAGCAGAAAAGAGATGTCATGTTTGAAGAATGGAAAGTAAAATATGAGAGAATGATTTATCATATTCTGCACCACTACCAGATTAAATATGATTTCGATGAATATTATCAACTGGCCCTTATCAAATTATGGCAGATAGGTGAAACTTACGATCCTGCAAAATGTACTAACAAGGATCAATTTGTCTATCTAAAATTGAAGTTCTTCATTATTGACGAAATGAGAAAAAGAATCAAATATCAGCAGCGTCATCAAATAGTAGCTGATGATGTATTGATACCTTTAATGGATTGTGAAGATAATACGTATGCAGAACTTTTTCTTGAGGGCGTGACTGATGACCTTAATGATGAGGAACGTCTCTGGTTCAACTATGCGGTAATCGGTTATAAAATTAATGAAATTGCAGAATTTACGGGTAACAGTCCGTCGACTATTAAGCGCTGGAGAAGGCGTGCCAGAGAAAAAATATGTAAAAATTACAATTTTACATTTAAATCTGGTTTGTAATTTAGTATAATGTCGAATAGTACGGTTTTAGGAGGAAAATGATGACAATAGCTAAAGTAGGAAATATTGTAGAGTTTCATAACGGTTTACGTGGTAAAGTCGAAAAAGTAAATGAGAATTCTGTAATCGTCGATCTTACGATTATGGAAAATTTTGAGCAGCTTGATCTTCAGGAGAAAACTGTCATAAATCATAAGCGTTACACTATAGTAGACGAGTCATAGTATGTCTATTAAAAAACCATTAATCTGGTTTGTATTCATTTATATCTTTTTCCAGACTATCCTGATTCTTATGCGACACGAAGAACAGGTATTCTGGCATATTATTACAGGTCTTATGCTGCTTTCTTCTATCAGCTATGTTTTCTATGAGCGCAGCATAGACTCGAGAAGAATCCCTGTGTCTATTGCAGCAGGCATCGGAGCAAGTATTACCATCGTACTCATTCATACATTAGCTTCATACGTCACAAAAGACGTCCATTATTTTCATATATTAAAGACATTAGTGTCTATAGGTGTCTATTATAAATGGCAGCTTATACTGTCACTGATGATTACAGTGCCGCTACACGAATTGTTTATGAGAAGTATGCTGCAGCAGCGTCTGATGGATATTACTCGTCCCTGGATAGCCATTCTTATCACTAGTGCAGCATCTGCCTTGTTATTCATATGGACGCTCAACTTTCAGCTCGTACTGTTCATATTTATCGTTCAATGTATCTTAGCTGTAAGTTATGCTTACACGAAACGATTAATCACTCCAATGATCGGACAGATTCTTGCCATAGTCATTCTTATTTTTATTCATGCGCGTTAAACAAGCTGTACCCTGGTTAATCAGGGTACAGCTTGTTTTATTCTGCCATTTCCACAAGATAGCTGGACAGTAGTTCTATCATATGTTTTTCATTCACATTAATCAGTTGATCACGAGCAATAATATCACTATACTGCCGGTAAATATAATCTGTAGTTCCTACAATATACTTATCCTCTTTTTCCAGCTGTGTTTTCACACGATGTCCAATAGGTCGGTCAAGCATAATAGTATAGTCAAATCCTCTCCAATCAGTAATAACAGTTGGATCCATCATTTCCTGGCGGACATGAATGCCATTATCCTCATATAAAGCAGCACTGCTTCTCTCCATTATTTTATGAATCTGCTCACCTGTCAGCAGCAGCTGTACCGGATGATCAATACTGACATAGGACTGATATAGATCATGCTGTGTTACTCTACCTTGCAGCCCTCGTGCTTTAAGATGCGGAATATGGCAGCAAGTGATTTCTGCTGTACAGGATTTTAACAAGTCATGTAGTAATGTCTTAAAAGGGTGATGACTAAGAAAGTCCTCATAATGATTCAGTGCTAAGTCCTCATCTACTGCTCCGACTTCACTATCAAGCCACTGTCTGAATACTTTCTCCTCATAATATACTTCATCTTTTAGCTGCTTATCTTCAGGATAAGCTGTCATATCAATTAAGTTTGCCTCGCTATTCACAAGCTCAAATGTATTCGTTCGCTCTCTGAACTGAAGCTGTATATGACAAAGATGGCTTAAATTGCTGCCGGCTTGAATAAACAAAGTATCATCAATCATTTTATTGATTGTCTTTTTCTGATGACCGGTGATCATGACATCTATTCCTTCACTGGCCTGAATAATGGCTTCAGCTTCGTTACTTGTCAATTCTTTATAATCTGAGCCTTGAACAAGTTCATTCAGTCCTCCGTGGTAAAGTGCGATAACAAAATCCGGATTTTCTTTGTCATGCATATGCCGAATCCAGCGCTTAGCAGCTCTCACAGTATCCTCTATAGCAAACTCACTGTCCGTTTCCACTGTTTCTTTTGACATCAGTCCTTTTGAAGTAATACCGATGATTCCAATTTTCATTCCGTTGAATGTCTTGATAATATATGGCGAATTGAAGTAAGGTTCTTTTGTCCGGGAGTGAAGTATATTAGCTGATAGAAAAGGAAAGTCTGCCATGGCCTGAGCTTTATTGAAATATGACAGTCCGTATCTGAATTCGTTAGGACTGATACCACTAGCATCATAATTCATTTTATTCATTAATGTAATCATTGGATTGCGAAAATGATTTTGAGTATGCGCGAAGAAATATGTACTGATGGATCCACTTAGTGCATTACCATTGTCAATAAGTAGTAGATGATCAGATACTCTTCTGACCATCTTTACATATGAAGCAGCTCTCATAATACCCGCTTCCTGCTCTGTAGGAAAGAGTGCCCCATGTATGTCATTTGTTGCTATAATATGAATATCAATTAATCCTTGATTCATACATATCACCTATTCATCTTTTTTTTCATTATAACAAATGAGCGGTCAGGAGGTTTAAGAGTTTTATGAAACAATTGAAAAGACATATCATTTTTAATCTGATTGTGACGCTCATACTCTCGGTCATCACTTTCACCGTACTCCTCAGTTATCATAAAGAGCAGGAATTAAATAAAATAAATCGAAATATTTCCATGCACCAGCAGCAAATTGAAACATTTATCAATGATGCGTATGCGACAATCGAAAATCTGGCCACAGTAGTCTCTCTGAGCAGCAGCGAGAAACAGATCAATAATGCGATTAATTCTATTAAAAGACAGGAGCCAAGGTATAAAACAATTTATGTACTTAACAGAAACAGCAGAGTCGTCAATTCATCAAGCCCTCAGATGATAGGTAAGAAATTAAAGACTTATGATTATTTCAGCAGGGGTAGGAATTTAAATAATGTATCAATCAGCAGTCGTGAAAAAGATAGAAATGGTATTGATGTCATCTATATTTCAAAGTTCATTCCGAATGAATATGATAAAAACATCATTGTCCTTGAACTGGATATTAACGGTCTGATATCTGTCATCGATGCTATCCAATCGAACAGCACGATAACCATCACTGATTTTAAAAATAACATTTTATTTGAATCAAGAAATCCGGTGAAGTCAAATATTTCACGGACAACTGCTTTTCAGAACATGCGTTGGCAACTGACGATTACCTCTAACGAAAATATTTATTTAAAAACATTGGAACAAGTTTTAATCATATCACTTGTTATCATCTTAATCACTGCCATGCTTCAGCTTTACAGACACAACCTTGAAGTTCAGAACGAACGATTAAGGCTTATAGATGAAATTAATATTCAAAAAAAAGAGTTGATAGGAATGCTCGCAGCCAATACAGCTCATGAAATAAAAAATCCTCTGACTTCTGTCAAAGGATTTGTGGAACTGCTGGAATTGAAATATGATAAAAATCATTTGAACCCCCATTTCACTATAGTCAAAAAAGAACTCGACCGTATTAATGACATCGTCAGTCAATTTCTTCTTCTAGGGAAACCAACTTCGGCTGTCGGAGAACCAGTAGAAATCAGCAGAATCGTAAAGGATACATTGACATTCCTAAAATATGAACTGGAGCTCTATAATGTTAAACTGATCAGCAGTTATCCGGATCATCCGCTTTTTACAACTATTGCAAGTGATCAGCTGAAACAAATCCTTATCAATTTGATTCAAAATGCCCGGGAAGCTATTCCACCTGACCGCCAAGGGATTATCGAGGTAAAGGTCAGTGAGCATCAGGATATTTTCTTATCAGTCCGTGATAACGGAGAAGGTATGTCAAAGCAGACAATTAGTCAGTTATTTGATACTTTCTTTACAACTAAACCGAACGGTACAGGTCTCGGACTTCCAGTAACTAAAAATATCGTTGAAGCAAACGGAGGAAGTATCACTGTCGAAAGTGAAGTCAATAATGGGACAACTTTCATTATTCAGCTTCCTCAAAACAAAAATCAATAAAAGACCGGCTTTACAACATCACTATAAGATATTGTAAAGCCGGTCTCTTGGATTAAATTCTGCTCAGCATTTACCCGATCATAATTCGTTCTTTCGGATATCTGAATTTGTCTGGTTCTGCCTTTCCACCCAGCATGATAATGAATGAGATCAGTCCGACCCTTCCTACAAACATCAGTGCCATGATGACGATTTTCGATGGCGATGATAAGTCATCTGTTATTCCTAACGACAGACCACATGTACCGAATGCGCTCATCACTTCAAAGAAGATAGGAAGTAACTGCTGTTTTCCATTTTCAAAACTTAGCACAAGTGTCAATGCAGTAAAGCATATTAAGCAGGCCAGCACCATAACTGCAAATGACCTCTGAATATCAACCAGATGAATTTCCTTATTAAATACTTTGATTGTTGTTCTGCCGTTACTAAAATTCAGCAGGAATAGTATCAGTATCGCAAGAGTTGTCGTTCTGATTCCTCCACCGACAGAACTTGGAGATGAACCGATGAACATCAGTCCGCCCATAAAAAACTGGGTTGCTTCTGAAAAGCGGGAAAGATCAATTGTCGTAAGACCCGCACTTCTAGTTGTCGCTGATTGAAACATGGCATAGAAAATTCCTTTGTGCCATGTCTCTCCTTTGAATGCATGGTTAAATTCAAGTAGATAGATCATTAAAAATCCAGCGGTCAAAAGAAGAATGTAAGTCGTCACTGTTAGTTTGGCAAATAAACTGAATCTGAAGTTAGGAACTTTATTTGTTAAATATGTCTTGACTTCAATAATAACAGGAAACCCGATAGCTCCGAGGATAATAAGCAGCATTATAATAGACTGAACAAAATAATCGTCCGCGTATGGATTTAAAGACTCACCGGTGATGTCGAGACCGCCGTTTGTGGTGGCTGACACACTTGCAAATAAACCATGATAAAGAGATTTACTCACAGAATGAAAATCTTTATAGAAATAAAACGCAAGAACAAGAGCCCCTACCAGCTCAATCATAATCATCGTCTTGACAATTTCCTTGATCAGAGAAACTGCTCCGGACATCTTATCGCGATTATTATCAACCATGATCAATTGTCGTTCTCGCATACCGATTTTCTTACCGAGGATCACCCAGAACAATGTTCCCATTGCCATGACTCCAATACCCCCGAAATTAAGGATAACAAGTATCATCATCTGCCCAAAAACTGAATAGGAGTCAGCGATAGATATAGGTGTCAATCCGGTGACACTGATTCCTGATACTGCTACAAACAATGAATCTATATATGAGATGTCTACACCAGGCTTATGGACATAAGGTAATCTGAGTATCAGAAATGAAATAAGCATCGCTGCAAGATAATAAAGGACGATACCTTGCTGCGGCGTCAGCTTTCCGAATATTTTATACATGTTCTATATCACTTCCTCATTTCAGCTTAGCTTGTGCCTTCTGCTGTTTTCCCTGCCTGTAATAAGTAATGGTGATATCGTCACCTATTTTCTTATTATAATAAAGAACCTTTCTGAATTGAACCAGACTTTCTACTGGAATATCATCTATTTTTGTGATGACATCTTTAGTCAGCAGTCCAGCTTCTTCAGCCGTTGAATTCCCTTCAATACCCGTGATGACTACACCCTTATCCACTGATTCAGGTAAATTGATCTGAGCCCGCACAGCATCTATTTCGAGATGAGTCAGATCTTCAAGGATGACTCCAAGATCCGGTCGTTTTATTTTACCTTTATCTCCAAGAATAACAGCGATTTCTTTAACTTCATTAGATGGGATGGCAAAACCTATTCCTTCTACATGATCAAGAGATATTTTCAAAGCATTGATGCCTATCAGTTTTCCGTCGTCATTGATCAGTGCGCCTCCAGAGTTACCTGGATTAATTGCTGCATCTGTCTGAAGTACATTCGCTTCAAAGTCATACTCGCCGTCATCATCAAAGTCTACTGGAACACTGCGGTTCTTGCCGGAAATAATACCTTGAGAAACACTGCCCGCAAATGCCTGGCTGAGTGGACTTCCAATAGCGATGGCAGTCTCTCCGACACTTACTGAGTTACTGTCAGCAAATGCTATTTTATCTGTTATTTTCCCTTTAGGAATTTTAAGTACTGCCATATCTGTCCATATATCAGTACCTACCACTGATGCCACTTGTTTTTCATTATTAGACATCGTCACTTCTATCGTCTCAGCACCTTTAATCACGTGATAGTTCGTGATGATATAAGCATATTTCTCAGTAAGTTTATAGATAACACCGCTGCCGATACCTATTTCTTCCGGGGTGGTCTCATCTGTTTTTTCAAGTAAGTCTGATGCTTTTTGAGTATTGATGACACTGACCACATCAGCCTGTGTCTTTTTTATCGCCTGCTCTGACTTGGAATACGGTGACGGCTCTATTTCGTCCTTTCCTTGCTTCATAAACAGCATTGAAAATAAATACATGAGCAGAATGCCTAGCAGCAGACCGAGCATGAGCCACAGCCAGCCGAAGCTTAATTTTGACATCTGCCGATCTGCTTCAGAGTAATCAGTGTGAGGAATGGATTCCTCCTGCTCTTTATCATCCGGCTCAACTATTGTAGTCTGCACCCGCTCTTCAGTACTAGCTAGCTCCGCTTCTTCTTGTTCGGGTTCATCTGCAGTATTATCATGCTGCTCTTTGTCAAAGAAATGTCTTCTCTTTCTTCGATAATCTGCTTTTCTAATTGTAATCTTTTTCATTATTGCCTCCACAAAAAAACTTAGTATTTCCATTATACAGAAGAAATACTAAGTTTAATATATATGTTAAGCTTGATTTTCGTTTTTCTTACCCACAAACCAGCCGACTGCAAGTATTCC
Source organism: Macrococcus lamae (assembly GCF_004359545.1). Classification (GTDB taxonomy): domain Bacteria; phylum Bacillota; class Bacilli; order Staphylococcales; family Staphylococcaceae; genus Macrococcus; species Macrococcus lamae. Next base: position 94,002 of record NZ_SCWB01000004.1, read on the forward strand.
TAACAGCACAGTCCAGAAGATGATCTGCCATGGTGTAGAGTGCGGAAAATCATGTGGCAGCACTCCGATTTTTTCGTGGGCAAGGACGATTACTACTAATTTAATTCCCACCCAACCGACGATAGCGAATGCTGCCGCTTCAAGAGAAGGATATTTATGCAGCAGCGCAACGAACCAGTTAGCTGCAAAACGCATAATAATAACTCCGAGCATACCACCGATGAACATAACAGTAAACTGTCCAGCGTTCATACCGCCGAACTGAGGACCGATGTGAGGCAGTGTAAGGGCAATCGCGATTGCTGCAAGCATCGAATCAATTGCAAAGGCAATGTCAGCGAATTCGACTTTCAGTACAGTCATCCAGAATCCTTTACCGCCCTTACCTGCAGCTTCAGCAATTTCCTCTTCTTCTGCAGCGGTCGTGGAATCTCCGGTTTTAAAGTACTCGTATAAGTTTTTAATCGATATGAACAATAAATATGCCGCTCCGAGTGCTTGTATCTGCCAAATGTTTGCGAGATAGCTGATTAGGAACAGTGAGATAAACCGGAAAACAAAGGCACCGAGCAATCCATAGAATAATGCTTTCTTACGCTGGTCTTCAGGCAGGTGTTTAACCATGACCGCCATAACGATAGCATTATCTGCTGCAAGCAATCCTTCCAGAACGACCAGGACAATGATTACCCAGCCATATGTCAATAAAATACTTGGATCCAAAATGATTCCTCCTGATAAGTTAATTCAATCATTATAGCAGACTATACAGCTTGATGTCCGGAAACTTGTCTTCAAACCAGCGAGTCGCAAACTCATTTTCGAACAAGAAGACTTTATTGCCGAATCGGTCATCAACAAGAATAGAACGACTCGAGTTCATCGCGTCAGTGATGGCTTCTTCGTTTTCTATCCAGCGGGCAATTTTCTTCCCTACAGGTTCCATCACGACATCCACATTATATTCGCTGTTCATACGGTGTTCAAATACTTCGAACTGCAGCTGACCGACAGCCCCAAGAATGATCTGATTGGTATAAAGCGTGCGGTAAAGCTGAATTGCACCTTCCTGTACCAGCTGTTCAATCCCTTTATGGAAATGTTTCTGTTTCATGACGTTTTTTGCACTGACTTTCATAAACAGTTCAGGAGTGAACTGAGGTAATTTTTCAAAATGGAATTTCTGATTGCTGCCGACTAATGTATCACCGATCTGATAGTTGCCTGAATCATAAAGACCTATAATATCACCACTGACTGCATGATTGACTGTCTGTGTATCGTCAGCCATGAAAGAAGTCGATCTTGAAATCTTTAACTTCTTGCCTGTGCGGGTCAGTGTCACATCCATTCCTCTCTCAAAGGCACCGCTGACAATTCTCATAAATGCGATTCTATCACGGTGAGCTGGATTCATGTTCGCCTGAATCTTGAAGATAAAGCCGGAGAAGGCAGAATCAAAAGGTTCTACAACGTCTCCTTCTTCTGTCAAGCGTCCGCTTGGCATCGGGGCAAAGTCTACATAGGCATTCAAGAAATTCTGGACGCCGAAGTTGGCAAGTGCTGATCCAAAAAATACCGGTGTCAAGTCTCCTGTTAACAACTTTGCTTCGTCAAACGATTCTCCTGCTTCATCCACCAGCATCAGTTCTTCGATTGCAGCTTCAAAAGCACTGTCAGACTCTATAGCATGACTAGTTGTCAATTGATAGTCCTCGTCAAGATGCAGCAGGTTCTCTTCATCCCGGAAAGGTTCAATCGTCCGTTTTTTGCGGTCAATAATACCGAAAAATGATGGTCCCATTCCTACCGGCCAGTTCATCGGATATGTTTCAATATCAAGTGTCTTTTCTATTTCTTCAAGCAGATCGAATGGTTCCTTGCCGACACGGTCCAGCTTGTTGATGAATGTAAAGATTGGAATGCCGCGCATTTTACATACTTTAAACAGCTTCAATGTCTGCGGTTCTATCCCTTTAGCTGCATCAATAACCATTACCGCGCTGTCCACCGCCATTAATGTACGATATGTATCTTCAGAGAAATCCTCGTGTCCGGGTGTATCAAGAATATTGATTTTAAAATCGTCATAATCAAACTGCATCACTGAACTTGTGACTGAAATTCCCCGCTCTTTTTCTACATCCATCCAGTCACTGGTCGCAAACTTACCTGTTTTCTTACCTTTAACTGTACCGGCTTCGCGTATAGCACCTCCGAATAGCAGCAGCTTTTCAGTTAATGTCGTTTTACCTGCATCCGGGTGAGAGATAATGGCAAAGGTCTTTCTAATTTCTACTTCTTCTCTTAATGTCATGTCTTCTCCTTAAACTTCACTCGTCCACTGTGAAATACGCAGTGCCAGTTCCGTCGCTTCCTTCTCTTCCAGCGTATTGAAAAGATGCACATATAAATGTTCTGTCAGTGCTTCTCCGTATAAATCATAGTCAAACTGAATAGAAAAAAAGATATCTGGTATGCTGACGAGGAACGTTTCTTCTTTTTTATTTTCATGAATGTAAACTTTTACTGTTAATGTATCGCTATTGCTTTGTCTTATTTTCATCAGGTCCTCCAAACTTAAGGTAGGCCGCTTCCAGTCCGATTAAATCATCGCGATGGGGCACTTTGACATAGTTCTTCATGATCTGGTATGGTTCACGACCTTTTGAGGCGAGTACAACCATGTCACCTGGTTCTGCCACTTCTATGGCATGAATAATACCTTCCTTACGGTCAGCAAATGAACTGAAATTCTGATGGGTCGCTCCTGCTTCCAGCGCATCCGTCAGTTTTTTTGGGTCATCATTCGCTGGGTTATCAGGAGTGAATATGACATAATCAGCACGGCAGGCAATCGCTCCCATTTCAGCCGCTTTTGATAAATCACGCTCTCCTGCCATACCGACAAGAAAGATGAGCCGTCCCTTGACAAAAGGCTGAACAGCATCTATTAATTTGTTCATACCGTCTGGTGTATGCGCATAATCAATGACGAGATCTATTGGCAGATTTCTGTCCAGCACTTCAAGACGGCCATCAACGGGTGGTAAATCAGCCGTCACACTGCAAATCATTTTAAGGTCATGTCCCACTGCAAACATTGACGCAATAGCTGCCATCAAGTTGTAAATATTGAACAATCCGAGATAAGGACTTGCTACAGAAAATGTTCCTTCAGGTGTCTTTAGTTCAAACATCGTTCCATGGATTGACGTTTTGATATCTGCAGCCATAAAATCGGCTATATCGTCAATACCATAAGTAATCACTTCTCGTGAAGTCACGCGTGCCAGTTCACTTGAGAAGGCATCATCAGCATTCAGCACAGCATATCTCGGCTGTGAAAAATCATGTCCGAGCTGGCTGAACAGCAGCGACTTTGCAAATCCATAGTCTTTCATCGTTCCATGGAAGTCCAAATGATCCTGAGTCAAATTAGTGAATATAGCGACATCAAACTGGACACCGTTTAACCGTCCTAAAATGAGCCCGTGACTGGAGACTTCAAAGCTCATCGATTCAGCTTTCGCCTCCAGTGCGGTTACCATGCTTTTAACAAGTGTGACTGTTTCAGGAGTAGAGTTAGCACCTTTTGTCACAGTTTCATTGATCTGCAGCCCATTCGTCCCTAAATAGGCACTGTTCTTATCCAGTGCGCGATAGAGATGGTGAATCATTGTTGCTACACTTGTCTTACCATTGGTACCTGTTACCCCATATGTTGTTAACTGACTGCCGGGATAACCGAATATTTTATGAGCAAAGATGCTCGCAGCTCGCAGCGTATCTTTTACGACCAGCTGTCCGATATTCTCAGGTGTTTCCACAAAGCGGTCAGTTACGATGAAACGACAGCCTTGTTCAATAACATTCGGAATAAACTGATGACTATCGACTGTATATCCGACAGAAGCAACAAAAATACTTTGTTCATCTGCCTGCCTTGAATCTGTTGTAATATTTGTCACACTGTCAGGAAAATTTCCATATGTCTTTTTTGCTTTAATTGAATCAATGAGTTCTTTTACATTCACAGGTCAGCCTCCTTTTGTTCAATTTTTTATTATACACCTTTTTATGATATGATATGAATTATTATTCGTAAATAGTTGTTGAAATCAGCTAGTAATGAGCATAATCATCTGTAAAATTTTCATTAAACTTTACTATCGAATTGTAATTTTTTTGTAATTTCTATGATTTTTTTTCCAAAACTCAATATAATAAGTTAAAATAATGAAATACAATAATGATTTCCGGAGCGTGACTATGTTAACTGCAAACAAAAAGATATTAATAATAACAGGCTCGTTTGGAAATGGCCATATTTCAGTGACCAATAGTATCGTAAATCAATTTAATCAGATGAACTTACCTAATCTGGAAGTAATACAGCATGACCTGTTTTTAGAAGCGCACCCAATAGTCACGTCTTTAATGAAAAAATGGTACATTAACAGCTATAAATATTTCAGAAACACCTATAAATATTTCTATTATTCAAGACCCGATGAAATTGATAAATGTTTCTATAAATATTATGGTCTTAACCGTTTGATAAATTTACTAATTAAAGAAAAGCCGGACTTAATTCTGCTGACATTCCCTACTCCTGTCGTTTCACTGTTGACACAGGAATTTAAACTTAATATACCGATTGCTACTGTAATCACAGATTACAATATGCAGAAAAACTGGATTACACCTGAATCAAGTCGTTATTATGTCGCGGCTGAACAGACTAAAGAACAGTTGACGACTATCGGTATTTCGGAAGACGCCATTCAGGTCACTGGTATTCCGATTGATTCAAAATTCGAACTAAAGGTCGATAGAAACAACTGGCTTGAAGGATATGGATTGTCACCTGCAAAGAAAACATTGCTGATGGTAGCTGGAGCATTTGGTGTCGTTCAAGGTTTCAGCGCCATGCTGAAAGACATGAATGATCGAGCTGATGTTCAGTTTGTTGTCATATGCGGAAACAATAAACGTCTATTCGATGAACTGACGCTTGAGTTTTCAGGTGATAATAATATAGTGGTTATCGGATACACAAAACAAATGGACCGTTGGATGAGCTCCTGTGATTTAATGTTGACAAAACCTGGAGGCATCACTATTTCTGAAAGTTTATGCAAAGCAATACCTCTCATATTTTTCAATCCTGCCCCAGGGCAGGAAGGTGAAAATGCTATTTATTTCAGTCGTCAGGGCTATTCACGTATCACCCATACTGTGGCAGAAACATCCCATGTCGCTTTGGACCTTCTGACAAATGAAAGTGAGCTGAACAAAATGAAACAGCAAATGACCATAGACTATCTGCCCTCTGCATCAGAAAATATTTGCTTCGATCTTATCAGATTATTAAATGAGTCTCTTATTGATCAGCAATTACAATCTAAGGTATCTCTATATGCGAAATTCTTCGCAAGATAATCGACTCAAAGGATTAAACTTCTGGTTGATGCTCACTGTTTTGTTTTTAATGGAATTTGCAAGAGGCATGTTTGTTCTAAGTTATTTGCCGATACTACCTACAACAGGAATCGGTGTGTCTGTAGGTATTACTTCATTATGTATCACGCTTCACTTTGTCAGTGATGCGCTGATGAATTTCTCTACCGGCTTTCTTTTAAGAAGGTTTGGTACAAAAGCTATTTTAAATTTCGGATTTTTACTAGCAGTTATAGGACTTGTCGTGATTATTTTCTTTCACTCCACTATTGTGCTGATGACAACTGCCATTTTACTTGGCATTGCGGTATGCCCGATCTGGGTAGTGATGCTCAGCTCCGTTCAGGAAGATAATCGGGCCAAACAAATGGGATACGTTTATTTTGCCTGGCTGGTCGGAATGATGTCTGGCATGATTGGAATGAATCTCATATTCAAACTGCATCCTGAACGCTATACATTTTTAATGGCGCTTATTGCTGGCATTGCATGGTTACTCTATTTTTTCGTCAATACAGAAGTGTCCTACATCGATAAGAAATCAATTAAAGCTCAAGGCCGACTGATTAAATCAGTGATGAAACAGCACCGTGCGCTATTCCCTGGAATACTTTTACAAGGACTTGCCATAGGAATGCTTGTACCTATTTTACCGACTTATGCTGTCAACCATCTTAATGTTACAACTTTGGAATATACTTATCTTCTTATAGCAGGCGGCGCTGGCTGTACTGTTGCGATGCTGTTTATTTCAAAATGGATGGATCTTGTAAGCAGAAGATTAAGGTATGGTATCATCATAGCGGGCTTTTTAATATTCGGCATTTCAATTTATATTCTTAGTACGCTCCATTCATTTATCGTTGCATTAGCCATCGCGTCAGTTATCGGATTGTTCTACGGTTTGCTGCTGCCAGGCTGGAACACTTTTCTCGCCGAAAATATTAGTGGCGATATGAAAGAAGAGTCGTGGGGTGTTTTCAACAGTTTACAGGGCATCGGTACAATGTTCGGTCCAGTCGCTGGAGGATTGTCCGCCGAACTGTTCAAAGATGTCAATTTTACGTTATATTTATCAGCACTAAGTTTTACGTTCCTTGCCATCTTCTACAGTATATATTTCTTCAAAAGATTGCGAAACGCTCGTCAACTATAGAATAAACCCGGGACAATTACTTATTCTTAAATTTTAAGAAATATAGTAATTGTCCCGGGTTTATTTATCGGTGTTTTTGGATGAGCTGTTCAAGAAACGGAATCAGTTCATCTTTCATCTCTGAACGCATGGCATACTCCATCGTGGTCTTGACGAAACCAATTTTATCGCCGACATCATAGCGGTCTCCTTCGAAGTCATAAGCGTAAACAGCGGTCTGCTCATTGACACGTTGAATCGCATCTGTCAGTTGAATTTCTCCTCCTGCACCTATATTCTGCTCTTCCAGATAAGTAAAGATGTCCGGCGTCAATATATAACGTCCCATAATAGCAAGTCGTGAGTCAGTAGTGCCAAGCTTCGGCTTCTCTATTAAATTAGCAATTTCATACAGCCGGTCTTTCTGGAATCTGGCTTCAATGATTCCATAGCGTTCTGTCTCATGAGCTGCGACAGTCTTCGCACCTACTACTGATGTTCCGGTTTCCTCATATACTTCAATCAATTGTCTGATTGCCGGCGTTTTTGCATCTACTATATCGTCACCAAGTAATACAGCAAAAGGCTCGTCACCGATGAACTGCTTCGCTGTCCAGATGGCATGACCTAAACCTTGAGGAGATTTTTGTCTGACATAGAATATATTAGCCAGGTTGGTTGAATGCTGAACTTTTTCCAGCAATTCTGTTTTGTTCTTTTCTTTGAGATTAAGTTCAAGTTCAAGCTGTGAGTCAAAATGATCTTCAATAGCTCGCTTATGTTTACCAGTGACAATGATAATATCTTCTATACCTGCTGCTACTGCTTCTTCCACAATGTACTGGATTGTCGGTTTATCAAGGATAGGAAGAATTTCCTTGGGCATGGCTTTTGTTGCTGGTAAAAATCTTGATCCTAATCCAGCAGCTGGAATAACAGCTTTTCTTACTTTTTTCATATAGTCTCCTTGTCGACAATCATTTTAACTATATTTTAACAATTTGCACTTAATAATGTAAACCTAGATCAAGGTTTCGGCTGATCTTTAACAACTTTTTGTGCCTCGAGCTGAATATTCTGGCGGTGTTTATAGAAACTTGTAACTATAGTTTTTAATACTGCATATGTCGGCACAGCAATCAAAATAGCGAAGAAACCACCTAGATTACCTGCTGCCAGAATTACCGTAATAATAGTCAAAGGATGGATGTTCAGTGATTTACCCATGATATTAGGCGTAATGACATTACCTTCAAGCTGCTGGGCAACGAACATAATAATTACAACATAAACTACCATGATTGGATCTTGAATTAAAGCGATGACAATGGCAGGAATGACGGCAAGATAAGGTCCTAGGAAAGGAATTAAGTTGGTCAGCATCCCCCAAAGTGCAAGTACTAATGCATAATCAAGTCCGATGATCAAATAACCGATCAACAGCAGTGAGCCTAAGATGATACTCACTGTCACTTGGCCTTGAATGTAGTTTTTAAGTGTTTTATCAATATTTTTGAATAAATCCACGACAAATTTCTTTCTGCTTCCTGTGAAGGGAGATGCAACAAACGGAATAAATCTATCGTGATCTTTCAACATGTAAATCAAAAAGAATGGTACAAGAATGAGCAGAAACAGTGTAGAAATGAACTTAGTGATATAGGAAACAGCACCAGACAGCAAAGTTCCGGTATAGTCATTAACTTTCTGAATCCCTTCATTGATACCGTTCTTCAACCCTTCTGGCAGCTTCTCGCGCTGATCCAGTGCATAGCTGATGTAAGACTCGAATTCGCGTTGGATCTGCGGAAGATTGTCAATAAATGAATTGACTTGACCGACAAGAACAGGTCCGACAATAGATACAAAACTGGTAGCTAATAATAACATCAGTAAAATAATAATGATCAGACTGCCCCATCTAGGTACTCGTTTCTTTTCAAGAAATGTCTGAAATGGAACGGTAATGTAGTACAGAAAACCTCCAAGCAATAATGGTAATACAATCGAATTGACTATCACTATGACTGGATAAAAAATATGATTGATCTCTAAAAAGTATTTGACGAGTAGAAATGCGAGCAATAGACCGATTGCTACTCTGACCCAGGCTTTATTTAACATATTGACCTCCTAGTTTAAATTTCTTATCTATTATACCCAATTATTATATAAATATTTGAGTTAAATAGAGTTAACCGCTTTCACTGTATGATACAATAATATAAAACTTTGAGGAGAAATTATAGATGTTACAGCAAGGATTAATCAATCCATTTGATTTGGAAAGCAAGCATTTAAACAGACTAGTTAAACTTGGGATATATTTGCCAGATAACTATACTTCGCTTTATAAACATCATGTGATCATCGCGTTTGACGGACAGGATTTCAGCCAGTTAGGCCAGCTTCACCGGAGTTATGAAAAACTGTATGCGGCTGATGTTATAGAGCGAGCAATTATTGTTTATGTACATTATCCTGACGTCAAGACTAGAAAAAAAGAATATCATCCTGATAGTCCCGACAAACAGCAGATGATTAAATTCGTCGTTTCAGAACTAATGCCTTATATTGATCAGAACTTTGCTACATTGAAAACCGGGAATGCACGACTTCTGATGGGAGATAGTCTTGCAGCCAGTCTTTCGCTGTCAGTTATACTGTCGTATCCGATGAATTTTTCACGCGCGCTGCTGCTGAGTCCGATGATTTCTGAAACTATTATCGAAGAATTTGTTACTTCCGAAACTTCTCATATTGATTTGTATCATGTCATCGGAAAAGAAGAGCACTCTTTCAAACTGATGTCTGGTGAGAAAGCTGATTTTCTGACGCCAAATCAAGCATTTCATGAGCGTCTTGTTTCAGCAGGTGTGACAACATATTATGAAGAGCTTGACGGAGGCCATACGTGGAAAACATGGAAACCTCAACTTGATTCGGTACTAAAGTATTTTTTATCGAAGTAATTTGTTATAATTAAATGAGTACAGCAAAGGGAGGCGTTTCCATGAAATTAGGTATTGTAATTTTTCCATCGAAGGGGTTCCAGGATAAAGTTAACTCATATCGTAAACGTTATGATTCACACTATGCATTGATTCCACCACATATTACAGTGAAGGATGCATTTGAGGTTGCTGAAGATGACTTATCAAGCGTTACTGACAAGTTAACTCAGATTACTGCTGAAGCTGAACCAATAGAAATCGAAGTGACAAAAGTATCGAGCTTCGCTCCTACTAAAAATGTAATTTTCTTTAAAGTTGTCAATAACGAAGGTTTAACTTCAATCTTTGATGCATTAAATGATGGCTCTTTTTACGATAAGAATGCCCATCCGTTCGTACCGCATTTTACGATCGGCCAAGGCTTCTCAAGTCAGGAATTTGAAGATGTTTACGGCCAGTTGAAAATGGCAGGCATTGATCACAAAGAAACAGTTGATAAAGTCAGCCTATGTTACCAGCTTGAAAATGGTACGTGGAATGTCCTTGAAACATTTAAATTAGGTCAATAAAAAAGTGCTGCTTATATACGCGGCACTTTTTCTATGGATTAACCTAAAATGTGATAACCGGCATCCACGTGAATATTCTCCCCTGTAACACCGCTTGATAAGTCGCTTAATAAATATGCTGCTGTTTTACCCACTTCAATAATATCCACATTTCGCTTGAGCGGTGCTCTTTCTTCTACTTCTTTCAGAATAATGTTAAGTCCGCCTACTCCTTTTGCACTTAACGTACGAATCGGACCGGCTGATACTGCATTGACACGTATGCCTTCTGCTCCAAGATCCTGTGCCAAGTATTTAACACTTGCTTCAAGTGATGCTTTTGCTACACCCATAATATTATAGTTTGGAACAGCAAATTCACCGCCAATATACGTCGTTGTGACAATACTGCCGTTTTCTGCCATGACTTTTCTTGCTTCTCGTGCGACAATGGTCAGTGAATAAGAACTGATATCATGTGCCAGAAGGAACCCGTCTCTTGAAGTATCAGAAAATCTTCCTCTTAAATCTTCAGTATTAGCGAATGCAATAGAATGGAAAACACCATTGATTGTTCCACACTTGTCACCGATTTCCTTAAAAGCATGTACCACAGCTGCATCTTCCTGCACATCACACTGAATCAATAACGCATTCTGGTTATTCTTCAAACTTGGCAGTAACTTTTCAAGCTCATTACGGCTGCGGTCTTTACGATATGTAAACACAACTTTTGCTCCGGCTTCGTCCAGAACTTGTGCTACACCAAACCCGATACTTCTTTTATTGGCTACGCCCATAATGACATATTGCTGTCCTTCTAAGTTTAACATGCTATCCCTCACTATTATTATAAGTTATTAGTACCTGTTACTAATTTATAGTTTTTAAGCTTTAAATGCAAGAAAAACAGGTTTCCCTGTTTCTATTGCACTTATATGAGCTCAAGCTCGCGTTTCAATTCATCGACGTAACCTCTTGAGCCAGTCACAATAAGTCTGTCTTTAAAGTGCAGCTCAGTGTCCCCATGAGGGACGATGGAATCTTTTCCACGTAGTATTCTGACAAAAATAATATCTCCACTGAACGGGAAATCTCTCAGCATCATTTCATGGTAACGTGTATTCAGCATTTCAATTTCATAGAGTGACGTTTCAACATTAGACAGCAAGTTCAGCATATTCGGTGATTCAATCAATCCTTTCAGCAGCGTCTTCGTGCTTTGGAATTCACTGAACATCTCAATACCCTGCTGTGCCAGTTCCTCATCTTCATTGGTGTTTTCGATCCGGCAGATGACACGGTTGACACCTTGCTGCTTAGCCATCAGAGCGACACTTCGATTGATACGCTCATCATTCGCCGAGCAGACGACTATATCAAAATTAAACAAACCAAGCTGGTTCAATGTGTTATAGTCATAGCTTTCAAGCTCAATCGCTTCAATATCCTCAAGCGTTCTATTGTCAGAGTTATCTTTACGATAGAATAACGTCGGCTGATAAAGTTCAGACTTAATACTTTGTGCAACAGGAATGGACATCTGATTTTTACCGATAAAAGCGATCTTAATCACTTTTTCTTCAGATAACTGAACCGGGAATATTTTCTTGAAGAATATCGGAACGATAACACAAGTGATAATCGCACTGAGTATAAAGGTTCCTGACAATACATTGCTGATTGTTCCAAGCTGCTCGGCAAGCTTGGCTGACACTATGATAAGCGATAATGTTGACGTTAAAAGAAAAGATGACGCAACGACGGTTCTCTTGTCATACCATTTCATTAGCACCAGCAAAGGAAATAACTTTGTCAGGAAGAATACGATGAACAATAAAGGAATTAATATCAGTACAGATGGATCCTGCAGCAGTTCTCTAATATTGAGTTCTACTCCAACCATGATAAAGAAAATCGGGATAAAGAAACCATAACCGAATGAATCCAGTTTATGTACGAGGTCCTGGTCCGGACCGATCAAACTGACAACCACCCCTGCTAAAAACGCTCCTAAAATATTTTCGGCTCCGACACCTTCTGCCAGTGCGACTAAAAGAATAATAAGGGCAAATATAGCTCGAATCCCAATCTGCGTCGTTCCCTCCATCATTTTTTGCAGAAATGATGACTTTTTAAAGTAACCACCCATAATATAAAAGAGTACTGTGAACACCACTAGTGTACCGATCAGCCATATTGGAGAATCGCCTTTAGCATGAAGCGTTCCGTACGCTGTCAATAGCAGCATCGTCGCTAAATCTGCGATTACTGCGACGAGCAGGATGATCTGACCGATTGATGTTCTGAGCAGATTCATTTCCTTTAAAGTCGGCATCACTACACCAAGTGAAATAGTCGAAATGATGATGACCATCAGCAGAATATCATCAACTAGTCCAATCCATTTAAAGATATAGGCAGCAAATATGGAGAGAATCAGTATCCCTATAAAAATACCCGTCGTTAAAATTAATCGGTTTGGTTCATTATTCTGCTCACTATCTTTATTTTTCTTTGTCTTAAATGCTGAAAAATCAATTTCAAGCCCACTTAAAAACATTAGAAAGATAATTCCCAGAGTAGATAATATATTTAATACGTCGTTTGGCTGCACTAAATTAAAAACTGATTTGCCAATCAGTATTCCCATCAATATTTCTGCTACTACAACTGGCAGGAAGTTCAAATGAAGCCGTTTCACTAATATCGGAGTGATCAATGCGGTCATAACAATTATGACAAGTGCCGGTAGATGATGTTCCATAAATCCTCCTACATTAAATAGCTCATAAATGCTGTTGCCAGTCCAAAATATATGAGCATACTGATAATATCATTGATTGTTGAAATAAAAGGTCCGCTTGCAACAGCCGGGTCAATATTTATCCGGTGCATGATAATAGGAACAAGCGCTCCGGCAAGCGTCGCAACAGTCATGGCAATCGTCAGACTGAACGCTACGATACCTGCAAGTACAGGTTCTTTATAGACGACGCAAATAATGATGAATAAGAGAATAGCACAGCATAAACCTGTTAAGAGACCAGACCCCGCTTCTCTTAATGCCAGTCTGAATTTACTCTGCCCTTCTATTTCGCCGGTTGATATCCCTCTGACTACAACAGCCAGACTTTGTGTTCCAGAATTTCCCGCCATACCACCTATAATCGGAATAAATGCTGCGAGAAGTGCCACTTGTTCTAGTGTATCTTGAAAACTACCTAAAATAGTCGCAGTTCCCATTCCCATAATCGTTAAAGCAGCAAGCCAGGGAAGCCGTTTTCTGGCTGTTGAAAAAACAGAATCATCGGTAGAATCGATGTCACTGACACCGGCAAGTTTAGAATAGTCTTCACTTGCTTCTTCATCGATAACGTCGACGATATCGTCAATGGTAATAATACCAAGCAGATGATTCTGATAATCAACTACAGGTAAAGCAAGTAAATCATAATCCCTGACAACCATTGCGACGTCTTCCTGGTCATCTGCAACATTCACACTGATGACCCGTTCATTCATCACATCTTCAATGTAGGAATCATTCTCGGCAACAATCAAATCTCTTAAGGATATGACACCAGCAAGTTGGTTGCGGTCGTTCACGACGAAAATATAGTAAATAGTTTCAGCGCTTGGTGCCTGTTCCTTCAGCTGCAGCATCGCTTCATTAACAGTCATCAAAGACGATACTGAGATATACTCAGTGGTCATCAGACCACCGGCAGTATCTTCTTCATAGTGAAGCAGTGCCTTAATTTCTCCAGCCGCTTCTTTATCCATCATTAGAAGAAGACTTGCGATCTTCGCTTTAGGCAGTTTATTCAATATATCTACGGCATTATCATAAGACATTTCACTTAACATCTGGCTCGCGTATATTGCATCCATTGTCTCAAAGAGTTCATCGTAGTTTTCGAGTTCTGTCACTTCTAGAAATTCTGCAACTTCAAGAGGTGACAGCATCTGATAAATAACGCTGCGCTTGTTTTCATCAGATGCTGTGAAATATTCACCTTGTTCATAGATGTGTAACGCAAGGAAGACTTCTCTGAATTGATCGATATCATGATGTTCAAGCAATTCATCTAGTAACTCTTTATCATATAATTGCTCTTCTAATTCTTCTGCCATGCGCTCACCTCCTAAAAATACAATTCATTATAACATAGGAATCAGGCTTCTTAAATCTTTGTATGGGGAATCTTGAAGAACAATGTGCACTCCTGTTATGGGATGGACAAATTCAATCTGCAGGGCATGAAGCGCCTGACGGGAAAGCCGCTTATCCTTACCATATAGTGTATCCCCCGCAAGTGGATAACCGATTGCTTGAAAATGGACACGAATTTGATGTGTGCGTCCCGTATGCAGCTTTACTGCTGCTACACTGTAGTCATCGGAGTGATGAAGTGCAACATAACTTGTCAGTGCCGCTTTACCATTAGCTGAAACTTGACGTTCAATAATAGAATCGCCTTTTCTGCTGATTGGATAATCAATGACTCCTGATAAAGGAATCTTGCCGCATACTATGCACACATAGGTTTTTGAAATCTTCCCTGTCATTAAATGATGGATGAGCTGATGTTTAGCGAAGACTACTATGCCACTCGTATTTCGGTCAAGTCTTGTCACAATATGCGGAATTCCTGTTTCATCATGATTGATAAAGTGAGCAAGAACCCGTTCCAGGAGACTGTCATGCGGATGAAGCATAGAAGGCATTGTACTAACGCCGGGGGCCTTTGAAACGATACATAAATAATCATCTTCATAAAGAATATTGAGCGGACCATCACTTGGTGTCAGGCTCGCACTCGGAAATTCTTCAGGCAGATGGATTTCAATAATATCATCCAGTACCAGTTGATAACGGACCGTGACAGGATTATCATTAACAACTAAAGCGCCATTCTGCTTAATGGCGCTTAAACTTTTCTTCGATATATGCTGATGCTGCAGAAATTCACGGAGTAACATCGGTTCATGCACTTTATATAAAAGTTTCAATGTTATTCACTCGAGATAAATGAATCATGGACTCGTTTCCAGAATGGAAAAGGTCTGAACCGCGCAAATTTAATTTTTTCATCTGCCACACGATACTGAATAGAGGCGATGCCTTGATGGTCGCTCGCGATATGATCAATCGTCAGCTGTAGTATTCCGCGATTAACCGGTGTCACATGTATCGTATGATGTTTAGGGAGTACGAGCGGCGATCCGACCGTTCTGAACACACGGTTATTAATAGAAGCAATCTCTGCCATCTGCATCGCCTCTAAAGAAGGATGAATCAGTGCACCACCGAGCGCCTTATTATAAGCTGTCGAACCGCTAGGCGTTGACATGCACAAACCATCCCCACGGAACCGTTCGAACTGTTGACCACGGATATCAACATCGACGACAAGTGTTGCACCATTATGCGTTTTGATCGTCGCTTCGTTCAATGCCAGATAACGAGATTCCCGACCGCCGTTCGAATATCTGACAATGACTTCTATTAATGGATATTCAATGCGCTGAATCGGTTCATTGTTAATAGCAATAATGAGACGTTCTACTTCATGTGGCAGCCAGTCAGCATAAAACCCGAGATGTCCGGTATGAACACCTACAAAACTGCAGTCGTCCAGGCGGTGGCTATAAGTATGAAAGGCCTGGAGCAATGTTCCATCACCGCCGACAGAAATAACAATATCAGGTTCTTCATGATCTTCAATCATTTTAAAGTCTTTCATATAACTCTTCATCTTTTGAGTTAACGCATTGCTTTTTGAATCACCTTTTGAAAGAATAGTGTATTTCAGCACACTCACCCCTATCTTAATTCACTTCGCTGTTCAGAATAATATTTCTGTGCTTCTTTAATCTCTTCTCTAATTTCGGACATTTCCTCATCCAAAAGATAAGCCGCTTCTGCTGCACGCTCAAGTCGATGCTGTATTTCCGGTGGATAATCACCATCGTATTTATAGCGAAGAGTATGCTCAATTGTAGCCCAGAAGTTCATTGCTAGAGTTCTGATCTGGATTTCAGCCAGTATAAAGCGCTGTCCGTCAAGCGTTTCTATTGGATATTTAACAATGACATGATAAGAACGGTAACCACTTTCCTTAGTTTCCTTAATGTAGTCCCGTTCTTCCACCACCTCAAAATCTTTTCTGTTTTTCAGCAGAACAACGACAATGTCAATATCATCTACAAACTGGCACATCATACGAAGACCCGCGATATCATACATTTCTTCTGACAGTTTATCAAACTGTATGCCCCTTTTATTTGCTTTTTCAATGATGCTCGGTATAGGTTTCACTCTACCTGTCACAAACTCAATGGGTGAAGATTTTCCTTCCCTTTCATACTGCTTACGGATCCCCTTGAGTTTAATCTTCAGTTCATCTATTGCCTGTTTGTATGGCGCTAAAAAGATATCCCATTGATTCATTTGTTTCACCTCAGATTCTACAGTTCAAATACTTCTTCAACACGTTCTACGAAAGATTTACCATAATTATGGTTACCTTCTATATTTTCAAGCAGCATTGCGAACTCCTCATTAAAACGATCGAGTTCAATCGTTCCATATAACATCCAATTCCAGTCCTTATATTCCTTCATCATCTGCCATGTTTCCTGGACGAATCTTAGATGATGATAGACGGCACCATCATCCAGCAAGTAGACAAACTGAAAGTGATCGCTGTCAGTCAGCAGCTGTCCTGCAGGTCTTACATCGATAGGTTCTTCCTCTGTATAGACGTGAACAGACCCATCCACTAATTTGATTTCATTGACATGTAAATTCATTATTATCTCTCCCTTAACATAGATATTTTAACATAAAACAAATGCAAGTCGTACTATAGCTTATTTCTTTACTTCATTTATCGAGTCCGCCATAATTTGTATATGGAGGGGATTGGATTGAAAGAACTAGAAATAGAATTTAAAAACATGCTGAATTATGATACATATGCACGTTTAAGAGATACATTATTTAAAAATGCTGAAGCTATAACGCAGACTAACTTTTATATTGATACGCCGGACCACCAGCTTATAGAGCAGAAAGTATCATTAAGAATCAGAGATATTAAAGGCAGACTTGTCATGACTCTGAAAATCCCCCAGGAAATCGGTATTATGGAATATCACGATGATATTTCCGATGCTCTATTTGATCATGAGCATATAACAGAAAATGATATACCAGACTCTATTAAAGTACAGTTATCAGCTTATGGAGTAGACTTAAATCAACTCAGAATCATTGGAGCACTATCTACTGAGCGCAGAGAAACACGTTATCAGGATGGTCTGCTCGTACTCGATGCCAGCCATTACCTCGATGCTGAAGATTATGAATTAGAGTTCGAAGTGCGTGATTATGAACCAGGTCTAGCACAGTTTGAACAGTTTTTAATTGACTATCAAATAACGGGGCAGCAAACCTTGAATAAAGTGCAGAGGTTCTACTCCAGACATAATCAACTTATAAGCAAATAACTTTAATATTACTGTTAACATGATATATTTAAATAAAAGGTGATTAAATTGTCAGTTCCATTTGATGCAATCGGTCAGGAAACTTTGCATGCTGTGATTGACCGTTTTTACGAATACGTGAAAGCAGATGAAAGAATAAATCATCTGTTTCCCGATGATTTATCTGAGACAGCGAGAAAACAAAAGCAGTTTCTTACACAGTTTCTAGGTGGTCCATCTTTATACACAGATGAACATGGACATCCTATGCTGCGCATGCGGCATTTACCGTTTCAGATTACGCCATCAGCAAGAGATGCCTGGCTTGAGAATATGAACATTGCACTGAACGATTTTGTTATTGATAAAGCTTTAAAAGACTATATATTTGAACGTCTGACTTTGACCGCGACACATATGATAAACACTGAAGAAAATTGTAGGTGAAAATATGAAACATTTAGAGGTCATTCATAATGATAAGTGTCTCTCTCTTCAACCCGTGAAGAAGGTGGAAATTTATTCATTCTTTGATCCATTCTGTAAAGATTGCTGGGACCTCAAAGCTGTTCTTCGTAAATTACAGATTGAGTACAGCCAATATGTAGAAATCAAGCAAATACTACTTCCTACTTTGCGCGTACTGACGAAATGTCAGGCTCAAAGTACAACGGAAGATGATAATATCGCATTAGCGTATAAAGCAGCAGAACTGCAGGGCAGAAAAAGAGCGGCTATGTTCCTGCGCTATGTCCAGAATGAGATCATGCCGAAACAAGATATTATTACACGAGAACTGATTATTGAATGTGCGAAAAAGGCACGTCTCGATATTGATACGTTCCTGACTGATATAAAAAGTATCCACGTCACTAACTCTTTAAAAGTGGATCAGCATATTTCAAGAGAAATGGAAGTAACGATGTCACCGACTTTAGTATTTTTTAATGAGAATTTCGAGGATGATGGATTAAAAGTCGAAGGCATTCAGCAGTATGCCATCTATACTTATCTCATCAATGAACTCATCAGTCATTCGATCGAAAAAGAACTGCCTCCAAAAATCGAAGAATATATTATAGAAAATGAATTAGTGAGCGAAAGCGAATTAGAAGTCATCTATGAATGGCCAAAAAATGTTCTATCGAGAGAACTGAAGAAATTAAAGCTGATGAATAAGATCGAAGCGGTGACATATTCCTCAGGTCAGTACTGGAGAAAAAAAGAAGCGATATAGTCTTTTAATAATATTATATAAAATGAAGAAGCGGTTAACCACTAGATTTATCCTAGTGGTTAACCGCTTCTTTAGTTTACATATAGAAGGCTATGACTACAATTAACTTCTTAATAGACGACAAAAAAATACCGCGTCTGATTACGCGGTATTTAAACAAAGGGGATGGGAGAAATTTACACTCAAACAAAGGGGTATGTTTGGTTTGTGATAAATTTCATGTTTGTATGATATCATGAATATACAAGTACTTCAACCTATTATGACTGATTTCACAATATCGACATAATGAAAACGTATTCTCTATTAGTTGTTTGTTTCTTTGATCAAACGTTCAAATTCATTTAACCGTTCTTCAAATACTTTGCATGCTTTTTCAATTGGTTCGCTAGTCGTCATATCCACGCCTGCTTTTTTCAGTACTTCAATCGGATAGTCAGAGCTTCCGGCCTTAAGGAATGAGTTGATATATCTATCTACTGCCGGCTTGCCTTCGCTTAAGATCTGATCGCTCAGTGCCATTGCAGCGCTATAGCCTGTCGCATATTGATACACATAATAATTATAGTAGAAATGGGGAATACGGCTCCATTCGCCTGCAATGAAGTCGTCATGTTCTACTGATTCACCGTAATATGCTTCATTTAAAGCTTTATACTCTTTGTTCAATCGTTCTGCTGTCAACGGCTCATTATTCTGAGCAAGCGTATGAATGAGATGTTCAAATTCTGCAAACATCGTCTGTCTGAACACAGTACCGCGGAACCCTTCCAACTGGTAGTTCAGCAGATAAAGCTTTTTCTTTTCATCCGTCAAAGTGTTATACATATGATGAGCGAGCAGTGCTTCATTACATGTTGAAGCTACTTCCGCTACAAATATAGAATAGCCGGACATATTTGAAGGCTGATTCTGTCTGGAAAAATAACTATGCGCCGAATGACCAAATTCATGCGTCAACGTAAACGTATTATTAATATTATCCGTCCAGTTCATCAAAATGTAAGGATTAGTACCGTATGTTCCTGAAGAGTAAGCACCGCTTCTTTTACCTTTATTTTCATAGACATCGACCCAGCGGTTATTCAAACCTTCTTCAATAACAGCAGTATATTCCTCTCCCATCGGTTTTAAAGAATCGAGTACCCACTTCTTTGCTTCTTCGTAAGTCACTTCAAACTTCTCATCCTTAACTAGCGGAGTATACATGTCGTACATTTTCATGTCATCAAGACCGAGCAGTTCTTTACGAAGTGCCGTATATCGATGCAGCAGCGGCAGGTGATCATGAACAGTCGATATTAAGTTGTCATATACCGCTTCAGGGATATCGTTGTTTGACAGTGCCTGATGACGCGGAGAATCGTATCCTCTGACTTTGCTTGAAAATACTGAAGCCTTCACTTTTCCTGCGAGCGTCTGAGACAATGTATTTTTGAACTGACCATAATTACGGTATATTTCCTTATAGGCATTCTCACGCAGCACTCTGTCAGTAGATTCAAGATATTGAATGTAAGTTCCTTGTGACAATGGATGTAACTGACCTTCTGCATCTTCAATATCATTGAAAGTCAGATCGGCATTATTGAACATGCCAAAGACATTGCTCGGTGTAGACAACGCTTCACCTGCTTCTGCCAGTATCTTCTCTTCCTTGTCTGACAAAACATGTGATCTTTTCTTGTTAATCAGCTCAAGATTGAACTTAAACCGCTTTAGTCCTTCGTTCTCTTCAATAAATTGATTGAGCTGAGTTTCATCAATCGTCATCAGTTCAGGCAACATAAAACTCCAGGCGCTGCTGAACTGTGAAGCAAGAGCTGCTGCTCTCTGGTCCATAGCTGTATAAGTATCATTCGATGTATCCTGATCATGTTTCAAATGAGCATAGACATAAACTTTGCCTAGCTTTTCATCAATTTCAGTATCTAGTAACAATGCTTTCAGTAAATGCTCAGCACTTTCCCCAAGCGTACCTTTCACTTCTTCTTCGCGTCCTAAATAACCTTCAATCTCCTGGAATGCTTCTTCAAACGCATCATCGCTCGGAAAAATTTTAGTAAGATCCCATGTATTTTCTACAAGTTGTTGTTCCCGTGTAATAATTTCTGTCATAATGTCCTCCTAAAATAATGATTGTTATAATTTTCTCACTTTTCAATCAAATTTGCACGTATAACTTTCTGACCGCTTCTTTATACTCTTTGAGTAGTCTCGCTGATATTTGAAGCTCTGAACAATCAATAGCATAATAACTATAGAACTCAAGTTCCTCAATAAATCGCTGAAGTGAAAAACTACCCGTATATAATAGAAGTCGGAGTCTGCTCTGCCATCTGATCGGATGTGTCCTAATATAGAACTGACTCGGTACTATAATACCGATCTCCTTCGGCAGCTGACGCCAATGAATATTCAGCTGATACAACGCACTAAGCGTCGGCTCAAGTACGCTTCTTTGACTGAGACAAGTGCTGATGTACTTAGAACGTTCATGCTGATTGATGATGTGGTAAGACTTGTAAGCTGACGTTTGTAGTACTTCCCGGCAGATCAGCTGAGTGATATCAGTGATGGGCCGACGTCTATATGATAGTGACAAGTTCTGCTGAACAGCAGTCAGTTCATATAAGTAAAAACAATTTCCGGCAGTATCATATGTAATCAGTAATCTATTTACAGCATCCACCATACTCCTCTGAAACAAAGTCAGTTTGACTGTTCCATTATCCTTCTTAATAGCTTGCTCTGAAGCAATCCAGACCACGTCCATATTAATTGATCTGTAGCCATAAGTTCTTCCCAATAACTTATCCACTGGAATAACCGAGAGCTGAAGTTCCAGAGCAAATCGGTGATTGACAAGAATATCTGGAATCTGTTCTATTTCATCAATATAATACTCCATAGCAACATGTTCATGCTGACATAACCGGTACAAGGCATGTTTCCCTGCCAGGTGAGCCGCTGATTCCTGTTTGTACGTCGCTTTATAGCAGTCTTTAATGCGCTGATGAGAGAAGTGTGCTATTTTAAAGCGTCCTTTCTTTAGGACGACAGGACTTAAACAGACCGGACACATGAACGTATGACCATTTGCTTTGTCGGCTGTTATATAATGACCTTCACTGTTAATAGCTATAAGCATCAAAAAACACCTCCTACTTTATAATCGTAAGAAGTGCAGATTTGATTTATTAAATTTATTTAAACATAGTAAATTATCATTTAAAATAACGCTTCACTTGATTACGTACATTATGGCTCATCACAACTTTACCATATTCCTCAAGCAGTGCATGATTCATCTTGGTCTGGTCAGCATACTCAAAGATATGCGCCACATAACCGTCGATGACATCAACCGACATCTGTTTGTCAAACTGAACATAGTAATAGTACCGACCTTCATACATGTAGAGCAGGTCCTCGAAATCAACATGTGCAAATTCATGAGAGTGACTGAATTGAATAACAGTTTCCAGATCATTGAATTGAACAAGAATATCATCCGTAAAAACCAAACTCTGTTGATTGACTGTCGTCTCATCTCCAGTCAGCAAATTAGTCAGATCATGATCGTTCTCAATAGCCTTATTCAAAAATTCATTGACTTGATATTCAAGTCTATCATCTGATTCTTCTTCAGGCATATGCATAAATTCATCATTACGTGATTTAGTGACAACAAACTCAATTCCTTTGTCGAAAGCATGGACTTGAATCCAGAGCGGACCTTCAATAACAAATTCTTCTTCCTGGTTGACTTCTTCCATCATGGACCAGAAGAACTCTTCACCCTTCTTGCGGTTAGTCCATAAATCATCCTGCTTGAATCCTCGCTCTTCCAAGTCAGTATATGTTAAATAAAATTTTATAGTAACATCATTGATACGTTCTATTCTCATCATGTATCCCTCCATCTCTGAATGAATAGTAATCTCATTGTATTATAACGGAAGGAAAAAACATAGTAATTTGATTACTACAGCATACAAAAAAAGCTGCCGGTAAAAGGCAGCTGAAGGATTGCTATTAATCGACCATACGCTGAGCTTCAAGCAGCTGGAACGTACGTACTTTGCGAGGAAGGAAACGACGAATTTCATCTTCATTATAACCAACCTGCAGACGCTTTTCATCCAATATAATTGGTCGACGTAATAAACCTGGATGTTGCTGGATGATTTCATATAAATCTTGTAAAGGCATTGCATCAATATCAATATTTAGTTTCTGGAATGTTTTAGAACGTGTAGAAATAATTTCGTCAGTTCCATCTTCCGTCATTCTTAAAATAGCTTTAATTTCATCAATTGTTAAGTTATCAGAAAAAATATTGCGCTCCGTATACGGAATATCATGTTCTTGTAACCATGCTTTCGCTTTACGGCAAGATGTGCAACTTGGTGAAGTAAATAATGTTACCATACATCTCACTCTCCTATTTGTATATGTATTATATCGATTAGTATTATGTCAACATATATTGATTATTCCCTATCTAAAACAGTATAAACTATCTTATTAAAGGAATATAGAAATGTTGTCAATCTGCTAACCTGATAATGTAATTATAATTTGACAACATTAAAATTAAATGAGAAACAATAAAGAAATTCAAAATAGTTCAAAAATATTCTATCATCGCGTTAAATCAGTAATTGCTTAGCTGCATTTTAACTGACAATGTTTTAGTGTACAATAGTATATATATATTTTGGAGGAAAAACAATGAAAACTTTATTTTCCGGCATTCAGCCAAGTGGTATCCCAACGATCGGAAATTATATTGGAGCATTAAAACAATTCGTATATATTCAAGATGAATATGACTGTTATTTTTGTATAGTAGATCAGCATGCTATTACAGTTCCACAGGATAAAACAGCTTTACGTAATAATATACGATCTCTCGCAGCATTGTATTTAGCAAGCGGACTTGATCCTGAAAAAGTTACACTGTTCATACAATCAGAAGTGCCGGCACATGCACAGGCAGGATGGATGCTGACAACTATTGCAACTATCGGAGAACTGGAGCGCATGACGCAGTACAAAGATAAAGCAAAAGACCGGAAAGACGGTATACCTGCAGGATTACTTACTTATCCGCCGCTTATGGCAGCTGATATTCTACTCTATGGTACAGACATTGTCCCAGTCGGAGATGACCAGAAACAGCATCTTGAGTTAACACGTGACCTCGCGACCCGCTTCAATCAGCGTTATAACGATATACTGACACTGCCGGAAGTCAGACTGCCGGAAGTCGGTGGCCGAGTGATGAGTCTACAGGAACCGACGAAGAAGATGAGTAAATCCGATACTAATACGAAAGGATTTATTTCACTACTTGATCCACCGGCAACTGTCGCTAAAAAAATCAAAAGTGCCGTCACTGATTCAGATGGAATTGTGAAATTCGATAAAGACAATAAACCTGGAATATCAAATTTGTTAAGTATTTATTCAATCATTTCAGATATAACCATTGCAGAATTAGAAGAAAAATATGAAGGCAAAGGTTACGGAGACTTCAAAGCAGATCTTGCAGAAGTGATGGTGAACTTCATTACTCAGTTCCAGGAAAAATATAATTACTATATGGATTCCGAAGAGCTTGATCATATACTTGATCGTGGTGCTGAAAAAGCAGCATATAAGGCAAATAAAATGCTGAAAAAGATGGAAAATGCCATGGGACTTGGTAGAAAAAGAAAATAAAGAAGGTTCAGGACTAATCCTGAACCTTCTTTTTGTGTATTATTTTTTGTCTTTACCTTCGATGTAAGTTTCTTTAAGTGTAGAGTCTCCAGCAAATTTGTGAGTAACGTAGTTCTTCACATAACCTTGACGTAGACGTGATGTACCACGCTGATACATTGGTGCAATAGCAGCATCCTCTAAGAATAATGTTTCAGCATCCTGCATTGTTGTCCAACGTTTATCAAGATCTTTTAATAAAGGTCCTTTAGCATCTTTAATCATTTGATCGTACTCTTTATTTGAGTAACCTGTCTGGTTATGTGAACCATCAGTTACAAACATATCAAGGAATGTCATTGGATCTGGATAGTCAGGGCCCCAGCCGGCAAATGCGATGTCGTAATCACCTTTAGATTCAAGAGCAAGTTTTTGTTTGAACGGCTGTTGTTTAACTTTCAATTCAATGCCAGGAAGATTAGTTTCTACTTGTTCTTTAACGTATTCCGCATCCTTTTTAGATACATCAGAATCATATGTTAAGAACTCTAATTTAATTTTATCTTTACCTAATTCAGCTTTTGCTTTGTCAAAGTATTTCTTAGCTTCAGCAGCATCATAATTTAAATTAGATTTAACTCCATCAATGTAATCTTTACCATCTGGTCCTTGAACAAACTCTTTAGGCATTAATGTGTCTACAGCTACTGATCCATTGTTCAGTAATTTATCAACATAATTTTCTTTATCTATGGATTTTGCAATTGCAAGACGTAAGTTTTTGTTTTCTAAATCTTTATTTCTCGTTTTGTTAATACGTAAGAAGAATGTTGTTGCTTCTTTTTCAGTAACGAAGTTTTTATCGTTTTTGTATTTATCAACATTTTCCGGTGTTAATACAACTGAGTCAATTTTGCCAGTAGTATAAAGATTTAATGCAGTAGCATTTTCTTTAATAACTTGATAATTGACTTGCTTTAATTTTACTTTGTCTTTATC
>NZ_SCWB01000050.1 GCF_004359545.1 Macrococcus lamae
CCCATATATTTTAGCCTTTTAACTTTGTTTTTGTTTTACATACTGTAGTGCTTTTCTATTCTGTTTTACTGCTTCAAGACAAACTTTTTCTGTTTGATTATCAACAAATTCTAAAGCTCTATAATTTTGCTTTACTGCTTCTAAACATATTTTTTCTGTTTGATTATTTACATATTTCAACATTCTATAATCTTGTTTTACTGCTTTTAGACAAACTTCTTCTGTTTGTTCTTTCACATATTTCAGCGCTTCATAACTTTTATTAACTGCTTCTAAACAAATCTTTTCTGTTTGTTCCTTTACATAAGCTAAAGCATTATAGTTTTCTCTTACTGCCTCTAAACATATTAATTCTGTCGGAATTTCTACATATTACAGACTTGTTCCAGTTTGCATCACCGATTCTTACAACGTACCGTCTTCTAGTGTCCCATTAC
>NZ_SCWB01000051.1 GCF_004359545.1 Macrococcus lamae
ATTTAGTGGTAATATCGAAAATACAGAAAGCGCAAAAATAATATTTGATATATTCAAGTAAAGCATAAAAAAATTCCCGAGCACTATAACAAGGTGTTCGGGAATTTTTTATGGTTTAATTTAGTACTCAATGTTAGGTGCTTGGTTAACACGTTCTTGGTATTTTTTAAATGCGAAGTATAAACCGCCAACTAATGTTAAAATAACTGCTAATTTTTTCATCATTCAAACTCCTTTCTAAGATGTGTTGAAACTGAGTTCAATTAAATTATATGTTTTTATTATACACTTTTTGACATATTTTTTAAATTTAAGAATGCGAAGATTTTTAACATTTCTGATGCTAGCTTTCTTTTTCATCTTTCAAATGCTTAATAAAATCAAAGCCAAGTCGCCCTTTAGCCAATGCTTCCATCACATC
>NZ_SCWB01000052.1 GCF_004359545.1 Macrococcus lamae
GAACAAGGGGGTCTTTTGGCGCAATCCAATTACGAGCCTGAATATATAAATCGTTTGCCGATTTCTTTATTTTATCCCAAACGCCAGCATTCTCTAGGCGCAACTCCCTATTAAACTCCGGCCTTCTATAAAAATCATAATAAATATCATCAACAAATTTATTATTCCATTCTGGATATATCGCACCATCAAAAAAGCTATCATGCAATCCAGCCTCCCGCATTGCATTCCATGCAAAGTCGACGCATGAATTGGTCAATGGATTATAATAACCCCAAGGCTGCGAGGCATCCAACCCCTGGCTCATCGCTTTATCAAAAACCCCCTTAAGCCTCACATACTCTGAATTAGAAATGTAAAAGTCCCGCGAAACATCCGGTGGATGAGAGGGATTATTTTCATACATGTCAATATC
>NZ_SCWB01000053.1 GCF_004359545.1 Macrococcus lamae
TGGATATGCCGGTCTTTTCGGCGGAACGATTCTTTGCTATTTAACTGCCCTACTCACAATCATCATCTTCTATAAAGAGGTAGAAAAGAAAGAAGTGGTACGTGAAGCAGGTTATGTTGAGCCTGTTACACCCAACTTACTACGCGACATGTTTCTGTTGATTCCTTTTCTGGCCTTTGTCTTCCTGCATGTGGGACAATGGATGTATACACTGAACATGCCGCTATTTGTCACAGAATACCTTCATGCTAAGGAAGCGAACGTCGGTTATCTAGCGAGTCTCTGTGCCGGACTTGAAGTGCCTTTCATGATTATTCTGGGGATTATGTCAGCAAAAATGGAAACACGAACTCTGCTGATGATCGGTGCTATTCTAGGCGGCGGCTATTACTTCTCCATCGGTATCTTTGAT
>NZ_SCWB01000054.1 GCF_004359545.1 Macrococcus lamae
CGCGTATGTAATGTTGCCAGCACCAAATGCCCGGTTTCTGCCGCCGTCAGTGCCAGACGGATTGTCTCGCTGTCACGCAGCTCTCCGAGCAATATCACATCGGGATCTTCCCGCAATGCGGCACGCAATCCCGATGCGAACGTCATACAGTGCAAACCAATTTCCCGCTGCTGGATCAAACATCGCTGGCTGGCATAGAGATATTCAACAGGATCTTCCAGCGTCAGAATATGCGCATCGGCATGTTGATTGAGATAGCCAACCATCGCCGCCAGCGTGGTAGATTTGCCGCTCCCCGTCGCCCCCGTCACCAGAATCAGGCCATTCTCGCTCTTGAGTAATTCCGGCAATACCGGTGGCGCACCAAGCTGTTCGAGCTGTGGACAGTGCGAAGGTAACAAC
>NZ_SCWB01000055.1 GCF_004359545.1 Macrococcus lamae
ATCATCGCCATGTACGCTGGCGACATTGGCCCGGCAAGCGAAGGCGCGGGAATACTCATAATGTCGCGCTGGTACCAGCTCGTTATGATCGCCATCATCGGGATCCAGCTTTGGGTCCACAAACCAAACACTACGTACGACACTGCTACCTTGAAACCGCTCTGGGGATTCGCCACCACCATGAACATCACGATTGGCGTGCTAGCGATGAATATGAAGAACAGAACGTCCATGAATTTTGGAGCGGTGGTGCTCACAAGCATGCTTTGACTAGCTTCGGTCTTGGCCCAGTCGAAGAGCCCCGAGTCTCGCTTCACCTCAATTGGCTGGTCGATCGGCGTATGTCCCACATATTTCAGCGAGTCCGCCAAAGAATATGTCATGATATTGAACAG
>NZ_SCWB01000056.1 GCF_004359545.1 Macrococcus lamae
GCGTAGGATATGTGATACGATGATAAAACAACGTAAACTAAAATATAAATGGATGATTATTACAACTTTGATTATGTTCTTAACAATCTTGTTATTCTGTCTAGTGATTATCTTTTTCTTGAAAGATACCTTAAAAGATGGTGAATTAGATGAAGCTGAAAGAAGCTCAAAAGATATAGCTAATTTATTGGAGTCTAAACCTATTGATACAATTTCTCCATTAGACATTAGTGCATCGCTGGAGAATTTTCAAGAAGTATTAATCTATGATCATAATGGAAAAAAACTATTTCAAACTGCGAACAATAATGCTACACACTTTTATCCTGCTTTCGATAAGGATAATCATGACCGCATAAAAATTATGAGCAGAAATGGTGAAGACTATATTGTGT
>NZ_SCWB01000057.1 GCF_004359545.1 Macrococcus lamae
TTTTAAGTCTTATACAGCCATGTTACCGCGCCCTCCGTCATCTAAAATTCTACAGTTCATTTAAACTTTCCTGAACCGAATCATGTTCTTCTAAAATTAAAGGTTGTACAAACTCTCTCTGGAACAAATTTGGAGGGTGTTGAAGAGATTCTTCTTGAGATGATTGCCTCTCTGATAAAGTATCGGATAATATAGCAGTAATATCGCGCTTTAAATCTTCAAATAAACTTCCAACTGTCTCTGTTGTTTTACGCTCAATTTTTTCATCAAAATATTCACTAATGCACAAATTAGTTTTTTCAATAAATGCTTTACTTAATAAGTTTTCACTATCTTCATTATCTGCAATGAATTGATAAAGATGACGTTGCAAAGATTTTAACTGTCCCAAGC
>NZ_SCWB01000058.1 GCF_004359545.1 Macrococcus lamae
GTACACACCGCCCGTCACACCATGAGAGCTGGTAACACCCGAAGTCCGTGAGGTAACCGTAAGGAGCCAGCGGCCGAAGGTGGTATTAGTGATTGGGGTGAAGTCGTAACAAGGTAGCCGTAGGAGAACCTGCGGCTGGATCACCTCCTTTCTAAGGAGAATAGAAAGAAGAAAATTCTTTCTGAAGGCTGAATTCTCTGTTTAATTTTGAGAGACCATTCTCTCAAAATTGAAACTTCTCAATAAAATTGGGAAGTAGCTGATCATCACAAAATCGTAGATTTTGGATGCCTAGCTATGTTCTTTGAAAATTGCACAGTGAATAAAGTAAAGCTAAAGGTATATAAAAATCCTTTGTAAGAATACAATTTTAAGGTCAAGCTACAAAGGGC
>NZ_SCWB01000005.1 GCF_004359545.1 Macrococcus lamae
GGCGAACTTCCTGGTGCCAGACCAGGAAGTAGCCAGTAATAACTACGACTGCAAATCGATATTTTTTATTTTTCGAAGAAAAAGAAAAGACAAACCCATTTTCAAAATGAGTTTGTCTACAGTCTGAAACACGGAAGATTCTATTGAATCTCCGTGTTTTTTGATATATTTTTCGATTGATACACACTTATTTATCTTTCAGAAAATATTCTTCGACTTCTTTCCAGCTATGAACACGGTCAAATTCTTTTTCGTTAATATTATGTGATGCATTGTACATAATTCCCTTACCTTTAAAAGCACGGAGCTGTCTCGGATTATCATCGATCAGATAATCTGTTCCTACTACCCCCTTATTACCACAGAAAATAAAATTTTGCGGATTAAGGAATGGAAAATGTTCGAGCAGCCATTCGTACTTCGCATCAAAAGACGTCGGCACATCCATTGCTGCTGTTGCGATATAGACATCATAATGCTCTGTGAGACGTTTGACAACTCTCACTGCATCCGGAAAAACTTCTAGATCTCTGAAGAATTCACGGTCAAGCAGTAGATGGGATAATGTTTCAACGTGATTTGGATGCATATCTCTTAGCTTAATGCCCTGTAACTGTTCAAGTGTAACTGTTTCTCCAGATTCTTCATTGAATTTGAAGATCACTTTCTTCAAAGTGTCTGCCAGTACTTCGTCCATATCAATTGCGATTGTTTCTCTAGTCATTATGTTCATCCCTTCTTTTTTGATGCAAAATAGTCTTCCAGAGCTTTAATGACAGTGGTATTCTGTTCAGCAGTGCCAATGGTGATTCTAATTCCTGCAGGTGTCGGTCTCGCGATAATCCCAAATTTAAGCAGATGATCATTTAATGCTTTACCTTCGTCCGTCTTGACTAGTACAAAGTTCGTCTGTGAAGGAAGTAGATGTGCACTGATTGGTGAAGCAAAATAACGTCGTCTTTCTACTGCGTTTCTGTCACGAATACTTTTCAAATATTGCTGATCTCTCAGTGCGGCTTCTGCTGCTCTAAGCGACAAAGTCGTTACATTGAACGGCAGTTTGACACGATGCCACATATCCGTCCATTGGTCTGAGGAAATAGCATAGCCGACACGTAACGATGCAAGGCCGTATGCTTTTGAGAATGTTCTTAATATAATTAGATTTGGATAGGTATCGCAGAGCGCAAAGCTATCCGGATAATCTTCTGCAGTCACATACTCCGCATAAGCTTCGTCAAGTACCACCGGCACATCTCCTGTTTGATCAAGAAATGCTGATAGTTCCTCACTGGAGAAGTAATGACCAGTCGGGTTGTTCGGGTTACATAACCAGACGAGTGCCGTCTTATCTGTCAATTTTCCGGCGAGTGCTGTCAGATCAAATTTTCCATTGACTAGAGGTGCTGTGATAATGCTGCAGCCTTCAATGATGGCGTGATGCTGATATTGAACAAATGTGTTTTCACTCGTCAATATTTCATCTCCATGTTTTAATATAGCCCGTGACAGCATCATGATGACCTCATCAAGACCAGCACCTAGAAGAATAGCTTCTTCTTTAACATCGTACTTAGCAGCAATCGCTGTTTTTAATGCTTTGCCGTAACTGTCCGGATATTCATGAGGATCGTTCATCGCATCCTTTAGAGCCACCTTTACCTGTGGTGATGGTCCGTAAACATTTTCATTGGACGAGAGTTTCATCATTTCTTCTTCAATTCCTAACGCTGCTTTAAGTTCATCCGCAGTTTTCCCTGCTTGATATACGCTTAAGTTTTTAAGCTGGTGTTTCATCGAAGTCCCTCCTATTTGATCAGACCATTCTTTTTCAGGTAATTTCTTGCTACGTCTTCTGACTTTTTATCGCCATATGCAACATCGTAATTCATCTGCTGCATTTCTTCATCGGTAATTTTACCGGCTAAAGTGTTTAACGCATCTTTTACTTCAGGATGTTCTTTAATAGTTTTGTTTAAAAACAGCGGCGCACCTTGATATGGCGGGAATAAATGCTGATCATCTTCCAGTACGATCATACCGTATTTACGAAGCTCAGCATCAGTAGAATAAGCATCAATGACATCAATATCACCATTTTCCACAGCCTGATAACGGATTTTAGGTTCCATCGTCTTCACATGGTCAAGCTTTATACCATATTTTTTCTGGATGCCTTTATAACCATCTTCACGGTCATTAAATTCCAGTGTAAAGCCGGCATTAATCTCATCTTTTACTTTATCCAGATCAGAAATGGTTTTGATTCCATGCTGCTCTGCGTATTCTTTTTTAACAGCTAAGGCATAAGTATTATTATATTTCATCGGAGATAATAGAGCCATGTCATATTTCTTATCAATAGATGTCTTTGCCTGTTGATATACTTCCTGTTCTGTATTACCTTCTGGTGATTCCTTCGTCAGTTCACCGAGCACTGTTCCTGTGAACTCAAGATAACCGTCAATGTCTCCCGATTTCAGAGCGTTGAACAAAAATGAAGTTTTCCCAAGTCCTGGTTTCACATCGACTTCTAAATCAGTTTTGTCTTCAATAACAAGTTTGTACATATTGGTGATGATCTCAGGTTCTGTCCCTAGCTTACCGGCTATATCCAGTTTGTCAGTGCTGCGATTGAAAAGTGGAAATACTGCTGTAATGAGACAGATCAATACGATTAAACCGAGAATAATACCGATATTTCGATAAGACAATCGCTGCATAAAGCGTAATATGCTATCAAAGAACACTGCAAGTATAGCAGCTGGAATCGCACCCAGTAAAATCAGTGAGGTGTTATTACGGTCGATACCGAGCAGAATGAGATCGCCAAGTCCGCCAGCTCCGATAAAAGCTGCAAGCGTTGCCGTTCCGATAATGAGCACCATCGCTGTCCGGATACCCGCCATAATAACAGGCATGGCAAGCGGCAATTCAACTTTAACCAGCCGTCTGAATGGATTCATACCGATACCACTTGCTGCTTCCTTCAGAGATGGATCGACTTCCTTGATTCCTGTGTATGTATTGCGGAGAATCGGTAGCAGCGCATATATAACAAGCGCAATAATGGCAGGTGTCCGACCGATTCCAAAGAGTGGTATCATGAGTCCTAACAATGCAAGCGAAGGAATAGTCTGCAATATGGCAGTTACATTGATGATCGGTTCTGCAATTTTCTGTCTGCGAGTCAATAGAATACCAAGCGGCACGGCGATAATCATCGCAATTAACAGGGCAATAAACGACAGCTGGATATGTTCGAATAAAGCACTCAGTAGTTCGCCTTTGCGCTCAGACAATGTGTTCAGCAGATTACTCATAAATGGTTACCTCCTTCACTCAGTCGCTCAAATACAGAACTTCTCGTAATAGCACCGTAGTGCTTTCCACTGGAAGTAACGTTCAGTTGTTCGTGCAGCTGCAGGAGTTTAAACACTGTTTCCATTTTAGTGTCCGGCTGTATAACAGGACAACGATTATCAAAAGGACTATTCACCATATAATCTTCAGCGAACGATACTTTCCCTGACATGTCTCCAATAAATGATCTTACAAAGTCATTGTTCGGCTGTCTTAAAAAGTCGTCCGGTGCTCCAATTTGTTCGATACGTCCTTCATTCATCAGACAGATACGGTCACCAAGTTTAAATGCTTCTGTAATATCATGAGTGACAAAAATAATAGTTTTATTGATTTCTGACTGGAGCTTGAGAAGATCATCCTGTAGTTTTTCTCTGCTGATCGGGTCAAGCGCACTGAAGGGCTCATCCATCAATATGACGGGAGGGTCAGCCGCCAGCGCTCTGACAACACCAACACGCTGCTGCTGTCCCCCTGATAGTTCAGCAGGCATTCGATTGCGATACTGTTCAGCAGGTAGACCTACCATATTAAGCAGTTTATCGACCTGGCTGTCAATATCCTCATTCGCCCATTTCTTCATTAATGGCACTTGTGCGATATTGTCTCGGATTGTCATGTGAGGGAATAATGCTATCTGCTGCAGCACATAACCAATATCCCAGCGCATTTCATCAAGTTTATAACTGCTGATTGGCTGATCTTTAAAGTATATATATCCGCTCGATAACGGAATGAGTCGGTTAATCATCTTAAGCGTTGTTGTCTTGCCACAGCCGGAAGGACCGATCAGTACAAAAAACTCGCCCTCTTTAATCTCCATCGACACATGATCGACTGCATGTTTTTCTCCATAAATTTTTGACACATCATCAAACTTTATCATATCGTCACCTCACAATTTTAATCATTATAGCCTAATTGTAAGCTAATAAACGCTATCTTGCCATGGACAGATACTCATTGATGCAATCAAGGAACTGCGGGCAGTAATGCTTCAATTTATAACTGCCTACCCCTTCTATATGAATCATTTCCTGTTTTGTTGTCGGCATCTTCTTAGCAAATAATATCAATGTCTGATCTGAAAAGATGGTGAATGGCGGTACACTTAAATCTGACGCCAGCTGCTTCCTTACCTTCTTGAGTTCATTAAATAGCTGCTCATTAACTTCAGATATCGTTTTGATCGTCACTTTTTCTTTGTAATTGACCGGTTCATAATGAGTCATAACTTCCATCTTTTTAATGAGGACTTCTTTTGCTGATGGATGACAGATCATTTTTCCGCCTGCTTCATGAATGTATCCATTGAACAGCAGTGTATCTAAAAACCGGTTAAGTTCTTTTGTTTCGTATTCTTTCAATAAGCCATATGTGCTGAGCAGATGATAATGATAATCTTTCACTTCTCTATCATCCTCGCCCCTCAGCACTTTAATCAGCAAAAGACGATGAACAGAATCCTTCATCCGTATAAGACAGCTCAAAATTTTCAATGCTTCATTGGTCATATCATATGCGCCCTGACTCAGACAATTACTGCATTTGCCGCACGGCTTCAAGTGTTCATCAGGATTGAAGTAATTAATGATGGTTCCTTGAAGACATTGAGTTGTTTTCGTATAATGAATCATTTTTTCAAGCTTTTCTTTCTTCTTTTCCTGAATAGATTCATCACTTGTACTGATAAAGAACTGCTGCAGTCTGATATCCTGCTCGCTGAACATCAGTATGCATTCACTTTCCAGCCCGTCACGACCGGCACGCCCCGCCTCCTGATAGTAGGACTCTAAATCCTGCGGCATATTGTAATGAATGACGTAGCGGACATTTGATTTATCAATTCCCATTCCAAAAGCATTGGTCGCTATCATGACAGGACAGTCATCATGAACAAACTTCGCCTGATTTTCTTCTCTTTCATTTTTAGAAAGACCGGCATGATAAATGGTATGGTTAATCTTTAAATGACTGAACTGTTCGCTAAGCGCCTCTACCTGTTTTCTTGTGCCGGCATATATAATACCGGAATCATCTTGATGCTTCTTCACGTACTCACGGACCATCTTCTCTTTCTGATAAGTTGGATCAACTTTAAAGGCTAAGTTATCACGTCTTGTACTCGTTTCTATCACATGTGAATCAATAATTCCAAGCAGTGATTGAATATCTTTTTTAACGTCTATTGTGGCTGTTGCGGTCACTGCCAGAAACGGACAGTCGAACTGTCTTGTAAAGTGAATGACTTGTCTGTAACTAGGTCTGAAATCATGACCCCATTTGGAAATACAATGAGCTTCGTCAAATGCAATTAATCTAATATCAAGCTGGTTCAGCATCTGTCTGAACGCCAGCTGATTAAATCGTTCAGGTGCAACATATAGAAACTGATAGCGCTTATAGGCAAGACCAGTTAAAATCTCCCGTTCTTCTGCTGCTTTTAAGTTGCTGTTTAAATAGGCAGCATTAATACCCGCTGCATTCAACGAATCCACCTGGTCCTTCATCAATGAAATCAAAGGACTGATGACAAGAGTTAATCCGCCTCTTATTAAACCTGGTACTTGATAGCAGATGGACTTCCCACCTCCTGTAGGTAAAATCCCAAGCGCTGATTCATTATTTACTATATATGATATTAATTCCCGCTGCCCGGTTCGAAATGTCTCATATCCGAAATAGCGTTTTAAAATAGCTTCCAATAGCGTTCTACTCCATCCGTTCTGCTAATTCGCTCCATTCAATGAATGCTTCGTCATAGCGTAAAGTTAAAGCTTCTCGTTCAGCTGTCAGTTCATTCAGTCGTGCATAGTTTGTTGTCTCACCGGCAATATGGTCGTCAATTATTTTCAACTTCGTTTCAAGTTCTTCAATTTCTTCGCCAAGCTGTTCAAAGTTACGTTTATCCTTATAGGAGACCCGGTTATGCTGTCTCGGCTTCCCTGCAGCTGGTTGAACTTTGGTCACTGAGACTTCTGTTCTTTTCTTAGCTGCTAAGTAATCTTCAAAATCCCCAAGCAGTGAATCTACGGTCCCATCATGTAAATACCAGTATTTATTAACAACTTTATCAAGAAAGTATCGGTCATGGCTGACGGTCAGCACTGCACCATTAAACTCGGACAAATACTGCTCTAAAATTGTCAGCGTTTCTGTATCAAGATCATTGGTCGGTTCATCTAACAGAAGCACATTCGGTCCTTCTATCAATATACTGAGTAAATACAGGCGTTTTTTCTCACCGCCAGAAAGACGATGAATCAACGTACCGTGAGTGCTTGATGGGAACAAAAAACGTTCCAGCAGCTGCGTCACAGAAATTTTCGTGCCATCAGACTGCGTCGCTTCTTCTGCTTTTTCCCTCAGAAAATCAATGACGCGCATCTGGTCGTTCATTCGGGCATTGCTTTGTTTATAATAGCCGACTTTAACCGTCTGACCTACTTTTAGAACACCTGTAAAATTCTCAATTTCCAGTGCTAATATGTTGAGCAGTGTAGATTTACCTGTGCCGTTTTCACCGACAATTCCAATACTGTCAGTTGTCTGAACAATTGTACTGAAGTCATCAAATAGTGTCCGACCACCAAAAGTCATACCGATATTTTCAAGTTCAAACACTTGTTTGCCAAGACGCTGATGACTTAGGTCCACTGACAGTTCATCTTTAACGATATGTTCTGACACTTTATCCTCGATGGTTTTAAAGCGCTCGATACGTGCCTGCTGTTTTGTTGTTCTTGCTTTCGCACCTTGGCGCATCCATGCAAGTTCCTGTTTATAAAGTTGTTTTTCTTTATGCTGCACACGATCAAGCGTCGCTTCTTCTTCAGCTTTACCAGCAATATAAGCATCATAGTTACCGGAATACTGGAACGTCCGGCCGTTTCTTAGTTCGACAATGCGTTCTGCCACTTCGTTCAGGAAATAACGGTCATGGGTAACAACGATGACTGCCTTCTTATAGTTTTTGATGAACTGTATGAGCCAGACGATGGATTCAAAATCCAGATGGTTGGTCGGTTCATCGAGTAGCAGTAAATCAGGTTTCTCAAGCAGTGTCCGGGCTAATGCGACACGCTTCTGCTGACCACCGCTCATCGTTTTCAGTTGAACTGAATGGTCCATAATGCCGAGTTTCGTTAATATCGTCTTTGCCTCTGCCTGATAACTAAAACCTTCCACTGCCTCAAGCTGCTGCTGAAGCTGATTGAAACGATTCATTGTCTGCTCTGATGTATCAGTGGTCATTGAATGGATTGTTTCTTCATATTGATTCAGTAGCTGCACGACCGGACTGGACTGATCCAGTACATTAACTAGCGCATTCTGCTCAAGGTCAAGGACTGGATCCTGCGCTGCGTAACTGATTTTATAGTGATTCGGATGCGTCACCTCACCGTCATGCGGCTCTATTTCTGCAATGCATTTAAGCAGCGCACTTTTGCCAGTACCGTTAATGCCGACAAGTGCTACTTTTTCTCCTTCAGAAATACTCAGGCTAACATTGTGAAATATTGTTTTATCACCATACTGTTTCG
The DNA here is from genome assembly GCF_004359545.1 of Macrococcus lamae. Taxonomy (GTDB): domain Bacteria; phylum Bacillota; class Bacilli; order Staphylococcales; family Staphylococcaceae; genus Macrococcus; species Macrococcus lamae. Next base: position 7,908 of record NZ_SCWB01000005.1, read on the forward strand.
TCAAATTTTCTATTTTATATGCTTCCAAGGGTAACCCTCATCTCATGTAATGTGTTATGATTTATTAATGAAAATCTCAATATAATATTATACACTTTTTCTCGCTAAGGAGGTACGTATGTACGACTGGTTTAGTCATTTATCGCCTGTCATTCAGGCATTGATTGCCGGAATATTTACTTGGAGTCTGACTGCGGCGGGTGCTGCGGCTGTATTTTTTGTCCGAGGGGTGAATAACAAACTGCTGAATACAATGCAGGGTTTTGCTGCAGGTGTCATGATTGCAGCATCCTTCTGGTCACTGCTTGCTCCAGCTTTGGAATTCAGTGAAAAGGCAGGGAATATTCCGTGGATTCCAGCTGCTATCGGTTTTCTGCTTGGAGGTTTGTTCATCCGAGGACTTGATTTTGTCATTCCTCATATGCACCGTGAACATTCAGAAGATCATAAGCAGGAAGGTGTCAAAAGTAATTTAAAGCAGTCAACTCTACTGCTGCTTGCTATAACATTACATAACATTCCTGAAGGTCTCGCACTAGGTGTTGCATTTGGCTCTATTATGCATAACGACAGTGCGACTTTAATGGCTGCTATCGGACTCGCCATCGGTATCGGTATTCAAAATATTCCGGAAGGAACAGCGCTTAGTCTGCCGCTTTATGCAGACGGTAAGTCAAAAAGCAAAGCGTTCCAGCTTGGTCAGGCTTCTGCTCTTGTCGAACCTGTATTTGCGGTCATTGGTGCTGCTGCCGTCTTATTAATTACTCCACTCCTCCCTTATGCGCTGGCATTTGCGGCAGGAGCGATGATCTTTGTTGTAGTAGAAGAATTAATTCCGGAATCTCAGTCAGGAAATAATACTGACCTTGCAACATTAGGATTAATGGTTGGCTTTACTATTATGATGATACTTGACGTATCACTCGGCTGAAAAAAATCCCTGATCTTCACAACTGTGAGGATCAGGGATTTTTTGTTTAAAGAATTATTATTTACTTACTTTACCGTTTTCATAATTGAATTTTATCGGATCGACTTTCTTGAATTCAGGATTTTTGTAGAATCTGAGCAAGTCACCATTAATCAAGCTATCTGACATTTCGAGTTCTGTTTCAACTTGATGCTTAGTTTTATCTGCTTTAGTCTTGTCTGCTGAATCTGTAATCGGTTGATTAGTCATGTTGTCATAGTAGACACCGTTTATAGATTTATATTCCGGCGTGATAAAATCACCGTTTCTGAATACTACTGTCTGATTATGTTTCTTCGAGAATAAATCTGTTCCAAACACTACGTATGGTTTTGCATTGATTCCAGTTAAATGAAGAATCGTTGGTACTACGTCCACTTGACTTGCATATGATGAATCAACATGGCCCTTTACTCCAGGTACTTTAAGGAATAAACCAGTACGCTGTAAGTCCATGAACTTAGTCGGTGTAATTTCTTCTCCTAAAAGTTTCGCCATAGCTTTATTATGGTTTTCTGAAATTCCATAATGATCACCGTAGATCATTATGACTGAATCATCATATAATCCTTCTTTTTTCAGATCAGTGACAAATTGTTTTACCGATTCATCCAGATAACGTGCGGTCTGTATATAACCATCTACTGTAGGGTTCCCTGTGTTTGGTGAATCAATCGTTGCATCTTCAGGCTTTACTGTAAATGGATAATGGTTTGTCAATGTTAGTAAATGAGAATAAAATGGTTGTTTTTCAGCTTTCAGATAAGGAATAGATTCCTTAAAAAACTCTTTATCTTTTAAGCCTAAGTTTTCAAGATTTTCAGGGCTCATATCATAATAAGTCGCATCATAAAATTTATCGATACCAAAATGTTTATAAATCTGATCTCTGTTCCAGAAAGTCTTGTAGTCGCCATGCATCACAGAAGTTGAATATCCTTGCTGCTGATTCAAAATGGCAGGTAATGATTGATAAGTATTATCACCTTTCAATGAAAAAGCTGATCCTTGAGGCAGTCCATAAATACTATTATCCATCGTCAGTTCAGCATCAGAAGTTTTACCCTGACCCGTTGAGTGGAAGAAGTTACTGTAATAAATAAAGTCTTTATTACCGCTCGCTAGTTGATTAAGGAACGGTGTCACTTCTTCACCGTTGACTTTTTTGTTAATCAGGAATGTCTGGAAGCTTTCCAAATGAATTTTAATGATATTTTTTTCTTTTGCGATACCGAAGTACTGAGGATTAGATTCAGCATATTTTGTCTTTGTATAAGATCTGACTTTAGCAAGATCGTCTTCACTTGCCAGTGCCTTCTGCTGATTATTCTGAATGGTTTTAACACCATCATAAACAGTGAAATTATAAGGACCTAAATATTTAACAAGATATTTATGGTCAAAAGTACGAGTCAACAGTTCTGGCCGATCTGTTTCTGCAAATGCCAGGTTCAGAAAGAATAATGCCACTGACATTCCCATCAAAACCGGCACAAACTTGCGCTGAAATGATTTTGTATCTAATAACTGTCTTCTGAATAACAGAATGAACAGATAGATAATTGTATCAACGAAGTAGATAAAGTCATACCATTGGAATGAACTCCATACTGCTCCCGACATAGAATCGACATTACTCACTTGATTTAATGTACTGAATGTAATGAAATCAGAGAAAAATCTGAAGTAGACAACGTTGGAATATAGTAACAATGTCAGTAAAAATCCTCCGGCAAAGACAAACCAGAACGCCTTGCGACCTTTAAAGAATAAAAACAAACTAAGGACAAGAGCCACCAAGCTATAAGGATTCATCAATAATATTAAGTTTTGTACAATGCCTTTGACGCCAAGCGACAAGTCGATATAGTATGCAAAATATGTCTTTAAAGAGACAGTCAGCAATGTCAGCAGGAAGAAGACAAATATACTTATTTTACGTTCCTTCATCAATTTTCCTCCGTTAATGTAATTTACATTTAGTTATCATTATTAATATAAAATAGTTTAAAATTTAGGATACAACATATTAATTTAAACCTTTTTTCGATAGATTTCAACTAAATTAGCAGAATTTTTATCAAAAATGTGTAAAATGTGAAATCTTTGTTTCGATTTTGTAAATATTAATGATTTTTTAATTGATAGTCGATTTGCAGCAGAATACTTTTTACCCATGCACTATAGGATTTTTCAGACAGAGCATATTCTTCTGGTGATTCCCATTTAAAAAGGAGTCTTGAACCTGGTTTTTTCTGAGACAGTTTTGGCAGATGATGAGGCGCGACTGTTGCAATCTGCGGATAATGACCTTTTTTCTTCACATCATTCTGTATGACAATCAGTTTCCCATCAGGATTAATCTGTATCGCTCCCCTGCCAATCGGCTGCGGCGTTGTTTCAATAGAGCGTTCGATTCTGTCACCTTCCAGGAGAAACCCTATGCGGTTGAACTGCTGAGATACTTCATAAACGTCAGCAGTTATCATCTCTTTTTCTTCAGCAGTGAGTAAAGCCGTATCAGCTGTTTCAATAATGTGAAACACATCTGAATAATAAATGCGGGCAAGACTGTAACTATCAATTCCCCATTTCGCTTCTTTATCATGTATCAGCTGGTACAACAGAGATTTCTGCAGCGCGCTATATTGACGGTTCAGCTCGTAAGCATCTCCTTCGTTGATCAATCCTGTCAGTCCATTAATCAATGAATCAGAATTTGTCGTTTTCTGCAGCTGAATTCCGCCACCAATTGCCATATATGCTCTTGTTCCTTTATTAGGTCCTTTAAAATAAAGGATATCTCCTTGCTCCATTAAATGCAGTTTATATGGTGCAACTTTTTTATCTTTCGTATAAGCTTTAAAATCTGCTCCAGTCAGTGAAATTAAAGTTGGTTCATCAAAACGAATGACGGGTGCGACAAAGGTCATTTCAAGCGTAGCGTTGTCAGCTGTATTCCCGACTAATGCATTAGCCAGATTATGCGCCAGTGGATCACTTGCCGTTTCCTTGTGAAATGTTGAGAACATTCCTGCTTTTTCAAAAATCATAAAAACCCTCACTTTTTACTTTATATTATTAGCATTATTTATTAAATACGACTTTAGACTGAACTATTAAAAAAGTGCCCTACCTAATGGCGGTAGAACACATTCAAAACGTCCAGCACTTGTTCTCTCAAACTAAACATCAGGAAACCGACTATAATTACTGAGGTAATCATGGTTAAATAGAGCCAAATAAGGGCTTTATTGATATTGTCTCTTTCAAGAAATCGCTGCACCTGCTGGTTGCAGTAATATATCCAGATACATAATCCAATGAGAAGCAGTAAACTTATAATCATAATTTTCTCCTATAATGTTTCGAGATTAATACTTCTATTCTACGCTTTTCTGAACGGAATTGCCATTAATTGTTTCTGAATCACTCTCAAGCCGGACTTCTGTCCACTCTCTTAGTGAATTAACCATCCACAACTTGATTTTATGCTTATTATCTATAAGTTCTGAGAGGCTTAAATTACGTTCTCCTATCATTCCCTCATCGATCAGCTGCTGACGCATGCAGCCCGCAAGCATATCATGCACAAAGGGTGTAAATAAACTGTCATGGAGTTTATAGACCAGATTTCCAATGTTGAATTCAGTTATCAGCATTTTCTGATTATAATACAAAGAAAGCCTATCATTATCTACTTTATAATGGTCGCGTCTGGATGTCTTATACCGGAGTTTATCACCATCGGTTTCCAGCATCGGACGCAATACAGCCGTAGCGTTCTTTATGACTGGAATCTCATTCAGTTCATAGAAAATTTTTCCGTCTGAAGCAGTTAATCGCAGCATTTTTGTTCCTTCAGTTGTCAATCCTGCGATATTATCCAGCTGCTCTTTCTCATAGTTCATATTAAAGTGATTCAGACTCTGTACGAGCCGCTTTACATGATAATCCCATCGTTTAATACCACTTTCATCAATACGCATCGTTTCGATTAGGTGAAAGTCATCTTGTTTCAATGCATTTAAAATTTGAGTTTTTGCTACCATTTCATCGTATTCCTTTTCCGGGACTGAATCGACTGTGATTCCTCCCCCAACGCCGTATACGAAATTTTGTCCTTGCTTAACAAGTGTTCGTATCGGAACATTGAAAATCGTTCTGCCATCTGGGAGCATGATGCCGACAGCACCACAGTATATGCCTCTTGGTTTATCTTCCAACTGGTCAATAATCGCCATCGTACTGATTTTTGGTGCCCCCGTAATTGACCCACAAGGATAAAGTGCCTCGAATAGTTGGTTCATAGATATATGAGCAGGTAGCGTGGCTTCTATAGTAGAAGTCATTTGATAAACTGTCGCGTAAGCTGTTATCTCAAATAATGACGAAACATTTACAGAATTTTTCAAAGCTATCCTACTTAAATCATTCCTAAGCAAGTCAACAATCATGACATTTTCAGCTTGATCCTTTTTAGAATATTGCAGTTGATTATAATTATCGGCTGAATTTGACCTCGGCATTGTGCCTTTCATAGGTTTAGTATATATATGTCCTGTCGTTTTATCATATTCAAAAAATAGTTCCGGTGAGATACTGATGACCGCTTCGTCATCATCTTCAATATAGGCAGTATATTGTCCGTTCTGGTCGTGTGTCAGCAGCTTATATACCGCATAAGGTGCATTACTACTAGCTGACTGTAAACGAACAGTATAATTGACTTGATATGTATTCCCTTTACTGATCTGCTCTTTAATATGATTAATCTGTGCCACGATATGTTGTTTTGAAGCGTTGAACTGAAACTCCATAGGTCTCATCAATTCACAGTCATCAAATGGAGCAGCTGGTTCCTTGAAAATGTAGAATTTCGCATACGTATCAACCGATTTAACCTTCATCTTACTTGAAAAAGCAGCAGCAGCTTCATAAGCTGTATAACCGACCACATAATATTCCTGGCTATATTGTTCAACTTGATCCAGTACTGCTGTTACTTCACTTATTTCGCTGGCTATGAGAATATCGACTGGATTCTTAAAATATAGTTCTATCGGCTGGTTATCAGCCATCGAATGAAACTGAACGCACGCTCTTATCATCTGCAGTACCTCTTCACAAAATTATTCAGTTGTTCACGTCCATAGTCCGTTAAAATAGATTCAGGATGATATTGCACCGCCTCAATCCGCAGAGCGTCATGCCTGACACCCATGATAATGTTGTCGGCGACAGCTGTCACGATCAAACAGTCAGGAATCGGCATGACGGCCTGCAAAGAGTGGTAACGTCCGATGTTGATCGGCATAGGCAAGCCTTCAAATATTCCTTTTCCGTCATGATTCATCACCGACTGATGACCATGTACAGGAATCCCTTGTCTGACTTGTCCGCCGAATGCAGTGACAATCACTTGAAAGCCAAGGCATATTCCTAGTATCGGATAAATGCCTTTATAATTGCTGACAACATCGAGACAGAATTCTGCTTCAAGTGGATGACCGGGACCGGGTGATATAATAATTCCTTTAGGATTAAGTGCTGCAACGTCTCTTAGTGTCAGTTCATCTGGTTTACAAACGGCAACTTCGTAATTCATTCCTTCCAGATAATGGACAATATTATATGTGAATGAGTCATAGTTATCAATTATAAGCAGCATAGTCATCGTTTCCTTATCATTAATTTCTTTTAGTATAAACTTTTTTCTGTTACAATGATAAACGAATTTAATATAAGAGGTTCCTAGCACACACCCTCTATAAAAAACTAGTACGACATCTTGCTAGGAAAAGATGTCTTTTTTTATTGGAAAAGGTGAGAATGATGAACGGACAATTATCAAACAGTAAAGCCCTGGTCGTCTTTAGCGGCGGCCAGGATAGTACAACGTGCTTATTCTATGCGCTAAAACAATTTCAGGAAGTTGAACTGGTAACTTTCAACTACGGACAGCGGCACGCTCTTGAAATTGATGTAGCCAGGCAGATAGCAGATGACCAGCAGTTAAAGCATCATGTATTGGACATGTCATTGTTATCACAGCTGGCGCCTAACGCATTGACCGATCATACGATGAATATTTCAGCAGAGTCAGAACTTCCGAATACATTTGTACCGGCTCGCAATCTTCTGTTCATGTCATTTGCTGGTGCTCTTGCTTATCAAATCGGTGCAAAACATATCATTACCGGTGTATGCGAAACAGATTTCTCCGGCTATCCTGATTGCCGGGACATGTTTGTTAAATCATTAAATGTCACATTGAATCTATCAATGGATAAAGAGTTTGTTATTCACACACCGCTGATGTGGCTTGATAAAAAGCAGACATGGCAGCTTGCTGATGAGCTGGGACAGCTGGATTATATTAGAGCAAATACACTGACATGCTACGAGGGAATTATCGCAGATGGCTGCGGCACTTGCCCGAGCTGCCTGTTAAGAAATAACGGACTTCGTGCCTATATGAAAGAGAGAGAGACAAAATGATACAGCAGATCTATCCACAAGTCGCTCATAACTATCGCTTTGAACTTAATAAAGATATGAACTTCTCAAGTGCCCATTATATCCCCCACCATGATGCAGGAGCATGCAGCAGAATACATGGTCATACTTATTTTCTCAATCTGACTATCGGTGGTAACACACTCGATGAAGCCGGTTTCCTGATTAATTTCAGCACATTAAAACAACTGATCCATGGACGGTTCGATCATCAGCTGCTTAATGAACTACCTGAACTAGAGAATATAATCCCGTCTACTGAAAAGATGGCTGAGCGTATTTATGAACTGGTTCAGGAACACTTGAATACACTGCCTAACCGACCGGTCTGCCTTCAGGTCTTTCTCCGGGAAACACCGACCAGTTATGTCATCTATAGAGGTGGATCTCAATGAAAATCCCAGTGTTAGAAGTATTCGGGCCCACTATTCAAGGTGAAGGTGCTGTCATTGGCCGTAAGACTATGTTTGTCAGAACGGCCGGTTGTGACTTCAGATGCAGCTGGTGTGATTCTAAGTTTACTTGGGATGGCACGGCGAAAGATGATATAAGAATGATGACAGCAGAAGACATCTTCTCTGAACTTCAGGCAGTCGGCGGTAATCGATTCAATCATGTGACGATATCCGGAGGTAACCCGGCCTTAATTAAAGGCATCGGTTCATTAGTCAGCTTGATTCATGAACACGGTTTTGAGGTGGCACTTGAAACACAGGGTTCTAAATTTCAGAACTGGATGACTGACATTGATCAGCTGACCATCAGCCCAAAACCGCCGTCTTCCCAGATGATTCAAGATTTAACTATTTTGGATGAAGTAATCCAGCAGCTGCCTCAAGAAAACATCAGCCTGAAAGTCGTTACTTTTGATGAAACCGATTATCAGTTTGCTAAAATGATTCATCAGCGCTATCCTGACATCAAGTTCTATTTACAAGTAGGTAATCCATATCTTGACGATACAGTCTCTCATCATACGGAAAAACTTCTCAATCACTATGAGCGGTTGATTGACAGAGTAATGACAGATGACACTATGAATCAAGTATTCGTTACGCCACAGCTGCATACGTTATTATGGAGTAATAAAAAAGGTGTATAGCGAACATTAAACTGCTATAATCGGTTTAATGTTTATTTTTTAGGAGCGTGAGTCATGACTATATTATTAATAACTAGCTTCTTCATTTCATGCGCTCTTTATATTGTCTTCAAACGTTATTACCCTCGCTTTATGTTATTGTACATGCCTGCTGCTATTACTATGACTTCACTTGTCATTTATCCGTTTGCCGGTCAAGGTAATTTCATCAACCGTGCATTGATATTGACTATGACAAGTATGCTATTGATAGGAATCATTCTGGCGATAAACTATCAATTTTCCTTTACAGTGAGAAAAACTGCAGAATTATTTATGTTGACACTGTTGATTTCTCTCCTTATTCCTCTACTACTAACTTCAAGTAGTGACACAAAATACTGGTCTGCTGCCTATTTAAGTATTTCTGTATTCATCGCCGGCTATATTATTTTCGCTCTTGGCATCATAGATAGCTCTGTAAAAACCAGCAAGTACAGCATTTACAGATTTATAAAACATCCTGTTACTTATGGAATTGTCCTTATATATTCAACTATTGTCCTGCTTACTTTATTTATGCCTTATAATTATTTATATATCATCTGGTTTATATACTTACTATTTTATATTTTTAAGCGTGAACAAATTAAATAGAAGAAAATATTTAATTTTTATGTTTATATAGTCAATTCAGTGGTATATACAAAACATGAGAGCTTTCTCATCAGAATTTAATGTACTTATACTTATTATTAGGAGGAAACACATATGGGTTTAATTCTTACATTAATCATGGGTGGTCTAATCGGCTGGATTGCTGGTATGATCATGGGTACTGATATTCCTGGAGGAAAAATCGGTAATATTATCGCAGGTTTAATCGGTGCTACGCTTGGTGGTTACTTGTTAGGTAGCTGGGGTCCTGAAATTTGGGGTGTTTCTATCTTACCTGCATTAGTCGGTACAATTCTTTTAATTGCGATTGTATCTATCATTTTAAACATGATGCACCGTCGTCGTTAATTGACAAAAGAGCCTGAGGGCTCTTTTTTTGTTCTTTTTGTTAATAGTCGACAGCCTTCAAATGGATTCTGTATACTGAAAATAAACAGGGAGGATGAATACTATGAAAAATCATGAAATAGATTATAAAGTTTACGGCGATGATATTCAGTATGTTGAGGTTGAATTAGATCCTGATGAAACAGTCATCTCTGAAGCCGGCAGTATGATGATGATTAATCCGTCAATACAGATGGAAACCATTTTCGGTGATGGTGCATCTACAGGCGGTTCAGGATTTATGGATAAAATTTTTGCTGCCGGCAGACGTACACTTACTGGTGAAAGTTTGTTCATGACGACTTTTACGAATAAAGGAAAAAGCAAAGAACATGTCTATCTGGCGGCTCCCTACCCCGGTAAAATCATTCCTATTGATTTAAATCGTGTCGGCGGCGAATTCATCTGCCAGAAAGATGCATTTTTAGGTGCTGCAAAAGGTGTTTCAGTAGGAATTGCCATGCAAAAGAAAATCGGTGTCGGATTTTTTGGCGGTGAAGGTTTTATTATGCAGCGGCTTACAGGAGATGGAATGGCCTTTATACATGCAGGTGGTGCCATCATCAAGAAAGACTTGAAGGCTGGAGAAGTATTGCAAGTGGATACAGGTTGTTTGGTAGGTATGACCAGCAGTGTGAAGTATGATCTGGAACGCGTTCCGGGTATTAAGACCAAATTATTCGGTGGTGAAGGTGTATGGTTTGCACGACTTGAAGGACCAGGAACTGTCTTTATACAGTCATTGCCATTCTCACGATTAGCAAGCAGAGTTTTTGCTGCTGCTCCGGCAACTGGGGCGAACAGAGGAGAAGGCAGTTCATTAGGCGGTCTTTTCGATATGCTTGGCGGCGACAACTAACTGTTGAGTTGATAGTTTTCATCATAAAAAAAGGGATGATTGTTAAAACAATCGTCCATTTTTGTAGTGGTATTACCGCTTCGGCTGGTAATCAAGCTGTCTGAACAGCTCTTCCCGTTCATTTTTAGTCAAATCCTGCCATTCACCTAGCTTAAGTCCATCGACATGAATATTCATAACGCGGATGCGTTTTAATTTTCTCACCTCATAGCCGAGTGCCTCACACATTCTTCTAATCTGCCTGTTTAATCCCTGCATGAGAATAATATTAAAAGTATGGTCATTGATTCTTTTCACTTCAGCCGGCATTGTCATCGTATCAAGTATTTCAACACCTTCAGCCATGTGAGAAAGAAATTCATCAGTGATTTTTTTATCGACAGTTACGACATATTCTTTTTCGTGTTTATTTTCTACTCGCAGTATTTCGTTGACGATATCCCCGTCGTTAGTCAATAGAATTAAACCTTCTGAGTCTTTATCAAGTCTACCAATATGGAATATTCGCTCCTGATGATTAACAAAATCTACGATATTTCCTTTAATATGTCTTTCTGTCGTCGAAGTAATTCCTCGTGGCTTATTCAACTTCAAATATACATATCCTTTATCAAGCGCAATAAGTCTGCCATCTACTTCGACAGTATCCCCCGTCTCAACCTGACTGCCGAGTTCGGCAGGCTCACCATTAATCAGAACACGTTTATCACTGATCAGTTGATCAGCCCCTCGCCTTGAGGTAATGCCTGATTCCGATAAATATTTGTTGATTCTCATCCTTAACCTCCAAAAAAAGAGAGACATCGTCTCCCTACTTCATAATATATTGATCTCTGTCAAAGACAAAACACCTGCATTATATTATTGATTGTCCTCATCTACGATTGTTTCGCGTGAAGAATTGAATTCTTTATGCAGTGCAACAGATTTAATCTGATGATTCTCAGCATCAAGTATAACCCATTTATCGTATTCTGTATCGACATAATCGTCGATATCTATATCCGGGTTCTGTGCCTGTAACCATCCACCAATAGTATCGATATCATCTGAATCATCAAATTTAATGCCAAACTGCTCTTCAATTTCATCAAGCAGTACACGTCCATTAATTTGATAAGTATTCTCACCAGTGCGGATAATATCATTGACTTCGTCGTCATCAAATTCATCTCGTATTTCACCGACAATTTCTTCAAGAATATCTTCCATTGTCAGAATACCTGCTGTACCCCCGTATTCGTCTATAACAAGAGCAATATGAACACGTTCCCGCTGCATTTTAATCAAAGCATCGCTAATTCGAGTGACTTCATGGATTAAAGGCAGTTCATGGATATGCTCCTTAATTCTGACTGGATCACCTGAAGCATACTTAGTTAAAAATTCTTTGACGTTGATAAAGCCGATAATATGGTCCTTATCTCCATCTTCTGAAATTGGATAACGTGTAAATTGATGTTCGTTGACCACTTCGAGTAAATCTTCTATGTTAAACGGCTGAGTCATTGTAATCATCTGAGTACGAGGCACCATAATATCTTTTGCGAGACGTTCATCAAATGAGAAGATATTCTGCATATAAGCAAGCTCAGTATGATTGATTTCTCCACTCTGGTAGCTTTGAGTCATAATAATCTTCAGCTCATCTTCGCTCATTGCCTGGTCATGACCAGCAGGCTGGACTCCAAATATTCGAAGTATCATTCGCGCAGCACCGTTCATCGACCATATTAATGGTTTCATAACAAGTCCAAAGAAATATAGAGGTCGTGCAAATGCGAGCGTCATACGTTCTGCATACTGAATCGCAAGTGACTTAGGCGCCAGTTCGCCGACAACGACGTGAATAAATGTGACGATAGCAAAACTCAGTGCAATAGTAATTGGTTTAGCAAATTCAGTTGGTACATGCAGTAAATGCAGGACTGGATGAATGACTGATTCAAAAGTCGATTCACCGATCCAGCCTAAGCCAAGCGCTGTGACTGTAATTCCCAGCTGACAGGCAGATAAATAATAATCCAGCTCATGTATCATGTGCTGAACAGTCTTTGCTGCTTTATTGCCTTCTAATACAAGCTGATCAATACGAGATGTACGAACCTTCACTAAGCTGAATTCAGAGCCGACAAATAATGCCGTCATGCCGATAAGAAAAATAAATAATAATAAACTAGATATGGTCGATATGTCCAATTAATTCCCTAAAACTAGGGATTCACCTCCGGTAATAGTTGATGTGAGTGCAAGAGACAGGTTGCTTAATATATTTATCGCCTTCCCAATGCAGTCACCTCCTTAAAACGCAACATAGTTAGTATCATTTTACCACACTAACGAGCCTAAATGGGGATTTTCATATTTATACTATGCCATCTAGTGAGCGAAGGAATCTATCAGCAGTTAAATTGAATTTGTCAGGCTTGTCAATATTACAGACATGACCTGAGTTACTGATGATTTCACAGTAAAAATTCTCATGATCCTGTGTTACTTTTTTAACAGGAGGAATGAATAAGTAATCCTCCTCGCCCATAATGAACAGCGTAGGAATAGTTGAAGTTGAAATTTGAAGGTGGCTTAAATAGGGATTGACAAGTCGCGTTAGCGTAAACCACTTCACAAACTGTTTCTGACTCATCTTTTTTGCCTCATTGATGAACGCAAGACGCGACTCCTCGTGTGCTTTTCTCGGCATAATGATATAGGCGAAGAACTTATAGAGCAGCATATAAGGAATGACACGTTTTAAGTGCCTGCCGATAAATAACAGAATCTTAGTTCTGACATCAAGCGCAAGAATCGCTCCGCCTAGTACAAGTGATTGAATACGCCGAGGATATTTGTCCGCAATCGTCTGTGCAACAATAGTTCCGAGACTCATTGCAATAATATGCGTACGCTCAATTTTAAGATGATCAAACACTTCAATAATCTCATCCGCTAAATGTCCAAAAGTATCACCCTTTTTCCATCGGTCCTCCTGAGATCTGCCGTGTCCTCTTAAATCAAGCAGCAGTATATTGTAATCTTTTCTGAAATAACGAATCTGCTTGAACCAGATAGTGGAACTCCCACCAGCGCCATGAATAAAAGTAACCCAAGGCGCATCGTTATCTTTAATATAGGTTTTATAATATAGCATTAACATGCATTCCATTCTTTGATAGAGTTTAACTTATATCATATTAGTTCTACCCACCGAATACAAATAATAACATAGACAAAAAAACAAACTCAGCCTTAACTGAGTTTGTGCTCTTACATGATTAAGCTTCTGCTGCACGTTCCGTATCTATTTCCTGAGCAATTTCTTCTTCTGATAACTTAGGTTTAATTAAACCGTAGATGACTGCTGAAATCAATATACCTACTAATAATGAAAGCAGGAACCCACCTATGTGATTCATATCTAGTCCCGCTACCCATAAACCACCATGAGGCGCAGGTATACGACAGCCGAATGCCATCGCCAGTGCTCCAGCTGTTGCGCTACCTGCAATCATTGAAGGAATGACACGAAGTGGATCCGCAGCTGCAAATGGAATAGCGCCTTCAGTGATAAAAGAAGCTCCCATCACTAAGTTTGACAAAATTGAACCCCGTTGTGTCTTTGTATATTTACGCTTGAATATCATCATAGATACTGCAATAGCTAAAGGCGGTACCATACCACCAATCATCGCAGCTGTAATTGGAGCATAATTTTCTCCAGCAATAGCTGCAATACCAAAAGCATAAGATGCTTTGTTGATAGGACCACCCATATCGACTGCCATCATACCACCTAATACTAGTCCTAATAATACTATGTTTGTACCACTCATGCCGCTTAGAGTTGTATTCATCCACTCATTTAACCATTTAGTCGGAGGATTAATGATGTAGTACATAATAAGCCCAGTACTTAAAACCCCTAATAACGGATATAACAATGTAGGCTTAGTTCCTTCAAACGCTTGAGGTAAAATACTCAATAATTTTTTAATTCCCTGTACTAAATATCCGGCAAGGAAGCCAGCAATCAACCCACCAAGGAATCCGGATCCTCCACTTACTGCAAGCATACCACCGACCATCCCTGGAGCAAGACCTGGCCGGTCTGCAATACTCATTGCAATGAAGCCGGCTAATATTGGAATCATTAACGCAAAGGCACCACCGTTACCGATTGACCATAGTGCTTCAGCAAACGGATGATAGTCGTCTGCCTTCGGATCAAATGATGTAATACCGAACATAAAAGCAAGAGCCATTAATATTCCGCCCGCCACAACGAATGGCAACATGTTTGAGACGCCGCTCATTAAATGTTTGTAGAATCCTTTTCTTTCTCCGCTGTCACTTGTATTGGATCCACCTTTAGCAATAAACTTCGGTCTTGAATCATCTTGTGCCATAGTAATAAGTTCTTCCGGACGTTTGATGCCATCTGCTACAGGTACCATAACAACGTTTTTCCCGTTAAACCGAGCAGTATCCACATTGACATCCGCTGCTACAATAATTCCTTTCGCTCTTCTGATTTCATCATCAGTCAGCTTGTTTTTTACACCACCAGAACCATTCGTTTCCACTTTAATAGGCACGCCCATTTTCGCGGCTTTATTCTTCAGTGAGTCAGCCGCCATATAAGTATGTGCAATGCCTGTCGGGCAGGCAGTGACTGCAAGTATTAAATCCTCTTTATTATTTTGTGATACGGCCGCTTGAACTGGAGGTTCTTCCGGTTCGTCATGGGCATCAATGATAGACAGTACTTCTTCTTTGGAGTCTGCATTGAGAAGTTCTTCTCGCACATCTTCATTCATTAATATCCCGGATAATTTCGCAAGCGCATCTAAATGCGTCTGTGCGCCGCCTGCTGGTGCTGCAATCATGAAGAATAAATGGGCAGGTGTCCCGTCAAGTGATTGATAGTCCACACCTATCTTGGATTTACCAAAAGCAATGGCAGGTGTTTTAACGGCATTTGTCTTCGCATGTGGAATGGCTATTCCTTCGCCGATTCCTGTTGTACTTTGTGCTTCGCGGGCGTATATAGCTTCTCGGTAGTTCTCTTTATCATTTAATTTACCTGCTGACCATAATGTATCAACTAGTTCATTGATGACTGCGTCTTTAGAAGAAGCTCTAAGGTCCATGGCAATAGTAGACTCTGTCAGTAAATCTGTAATTCTCATCTGTTAACCTCCAGTAATTTCGTTATCGTAATTTGTTCAAGCATTCTGTCAATATCGTGCTGTTCTGCTAAATCTTCAGTAAATGCTGTCGCTGTGCCAGACGCAATCGCACGTCTGAAACAGTCTTCCAGCGGTTCATTGTTCGCGAGTCCGGCAACCATTCCTGCAACTGTAGAATCGCCCGAACCGACAGTGTTAATCACCTGCCCTTTCGGAACTTCCGCTTTCAGTACAAGTGACTGTGTCACAAGAATAGCTCCGTCACCTCCAAGAGATACAAGCACCATTTTTGCTCCTTGTGCCATCAACTTTCTCGCACTATCAACAATAGCCGAGTCATCAGTCAATTTTTCGCCGAACATATCTTCCAGTTCAACTTTATTAGGTTTTACAAACTCAGGTTTAAAATTCAACACTGATTGCAGCAATGTCTTCTCTGCATCAACAACGAACTTAATATTTCTGTCTTTACAGCGTTCTGCAATTTTACTGTAAATTGATGGATCAATCGTTCCAGGTACGCTGCCTGCGATAATCACTATATCTTCATTTGTCAGCTGTTCCAGCTGTCTTAGGAACTGAGCTTCCTGTACTTTTGTAATATCGGGACCCGATGCATTGATTTCTGTTTCAGAACTGCCTTTCAGCTTGACGTTGATTCGCGTGTCCCCATCAACTTCTACAAAATCAGTTTGAATACTATTTTTTTTTAGTTCTTCTTTAATGAATTCCCCGGGAAATCCGCCGATGAAACCGAGTGCAACAGAGTCAACTTTATGTTCTTTAAGTACACGGGAGACATTGATGCCTTTTCCACCTGCAAACTTATAAGTCGTCGCGGCACGGTTCAATGCGCCAAGCTCAAATTGAGATGTAAACATGACATAATCAATGGATGGATTCAAAGTTATTGTGTAAATCATTTTGTACCTCCCTGTTTAATATAAGCTTTATATTTAGCGTAGAAAGGATTGGTTTTATTTGTAATCAGCTGGACATCTTCAAGATCGCAGATTTTAGCAAAAGTCGTTTCATCAAACTTCGAATCATCAATTAGAAAGTAGCTGTGCTTACTCTTTCTTACAGCTGCAGTTTTAATAGCTGCTTCTTCTATGTCAGGTGTTGTCAATCCATGGATTAGATCTACACCATTCGCTCCCATAAATGCTTTGTCAAAACTGAATGAATCAAGCATCGTCCGTGCCTGTACCCCTACATGAGCGTAAGTGCTGCTTTTCACATAGCCACCGACCATATAGACTTCTATCCCTTGTTCAACAAGCGGCGGAACGTGAGTCAGACCATTGGTTACAACTGTCAAATGCTGTTGATTCAGATGAGGAATCATAGCAAGTGTTGTACTTCCTGCATCGAGATAAATACAATCATTATCCTGAACAAGTGCGGCTGCCTGCTTGGCAATATCATTCTTTTCAGCCACAAACTTTGTCGTCTTTACTGACAGTGCAATATCGCGGTGCTTTTCAACCGTGCGCTTTGCTCCACCATGAACACGAATAAGCTTACCTTCTTTTTCCAAAGTCGATAAATCACGTCTAATAGTAGATTCGCTGCTGTTCGTTTCATCCATTAGCAGCTGCAGCGATACGGCTTCATGAGTGCTGAGCAGACTTAAAATCGTATCATGCCGCTCTATTGTCAGCATATCATCAGCTCCTTTACCACTTTATATTAATGTCACCGTTTTCAAAAGTCAACCATAAACATTCAAAAACGTTCAAATACATTTATCAAAAAAAGAAGCAGAACTTATTTAGTGTTCTGCTTCTCTGTAAATTGTAAAGTTATAATATATCTCGTCCTAATCGCTGCTTATAAATTTCAAACCATTCATCATCTGATAATTCGACATTTTTCGCCTTTACAGCAATATCCGCGCGCGCTATAGATCGAGATCCGACAATCGGTTTAATACGATACGGCATGTGATAAAGCCAGGCATACGCAATCACATCAGTTGTTGTTAGATGTTTTTGAGCGATTTCTTCAAGTACATCTAAAACAGGTGCCGTCAACTGATTGTCTCTGTCAAATAATTTTCCTCCTCCAAGAGGACTCCATGCCATAATCGATACGTTATCTTTAAGCATCCAGTTCAACGTACCATCTTCCAGATTTTCAAGTTCAGCAGCTGATATTTCAAGCTGGTTTACCGCGACAATCAAGTTTTGATTGTCCATCGCTTCTTTGAATGGAACATATTGATGGTATTTAAAGTTAGAAACACCGAATTGTCTTACTTTTCCTTGCTGCTGTAATGTTCTTAGTGTACCCGCCACTTCAAATGGATCCATTAACGGTGACGGCCGATGAAGGAGCAAAGTATCTATTTCATCAACATGCAGTTCTTTCAAACTTCTATTAACAGAAGCCGTAATATGTTTCTCAGAATAATCATATTTATGAGAGTTAAATCCCATCATTTCAGAAGGCAGTACAATGCCGCACTTTGTGATGATATGCATTTCTTTTCTAATTTCCGGTGTTAAGCTTAACGCTTCCCCGAACAGTGTTTCACATTGGTAGCTGCCGTATATATCAGCATGATCCATCGCTGTAATTCCTTTGTCAATCAGCTGATGCAGCATATAATTGGTTTCTTCTTTACTATAATTCCATTCTGTTAGACGCCAGAATCCCTGGATAACATCTGACATTGGTACCATTTCACTCATGACAACACCTCATTTAAGTTTTTAGCTGAACTGCAGTTGATCAAGCTGATTGAGAATTTTGCTTTTATTGAGTGACTCTCCGATAATCACTAACTTCAGCGGCATATTCATTATTTCCGGCTCATACTGTGGAATGCCGTATGCATATTGAAATAGAACGACCTGCTGCGGATTTTCTTGAAACTTTATAAAACCTTTGACTCTTAGTATAGAAGACGGTAGTTCCCTTAGCCAGTCAACGAAACGTCTGCTGCTTACTGGACCTGTAAATGTATAGACCAGTGATTGGATCCCAGGATGACTATAGTTCTTGGATTTAAGCATTTCACCGTCTACTGCCAATATTGATCTATCAATCCGCGCATATTGCGTCCTGATAATCTGCGATTGATTATTAAGTTCCGAGATATCATCTTTCAACTGTTTAACAGCTTCTTCAGTCAGAAGATCACACTTATTAAGTAAAACAATATGAGCATATTGAACTTGTTCTTCCATAAGACGTTTTGTTGTTATACTGTATTGATCACGCTCTAGAAATCTCGGACCGTCTACAAGCGTTATTACTGCCTTAATAGCCATCCACTCTGTTAATGACGGCGCTGTACAAGCATCGTATATTTCAACGGGATGCGCTACACCTGTTGCTTCGATAATGATAACATCTGGATGGTGACGATGTCTGATATCATGAAGCTGTACTTCAACATCGCTCTTTAAATCGCAGCAAATACATCCATTTAACAGTTCGTTCATCGGAACATTATCGCCGATGATTTTAGAATCAACATTAAAACCACCAAATTCGTTCATTAGAATAGCTACTTTCTTGTCTTGCCACTGTGCTAATAAATTTAACAGCAGAGTGGTCTTTCCACTTCCTAAAAATCCACTGATGATATAGAGTTGCACTTTTTCCATATTGATAACAGCCTTTCAATAATAAAATATTAAATTTAAGCTTTGACTATTTTTATATGCGTTATTACTTGAAATGTCCACTTCTTTGTAATATGTTATGTTAGTGACATATTTTGCACCGTTAAATTATTATTCAAATATACAAAATTCTCATATTCAATATATGATCAATAAATACTTTTTTCAGTCGGAGGAAATGAATGACCAATAATTTAAAGCTTGATAAACAACTATGTTTTAGTCTATATAATGCACAGCGTCAGATGAACCGTTATTTTTCGAACAAAATCTTTAAAAAACATAATCTTACTTATCCTCAGTATCTCGTATTATCCATACTATGGGAGTCTTCACCTGTTAATGTTAAAACACTTGTTACAGAGCTTGCCCTTGATACAGGCACTGTATCTCCCCTGTTAAAACGTATGGAATCAAATAACTTAATTAAACGGGAACGTTCAGAGCTTGACCAGCGTGAAGTATTTATTTACTTGACAGATAAGAGCAAATCTATGCAGAAAGATCTTGAAGACTGTACAGAAGTCGTGCAGGAAGCGGCAGACCTGACAGATAACGAGTTCTCCGATTTAAAAGCGTTACTAGATAAATTAATCAATAATATGACGAATGCAAAAAATTAAACCCGGGCTTTATGCCAGGGTTTATTTTTTTACGCTTAACCAGCCTATTCCTACTGTCCCATAACCCGTATGAACACCAGCAACAGGTACAAGAGGTTCTTCATAAATCGTCAGTGCAGGATGCCTTTCTTTAATAGCTTCCATATATTTTCTTGCTTCTTCGATGTCTCCTGCATGCATTACAGAGATTTCGGTCAGCTGATGTTCTGCTATATTCTCATCGACTACTGCAAGCATTCGTTCCATTACTTTTTTCTTTGTTCTTACCTTTTCAAGCGGCATGACTTTGCCGTCTTCAAAATGTAATACGAGCTGAATATTAAGTAGTCCCGCAAGAAAACTTTGAGAGGCAGTTAAACGCCCGCTTCTTCTCAGCTGATGCAGACTTTTCGGTTGCAGCAGCAGTTGACCTTTTTCAGGAAATGTCTTAACCAGTTCAACAATCTCATCAAATGATTTTCCTGCTTCAGCTGCCTTCATACCTTCGACAACCATCTGTTTATAAGGAAATGCTCCGATTCTTGAATCGATGACAGTAGATTTAATATCCACTTCACTGCTTGCCGCTACCGAATTCTGAAAAGACCCTGTGAGTTCGCCTGAAGGATGAACTGCAATAACTGAGTCGTACCCATCCTGCTTAATAGCTTCATACGTTTCAAGCATTGACTGAAAATTAGGCTGTGTTGTTTTCGCGCCTTCACCATGCTTATTAAGTAATTCATAGAAACGTTGAGTCGAAAGTTCCTCCTGATCAACATAATGTGTACCATTTAAAATGACACCCATTGGTACAATAAATAAAGGATGTCGTTCAATCTCTTCATCTGTAAAGCCTGCTGCTGTGTCAACTAACCATGCAAGTTTTTCCATTATATACCCCCATTATTTTTTTCATCATATCATATTTTATTTGCAATGAATAATAATATTTCTATACCATCAACTCTTTTACACGACTGAACCGTTCAGAAATTAGAGGATTGTTCATCACTTCGTCATACGATCCAGCAGCTGTTAACCGACCTTCATGTATCACATAAATTATATCAAAATCCTTGAGCAGTTCCACTTCATGGCTAATTAATATGACAGCCGCATCTAAATGTAATAAAGTAGAGAGCATTAAATTTCTATTGTGAACATCCACTCCATTGAACGGTTCATCTAAAAGCCATAGTGGACTTCGTCTCATCAGTAATCTGATAAAATGAAGTCGTCTGCGCTCGCCGCCTGATAACTGAGCACCAAATTCATTGATTTCAGTATCAGCATGAAAAGGCAGATTAAAGTGATTCAGATAGCTTTCTATCTCTGCTCTATCATCACTGAATAAGTTCTCCTGGATAGTTCCCTGGAAAAAATGATTATGCTGCTGCATAACATTTAGCTGTTTAAAATATGCTTCGCGGTCAATACTACTCATTGATTTACCAGCAACCGTCTGCTCGCTTTCATACAGTCCGGCAATTAAATGCAGCAATGTCGTTTTCCCGGAACCGCTGCCGCCGATAATTCCTATTTTCTGACCTTGAATTATTCTCATCGTAATATTGTTAAGTGTCGGTCGCTGCTGATCATTGTATGTGAATCTGACATCATTCAGTTCAACAGGGAAAATTTGAGTCAAAACATCACCCTGCTGGTCGCTGCCAGCAGACAATGATTCTATATGAGCAAGAGCCTGCTTAGTTTCCTGATGATAGAAAGGAAAGTTAGTCATCGGAATAGCAAGTTCAAACAGCGTAATAGTTACCATGACGATACTTGCATACATTATTACATTTGAGCTGTCTGCTACTACATACAGTACACCCCATATAGCAAGCATGCTTATCAAATTGAGCAAAAAGTCATAGGTAATATTCATACGTTTTTCCTTCATAAGTGATGCTTCATAATGTTCCTGTGATTGATTGAGCATTTTTACATAATGACCACGCTGATCAAATACATTGATATCTTCACGACCGAGCTGATAATCAGTCAATCGTTTCATAAAAGCTGAACGGGTATGCTGTGTCAGTTTCGTCAATCGAGCCATAAAACTGCTGAATATAAACGGCAGGATACCTAAAATAATGGTCATTGCAATTATGATAACAACCACTGACTCTACACTGTAAAATGAATAAATCACACAGACCACAACAGTAGTCAGCATTGCGACAACCGGCGGATAGATGACTCTGAGCAGTATATTCTGAAGTTTTTCGATATCGTTAACCGTCCGTTCAAGCAGCGTCGACAGCTGCCATTTAGAATGAAGATTAACAAAGTCACTGATTAACCGATCGAATGTCTCAACTCTAATATCTTTCAGCATCGTAAACGTTGCTTCATGACTGATCAGTCTTTCAAAATAACGGGCAAATGCTCTAAGTACTCCAAACAATTTAATCGTTGCAACAAGTATTGTCAGCGTATAGAGCGGTACCTTAAAAGCGCTTCTTGACAGCATCAATCCGCTGAGACTGAACATCCCGATTGCAGTCAGTCCTCCAATTGTGCCGATAATTATAGCAATCGTTAAAGCACGTCTTGTTTCTTTATTGATGATTCTCATGCTAACACCGCCTTATAGAATGGCTGGACTTGCATCGTTTCATGTGTTCCTTTAACAAGCATTCCGTCATTGATTAACAACAAATAGGGTGCATTTTTAATCGTTTCTCTTTGATGAGCGATTGTCCATATCGTCGATGTCTTCTTCAGCTGTTCAATGGCCTTTTTAATCAGCTGTTCAGTCTCATGATCGAGCATCGCAGTCGGTTCATCAAAAATAATCACTTTAGCGGGGTTCAACAGTATTCTCATTAACATCAATCGATGTGTTTCTCCGCCGGATAACTGTTCTCCGCCAGCGCCGATCTTTGTTTCATAGCCTTCCGTGAATGCCATAATACGGTCGTGCATATTAACAGATTTAGCAGCAGCAACAATCTCGTCGAATGAATGCTCATTGAACATCGTTATATTATTGATGATCGATTCACTCATGACAAACGGCTGCTGAGCCATATAGGCGATATTATTTACACAGTCTTCGGGCAGATTTATATAACCATGCCCTTCTTCAATGACACCTGCAATGACTTTAGCAAACGTTGATTTCCCAGCGCCACTCGGTCCGAAAATGACCATTTCCTTCAACTCAAATTCTTCATCTACCGACATAGCAAAATGTTTATAGTCTACTTTGAAATTGCCGGCAATCGTTGTTCTTTGTTCCGCAGTTCTTATAATCGTTTCCGGCTTTTCATAATTCAGTAGTTCTGCATAACCCTCTGATTGTTTGCCGGTATGAAATGCCATGCCTAGATCTTTAAGTGAATTATAAAATTCTGGCGCAAGCATCAACGTCACTACAGCTGTATAAAATGAAATAGTGTGGAAGACAATCAATCCAAGACCGATTTCAAGTGCAATAATTCCAATTGACAGCATTGAGATGAATTCAAGCATCAATGTGGACAAAAAAGCTGTTCTTAATATAATGAGCGTTTTCTCTTTAAATGCCTGAGATTTATTATGAATAGCTTGTTTGACGTTTGATTCATAGTTGAATAACTTTATGGTGACAATTCCCCTTATGGCATCAAGGAAATAGGCAGAAAACTGATTCAAAGCAGTCATCTGTTCAGTGGCTTTCTTCGATGTATTGATGCCAATAATAATATAAAAGATAGGGATAAAAGGTGCCGTTATGAGCATAATGTATGCTGCATTACGATGAAAGAACATCAAAAATATCATGATCGCCAGAGGAATGAAAGTAGAACGATAAACCTGCGGCAAATAATCGCCGTAAAAACTATCTATGCCTTCTATTCCTTCTGTCGCTAAATTTAACGACTCAGCTGTACTTTTTTTACTGTTGATCAATGTTTTTCGCAGCAGTGACTTAATTTTTCCACTTAATGTCACGCCAAATGTTTTCAGTAATGTTTGAAGAACACTTCGTGCAATAAGTATAAGGAGAACTGTTACTATGACAAATTCAAAATTTATATGATGTTTTAAAAGAACACTATCGATAATTTTGCCAATCTGCATACTTTGCAGAATAATCACAACTGACAATAGAATTGCCGAAATAATCATCAAACAGTGCAAATAAATATAACGTCCAGATAACTTTGTTAAGTATTTCACATTATCACATCCTACCTAGTATTATAAAGGTTTTGTATTAAAACTAAAGGAATATGATTGTATATTTTAGGGGAGAAAACTCATTCATTGTGATATACTTTTGAAAGTATTCAGTTCATAAAAAAAGGTGGTTACTTGATGGAATTATTTGAATTAATCAAAGCATTTATTCTGGGAGTCGTTGAAGGTTTGACAGAATTTGCTCCGATCTCTTCAACAGGGCATCAAATTTTAGTAGATGATATGTGGTTACACTCTAGTGAAGTATTAGGTTCCAAAGAGTCTGCCAATACTTTCAAGATTGTCATTCAGCTCGGTTCCATATTTGCAGCTGCCTGGATTTTCAGACATCGATTTATCGAAATGCTGAGCGTTAAAAATGCGAAAAGCGAGCATCGCCTTAAATTATCTCATGTCTTTATCGGGCTTTTGCCTGCAGGAATTGCAGGTTTGTTATTCGATGACTTCATTGATGAGCATTTATTTTCAGTTCCGACAGTTTTAGTCGGACTCGCTCTAGGAGCAGTCCTGATGATCGTTGCAGATTTATATGCAAGAAAGGTCAAGAACCCGATTTCTGTTGATGGCATTACTCATAAACAGGCACTTATCATCGGGCTGACACAAGTTCTTGCGTTATGGCCGGGTTTCTCGCGATCAGGCTCTACTATTTCCGCCGGAGTGTTAACTAAGATGAGTCATAAAGGTGCCTCAGATTTCACATTTATTATGGCGGTACCTATCATGGCGGCGGCGAGTGCTAAAAGTCTGCTCAGCAACTATCAGTATATAACCAGCGACACGATCTGGTTTTACATTGTCGGCTTTATTGCTGCATTTATCTTCGGGTTATTATCTATCCGTTTGTTCCTTGAACTGATTGGGCGAATCAAGCTAATTCCTTTTGCCATATATCGTCTTGTACTTGTTGCTATTATCGCAATCCTTTATTTTGGTTTCGGTATCGGCAGACATATATAACCAATAACACAGTACTATCATATTTCTTGATAGTACTGTGTTATTTTGTTGCTCCATTTTTGTATAAAATAGTAAAATATTTTAACTTTTTAATGTATTACAGTAATATAGCTTTATCTTCATTCTTCTGCATGTTATTATTAAAATATTATTTTAAATGCAAAAATACATAAAGGAGTAAATATGACAAAAGAATCCAGTGTTGCTTACCGCCTATATCTTGTCCAGCGAGAAGTTATAAAATATTACAACAGAATTAAACTGAAACCATACAATCTGAGTTATCAGCATTATCTTGTCTTAATGGTACTGCTTGAATCTGGTCCTACTCCGGTTCTCCAGCTTGGAGAAAAACTTGCATTTCAGTCGGGAACTATTACGCCTATTATCAAGAAGATGGAAGCCCGTGGTTTGATTGAACGTGAACGAATGAAGCAGGACGAAAGAATTGTCCAGATGCGGTTGACAGATGAAGGACATGAACTGATTATACAGTTGAATCACATTCCTGAAGAAGTTCTCGCTTTTTCAAGTCTTACTCCAAGAGAATATACTACATTGATGCATATCACCCGGAAAATTGTCAGCAATATGCGTTATTAAGAGCGGTCCTGTGCTATGCGGGACCGTTTATTGTGTTTATAATGAGGGTAGGAACAAAGTATTCAGTTTCATCACAAGGAGAGATTATCATGAACCAGAAAATTAAGACAGCTGTCAATGTTGGAGCCGTTATTCTCGTTCCACTCATTAAAGAACGTCATCGTCTGAAACAGAATCATGACTATATCAGAATGCGCAACAGAACGATGCATACTTTATCCACTTCAAAAGATCTTGTAGTGATTACTAAAGATAAAGCTGTATCAGCTGGTCATAAAGTATCTGATAAGGCAGTTAATGCTAAAGATAAAACTGTAAAGACTGCTTCATTTATTTCTCAGACTACACATGATCTGCAGGAAAAGAAAGTGACGTTCGAACATGAATATGCAGAGAAGAAGAAAATTAAGCATGAAGAAAAAATGAACCAGAAACTTGCGAAAAGTATCGAAAAACGCCATGTTGAAGAAGAAAAAGCGAATAAACAGCGTCAGAAAGAAATGGTAAAAGTTATGAAAGCAGCAGAAAAGCGAGAAAAGAAAATGCCACTCGGCAATAAACAAGCGACACAGTTTGTTCATCAGCAAGTCGTTAAACAGCAGATGACAGATCAAGCTTTTCACGATGTGAATGACTATATAAATGACCGCGTTCTCTCTCATGAATATGAGGAAGAAAGACATGAACCATTATTTGACAAACATCGATTACAGATGGCTGAGCAAATAAGAAGACGCGGAAAATATTAAGCAGTGATCCAGCGAATAATTGTCGATGCCGATGCTTCGCCAGTCATTGATGAAGTGATAGACGTCGCACAGCAAAAAATGATTGAAGTTCTCCTTGTAAAGAACTTCAATCATTTTTCTCATTATGTCTATCCGGATTTCGTCAAAATTTATTACGTAGATGAAGGCGCCGACAGTGCCGACTACAAAATTGTTCAGCTGTCGGTTCCAGATGATATTGTCATTACTCAGGACTACGGGCTGGCAAGTCTGCTGCTGAACAAAAACGTGACCGTCATGCACCATAACGGTTATCTCTATACCCCTGACAATATTAATCAACTACTGATGATTCGTCACCAGTCCAGTCAGATGAGACAAGCTGGTATAAGAACAAAAGGACCAGGCAAATTCACTGCAGAGAATAAGAAGACGTTTAAAAATATATTGCAGTCGATGATTGAGTCACAGCGATGATAATGTTTTAGCAAGCACTTTAAGAGAAGAGAAACCTTGTTTTACTATCATCTGTTTATCCTTAAAGCCGGATTTGATAAAGGCGTAATAAGCATGGTCATTGTTGACATTGACCATTAAGTACAACGTAGTGATATCATTATCCTGTTCTCTTATATATTGTTCTATCAGTTTAAGCACTTGTTTGAAATATCCTTTTCCCTGATGTCTGCTGTCAATCGATAGTCCTCTGAGATAAATGGCAGTTCGAGGGGCATTCATCCGTAATAAAATTGTTCCTCTCTCCAGTGCAAATGCACCGATAATTTCATCATCTTTCAAGATAATGAAAGGAAAGTAACTCGAGCGTTTTCGATTAATGATATAGCGCGGATGACCAGCAAAGAACATCTGCTTGAAAGATAACCTGTAATCGTCAAACGTAATTTCCATTGAAGAATCAACCTGCATAATTCTTAGCATTGTAACACCTCATTTCAATAGTCATATCATATCATACAAAAGGAAGGTTTTTATGAAAACAGTCGCTGTATTTTGTGGTTCACGCACTGGTGCCCCAGTTTATGAGAAAAATGCCGAACGCCTTGGCGAATATCTTGCCTCTCAAGGGATTACTCTAGTTTACGGAGGGGGAAAAGTCGGTCTGATGGGTATTATCGCAGACAGCGTTCTAACGCATGGCGGTGAAGTTATCGGTGTAATTCCTGAATTTCTACATAGCAGAGAAATAGCTCATACCGGAATTACACAGTTACATATCGTTGAAACGATGCATGAACGTAAAAAAATGATGGCTGATATGGCTGATGGTTTCATTATGATGCCAGGTGGTGCCGGTACTCTGGAAGAATTTTTTGAAGTTTTCACCTGGGCTCAGATCGGCCTGCATCGTAAACCTATCGGAGTGTTAAATACAGCTGGTTTTTATGATTCTTTAAGACTCATGCTGAGTGACATAAGTAAGCAAGGTTTTATTGACAGCCACCAGCTGAATATTGCTCTCTTTAATGACCATCCTAGAGAACTAATCAATGAAATGAATCACTATAAACATGTTCCAACCAAACGTTACGATTCTTAATTAAGGATCATAACGTTTGGTTTAAAAAATTTCTCTCATTAAATATTTGTATACCATGAGCCATCAGCAGTGCTGTTGTTACACCTGGCGCATTAAGCTTTTCGCCGGAAAATGTACCGTCATATATTGCATCTGATCCACAACTTGGGCTATTATCTTTCAGAATAACTGTTTTAACATTTTGGCTTTCACAAATTTCTAGAAACCGTTTAGCACCCATCTTATATTGTTCTGTAACATCTTTACCGGAACACGTTACCACTCTAGCTGTATTATTCCATACATCTACTCCACTTCCTCCGATGATTTCGGCTGGTTCTCGAGGTATCAGCAGTCCACCCATTAACTCAGGACAAGCAGCGGTTGCTTTCCCTTTATCAACAAGCGCTTTTAATGTCGGATTCAACTGGTGTCTGCCATCATACCTTACTTCCTCACCAATTAAGCAGCTGCTGATCAATATCACTCTTTCACATCCTTATATAGAACTTGTAAGTTCATTGGATGGCGTGAATCGATCAATGGATGTTTGAATGTCTTTATCCTTTTAAGTCCTATTTTTTCCATCACATTCATACTCGGTTGATTTTGAATACTGGTAAAGCTGTAGATGGGCAGTTTTACTCTTGGTCTCACATATCCTAGTACTGCCTCAGCCCCTTCTGTTGCATAACCTTTACCCCAGGCTGATTTAACGAGACGCCAGCCGATTTCGTAACATGGCATGATGTCAAGGTTATAGAGACGGGTGGCTTCCATATACTGTACGCCAATAAATCCGATAAACTGACCTCCCGATTTTTCTTCAACAGCATACAATCCAAGGCCAGTTGTATCAATTTCTTTCTGCATCTGCCTGAAAGCCATTTCAGAACGTTTGAAACTCATGATATCAGGAAAATATTTTCTTACATCCGGATCGACGTTCATCTCCTTGAACTTCTGCAGATCATCCATCTTAAAATCTCTCAGCTTCAATCGCTCTGTTTCAATATAGATCATCCATCCCACCCCTTTTTATCATTATAGCAAAAAGCAACTCCTGCAAAAGCTAAAAAAGCCCTGGTAACTTTTTTCGACCAACACAATGCGGTGTGGTAGAAAAAAGCATCCAGAGCTATAATATTTAGTTTTTATAACTTTCTTTTACTTGTAGACTACAATTTTCCCAGTTGATTTATCTTTAGATTCACCAACTACTTGAACTTTCAAGCCTGTATTAGGTAAGATTTTACCAGCATGAGGCTGTTCTGGGTTAGAGTAATCTTTAGAGTCATCAAACAATGGGTTAGCTTTTAAATTTTTATCTACTAACGTTGAACCATCAGCAAGTTTTAAGCTGAGTGGATCTTGTGGTGTCAAGCTGAATGCAGCATCGCGTACTTGATACTGAGTAGATGCTACTGAAGGAGTTGTTCCTTCCCATTTAAGAGCGTTCTGATCTGCATCAACGATTCCAATGAAGCCGTAGCCAGGATGTTTACCTACATGATTATCTGTATAGCTGTTGTCTACATAGTATACGTTCAATCCAGTATTGAAGCTCATTAATGTACCGCCTCTAGGAATATGAGCAAGTCCTTCGTCTACTTTATTATGACTTCTCCATTGTAATAAGTAATAGTTCTTACTATATTTCTTGCCATCGCTTAATGAGAATCCATTTAATTCGAACTTCGCATCTCCTTCAGCGTTATCAGCGAATACTTCAGCGCCGTCTGCTGTCACTTTAATATCATCTGCATAGAAACCAGGAGCAGTATAGCCGCCATCTGTTACATATAAGTAGCGTAACTGTACTTTTTTACCTGCGTAGGCATCGAGGTTGAACTTTGCATCTACCCAGCCGTTACTTTGTCCATCGATACCGTTACCTGCATTAGCACCTGAACCATCAGGATCATCATTATTTGTAATGTTACCTGCTAAGTTTGTCCATGTTTTGCCATCTGTTGATGCTTGAACATATGCGTAGTCATAACCTTTTTCAATGTCATACCAAGCTTTGAACGTAAAGTCAGCAGATGTTTTACCAGTTAAGTCAACAGTTGCTGCTGCAGAATTTGTTAAGTCATCCCCAGCACCACTGAAGTAAGCTTTTTCGCCTTCAGCCGGTTTTACAACATCTGTTACTTTATCAGGTAGATTAACACGAATTGCATCGTTATTAGTTCCTTTAGTTGTCGCTTCATCTAATAAGAATTCTTCAGGTGTTGAAGTCACTTCATCTGCATTAATTTCAGTACCTGTCTGCCAGTTACCACCATGCATATCCTGAAGCTGTTCTTTCATGTAAGCATCGAATCCAGTTGGTTCTGTTCCTGGAATTTTACCAGCCCAGCTTCCGCTTGACATAATAGACCAGAATGATACTGGTTCACCTTTACCAGAGTAAATAGTATCATATTCATCCGGCAATCCTAGGTCATGACCGTATTCATGTGAGAATACACCGGCAGCTCCATCTTCAGGTTGAATTGTATAATCGATGACAGCGAGTTTTCCACCGAACTGTTTCTGACCAGATGCTGTTCCAGGAATCGTATATGGTTCGCCTGTATTCGTGAAGTTCAGACTCCATCTATGCGACCAGATCGCATCAGGACCTAATTTACCACCGCCTGCTTCTTCACCAGGAGATGCATGGATAATCATAACGTGATCGACGATACCATCTTTCTCATTCAGTACACCATCACCGTCTAAGTCATAGCGGTCCCACTGATCATAATCAGCAAGGTTAAGATTTGGATCTTTTGCCGCTTGTTCAAGTGCTTCTTTAACTAACTCTTTCGGTCTGCCATCACTATCATCAACAGTCGGGTAATTTCCGCCATAGTATTTTGCTTCATGTTTTGCTTTGTACCAGCCGTGAACTTGTCCGTCGACATCATAGCTGCCGCCAGATTGATTCTGGTAGAACTGTTTCATACTGATCAAGTTCTCGCCGTTCGGTCCTTTGTAGCCATTCTCCCCAAAGACCATGTTCTGGAAGTGACTCATTGGATAATCTTCATAAAACATATCTGTTTCTTCTTTAGTAATTGTAGAGTTCTGATAATCCGGGAAATCAATTGCTAAAATTAGCACTTTATCAGTACGTTTTTCACCTGTATAGTTTTCTTCCACAACAGGTTTCAAGTTTTTAGCATGACCCTTTTTATTGCCTTTGCCTTTTGTATACTTGCTGCGTTTACCATTACTATTTTTCTCGTTCACTTCTTTATATTTCTTAATGAACTTACCTTCGTTCTTCACTTTAGTTTCAGTATTGTTATGTCTGGCTTTTAAATATGCTGAAACTGCTTTTTCAGCTTCTGAACGAGATGCATCTTTACTGATGACACCTTCGTCTTTTAACATTTTAATCAGGCGCTCTTCGTTAGCGATGACGCTGTCAAAATTTGCACCTGTATAATGCTGTTTTGTATTTTCTTTTAACGCTTCATCTGCATAAGCAGCACCGCTTGTTAACCCAAGACCCGACACCCCTAAGCTTAATGCAAGTAATGATGACACTACCGCTTTTTTCTTCATTCATCTTCCCCCGATATCATAGAATATTGACTTACTTATATATATTATGTAGAGAATGATGAGAAATGTAAATAACTATTTGAATTTTCTGATATTAATATTATGTTACAGAAATGTTTAAAGTAGTATATTTATTCATCAAAAATATGCACATCATCATAAATAATGATATGCATACGACTTATCTATAGATTTTGATTTTAGCGACTGTAGCCTCATTATTCTGATCAACTACTTTAATTTTAAGACCTAGCTGAGGTAACACTCTGCCGGCTTCACGAAGCGTTAATTGATTCAATGACTGCTGAGTATAATTGCTGTCTTTAAACGTTGTAACGGGCTTTGTTGAAGGTTTCTTAAAATAGTAATCTGCACTTGAATTATAGTTGCCATAATCCCGCGTGTTAAATGCTGCATCATATATTTGAGTATCCGTGACTGGACTATACCCGCCCTTAGCAACAATCGGTTTTTGATTAGCATCCACTACACCGAGGAGGCTTTTCCCTGGATGGTTTTTTAGATTACCATTATCTTCATAAGATTCATTGACATACCATATGATAAGACCTTTGCCATATTTATTGCGACCGAACGGATCATAGATTGAACCCAGTCCTTTATCCAGACCATTATGGTTACGCCATTCAAGTAGATAATATTGATTATAGCGCTTAACTTTTCCTGCACGAACTTTTTTTACAGGCGGCAGATTGACTTTAATCACATCATTGTTTGACCCTTTGATTCCTGCTTGATCAAGTAAAAATTCTTTGCCTGCTGAATCAATAGACCGGTAATTGATTTCTGTACCAAGCGTCCAGTTTCCGCCGTATAGCTGCTGTAAATCCGACTTAGCAAGAGGACTCATACCAACAGGCATGGTCCCGTGAATTTTTCCGGCATCAGCTCCGTAGCTCATCAAAGACCAGTAACGGACAGGTTCTCCTGCATGATCGACCGAACTCGGAGAAACATCGTATTCATCTATGAGACCTAACATATGGCCAAACTCGTGGGCAAGCGTACCGACTGTACTATCTTCTGCCATTACACCATATTCAGCAACAGCTAAACGTTTTTTGTAAAAACTTGAATATTTACTTTTGGTACCAATAATAGTTTTAGGATTACCACGATCTGTAAACGGAACTTCACTGACATGTTCCCAGATTGACCAGCTGCCCAGCTTACCGCCGCCTTCACTTTCGCCGACACCACTAAAAATAACGACCAGTTTATCAATAAGACCGTCCGGCTCATATATATTGCCGTCTTTATCCAGATCATAATAATCGTATCGATCATAATCAGTCATCTTTACTTTTGGGTCTTTTGCCGCTTTTTCTGCCGCTTCCATTATTAATTCACCGACATTTTTATCTTCACCGGATCCATAATATTTTAAAGGTTTTTTTGCCCGGTACCATCCTGTCACCTGTCCTTTAATATTCAAGCTATTTCCCGATGCTTGTTGATAGTAAGACTTTAGTGTGTTATATGATTTTTTATCAGGGGCAGTGTACGTATTTCCAAAAAATAGTTGATTGTAATAGGACTTCGTATAATTGTCATAATAGTTATGAGTATCATTTTTCGTTAAAGTCGATTGTTTACTATCTGAAAAATCCATGAGTACTACTAGAACATGTTCATTTCTTACTTTACCCCTGTATTTTCTTGGTTTAAATTCAGGGATGGAAGTCGAACGCGAAAATTCATTAGCAGATATGACAGGTGCGTTTATTTTAACCTTTTCGCTGTTTTCAAACTGAACTTTTTCGCCGTTCGTCTTCGTATTGCTGTAATCGCTTTCTGCATGGGCGATATACATAGTAAACGGAGAAAATAACAGCGCTGCTATTATTATTTTTTTCATATGATATGCTCCTATTCAAGATTCAGCGTTTTTGTAGCGGTAATCTTATTATTCTGGATCACTTGAATTGTCAGTTGTCCTTCTGCTTCTCTTGCAATACGGCCATTGAAATAACATTCGTAGTATTGATCATAATGTTTTGGAGTATAAGCGTTTGACTCGCCTGGCGGACGTCCATTAAATAAACCGACGTGCTGATTATTTTTCATGACGATTGCGATTTTAGTAGGAACAGCTTTATCTGTTCTGACTTTAATCTGAATATTTTCTTTTGGCGCAGCAACAGAGGGACTTAATATTTGAATATTATTTGATGATGTACTGTTCGCTCTCTCTTGTTGTGATGCACCGTAACTTCCTTCGGCAAAAGTGTTGCGGTCGTACCATAAATAGCCTGCGCCAGGATTTGCCCATGGTTCCTTCTTCGGTTCAGTGGAATGAGCAGGTTCTTCCATCTTGAGCAGTGGTGTTTTCTTATTATCATTATGCTCAAATGTTGTGTAATCTTCCTGAGTCGTCAACCACTTTGCAAGATTCATGAGAAGTTTTTCGTGATCAGACTCCTTAAACCCATCGTAAGTCGTCTTTTCTCTCCCGTTATCTTCACGTACATATTTCGGTGTTGCATCTTCAATAATAGAAGAATCACCGATGAAGGCTGCTTTTCCTTTTCCTGCTTTACTGATGGCAATGAATGGTCCTTCATCTTCACCACCCCCGTTATAAACGCCTTGATCGACAGCATGATTCCAGCGATCGCGGTTCGTCAGTTCAGGAAGATAAACAAGTCCCTGAGCTTGCGCTGGATTAGTTATTGCTACTGTTGAACCTGCATGCATTGTGACTTTATGAACATTTTTAGTGATATTAAAAGCATCTTTCATCGTCGTCATTGTCACATCATCAATTGCGTTATAACGGAATCTCACGCCGAACGTATCGCTTAAGAAATCACTCGAGGAGATGTCAGCCATCATTGCTGAGTTCCGTTCACTGTCTGTCATGCCTTTTGCTGGATCACCATATGCACCTCTCCGGTATCCATTGAGTACTTCAGATGCATCAAAACGGTTCATATTGCGGTCAGCGTTATAATGATCGCTGATGAACAGTATACTGCCGCCATTTTCTGCATATTGTTTAAGAGCCGTCTGCTCGCTTTCTTTGAGAGGGATATTCGGTTCAGCCAGTACAAACATTTCATATGATTTCAGTGAGTCATATGTTATTCTGTCATCGACCTTCGACTGTTTCAGATCATACCCGGATTTCTTCAAAGCAGCAGCAAAGTCAGAAAAAGCACCATCGATGACCCAGTCCGCTTCTCCTGCTGTTTCACCATGAGCTGTATCAAATAAAACAGAAGGTGATTCATTAAATGATTGTCGTTCTTCGCTGCAGCCTCCGGTAACTAGCAGCACCGCCATCAGCAATAATTTTTTCATAATAATTCTCCATTGAGTATAATAAAAAATTAACACTTTAATTAAACAAATAATCATGTTTAATTAAAGTGTTAAAACATTTATTATCTTGATTTATAAGAAAGCAGTCGTAATTTAACAGCTTCTGTCTTCAAATTTACATTTTCATCACGAGGTGTAGTGATTGTTGCATCTACAATATCGTCTGATTCATGAAATTCATATGTCACAAGAAAACTTTCAAAATCGTCATCAAAGTTAGGCTTCTGCGCTACAATCCTGTTCACATCGCCGAAACTGTCTTTCACAGTATAACCCGTAATAGATTCAAGCTCACGTGCCAGTTCATTCAATGTCATCGATTGGTTTTCAATTAGTACAAATTTTTCTTCATTCATTGCCATCTACCTCTTCTCAACAAGTTTCTCTATAAATTCCCAAACTCCAAATTACACAAACATTTATTTGAAGGAATAC
Organism: Macrococcus lamae; assembly: GCF_004359545.1. GTDB lineage: Bacteria > Bacillota > Bacilli > Staphylococcales > Staphylococcaceae > Macrococcus > Macrococcus lamae. Next base: position 43,188 of record NZ_SCWB01000005.1, read on the forward strand.
GTATCTGAAGTCTTTTCTGTTTTATTGTTAAATGTTTTATCAGTAGAGATTCCACCTTGTATCACAAGCGTTGCCCTGCCTTTTTTAAGCATTTCATAATCTGTGCTGGAAATGGCGATCGATTTGTAGCTTGTCGTCTTTTCATGAGGCATGTACTCATTGAAATTAGTCTGACTTTTCTTCATACTCATTTCCTGGTAGTCACTCGGGATAAATGAGGCAAAGTCGGAGAATTTAGTATGATCTCCCGCAGTAAATTTAGTGTTGTTGTTATAATAAAGAGTCTGGTCAGATGTGTTCTCAGTAGTAACCTGATACATAATGACAAAACCATCTGTCGCACCATCAAATAGCAGTACCTGACCTTCCGGCATATTAGTGACGCTGAAAATCTGGAGCTGTCCGACTTCAACTTTCATTCCACTATCTTCAAGTACTAGAGGAACATCATCTTGTTTCATCACTAGTTTTGCTTTGCCATTTGTGGATGCTTCTATCGTATTAGGCATCAAGGATTTAACGGCCGAGTTGGCTTTTACTTTTTCAGCTTCTTTTTTCTTGAGTTCAGCCTGCTTTTTAGCCGCTTCTTCTTTTTGTTTTTCTTCTTCAGCTATTTGTTTTTTCAGTGCTTCTTCTTTGTCTTTTTTAATTTGTGCCAGTTCTTTTTCTTTAGCTTTTATTTCTTTATCTTTTTTTTGATTCTCTTTTTTAAGAGTGTCATATTTTTTTTGAGTCGCAGCTTTTTCTTTCTCCAGTGCTTTAATGTCCTGAGTTAATTTTTCGTCTTCATTGCTACCACAAGCCGTCAGCGCAATAGACGCCGTAACTACACTGATTATAAGTCGTTTCACTGTAATTCTCCACCTTCTCTTACTTTAATTTAATTTTATCATAGAAGGTTTCATTCAACTAATAATTCATTAATGTTCATGTGAACTTAACAGAGCCATCTCATCATAATTAATTGACTGTCTAAGCTCAACCGCTACTTCCGGTGAAATTTTTTCTGCTTGCGCTAACTGGTAAACATAGTCTCGCTCCACATTCAAAACGTCGAGTGCAAATAATGTTTCATTGTTATCAATACCTTCAGTCATAGCATTTCTATTAAGCTGACTGATTCGATTTAAATAACTGTCTGACACCATTGCAACCTCAATTTTATTGCTTCTTACCATTTCCTTAGATAGCCGCTCAACTATTTTATGATGAACGACTCTTGCAACTTTTTCTAGTTCAAGTAAGTTATTCTGAAATGATAAAGAACTCGCTGCATTAATTTGATTTATAAAGTTTGCTCTTCTCTTTCTCATTTTGAATATAAAGGATAACTTCGCTAAAAAGCTGGAAGATGCAAAGTTTCTTGTTCGCTCTACGTAAATTACATAATTGTTAAATGTGCTTTCGGTGATTTTACCTGTCTGAATCAGTTCATCCAGAGTTTCCGTCTCAGTATTCATAGCAATCGCCTGTAATCTGGACAGTTCTCTTAAGCTCTGTTCGTTGTCATCTACTTCCTTGAAGAAATTAATCTGAGTCGCATACTGACGAGTCAGATTACTTGCTATAACACTGTTTTCGAGGACAGTATTACGGTGAATATAAGTAAGTCCCTGCTCTTTCATCATCATTCTTGCTTCTCTGAATGACAGCTTTGATATATTGATTCTTTCTTCAGAGCTTGTTAGCAGCGGCAAACTAATTTGTGCAACAATCAAACTGATAATAACGACCCCGGCAGCGATAAACAACATATCGTCTCTTGTAGCAAAAGACTGATGATTAACGATAGTAGTTGGAAGCGTCAAAGCAATAGCCATTGATATCGTCCCATGAACGCCGCACACCGTTGCGATTAGTGAGTATTTAAATCTTGATGGTCGTTTCTCAGATGTCGACACTGATTCGTTATTCAAAATTCTTTCAAATCTACTGACTGGAATGAAAAACTTATCATACAAAATAAAGACCCAGACAAATCTAAAAAGATACACAAGAAGTGCAATCAAAAAAGTATAAAATGTGATTTCACCTAGATGTCTTGATTCAGTATTAACCATGTGCATTGTTACTTCCGGGATAATATACCCTAGCATAGTAAAGACAAAGCCATTCATCACGGTGGACAGCAGCCCCCATGTATTGTCATAGCCCAGCTGCAGCCGTGTGGTTGCCTGGCTGATTCTATCGCGTTCTATGCCGTGAATCAGACCACCAATCACTGCTGCAATGACTCCTGAAACGTGGAAAGATTCTGCGACCATGTATATAACGAACGGTGTCAGCAACTGTATTAAAATAAAGACAAATTCATTATAAAAACCAGTTCTGATGAGCCACATACGTGCCTGCACGAATGCTGTTCCGATAATAGCCCCAATTACCAGACCTCCGATAGTCGTAGTGATAAACTGCATGACAGCATCCTGTGCGCTGAACTGTCCAGTTGTCAGTGCGATAAGGGCAATATTGAAACTTAAAATCCCTGCTGCATCATTCAACAGTGATTCTCCGCCGAGAATAGTCATGAGTCCTTTCGGCAGTTTACGTCCTTTGGCAATCGCCTGGACCGCAACAGCATCCGTAGGACATATAATTGCGGCTAAAGCGAAACAAGCAGCAAACGGAATAGCCGGCAGCAGCCACTGAATAATATAGCCAAGTCCAATTACAGTAGTAAATACAAGACCTATTGCCATTAAGATGACTGGTCTTAAATATTTCAGCAAGTTAATTCGGGAAACATGATTTCCTTCAAGAAAAAGCAGCGGTGCGATAATACCGATTAGGAAAAGTTCCGGCTCAAACTCCAGATGAATGGGAATCGGTGTTAGAAAAATCAACATACCGATACCTATCTGAATAAAGACTAGTGGTATTTTATTAAAATAATGATGGATAATAGCTGAGAGAATCACAGCTACAATGAAACTGACAATGACAATAAAGTTTTCCATGACGCACCTCTCATTTTTTCTGAATCATATAATAGATACAAATTCTATAAGATTAATACATACTCAATAAGGGAATAGTTTTTATTATACAATAAACGGAGGTTTTTTAATGTCATATAAGATTATACATGCTCCTGTCTCTCCTTCTACACCGAATCATATTATTTACCCGGTCATTGTCTATCCGCAATCAGTCACTGATCCTGCAGAAACATTTAAGAAAAATGGCTGGCACGGCATTTGGGAAAACGGTGTATACGATTACCATCACTTTCATCCTAATGCGCATGAAGTACTCGGAATCAAATCTGGTGACGCCGAATTAATGATCGGCGGTGAGAATGGACAAACGCTTAAAGTGAAAGCAGGAGATGTCCTACTGCTTCCTGCAGGTTATGGACACAAACTGTTAAGCCAGTCAGATGACTTTAAAATTGTCGGTGCTTATCCGAATGAACAAGAGGTTGAAACTTTAAAATCTTATGAAGATCTTACAAAAATTCAAAGTCAGATCAGCAGTGTGATGATACCAGAAACTGATCCAGTAGAGGGCGACAGCGGTCCTATGTTCAAAGAGTGGGAAGGATTGTACCACTGCAGCACAGTCGATAGAAAATGCTAGGAAGATTACTAGTATCCTAAATAATAAATGCCTTGGAAATCTTTAAATTTCCAAGGCGTTTATTTGTATAGACAGCCGAAAATAAACAGCTTGTTATGCTAAAACCATTTCTTTTTCTTGAAATAATATATCATTCCAAACATTATACTGAGCATCAGAACCCAAACCGCTAAATAACCATACTTCCAATGAAGCTCCGGCATAAAATCAAAATTCATTCCGTATATCCCGACAAGTAACGTCAGCGGCATGAAAATTACAGAATATATCGTTAATATTTTCATAATGTTATTCATTTTAAACGAGTTGAGCGATATGTAATTGTCTCTAATATCTGCTGTCATTTCCCGGGAAGATTCTATCATCTCCGCCTGTTTGACGAGGTGATCATTAATATGATGCAGAAAGATCTTCTGCTTCTTCGACAGTGACATAATTCTTCCTTCCAACAATCTGTAGACAAGGTCTTTCATAGGCAGAACTGTCCGTCGTATGATCAGCAGATCTTCTCTTAAGTCGAAGGTTTCCTCAATCAGCACTTCTGTTGAAATATCAACTGAATGACGATCTTCGAAAGAAAATACTTTATCTTCAAGCTCATAAACAAATGGGAAATAATTATCGACAATCGCATCAAGTGTGCGATACATAATCTCCGATGTCGTCAGCTTTTCATTGACACGTTTATAAATAACGGAATTCCATACTTTATCCACTTCTTCAGAATGCTCTTTGTGATATGTGACAATTATGCTGTTATTGATAAATACATCTATTTCTTCAGGCAGCATCGTCGTCAGATCAATGGCGTGGAAAACGAAGAACAAATAATCATCATACTCTTTATATTTCGGTCGCTGCCTGACAGATACCGCATCTTCAATCGACAGAGGATGAAAATGAAAATACTGACTGAGCAGCAAATTTTCATGCATCGTCGGCTCGGACATATCGACCCACATCCATTTAGGCGTTCCTTCCATCTGATAAGGTGATTCACATGTTTTCAATTCATTTAACTCATCAATATATAACGTTCTAATCATGGGCCACCTCTATAACTTCAATATCATATTTTTCCCTTTCCAATTATAGCCCAGTTTCTGATTCATGGCGATCATGATGCGATTATCAGGGTTGACTGTCCCTGAGATGTAAGGCATATGGTGTTTCTTACTGATCACTTTTACTTCTTCTTTGAGCATAGAAGCGTAACCCCGTCCTCTATATTCTGGTGCTACCCAGAGCGATTTGATATGGGTATGGTCAGTCAGTTTGAACCATATAAAGCCGATGAGTTCACCATTTCCTTCTATGACCATCACTTTATCTGCTCCTTGCTGAAGCAAAAGTTTCAGGGATTCATAGCGGAGCACTTTATCGATACTTTCCGGCTGCCACTCTTTATATTCAGATGGAATGTTTTCATGTAAACTTGCGATGGTCTTGAGGAGCGGATCCTCACTATTGATATATTTCAGCATATGTTTATTTTACCATGATAGTTATATTATTTAACAACGGATAGAGGCAAGCTAACAGCAAAAAAGCTTCAGGCAGATGCCTGAAGCTTTTTGTGTTTACTGATCGTCACGTGATGGACCATAGAGTGAAGGGACATGAAGTTCCGCCTGACGCATCAGTACTGTCATCTGACCGCGATGATGAACTTGATGCAAGTTAGCCGTATGAAGCAGTGCTCCTTTAGGCATCGGTGTACCGAAGAAATCCACTTCGTCAGTTAAATTATCATCGGTCACTGTCTGCTTGTATGAACTGAGAACGCTCTGAAATGTTTTTTCATAAATGTCTGCAAGTTCCTGTGCTGATTCTGGTGCCGCTTCATCATTAAACCCAGCACCTTCATAAGATTCACCGGATAATGATGCAAAACCACCCAGACTCTGTGTAATATGCCATGCCAGTTCACCGAGTGTGCGGTCCTTCTCTGTGACCGCCTGAGCAAGTGACTCATCCGTCAGTTCCCGAAGACAGTTCAGTGTCAATTGGCTCTCACGTTCAAATTCATTGATAAATGCATCTTTCGACGTATACATGTTGATCCCCCTTTTAGTTGTTAATTTCAGTTTAGAGGGTTGTTAGAGTAAGTGCAACTTGAAAGCGTTTGACATTGTAAAGTGTTCTCATGTAGACTTAAGAAAAAGAAAGGGCGTGATGTCTAATGGCAACTATGAATATGATTCTGTCACTGAAGCCATGGCACACGTGCGCCCTTTAACGGACGTTTTCAGTGTACCCATGGCTAAGCCATGGGTATTTTTATTAACTGAAAAGGATGAAATCAATGACAACTTTACAACAATTAGGATTTTCCAATGAACAATTAGAACGTATAGACAATCTTGTACCGGGTAGAATTGCTACTCAATCAAAAGGAATTTATAGAGTAGTCACTGAAAATCATGTCATACTTGCGACATTGCCCGGGAAATTCATGCATGATCTGACTGATCCTCTCGCTCTACCGGCAGTCGGCGATTTTGTGCTGATGACGCTTCAGCCCGGAGAAAACAAAGGACTGATAGAACACGTACTGCCGAGAAAGCAGGCTTTTATCAGACAAGCGGCAGGTACTGAAACAAAACCTCAGATTATTTCAGCAAATATCGACTATGCTTTTCTCGCGATGAGCTGTAATGATAACTTTAACGTCAACCGTATGCAGCGCTTTTTGATTGCTGCACGTGATTCCGGTGCAGAACCAATTATTCTGCTGACTAAAGCAGATCTTATAGATGAATTGGAAAAAGAAATTATGACAGCCGAACTTTCCGGCATTGCAGGAGATGTTCCTGTCTACTTCATATCGATGCATACAGATGACCACATAGCTGAACTAAGAGCTCTCTTAAAAGATAATAAAAGCGCAACAATTCTTGGTTCAAGCGGTATCGGCAAATCCACACTGATCAATAAATTGATGGGTGAAGATGTTATGGTGACTAATGATATCCGGGAAAGTGACAGTAAAGGAAAACATACGACGACACACCGTGAATTACTGCTGTTACCAGATGGCGGCATCATGATTGATACGCCGGGTATGCGTGAATTCCAGCTCTGGTCCACAGGTGACCACATCGGGCTCAGCACAGAATTCTCAGATATTGAATCACTTATTGAGTCATGCCGCTTCAACGACTGCGGTCATACCAATGAACCCGGCTGTGCAGTCCAACAGGCTCTCAGCGATGGTACATTAAGTGCGGCGCGATATGAACAGTATGAGAAATACCAGCGTGAACTTGCCTATCAGGAACGACGCAGTAACCAGGCAATGCGGCGTGCCGAACAGGACATGTGGAAGAAAAATACGAAAATCGGCAGACAGAACCGGGCAAATAAAGGAAGATAAAATTAATGGGACTTTCACCCTCGCATTTCGCGGTGAAAGTCCCATATTTTCTTTTTATGAGACATTCGCGTCGAAAATTCGATTCGAAAGTCCCATAAATATATAAAGCTGATCACTCACCATTGACAAATATTTATAGAAATTTTATACTTATCTCAGCTACTATGTATTACAAAGTAGCTATTAAAAGATACGCTATCTTGTATTACAAAATAGAGGTGAATCAATTGGGTATGCGCACTCAATTGTTGAAAGGTCTGCTTGATGCAGTAGTTCTTTCAATAATAAAAGAAAAAGAAGTTTACGGTTATGAGTTATCTCAGAAATTACTGGACAGCGGCTTAGGTAACATCAGTGAAGGTACCATCTACCCCGTCTTACTTAGACTACAAAAGAAAAATTTAATCACAAGTGAAATGCGACAGAGTGATTTGGGACCTAAAAGAAAATATTACTTCATTACTGAAGAAGGGCTTGCGTCCCTAAATGAGATGACAGCTGAATGGAATGATATAGTGGGTCCTATTTCGGATTTACTCAATAATTTTTAAGATAAGGAGTGATTGTTGTGAGTTATATAGACGAATTAATTGAACTCAATAACATAAAAAGAAAACAACTAACACCTGAAAATCTAAAAATGTATGAGAAAGTGTTAGTATATCTACGTACAGAATGGAAACTTTCAAATCGTCATACTGAAGAAGTACTGAATGATTTACTTGATCACTTATTAGAGTCGCAGCGAAATGGTGTAACAACTGAGGAATTCTTCGGAGATAACCCTGAAACTTTCGCTAAGGATCTAGTAGAAGAATTGCCTGAGGAAAATAAAAGAAGTTTAATGAGTTTTGTGAGTTCACTTTTTCTGATATCACTAGGCTTTTTAGTTTTTGCATATGGTTTCAGCAATATGATTATTTCCTTTTTTCACAAACCTCAAGTATCAGAAAACTTAATCGGATTTGTTACGGGATATTTAATTGGATTTATGCTATTTCTCTTATTTCTTAACTATCTTCTCAAAGCTATTCAAAAAGATGAGTTTCAACCTGAAAAAAATTGGTTTAATAAAGTTATGAATTTTTTATTCTTGTGGTTTATCTGTGCAATCATATTTGCTGCATTCATACTTCCGATGGTGCTTATTAAAGTCGGTCCTTCAATATTTATACCTTGGTATATAGCAATGCCGATAGGTGTGATTATTATATTATTCGGACGATATGCTTTAAATCGTTATAATGAGGAGTGATTTTTATAAATGACCATATTAAATGATATGAATTTAGAATATACAAAAAAACTGCAAAAGCTAACTTCTGAAAACAGAAAGATATTTTTAAACGTTGCAAATAAAATTAAGTTTAATTATGCAAAATCTGAAACAGCTGCCGATATAGTTATTGAGGATATGTTAGATCATTTATTAGAAGCTCAATCAAATGGTATGCACGCCCAACAATTTTTCGGGCAAAACTATCAGGAATATGCAGAAGAAATAATTGAAGAATTACCTGATACAAAGCCAATCGATAAGTTATGGCATTTTGCTTTCATAGTTTGCCTGACTTTATCATCATCATTGCTACCTTTTAGCATCATAGAAATGATTCGTTATTTAGTAACCGGCAAACACATAATGCTGCATTCTATTTCTTTCACTTTAAATACTGCACTCTTCATTATTTTATTAATCATTCTTATTTCATTCACTCTTAATTCAATGAAAAATAATGCATTCAGAGAGAAAAAGTCTATGTTTATTTTTATAGTGATATTTTCACTTATGGTATCCATACCATTAGTCCTTTATACTGTTTTACCAATTGGACCTAAATTCTATCTTGATTATCGATTTGCTATACCTAGTGAACTATTACTCTTAATACTCACAATATGGATATATCGTAATAAAGTAAGTCCCTCTTAAGAAAGGATGTTTAATATGCATACTTCAGAAATAATCCTCTTAAATTAGGTCCAGATACAGCCATTCCTGTATGGCTTGCTATGTTAATGATTTTTATTTTCGGTTTACTGACCTCTCATTTCTCCCGTAAGATTGATTAATACAGATATTCAAAAATTAATGGGACTTTCACCCTCGCATTTCGCGGTGAAAGTCCCATATCTTCTTTTTATGAGACATTCGCTTCGAAAATCAGCTCTGAATGTCTCATAAATACATGATAACGGCGTAAACACTAAAAATTCACATTCACATCAATAAAGAACCATACGACCATGATCACCAGTATCAGAAACTTCGCAAATGTGCTGGTGAGAAAGCCAAACAGTGAACCGATACTCGCCTTTACTGCATGTTCAAGATCACGGAGCACAATCAACTCCACAATCAGTACCGCCACTAGTGGCACTAAAATAATTCCGAACGGCGGAAAGACAAAACTGCCGGCAATAACACTGACTGCTGCTGTGATTTCTCCTGCTTTGCTGCCGCCGAAGCGTTTCACAAAATAACTGCCAGCGACATAATCACTCACGAGACTGATTATTGTCAGTACTGCCATCACTACCCAGAAAATCCATGATAACTTATTATCGTCAATCAGAAAGTGATAAAGAAAAAATCCAACCCACATCATCAATATTCCTGGAATGACCGGCATGACAAGACCTGCAAATGCCACGATAAATGCAGCGATAATCAATAGCCATATTAATGCACTCATATAATATCCTCCATTTTAACCGGTTTAGTAAAAATCAGTAATACAAATGCTAATGCTATAAAGGCCGCTGACACGTAAAAGACGTTCCCCAGTCCTACGATATCACTCATGACCCCGCCTAACAGGTTGCCGAGCAATTGTCCTGCAATCATAGCATTTGAAAATAGCGTTGAGGCATAACCCGGGAAATCAGGGAGAATGTCCTGGAAGTAACTGATACCGAGTCCAAGCAGTATCGCAAGAAAGAACGCAAGCGCAAGCTGTCCTATAAGCATCGCTGTCACTGAATTGAAGAGTCCGATTGACAGGAAATAACCGCCCCCTAATACAGCGCCGATCATCAGCAATGTTCTTGACTGAAATCTGCTCGCAAGCATACCGAGGATAATCATAAACGGTACTTCCAGTCCTGCACAAAGGCTTGCAAGGTATCCGACATTATTTTCAGATTCATTCAAGTGCTCTGTTACGAATAACGGCATATTCAATGTGTACATCCATTGTCCGACGTGCAGCATGACAAAAGCTAGAAACGGAATTAATAAATTCATATCTTTTAATAAGTTCGGCGCCACAGGTTCTACATAATTCTGAGTTCTTGCTGGAGCTACAGTCTTAATATCTTTGAAAAATAGAATCATTGATAGAAGGACAATTACGTTCAGTACAATGGTTCCTCCGAAAAGTCCATCATAGCCGAAACGACTTAACAGTATAGTACCGACTAACGGTCCGAACAAAAATCCGAGACTGAACATTGACCTGAGTACTGTATTCGCAAATACAGCATTTCTACTCGATGCCGATACATTGATACTTTCACGAGCTGATGCATACATCTGCGGCATAGCTGGCGCGGCAAATCCCGTGAATATTGTATAGAGTACAATAAACCATAATACTTGGTGTACAAAGAAGTAGACACTGAACGCGAGACTTGCCATCAGCAGTGAAAAGATAATCAGCCATTTCCGATTGATACGTCCAGTGTCAGAAAATCGACCGATGAATGTATTCATCATAAATCCTGCCAGTGCAGCAAGCGCCATCAACAAACCATACTGTCCTTTTGTCATACCCAGCTCCTGAGTCGCATAGAGAATAAAAAATGGAACTGTTACGGCAAGACCCATACCGAGAAGCGCCATATTGATCAGGAATAATTTGTAGTTCTTAATACTCAACAGCTGAATAAACATAGTTTCACAAACTTTCTTCTAAGTGATATTGTTTAATTATATAGGAATTCAATCGAACGAAAAAGAGCGGGGAAACATTCATGGAATATAAAATCATTAAAATATGTACTGGTAAAATCAAGACAGAAGTATTCGATTCCCATCCTCCGAAAAAAACAGCTGTTTCTAAATCCCCTATTCAGCAACCGACGTATGTATCATACCTGGGGCTTGAGGGAGACGAACATGAATATCATGGTCATGGAGGTGTTGATAAAGCTATTTGCCTTTATGACCAACTCGATTATGATTTATGGCGTCCCTATATTGAAATAATGCCGGAATATGCGTTGTTCGGAGAAAATATCACAACAGTCGGTCTGACAAAGGACAACATTGCTATCGGTGATACATTTAAGTTCGGGTCAGCTGTAATTCAAGTTACAGAAGGACGTGGTCCGTGTCAAACAATTGCCAAGAAATACAATGTGCCGAACCTTGTCAAACTGATGAGTGCAGCCCATGCAACCGGATGTTACTTCAGAGTACTTGAAGAGGGTCTGGTTGAGCCGGACAGTCAGCTTGAACTGCTTAGTAAACACCCCATTCAGTTCACTATTGACGAATATAATGCTTTAAAATACACCGCCAAGAAAAATAAATGTTTACTCGAAAAAGCACTGAAAGTTGATGCTTTACCAGAAGAGGATCAAGTTAAGTTCAGAAAACAATTACTCAAACTCACAACTTAAGGAATAGAACTGTAATTTTTTCTATTCGCTACGTTCCAATTTCTATAACTTTAAAGCGCTGCTTCCTTCTTCATTAACTCAATAAATGCTTTGACTTGAGGAAGTGCCAGCACGTCATTCTCATAACTGATATAGGTTTCCCTCACTAATTGATGCTGATTGACTTGAAGCAGTTCTACTTCAAACTGCTCAAGATCGATATCTCCGATTACGATTTCCGGAAGTACTGTAACTCCTACACCAGATAACAACAGCTCTTTGCACGTTGCAATCTGATCGGTCTTAATCTGCGGCGCATAAGTTTGATTGAACTGCTCGGTGTACCACAGTTCTATCTCCTTCAGGTAAACAGGATCCGCCTGAAATTCAATCATCGGCAAAGTATCCAGCTGTTTTTTCTTAGCCTTCGGATAGATGAAGTAATGTTTATCCGTCAGCAGCACATCATTATTGAGATTCATAATTTTCATGCCGCGGATGACTGATACATGAAAATCATGACGGTTCGCCATGATTCTACCGCTCGAACCGACTTGCAGCTGAATTTTCACTTCCGGGTATAGTTCGACGTAATGCCCAAGAACACGCGGTAATATCGTATGACCGATTAATGATGACACACCTATTGACAGCTTACCATTGACAATCCCTTCAGATGACTGAATCATTTCTTTCAGATTCATTTCTTCCTTCAGCATTTTGCGGGCATGCTGAAGAATAATTTCACCATTGGTCGTGACAATCAGTTTTTTCTTCGTGCGGATAAAAATATCTGTCCCCCATTCCTGTTCAATGGATTTCAGACGCTGACTGACAGCAGGCTGTGAAATATAAAGCGTGTCCGCCGCTTTTCTTAAAGTTTCTTCATCTGCAAGCGCAACTAGCAGACGATAATCATCGATTTTCATCCATAACCTCCTATCAGTAACATCCGAGTAATTTCTTCTATTATATCAGATAACCTGGCAGGTCTATCTATCGAATCAGTATTCTACAAATTAAGCAATTTTAATCGGTTATGATATTTTTTTATATTTGAAGAGTCATACGCATTGTTTTACCTCTATTAATTGAGGTATAGACTAATAACAAATCAATATAAAATGAGGTGTAATAATGGATAAATTTGAAAAAATTGATAAAGAGATTAAAGGTTATACGCAAAGCAAACAACCAGGCAGTGAACGCGAGATGGACCCTAAGCCGATTGCTGAAGATGAGGATTATCAGGCTGGCGGCAAATTAAAAGGTAAGGTGGCTCTGATTACAGGTGGCGACTCTGGTATCGGTCGCGCAGTTGCGATTCTTTACGCTAAGGAGGGTGCAGACGTTGCCATCGGTTATTATGATGAGACAGATGATGCAGATAATACAGTGAAACGTCTTGAAGAAATAGGAGTTAAAGCTAAATCTTATGCGTTCGATCTAAAAGATGTTGAGCAATGCAAGAAATTAGTCACTGATGTTGTCACTGATTTCGGCAAGTTGAATATTCTTGTCAATAATGGTGGTGTTCAGTTCCCTCAGGAAGATTTTCTTGATGTGACACCCGAACAGATTCAGACGACATTCTCTACAAATATATTCGGTATGATGTATTTATCTCAGGCAGCGATTCCACATTTATCTGAAGGGGATACCATCATTAATACAAGCAGTGTCACAGCATATCGTGGTTCTGATACATTAATCGATTACTCAGCGACTAAAGGTGCTATCACTGCCTTTACCCGTTCTCTTGCACAGCATTTAGCGCCTAAGAAAATCCGTGTGAACAGTGTTGCACCGGGTCCAATCTATACACCGCTTATTCCGGCGACTTTCCCAGCTGAAAAAGTTGAAAAACATGGTCAGGAAACAGCACTTGAACGACGCGGTCAACCAAGTGAAAATGCACCGGCATATGTATTTCTTGCTTCAAAAGATTCTACTTATATTACTGGGCAGGCGATACACATCAACGGCGGAGACTATATTTCAAGTTAAATTTAACCAAAAACACCATCAGACAATTAATTGTCTGATGGTGTTATTTTTTTACGGCAGTAATCTATAGTCGTCTTGAACGTCTCAAAATCTTTCTGAATATTATTCATAATTTGATGAGCTGTCTGATAAGCAAAATCATACTGTTCTTTTGTAATACTGCCTTTTTTAAGTGCAAATTTCAAATCTACTTCATCTACAAGTTCATAAGCTCCGTTCGGCAGCACTAGGACATCTAGAAATAAATCGTGTGCACGTGCTTCGCCAAGCTCGATAACATTCTGTTCATTGATATCGATATAATACTGAACTGGTCGGCCGTAATTATCATACATTGCTGTAATGCTGAAAGGCTTATTTTTTGGCAATAATTGCAGCCACTGATAACCGGTATCAGCTACTGTTATGAATTTTCCTACTACTTCAACCTGTAAGGGAGATTTGACTTTCTGCATTGTCACTAGACCTACGATTCCATCAAATCGTTCATCTTCAAGTCGAATTTCCTTGTAGTCTCGTCTCTGCAATCTACGCCAATGCCTTTTATCGATGTATTTTATCTTCAAGTCGTCCAACTCCTTACAAATCATTATATAAAAATAAACAAGTTGAAGAAATAGTTAATTTCAACTTGTTCATTTTATAATTATTTACGCTTCGTCAGAACGATAGTGTTCTTTATCTTTCAAGAAGAATGCGAGAACAAACGCAAGGAAACTAAGGGCAGTTGCCAGCCAGAATGCATCAGTGATGCCATTGACTGTAGCGAGTTGCTGAAGTTTACCCATAATCATCTGAAGCCCCGCATTACTTGAACCGACAGATTGTCCCATCTGGTTCAGTTGATCCATCGTCGAAGGATGTGTTTTATCCATCGCGTTCGCCATATCACCGATGTGTGCAGTTGCCTGCTGTGTCATGACGGTTACAAGAATTGCTGTGCCGATTGAACCGGCAAGCTGACGAACTGTATTGCTGACTGCATTACCATGAGGAATCAAACGACCCGGCAATGCGTTCATACCAGCTGTCATAATCGGCATCATGATAAACGACATACCGAATGAGCGAAGAACATAAATTCCTAATATTGTTCTATATGAAGTGTCTAAGTTAATACGTGTCAGTTCCCATGTCGCATATGTCATTATCGCGAGGCCGAAAATAGCAAGCGGTTTAATACCAAACTTATCAAACAGACGACCTGCTATTGGTCCCATAATACCCATCAATAATGAACCTGGCAATAATAACAGACCTGAATCGAGCGGTGAGAAACCTCGAATGGATTGCAAGTAGATCGGCAACAGAATCATACCGCCGAATAAAGCCATCGTCACGATGATATTAATTAACAGCGTAAATGAAAATCCTGAATATTTCAGAACTTGCAAGTCCATCATCGGTAATTTCATTGTTAATTCTCTTACGGCAAATGCTACTATAAAAATCAGACCGATGAGAATCGTTGAGATAACAATGGCTGAATCCCATCCTTTGTTACCCGCTTCACTGAAACCGTACAATAAGCTACCGAAGCCGATTGTACTGAAGATAACTCCTAGTACATCCAATTTCGCTTTGAAAGTCGGTTGTGCAATCTTGAACCAGAATGTACCGATTATCAATGAAATCAATCCGACGATAAACATACCGTAGAACATCACGTTCCAGTGATAATTCTGGATAACCCATCCTGTCAATGTCGGTCCGATTGCTGGTGCAAGGATAAAAGCGATACCCATTGTACCCATCGCTGCCCCACGTTTATCAGGAGGGAATATCGTCATGAATACATTAGTCCCAAGCGGCATCAATATACCCGCTCCGACTGCCTGAACGACACGTCCAGTCATCATCATTGGGAAGTTAGTAGAAAGCGCACAAATAATCGAACCAATTGTAAAAAACGTCATCGCAGTTAAAAATAACTGTCGATATGTAAATCTTTGAATCATAAATGCGCTAATTGGGACAAGTATCCCGTTCACTAACATGAATCCTGTTGTCAACCACTGCGCAGTTGCTGTTGAAACATTAAAGTCACTGATCATAACAGGCAGTGCTACATTGATCAATGTCTGATTCAGTATAGCGACGAACATCCCAATCATCAAAGCAGTAACGATTTTGCCTGTTGTAATACCTTTACCTAATGTATGTGAAGGTTTAGCTACTCTTTGTTGAATAGGTTCTTCTTCAGCTGCTTCTTCTTCATATGGCTGTTCGACAACAAGTTCTTCATCATCTTCATTATTGTAAAGACCCGCTGTTTCTTCGCGGCGTGCTTCACTGTTGTAGATGACTTCGTTGTCTGTCTCGCGTTCGGGTCTTGGTGCAGGTTCTGGTCGAACAGTTTGTGCATGCTGACGTTCATGTGTGTCGTGTGTCTGTGATGTCTCTACTTCAGGTTGGACCGTCTGATTTCTTCTGCGATTCAGCAGAAAACGATTCAATAGGAAGAAGATGACCAGTGACAGAAGGACATAGCCTATAATCATTGAGGTCATACAAAAACCTCCTTAGTTTTTATGAATGCGTACAGTTACATTCATTCCTGGAATAACGTCTAAAGATTTATCTTTTGATAATTTGATTTTTACTGGGACAACTTGAGTGACTTTTGTAAAGTTAGCATTACCATTTGAAGAAGGTAGTACAGAGAAACTTGAAGCAGTTGCTAAACCGATTTTTTCGATTTCACCGTCTAGTGTTGTATCTTTGTAGCCATCGACATAGACGTCTACGTCTTGACCTTCTTTGACGCCGTCTAAATCTGTTTCTTTAATGTTAGCTGTGACATATAAGTCATTCATGTTGTAAGCGTAAGCGATAGGAGTTCCTGCACCAACGAAACCATTTTCAGTCGCTTGTGTTTTAACGATAGTTCCATCCTGAGGCATTGTGATATCTGTTTTCGATGGTTTACCGTCTTGACCCATACCAGTTACTGAACCG
The DNA here is from genome assembly GCF_004359545.1 of Macrococcus lamae. Classification (GTDB taxonomy): domain Bacteria; phylum Bacillota; class Bacilli; order Staphylococcales; family Staphylococcaceae; genus Macrococcus; species Macrococcus lamae. Next base: position 59,713 of record NZ_SCWB01000005.1, read on the forward strand.
ATCGAAGCGTCTTTTGCCACTTTATCTCCTGCTTCTTTATTGAATGATGTTAATTTACCGGCAACGGGACTTGCGATTGAAATCTGTGTGCCGTCGATTTTTGCGTTGTCTGTCTTTACGTAGTTCGTCGCTTCATCATAGAAATGAAACGCAGCGATACCGGCGATTGCCAGAACAACTAGTGTAAGGATATTGATTAATACTATTTTTCTCATTGTGATTCCTCCATTTGATATTTTTCACATAAGCTATATTATAGTCCCGTAAAAAAGACTTTCAACCAACAATATTTGTTTAAATGTCGGTTTTACTTTAAAATAAGTCTGTTCGTTTAAAAAATAAAAAAGAAAAGTGATTATTTTATGAAAGAAAAACAACTTACTATAGAACACGCATTTTTGAAGTTACTGGAAGAACATCGATTCAGAAATATTACGATTAAGATGATCTGCGAAGCAGCTGAAATTAATCGCTCCACATTTTATGCGTACTATTTGGATAAATACGATATGCTGGACCAAATGATCGATACACATCTATCTGTCATCGGCCAGTTTGTGGAAGAGACTTCGATGAATATGATGAACGCTGAAGACAAAAAACCGATCATCAAAAAGTACTTTCTTGATTTATTCAGTTATATCTATCTTCATCAGCAGTTTTTCAGAGTACTGATTACTGTTCATCCAGCACAGAACTTTACGCAGAAGCTCATCAGTACACTTCATAAAAACTATTTGACATCCATTGCTGCGAACGGCGGTTCTTTAAAAGACCCTAAATACTTTGTCAACTATACGCTCGGTGGTCAGTTCGGCATCCTTTTTTTCTGGCTGCAGAATAACTGTAATGAGCCCCCGGAATTGATTGCAGACGTCGTTTATCGTAATATGCTTAAACTAAACCGATAATTATTAAAATCTTGTAAAAATACACAACCGCTGAAACAATTCATGTATAATAGGATTATTCAATGACGGAGGTAATGTATGAAGTACTTAAAACGGACATTAGGCTTTACAGCGGTGTCGTTGATGCTGCTGACTCATCATGTTCAAGCTGCTGAAAGCTTGAAAGTCGGCACAATAAAAAATTCTAATGCAGTGATAGTAACTAATAAGACAATGATGGCTAAGAAAGTAGCCGGAGATTTTGCTAACTATACATTATATATCAACGATAAAGTGACTATTGAAGGTCAACCTTATTATAGAGTTCAGACGTCTGAAGATATTAATAACGCGATTGGTTACGTTAAAATAAGTGACCTTAAAATTCAATCTGTTAAACCTATCGCTCCAGTACAGCAGACTGTTACATTCAGTACAAGCACAAAAGTATACAGCATACCTTATGGCACAGAACGACAAGTTGTTGACCGTGCTGGTAAAGGCGAAGAGATGGCAATTGATGAAGCTTTAAAAGTGGGAAACAGCACTTACCTTCACGGAACATTAGTAAGTGGTGCTGAAGGCTGGGTTAAAGCAGAAAAAAATGCACCGGCAAAACAGACGGAACCTGCTAAGCCGGAAGTAAAACCTGAACCGAAGCCAGAACCAAAAACTCAAGACTTATCAGAGCCGAAACCTGCTGTGACGGCAGAACCGAAGCCCGTGCCTCAGCAATCAGTCATTCCAGGTGCTGCAGTCACTCACACAACCGTTCCTACAACTTTGAAAGAAGCAGTAAACCGCCAGATGGGTCTGACGCCGTCACCTCAAGTATCAGATGGTGTCAAATGGAAGGACGCACGTATGGACTTCGTAAAAAACTATGTCGATACTGAGCCGCTCATCACTGATGCCGTCGATAAGTATCAGTTCCTTGTCCTTAATGAACCTCAGGGATTATCAGCCGACCAGCTGAATATACTGCTGAGAGGCAAAGGAATTCTTGAAGGTAAAGGGCAGGCGTTTAAAACAGCGAGTGAACAATATCGCATCAATGAAATCTATTTAATCTCTCATGCTTTTCTTGAAACAGCTGAAGGACAGAGTACACTTGCTAACGGACTGGAAGTTAAAGAGGAACCTGGGAATAAACGCTTCTATAATATGTTCGGTGTCGGCGCATATGATCGTAACGCTTTAAAATATGGTGCAAAATATGCAGCTAATGTCGGATGGGACACCCCTGAAAAAGCAATTATCGGCGGTGCAGCATTTATTTCAAGAGGCTTTCTGACAGAATCACAGAACACGCTTTATACAATGCGCTGGAACCCTGCTGCACCAGGCAGTTCTCAATACGCGACCGATGCACAGTGGGCAGCTTCAAATGCAAACTACATTGCAGGTTTTTATCAGCAGCTTGGCATTGAAGGCGGCAAGTACCACTTCATACACTATAGTAAATAGAATCAGGGATATTCATTCTGTGCTCTGATTTTTAGATATACAAATGCGCACCTTAGGATGAAACTGAAGCTTATTGCCTTCATCGTTTCGTTTTCCTAAGGTGCGACGTGTTTCCTGCTTCATAGAAATTTATTCTGAATATACAATAATTATAAGGAGGCAGCAATGTTTATAGAAATTGACGGTTATCCAGTATACTATGAAACCATCGGCAAAGGCGTGCCTGTATTGTGCATTCATGGTTATGGTGTTGACCATCGAATCATGAAAAATACAGTGGAATCAGTTATTAAAGAGACAGACTATGCCTATTCAAGAATATACATTGATCTGCCGGGTATGGGCCAGTCAGCGGTTAATCCGAATATCATCAATGCTGATGATATGCTGTCTGTCCTTATGAAGTTCATCCGAAAAGTTATCAAGAAACAGCATTTCCTGATTATCGGAAACTCGTACGGCGGTTATTTATCAAACGGTATTAACTTTAAGATGGCAGGCTGTGTAGACGGCATGTTCTTCTTCTGCCCTGTCATTATCGCAGATAGTGAAAAGCGAAAGCTGCCTGTCCATCAGCACATTCTGCTGGAAACTATAAATCCGGGAGACCACAAGAAAGAATTTCAAGAATTTTTAAATACCAATGTCATCATCACCAAGAAAAACTGGCAGCGTTACCTGGATGAATTAGTAACCGGTAAGGCTGTTGCTGATACAGACTTTAAAGAACGTTACTTTAATGACGGTTATTCATTCAGTTTTGAACGTGAGTTGCTTGAAACCCGACATAATTGTCCGATGACAGTTATCGTCGGCAGACAGGATTCAACTGTCGGTTACGATGATGCCTATAATTTAGTGAAAGATAACGAATTCGGCAACTTTATACTGCTCAATGAAGCAGGACACAATCTGCAGATTGATCAGGCCAAACTATTCAATGCTCATTTACTGCATTTCTTTAAGATTCATCAGTAACGATTACTTCTAAGTGTGCTCAAAGAGGTGTAACATGCTGTTAAAAAGTCGTCTTCTTTCTGAGAAACTTCACTATTATCATGCATTGTCCGGTCGCACCAGGTTTACAGCAAATCAGCTTGAAGATTTTCATACGCATTTTAACGGTTATAAAGGTGAGCAGGAATTCGTTCAGCTTGTCAAAAGTTTTTCTGATGCCATCATATTATGGGATTTGAATATCCGTTCGAAGTTTAAAGGTTCGGCCCAGTTTGATGTGATCATCATTCATCAGAATACAGTAATCCATTATGACATAAAGAACTATAAAGGTCAGTTCACTATGAGAGACGGCTCTTTAGTAAATGACTTCGGTCGTGATTTTAAAAATCCTGACCATCAGCTTATTCGAGCACATCATATTTTAGAAGATGTTGTGCACCACTATGACAATCAGTATGTAATAGAAAGCTATATCGTATTTATCAATAACCAATTTCATTTGCGTGGCAATACCGATAATCCACGTTGGCTATTCCGCAGTATATTGAACAACCACCTGAAAAAGTACAGCCATAGCAATTTCATGCTGGATGATAATCAGTCGCTTGGACATCACTTAATCAAAGTGAGTCATCCAGAACTCAATATTAATCCTCTCGAACGCACTTCTTTTTCCATGGAGATGATAGGGTTAAAGTGCCTTTACTGCGATACCTTGATTCGCGAAGTGACAACTAAAGTAAAGTATTATAAGTGTGAAAGCTGCGGCAAGAATGAAGTGATCAGGCTCATTACCTTTAAAAGTCTGAGTGATTTATATTATTTAAAAGGAGAGCCTTTTACCATCACCGAAGCTATTGAATGGTGTGAAGGAGTGAGTCGTGCTTCTATTTCAAGGGTATTGGCTACCAATTTTAAAAAAATCGGTTCGAGCAGAGCTACTAAATATCATTTATAGCCGTTTGCCTCTCACGTTTTTAATTTCTTGAGAGGCAAACGGCTTTCCCTCTCATGTTTCTGGTTTCTTGAGAGGCAAACGGCTTTCCCTCTCATGTTCCTGATATCTTGAAAGGCAAACAATATTTTTAAAAACAGAACTCCCTCAATCGAGGGAGTTCTCATTATTCCACCCATCTTCCTTGTCTGAAGATAGGTTCACTGCTGCCGTCTTTATAGATACCGTCAATATTAAGAGAATCACTACCGATCATAAAATCGACGTGGGTCAAACTATCGTTGATACCAAGCTCGACCTGCTCTTTAATCGTCTTATCCTCTGCACCGTCTATCACTTCAGCAAACCCGCTACCGAGTGCGATATGACACGATGCATTCTCATCGAACAATGTATTATAAAACAGCAGTCCGCTTTCATAGATTGGAGAATTAACCGGAACTAGGGCAATTTCTCCAATCTGCTTAGCACCTTCGTCAATATCAAGCAGATACTTCAAAGATTCATAACCCTCTGCCGCTTCAAAATCGACCACTTTCCCTTCCTTAAATGTCAATTTGAAGTTATCAATAATCTTTCCAGATAAGCTGAGCGGCAGTGTATTAGACACATAGCCATCCACGCGTCTAAAGTCAGGCGTCGTATAGACTTCTTCTGTCGGCATGTTGACAATAATTTCTGTTCCTTTCTTATTCACCTTCCCCGCTTTCAGCCAGTGACCCCCCGGATGAAGTCCAACGGTAAGATCTGTTCCTGGAGCAGTGTAGTGCAATTTGTCGAAACCTTTCTCAGTCAGCCACTCAGCACGTTTCTTCAAATGCGCGATATGAGATGTCCATGCCTCAACAGGATTTTCCTGGTCGATACGAACTGCTTTGAATATCGCTTCAAACAGTGCATTTTGTGCATCCTCGCCTTTAAGATTCGGGAATACCATCTCTGCCCATTCAATAGAAGGATAGGCGATAATGCACCAAGTTTGTCTGAAGTCACCGAAACTGTCAGACATGCTTTCACTGGCTTTCATCATGACTTTCGCTTTCGCATTGATTTTCTCTTCAGAATGTTCTTTTAATCCTTCCGGAGAAACGCTTGTAATACTTAAGAATGCTGCTTTTTCGTCTTCAATATATTTTAGTTCTTGCTTTATATAATCCGGAACTTCCTGCAGTGTCTTTATCGATTGATAATCATATGTATGTCTAGCTACTTCAATATCGGAATAATTCACAATGACCTTCTTCGCACCACGTTCGTAAGCCTCTTTAACAACCAATCTTGCTAAGGGTGCCGCATTAATATCTGCTTCAATAACCAGTATTTCATCCTGCTGGATATTGAGGCCTATGTCAACAACCACCCTTGCATACTTCTCCAATAACTCCATATGATTCATCTTTTCATCTCCTGACTTAATTTTCTGACTATTTAATCATACCGAAGTATTGAACTTTTTCCAATATTTATTAAATTAAAAAAATCTCCCGGATGATTCCTGGGAGATGATTGACTATTACTTTAAACTTTTCTCTATATCATCGATTTCTTTTTGTGATAACTTCTTCACAATTTCACCGTCATTAGAATCTTTTTCAATTGCTTTGACCGCTTCATCAGAATGGTAATATTCAACAATTTTTTTGTAATCTTTATTATTTTTTTCACTTGTTTTTGATGCGATAACATTGATATATGGTTTAGCTGCTGCAGAATTTGGATCTTCAAGGTAGATCGGGTCATCTTTCGGATTCAAGCCTGCTTTACCGGCTACACCGTTATTGATAATCGCTAAAGCAACATCAGGCAATACTCTTGGTGTCTGTTGCGCGTCGATTGCTTTGATTTTAATACCTAGTTTATTTTCAGTGATTTTAGATGGATCACCGAAAAGCCCAAAGTCATCAGACAGTTTGATGACACCCGCTGTTTCAAGTAATTTCAACGAACGTGCCTGATTAGTTACATCATTCGGAATGGCAACTGTATCACCTTTTTTCAAGTCTTTAATATCTTTAATTTTATCTGAATATGCTCCGAGTGGTGCAAATACAGTTGTTCCTATCACTGATAAGTCCAAATTATGATCCTTTTTAAACTGATCCAGGAATGCGAAATGTTGAAATGCGTTCAAATCGATGTCCCCTTCATTCAATGCATTATTAGGAGCTGTGTAATCCTGGAATTCAACTAGTTCTACTTTAATACCGTCTTGTTCTGCTTTTTTCTTAACAACATTCCATACTTTACCGTCTACACCAGTTACACCGATTTTAATTGTTTTTTGTTCTTTTTCCTTATTGCCGCACGCTGCCAGTACTAATAATGCACTTAAAACCAATAGTAAAATTCTCTTCATTTTATCTCTCTCCTTATAATCTGCTTGTATATATATTCGCAACCTTATTGCCGATGAATTGTGTGATCTGTACGAGGATGATGAGTATCAACACTGTGACAAACATCACAGCCACGTCAAATCGCTGATAACCATATGTAAAAGCGAGATAGCCGATGCCGCCTGCACCTACAAGACCCGCTACTGCTGAGAACTCGATAAGTGACACGGTTGTAAATGTCAGACCGAGAATCAATGAACCCGCTGCTTCTGGTACTAATACTTTAAACAGAATGTCAAACTTCGATGACCCCATCGCTTCAGCAGCTTCGATGACTCCTTTATCCACTGAGATGATGTTATTCTCAACAACACGGGCGATTGATAACGATGCTGCAAGAGTCATCGGGAAAATCGCTGCCCAGATGCCGATGGTCGTTCCGACTAGAAACCTGGTAATAGGAATCAATGCTACGAGGAAGATAATGAACGGGATTGGGCGTATTGTATTGATGAAGAAGTTCAGAATAACATTGACCGTCTTATTTTCAAGGACATGCCCTCTTCCTGTTGCGTAAAGAATAATTCCGAGCGGCAGTCCGATGAGTACTGCAAGTACGAGTGTAATGCCTACCATAATCAGCGTATTGATGGTTTCCTGAATAATGACCGGATAAAATTCCGTTAAATCAGTTTTCAAAGCCATGCACCTCCTTAATCTGAATGCCGTGACGTGTCAACTCTTCCAGTGCATTCTGTATGCGGTTGTCACTTCCGACCGCTTCAATTAATAAATTACCAAAAAGTTTATCTGTTAACTCGGTAATACCGCCGTACAAAATATTGAAATCGACATCAAACTGTCTGCCAATCTGACTCAGTACAGGCTTAAGAATTTGCTGATGATTAAAAATAAAGCGGTATAATCGTCGAGATCTTACATCGACTTCAAGTGGAATATCATCGTTCAATACAGAATGGACAAAGCGTTTAGTGGTCGGATGAACAGGATTAGTGAACAGTTCAAACACTTTATTCTGCTCAACAATTTTTCCTTTTTCCATCACTGCTACTTCATCACAAATACTTTTTACCACTTCCATCTCATGAGTGATCATGACAATCGTAATGTTCAGCTCTTGGTTGATGCGTTTCAAAAGCTTCAATATTTCATCCGTCGTTTCAGGGTCAAGTGCTGACGTTGCTTCGTCACAGAGCAGAATATCAGGATTAGTCGCCAGTGCTCTCGCGATGCCGATACGCTGTTTCTGACCACCGGACAGCTGACTCGGGTAATCATGTTTCTTATCCAGCAAGCCAACAAACTGGAGCAGCTCATCCACTCGTTTATCGATATCTGCCTTCTTGTATTTCTTCGTCAGTTTCAGCGGATATTTAATATTGTCTTCGACGGTTTTCGCTCGGAACAAGTTGAACTGCTGGAAGATCATGCCGATGTTCTGACGTCGTTTCCTAAGCAGCTGCTGACCAAGACGCGTTATATCTTCGCCTTCGATGACCACTCGCCCGGATGTCGGTTTCTCCAGTTTGTTGATGAGTCTGACAAGCGTTGACTTACCCGCGCCGGAATAACCGACAATGCCGAATATCTGTCCTTTCTCTATCGTCAATGACACGTCTGAAAGTGCTTCAACAACCCCTTTTTTCGTTTGAAACTGTTTAGTCACGTGCTCAATTTCAATGATGGCCATAGTTCCCTCCTAAATATAAAAAAACGACTTTCCGGCAAGCGCCAAAAAGTCGTTTTACGTCTCTTTATCTGCCAAGCCGAGCTTGATGGATTTAGCACAGTGCTCAGTGAATGAGTCCGCTGCTGAGATGTCGTCGGGCCATATCCCTCAATCTCTCTTGATAATTTTTATTAAGTTAATTGCATTATTACAGACAACAATATCTCCTGTCAACCGCTTTTTTTAAAAACTGGATAAACCGGTGAATTCCTGAATACGGTACAGCACCGTTTTCAGAAACGATGCATCTTTTTTCACTTCATAGTTATCAGTGACATGACCGTAACTATTCGTCCATTTGGCATCGAAATCATCATTCAATCTCTTGAATACAGGAAGATTTGACTGTCCTGAAATAATGACATCCGTCTCCATATTGTAGTCTCCAATATTCCGGCGTGTTAAGTTGGCACTTCCGACAAACAGCGATGATTCCTGCTTCTGATCGTCAGTCAGCAGCACATATTTTGCGTGGAACTGTTCCCCGTGAGACACTGCCCATTTCACTTGAATTCTATCATCGCTTTTGGCAACGAGCTCATGGGCTACAGGTTTATTCGGTATACCAGGCTTCTCCTTGCCGAATGCTTCTTTGTTCACATCTAATATCAATTTTACTTTGACGCCACGTTCTGCAGCATGAATCAACGCTTGTATCACATCGCGGTCTGACAGATAGAACATACCCATTTTGAGTTCATCGTTATCATTTGCCTGACTGATATATTCAAGCAGTGATTCTTTAATGTTACCTTCTGATACTAGAGTCGTCTCATAATCCATCATGTTGTTATAGGCGCGTTGTTCAATAGTGAAATCACCGCGCTCAAGCTTGCCGCCGCTCATGTTGATAGCGGCTATCTCGCTGTGAATCAAATCTTCCTGTAGCTGACCGCTCACTTTTACAGCGATGTTCTGATGATGTCCGCTCGGATCATGGGGGTTACTACTCGCCACGATAGCTGACTTCTCAGATACAATCGTCTTGCGGTGGTTCGCTTTGAAGTTCAGCATACGCGCATAACCTCTGACCGTGACATCCGGCTCTTTCTTCGAGAAAATGTTCTGAATAGAACCGTTCTCACTGTTTCCCAACCAACGGAATGTTGAACGCCACAACCCTGAATACAGCGGATTTGAGTCACGTAACTTTGTCAGATCCGTCTCATAGACCAGTATGCCATTATCCCGAAGACGCTTATAATGGACAGGGGTATAACTGCCGTAAAATGAGTTAATCGGGTCCGTCAGGACATAGATCGGCATATCCGGGTGCTGCTTTTTCTTAGCGATTAATTGATTCGTCAGCTCAGACGATAACTTAGGAAACTGCTCGTCGCCATCATAGGCATTGTTGAATAAAAACATATCCATGATGATAAAATCATCCGCGTCATCAATCAGCTGATAGATTTCCCGAAAAATTTCATGATCGTACTGCATGACACCATTCTTGTCATAACTATTGTCCAACAACAACTTGACGTCATTGGTCCTGCTCGGTTCATAACGTTTAGAAATCCCGGCCGGCAACGGTTTGAAGACATTCCAGACAGTGACCAGAAGAATGATAAAAAATAATAAGCCGCCGATAATTTTAAAATTCAGCACTCGTTTTTTCTTCGATGTCTTCTTTCCTGCGTTGTTCTTTTTATAAGTGTGCTGTTTTTTTTCAGATGCTTTTTTAAGTGTCTTTTTGTTAGATGTCACTTTTTTTGCAGCTGGCTTTTTTTTCTGAGCCATAGGCATCCCTCCATTTCTTTAAGTATAACAAATTGATTTGACGACTTCTCAAGATGATGATAAATTTAAATGCAATTCAACATACATCTTATTCACAATAAAAAGAAAAGTAATAAGTCGTTCACTTTCAGCGAGCTTGTGACTGGTGAAAACAAGCATTGAACTCTTATGAAGATGGTCTTTTTGTGATTTCAATGTGAGTCCCAGATAAGCATTGGACGTCTACTTACGTTACAAGTTTGAGGTGACTATTTTGTCACGAATATAGGTGGTACCACGAAACTTTCGTCCTTGTATGATGATGGAAGTTTTTTTATTTTATATAGAAAAGGGGAACTAAAATGACAACTATTCCATTCAAAGCAGATCACGTAGGCAGCCTACTCCGTCCGAAAGAACTACTGCAGGCCAGAGAAGATTTCAAGAAACAGTTGATCTCGCAGAAAGAACTGACTCAACTTGAAAACCTATTAATTAAAGATGTCATCAATAAGCAGCTGGATGTCGGTCTACAAAGTATTACTGACGGAGAATTCCGTCGTGCGTGGTGGCACTTCGACTTTTTGGAAGGACTGCATGGTGTAACGGGCTACATACCAGACGAAGGGCTGCAGTTCAGCGGTGTGCAGACGAAAGCTTACGACGTCAAAGTAACAGAACACGTGAGTGCGAACTTGAATCATCCGCACTTTGAGCATGCAGACTTTCTACTGCAGGCTGTCGGCAATCAAGGAACAGCAAAAGTTTCAATCCCAAGTCCGAATCAGTTGTTTCATCCCAATATATTAAATCATGACATTTATCCTGACATTAATTTATATCAAAGAGACGTGTCGCAAGCATATAACGACAGTTTGAAAGCCCTTTATGACATCGGCATCCGCTACGTGCAGCTGGATGATGTGTACTGGGCAGGACTTGCAGCAACTGAACATCGTATCAAACGTAGACTACGCTCTGAAGAAGAGAAGCAGACAGCCATCAAACTGGCGACAAAAACAGTTAATGACGCCATTGCCGGTCTACCGGATGACCTTCATATTACAACCCATATTTGCCGCGGCAACTTCCGTTCAAGCTGGGCAATGAAAGGTGGCTATGGACCAATTGCTGAAGACTTGTTCAAAGAAAACCTGGACGGCTTCTTCCTGGAATATGACGACGAACGGTCCGGTGATTTCCTTCCCTTGAAACATTTCAATCGTAAAGATTCCAAAGTCGTACTTGGACTATTCACTTCAAAACATGGCAAGCTTGAAAATAAAGATACGATCATCGAACGAGTCGAAGAAGCGAGCCAGTATGTGCCGAAAGAACAGCTGTCAATTAGTCCGCAATGCGGATTCAGCTCGACAGAAGAAGGGAACATTCTGACAGAAGATGACCAATGGCGTAAGCTCAAATATATTGTCGATATTGCCGAGGAAATATTATAACTCAAACAAAAAGTGTCTCGATTGCTTCACAAATGATACAATCGAGACACTTTTATTTACGTTAGCGGTTTTCTATATCATTCTTACTTATTCAGATATTCTAACAATTCCAGGATTTAAATTAGGATTTGATATATACCAGACGTCTCCTTTAACCTCTGCTTTGTTATTATCCAGAAATTTCTTAACTTCCTTATCATTAACCTGTTTTCCTTTAATATTCCACAAATCTTCATAGTTAACGTTAGTGAAATTATCAAACTGTGATTTATCTTTAATTATTTTAAATTCTGAAGTTTGATACAAATCACTTACAGTGTCGATAAATCCTAGTGATTTAAGAACTTTTATTGTTTCTGTATGATAAGGTGTAATACCAATATACGGATTATTATCAAGCATTAACGTGACGTCAGTAATTGCAAGACTGACTTGGTCATAATTGCTCTTCAACTTCATAAAATCAGCTTTGAATGCATTGATTAACCTTGCTTTTTCGTTCATAGACAGTGTCAAGTAAGCACCGCCGTTCTCATCATCATTATGATATTGTTTTTCAACAGCTAACGAGCTATTTTTTACTTCTTCCCAGTCAATACTTTCAAATCGCTTATCAACAATTTCTTGTCGATTAATGATTTCATTTACATAGCTTTTCTGTGTCCCGGTCAATAGATAGTGTCTACTAATTTTCGATCCATTTTTCATTATATATTTTATCGTAATTGCACCGTCGTAGTTATCGCTTTCCTTTCCTACAAGTTCTTTATGAAGTTGAACAGTGTCATTAATATACGCCATATCTTCAACTTCATTTGCATATAAAAATTCATTATTAGTATTTTGGTCCGAAAAATCAACGATTGAAACAGCTTTAATATCCTTCAACTCGGGTATATAATTTTCACGGATTTTACCCACTATTAGTATCATTGAAATAACAAATATTGTCACAACTAATGATATTATCATTTGTCTTTTGTGTATTGTAATACGTACAGATTTTTGTGAGATCATTTCCATCAAATAATAGAGCAGAAAGAAAGTGACGAAAAAGATCGCAATCATAAAAAATAAGTTCTTAGGAAAAATAGCAATAGCAGCTGTACCAGCTAGTAATGTTCCAAGTACTGCAATCCAACTGAAAAGAATATACTCAGATGGTTTATTGGAATATCCTTCATTGATATTCTCATTCTTTCGATTTTCATATATAAAGTATGAACCTATCAATAACAAAATAGTCACAATAGCCACGATAAACCAGTACATGATAGAAAAATTATTATTTGCGAGTTGGTTAATTACTTCGGCAGGGACTGTTAGTTTCATTGCAAGGTCATCTGTTTGAGGTTTCAGTCCCGCAAACATCATATCAACCAAACCAGTGATAAATATATTCAACAGAAGCGGTGTAACAATGATCATAACTGTAAACACTAGATGACTTACAATATTATTCACCAGCAAACCAATGAAAAGCGTAAAGGCAAAAGTAAACATTGCGAACAAGAAAGTAAGAATAATCCAGTTCAATATATGTCCCATAAAAATATCTTTATAGTAAATTTTCAACAATAATAATAGCAAGCTGTTGAGTAGTAAATTTACTATAACACTCGAAAGAAATACACAAATCGTCGTCATAAAGATACTACTACGTTTGATCGGTAGACTATGCAAAAAATCTGATGCACTTTCAGATTTCAAATAATAGGTTAGCATGATGCCTGCAATCACCGCAAATCCGGTCGTACCGAAAAAATAGAACTGAATCAGTACAAGGTCATGTCCGATGATATACTTACTTCCCACATCATAACTTGGACTCCCATTGATGGAAGATAGCACATAAGAAAAAGGAATCAGTAAAAACGTACAGATGATATTCACTATTGTAATAAATAAGATATGATGAGATAAATTTTTAAATAGCGGTTTACTCAACAATGATGTTTTCAATGGCATAACCGTACCCCCCCAATTCATAAGTAAATATTTCTTCAAGTGATAGCGGCAGAATATCATACATCAACGGGTGCGCTGCAGTGATTGTCTGTTCAATATTGTCGAAATTACCTCTGACTATGCATGTTACAACTCGTCCTTTTTCATTCTTTTCTAGAATATTAAAATTTTTGTAGAATGTTTCTAGCGGTAATTCTTTAAATGCCATCTGTAGTTTGCATACATCGCTCTTTAAATCATCTAGTTCCCGTGCGAGCAGTACTTCCCCCTTATGCATTATAGAAATTGAGTCGCAGAAGTCTTCCATTTCACGCAAATTATGACTAGAGACGAAGAGCGCCGTTTGATAATTGGAAACATCCTGAATCAATATATTCTTTATAGTGTGTCTGACAATTGGATCAAGACCATCGAATGGTTCATCCAGCAGCATTATCTTAGGACGTGCACTGATAGCAAGAATGAATGCACATTGCCGTTTCATACCTTTAGATAATTTTGTAATTCTTACTAGCGGATTAATATTCAATAGTTCTGTCAACTGATTAAACCTTTTCATGCTAAAACTCGGAAACGTTTCTTTATAGAAAGTTGCCATTTCTTTTAAATTTACGTTTTTAAAGAAATAGGGAATATCTGCAATGAAAATCATTTCCGACTTATAATTTAAATTTTCAAATATAGATTTGCCGTTATAGTGAATAACTCCACTGTCAGTGTTATAGATTGCTGCTAATAATTTCAACAATGTCGTTTTTCCTGCTCCATTCGAACCTAGTAACCCGTGAATAGAGCCTGGCTTTATGTCTAAAGTGACCTTATTGACAGCTTTGTATGTTCCGAATGATTTACTCGCTTGTCTGATTTCTATCATAATCTTCCTCCTCGTCTGAAATATCAATCTGATTTTTTATTTCTTCTTTCGATACTCCAAGGAACAACAACTCTTTAATGATTTTATCCAGTTCCTCTGACAACATTTGAATTCGCTCCCTATTGATAGTCTCTTCAATGCGGTTAACGAAGCTTCCTCTGCCTGGTATTGAATAGATAAATCCAGAACGTTCCAGTTCACGGTAAGCTTTTTGAATTGTATTAGGATTTACTGTCAATTCTGCTGCCAGCTGTCTGACTGAAGGGAGTTGTGCATCCTGTTCCATCACACCATTCATTATCTGTAATTTAAATCCTTCAATCAACTGTTCATAAATAGGGATACGACTTCGATGATCGATATTGAACAATTATAGTCCTCCTTCCCTCTCTGTACTAACTGTATTAACTAGCATAATACAGTTAGTACAATTAAAATGCAACAAAAAAAAAACCTGACTCAATAGTCAGGTTTAAAATGGTTATAATGCGGGTGCACTGCCTCCGTCAATATTGACTGCCGTGCCTGTCACATAGCTTGCGGCGTCGGATACTAAAAACGTTATCACGTTTGCCGCTTCTCTTGTATCGCCGATGCGACCGAGGGGAATGTTGAACTTCGGATCACGTGCATAATCGTCCCATGATTGTTCAGGAGCTTCTGCCTGCCAGCGTTTCTCTATCTGACCGCTGCGGATCAGTCCGATGCATACTGCATTGACACGAATATTAAAAGGTGCCAAGTCCTTACTCAATGTATTCGTCAATGCAAGTCCTGCTGCACGCGATACAGATGTCGGAGAGGTATTTGCAGGCGGTGTCTTACCGGCAACAGCCGTCAAGTTCAAGATTGCTCCCCCATTTTTCTTCAGTTCAGGCAATGCAGCTTGAATCATATGTATCCAGCCGAATAATTTCAGATTCAAGTCGTTCTGCCAGTCGTCAAGTGATACATTCTCAAAGTTCTCGGCGAAAGCAGACCCTGCATTGTTGATCAGTATATCAAGCTTCCCGTATTTTTCTATAACGCTTGTGATCACTCGCTTCGCATCAGTTTCACTTGTCACATCAGCCACAACAAAATCCAAAGTCTGACCTGTTGTTTCCTCGATGTCCTGAACCGCCTGCTCCAAACCTTCTTTATGGCGGGCAACAAGAATTACCCTTGCTCCTTCTTCGGTCAATACTGCTGCCGTTTCCTTGCCAATTCCTTTACTCGATCCTGTAACCACAGCTACTTTACCCATTAACTTTAAATCCATTTCATCGCTCCTTTTATATTATTATCAATAACTGCTATTTAAGTATATTATTCATGATATGTCTTTCTATATCCGTAAAAAGGTCTGAACCAGTCTTCATAATAACTTTTAGAACTGCTGGTCGCGAGTAGTTCCATTCGTGTCGATGGATATAAGTCATGAACAAATGATAGCAGCTTCCGTCCACAGCCCTGACCGCGCATATCTTGCCGTACGATTAATTCGCAGACATATAATGAAACATAGCCATCAGTCAATGCTCTGATGCAGGCGATAACTTCTCCGTCCTGCTCCATCACAAATGACTCACTATGAATCCAGCTGTTTAGTGTCTGGTCATGCCGTGCCACTAAGTTATCCCAGCCTTCAGCTTTATTCATGTGTTGAATGGCATCAATATCAGCCGGAGTAAATTTTCTGATCATATCACTCACCAAATGACGGTAGGTTCAATTGCCAGCTAATGCCGAATCGGTCTTCCACCCAAGCGAATTTACGTGCGATAGGTTCAAGCGGCGCAAGTTCCATCATCACTCTGCCGTTTGTCGATAACCGTGCATAGAGATAATCAATCTCTTCCTCGCTGTCACAGTTGATGGCAAACGACATGGCAGGCGTAAAAGGGATAGCTGTCGCGTCTGCATTATCTATCGCCATAAACTGCTGATTATTCAATGTAAAGATACTATGGTTCACTGTTCCTGGCGCGCCTGGTCCTTCCTCTCCATATTTGTTCATTGTGATGATACTACTGTTTCTGAAGATTGTCGTATAGAAATCAACCGCTTCTTCAGCCTGTCCATTAAACATTAGAAACGGTACTACTTTTTGCATTCTCATTTTGAGTCCTCCTTTATTTTCTTTAATGTAATGAAATAACTTCTAAAATGCGAAAGAAACGACTATAGCGCATATTTATTGATCACTGATTCATGCTCTGGATATAACGGCAGTAAGTCTGCTGCTTTGAATAGCTCAAAGTCTTCAAATGTGAACCCCGGTGCAACCATACAGCCGACAAAACTCCATGATGAATCATCTTCTACTGTTGAAGCGAAGATAGTTTGAGCCGGAACAAGAAACTGCGGTACTTCCCCTTCTGCAAGATTCATACCGAGCTTGACCTGTTCATAATGACCATCAGAATGAATCAGATGTATTGTAATCGCATTACCCGCGTGGTAATACCAGAGTTCATCAGATGAGATACGATGAAAATGCGAGATGTTACCTGACTCTATTAAAAAGTAAATGCTCGTAAACAGCTGTTTATCATTAACTACCGCTTCTGACACGTAGGACTGATAAAAATAACCGCCTTCCGGATGCGGTTCCAGGCATAAGTGTGCAATAATGTCTTCTTTAGTAATCATCAAATTCTCCTTAATAAAAAAGCTGAGCCTTCGCTCAGCCTTTAATTGTTATTCCGGTAATGCTACATTGTGATGAACAGTCTGTACGTCTTCAAGGTCTTCTATTGCATCGACAAGCTTCTCAAACACTTCAAAATCTGCTTCGCTTAATTCAAGTTCATTTTGCGCGACCATTGAGAGTTCTGCAACTGTGAACTCTTCAATCCCGGCATTTTTAAGAGCGTTCTGTACAGCTGCGAACTGATCAGGTTCCGCATAGACAATTGCATGATCTTCTTCTTCAAGGACATCCCGGACATCTATATCTTCTTCCATCAATAGCTCTAACGTCTCATCAGCTGATTTACCAGCAAATCCGAATATCGCTGTGTTATCGAACATATAAGCAACAGAGCCAGATACACCCATATTACCACCGTTCTTACCGAACGCTGCCCGCACGTCACTTGCTGTACGGTTGACGTTATTAGTCAGAGCGTCAACAATCAGCATCGAGCCGCCTGGACCGAAACCTTCGTAACGTAATTCGTCGAAGTTCTCTTCTGCGCCGCCTTTTGCTTTTTCAATCGCCCGGTCAATGATGTGCTTAGGCACTGAATAGGTCTTTGCCCGTTCTAAAGTGAACTTTAAATTCTGATTGGATTCCGGATCCGGTTCGCCGGATTTAGCAGCTACATATATTTCCCGGCCGAATTTCGCATAGATCCGACTCATATTTTTATCTTTTGCCGCTTTCTTCTCTTTAATATTGTTCCATTTACGACCCATAGTAATAGCCTTCTTTCAAATAATATAACTTTATTATACACAACCATTAAATCATCTGTCATCCAGCAAAAAAACCTGGACGATTTGTCCAGGTCTTTATCGATTAATCTTTTAAAATACTTGCGAGTCTCAGTACATCCATAATGATGTTAAGCAAGTTGATGAACAAATTGAAGCCCATCTCACGTGCTGAGAAATTACCGCGTTTCATTCTGTTGAAATCATAAATTGTATAGAGCAGGAAAATGGCAAGTCCTGCGATAGTGATGACCAGATGGAACATCGGAATCTGAATGAACAGTCCCGCAAAGCTTGCAAGCACTAGCACGACTAATGCAGGAAACAGCATTCTTCCTAAACTCGATGCATCACCGACTACAAAGTAGCCGAGGAAACCGAAGGCAAAGAATGATCCGACTGCAAGACCGATATTCTGATAGAATGCTACCGTTCCGAGATCCGCAATATAGTACATAAATGCTGTGTAACTGACTACTCCGAGCAGAAATGCAAGGACATTTGACAGTATTGAATCAAACTTACGTGATGCTTTGACAAACAACGAAATCATAACAATTGCAAAGATCAGAATCGTAATCGGGAATCTGAGTGCATCTGGAACGAACTGCCCGGCAAAAGTACCGACAGCAAAGACCACCCAGTAGTAAACAAAATATAACCAAGCTTGCTTAACACTGCTTGAGCGTGAGCCTGAGTAAGATGATTGATAGTCCATAACATAACCTCTTTAATATAAATTCATCCTTATAGGATTATTTATATTTTACATGGTCAGTCAAATAATTACAAACTTCCAATCCATGCATAACGGGTCATAGTTCCTGCTGTTCAAGCTGTAAATGGTCATGACGTCTCTGGAATGCGGCGATCGCTGCATAATTTTCCTCAAGACTCTGCGTCAGATTAATATAAAGTGGAAGTATTTCCCGGTAAATCTTGACGTGATCAAAGGTCGGTTCGTGTTCAAAAGAAGCACCGACCATGTGACTAATATGCGAAAAATCACCTTTTAATCCCAAGGCTACCTGTCCAAGAGCGATCGCCCCAAGACACGAACTTTCATGGCTTTCCGGGACAATCAGCTGATGCTCAAATATATCAGCCATCATCTGCCGCCACAGCCCGCTTTTTGCAAAACCTCCTGTTGCCTTCAGACTATTAACGGGTTCGTCCATCAATACATTGAGTGCTATAAACACAGAATACAGATTAAAGATAACACCTTCCAGGGCAGCACGAATCATATGCTCCTTCTTATGAGATAAAGTAAGCCCGAAGAATGAGCCTCTGACATCCGCATTCCAGTGCGGCGCCCGTTCGCCGGCGAGATACGGATGGAACAGCAGACCATTACTGCCAGCAGGCACGCGTTCTGCAATCTTCATCAGCACCTCATAACTCTCGACACCTAGTCGTTTAGCGGTTTCTGTTTCACTGGCTGCAAACTCATCACGAATCCATCTAAGGACGATGCCGCCATTATTCACTGGACCGCCGATTACCCACTGGTCTTTTGTCAGTGCATAACAGAACAATCTTCCTTGCTTGTCGGTCTTAGGATGATCAATCACAGTGCGTATGGCACCGCTTGTGCCGATTGTGACAGCCACTTCACCAGGTTTAAAGGCATCCACACCAAGATTGCTCAATACACCATCAGAAGCACCGATGACAAACGGCGTTGAAACATCGATTCCCATCATCTCGGCATATTTTCTGTCCATATCTTCATAGTAAGTTGTAGTATCCACCGCTTCAGAGAGCTCAGATTCATCAATGTCGAGCAGCTTCAATACATCCTTGTCAAACTTCAGCTCGTGAATATTGAAGAGCCCCGTCGCAGAAGCAAGCGAATAGTCAATGACATAGCGGTTGAACAGTTTGTAGAAGACAAACTCCTTAATACCGATGAATTTCTTTGCCTGCTTGAACACTTCAGGCTGTTCTTCTTTCAGCCACAAGATTTTGGACAGCGGACTCATCGGATGGATCGGTGTACCGGTGCGGTGATAAATACTTAGTCCGTCGTATTCTTCGTTAATCTTCTTAGCATAGTGATGACTTCTGTTATCAGCCCACGTAATGCTTCTTGTAATAGGTGTATTATTATCATCCATAACAATCAGGCTGTGCATCGCACTTGAGAAACTGACGAAAGCCACTTCATTTTTAGCTGCTCCTGCCTCACGTACAACTTGCTTAATTGCCATAATTACCGCGTCAAATATCTCATCTGGGTCTTGTTCAGCTGTATCAGCAGTCGGGGTATGAAGTGGATATTCTACATGATGAACCGCTTTAATGCTGCCTTCATCATCATAGATGACAGCTTTTGTACTCGTTGTTCCGATGTCGACACCTATCATAAACGTCATATAAATTCTCCTCTTAATTGACATCATGCCATAAAAAAATGAGTAAACTATATTGATAGTTTACCCATTTATGATCGTTAAATAAATATATTAAGCACCCAGAATATTAGTGCTGCTATTCCTGCTGAAATCGGCAGTGTAATGACCCAAGTTGTAATCATCCGCTGAGCAGTCGTCCATTTCACACCTTTAACACGATGTGATGAACCGACACCGAGAATCGATGAAGATACAACGTGTGTCGTTGATACTGGCAGGTGGATGTGCGTTGCACCAAATATAATCAGAGCTGAAGTTAAGTCAGCAGCTACACCATTTGCCGGACGGATTTTCATGATATTACCGCCAACAGTCTTAATAATCTTCCAGCCACCGATCGCTGTTCCCAGACCCATCGCTGTCGCACATGAAATCTGTACCCAGTGCTGAACATCGTCGCCTGTCTGAAGGCCAGCAGTAATCAATGCCATTGTAATGATCCCCATAGCTTTTTGCGCATCGTTTGTCCCATGAGAGAACGCTTGAAGTGCCGCAGTGAAGATCTGCACGAAACGAAAATTACGGTTCGTTCTACTTAAGTTGTTGTTTTTAAAAATAACTTTAAATATAGAATACATAATGTACCCTATAACAAAGGCAAGAATCGGCGACACGATCAAAGCGATGATAATTTTAATGAACCCTGAGTAATGAAGCGCATTGAATCCTGCAGAGGCAATGGCTGCGCCTGCTACTGCGCCAATCAGTGCATGAGAAGAAGAACTCGGTATGCCGTAATACCATGTCACTAAGTTCCAGATAATTGCTGCAAGCAGCGCTGCAAGAATGACGACGGAACCATTGTTCAATGTAAAGGGGTCGACGATGTCTTTTGTAATAGTCTTAGCAACCCCTGTAAACATCAAGGCTCCAAGGAAGTTCATTACTGCAGCCATCAAAATCGCATGACGCGGCTTCAATGCTTTCGTTGAAACTGCGGTCGCAATCGCATTAGCTGTATCATGGAAACCGTTGATAAAGTCAAAAACAAGCGCAAAGATAACAATCGCTATCGTAATAATTAAAATAGGTTCCATTCTTTAAACTCCTTAGCTGTTCTTCATAATAATAGATTCAAGATTATGTGCAACCGTCTGACATTTGTTTGCAATATTTTCAAGAGACTGATAAATATCTTTGATTTTCATAATCATGACAGGATCTGTTTCAACAGAAAGGATATGTTTAATCGATTGACGAAGGATGCCGTCACAATTTGTTTCATGCTCTTTAATATTAATAGAATGCACACGGATATGTGAAAATTTCTTCTGCGCTACCAGTTCAACTGCCACTTTGATTTCTTCAGCACATGCCTGAATATTTTTAACGAACTCTGCTGTAAATTCATCTGAATACTCGATAGAGTACATTTCAAACATAGCAGCAGTTTCTTCCATACCGTCCAGTACATCATCCATCGCATTAGCAAGTGCCAGAATATCTTCACGCTCGATAGGTGTGATGAATGTCTGATTCAAGTCAGAGATAATCTGATGCATCAAGTTATCACCGTTTTTTTCGAACGCCTTAATACCATCAGCGTATTTCTTCAAGTCAAATGCAGTGTGAAAATTCATTTCGCCAAAAGCTAAAGATGCACGCTGAAGATTTTCAGCCATTGCTTCAAGTTGGATTGCAAATTTATCTTTTTTTCTATTAAACATTAAGTGGTGCCTCCTATAGTCATCTATAAATTGTTTTTCAAGGTCAATGTTAATATTCTATCTGATATTATGCGATAACGGTAGCCTATTTGTAAAGAAAAAGTAAATTTATTATTATTCCTATATAATTAATGAAGAAACTTTGTCTTTTGTAAATTATATGTATAATTTGTGTTACAAATTTGTAAAGATTTCATCGTTTGTCTCATTAAAAAAGACGTTCCCCAATGGAAACGTCTTTTTCTTAATTAATCTTTCGTATATGTTCGCGTCATACCTTGCGAATTCTCATCATTAAACATCTGTATGCGCATTTCAACATCCAGCACTCGCATGGTCACATGATGGAACGGAGACTGGCAGAACTGATAGAACCATTTTGGCATTGCGGGTACATAATCATGAATACCAACGATGACTTCATTGGAATCGATGAGTCGTCTGAATTCCAAACGTCCTTTGTTGTCACGACTCTTCTGTACAAGCGTTCCACCTGAAATTTCAAACTGCTGACGGTCGTTATTGCTGCTATCTGAAATTTGTTTTAGAATGACAAGATCTATAGTACGAGCCTGCAGATAATAGCTATTGTTTTTATATTCCACATTTGAAACTTTAGGTACTATGTCATTATAATAATTAAAGTAATGTGTGATGAATTTTTCAAGCGACCAGGATTTAGGCAGCTTATATCGAACAAGCACTCTGACATCATCTTTTCTGGAAGACTGATCTTGCGCCATTATTCCTTTACGTCTGATTTTGCTGCCAGTTACTCTTACCGGTGTCTTATAATGTCTTAATATTTTAAGCGTTTCCGCATCTTCTGTAGCGCCGCCGATATAGATGATTTCTTTAATGTTGTTATGTTCAGCTGCTCTTGCATAATTGTCGGCAGCCAGTGCATTTAAATCATTGAAGTTAGCTTCTGTCGTCTTGCTGGATCGTTTTGTAGGATCGAGGTAATATACCGCGAAATCAATACCTTCCATTGCTCTTTTCACGTCTTCCAGATTAAAAATATCACCTTGAATCCATGACAGAGCTTTCTTTAGTGCTTCCGGATATTTTGACATAGCTACGACATCCACATCTTCTTTCAGTGCTTCATATAAATAACTTCCGATATATCCTGAAGTACCAGTTAACAATACCCGTGACCGCATAGTATCTGCCTCCGCTCAATCTATAAGAATGATTATATTTTACCATATGTTTTTGTAAGCCATAAGCGAAAGACCATTAAATTGACTGGCCACTCTTCATTTTTAGAGATGTCTACTTACGACTGACACCCGCTTCTACAGGCTGGACACGACCATCATACGGCGTCTGATTTGTATACCGTCTAAGGAACATCAGTAATTTTTTATAGGTCAGTTGTGATTCCGGCAATGCCATATGGAACTGATACTGATGACGCAATTGATGCGAGCTGTCAAAAAAAGATGTTTTATAAGGGATATTGTACTTCTGCAGCACTGTCACCAGCTCTCTCGCCTGTGAGTCAAATGGATCTGCATCTCCTACTGTCAAAAAAGTCGGAGGGTAATCTTTTGTAACATGTCTTGTTGTAGACATCTGATTAATTGGCACAAAATCTTTTTCCCAGTTCGCTTCACCTGTATAGCTTTGCATAAATAATTTAATCCGAGGAAAATTAGTTGCTCTAACGGTTTTCATATTATAAAATCCACCGAACAGAATCACTGCCTTCAACTGTTCTTTCTTAAAGCTCGGCTTCATATTCATCGTCTCGCTTAGTTTATCATTCGTCTGTATCGCAGCAAATTGACTAGCCAGCTGAGCGCCTGCTGAATCACCACCGATTATAATCTGATTTTTATCTATCGGCAGGTTCAGCTTGTTTTTCAGCATATATTGACTTGCCGCAGCCTGCTGCTTGATCGGTGTCGGATATTGATATTCAGGTGCGAGCGCATAATTAATATTTGCAATAATAAACCCTTTTTCAGCAAGCTGTGCTAAATATGGATTTTTATATTTTTTGTCGCCAGCGATATACCCTCCTCCATGAGTCCAAATAATGAGCGGTAGTTTATCACCTTTTTTTATTTTGGCTGGCATTAGAATATCCAGCTGACTGCCAGACAATTTACTGTAAACTATATTATGATATATTTTCACGTTCTTTTTCTGAAGTGCGGCATCTGTAATCTGAACGGGTTTTTCGATGACATATTCACCGATGAACCCAACAACAAACAGCCAGAGTACACTCATTATAATCCATAGCATTTTTTTCATTACTGCTGCTCCATTCAATCACTGCTTTATGCGATGTGTTTCTTGCCTTTGCTCTTTCTAACCACGTATTTCACGAAAATACCAAGGCACAGCAATATTCCGATATAGCCCATGGCTGGATAAAGTTTACCGACTAAGTCGATGAAGCCGATAAAGCTTAGGAAGTATCCGACAAGCATGGTACCGACAAGCAACATGATATATTTTTTTGAATAAGGTTCTGTAAATCGTGCGACAAATGAATACATCAGTCCGACTATTGTATTATAAATCACTGTTAACATAATAATACTAAGCACGATACTAAGCAATGGATGAATCATACGTCCTAAAACAAGTGAGGGAATAGGCGAATCCTTTACTTTATCAAGTTCAGCAAGCAGTCCGGAATTAACCATCAACAGTAATATGAGAAGTATGATTCCTCCAATTGTACCGCCTCGACCAGCAATCACTTTACGGCTGGAATCTCCGCCAATTGCCGTCAACATACTAAACGCTGTAGAAAATGCAAGTCCCCCGTAAAGAATACCATCCCACCACCAAAGCTTTGATGGCTGCTTTTCAGTATCAATATGTGAATTCACTTCACTGAAAGACAGATCACCATTAAAGAAGAAGTAAATTGCAATAATAGTAACGACCGTGATAAGAAAAGGTGTAACCAACCCTAGAGCATTAACGATCTTGTTAAAATCCATCATAAGCGTAATAATGACTAAAATCATCATTATTAATGAGCCCAGCCAGATAGGAACACCAAAACTTTCGTTGAATGCACTGCCTGCACCAGCAAGCATAATGACTGATATGGCATACAGAAAAAACACAAGTACATAGTCAATGACTTTTCCAAATTTTTCACCAAATAGGTAATTGATAGCACTCTCGTGACTATCTGCATCTAATCCTTGACCAATTTTTGTAATCTCTCGACCGAAAAATGCGAGCATTAGTCCGGAGATCAAGATGGCCAAATAGCTGTATGTACCGTAATTCGTGAAAAATTTCAAAACTTCCTGTCCTGTCGAAAAACCAGCCCCTACCACGACTCCTACATATGCAGAGCCAATTTTGATTGCTTCTGTATTCTTTGACATATTCTCCTCCTCCTTATTATTTCAAAAACATACGTCTACAATTAAAGCAAAAGACAGCTTCAATATCAAATCATAACTATCTACAGAGTTCTCATCTTTCAGTAAGTTTTATTGTTGTCTTATATATTTATCAGTCCAATAACATAAAGTTCTGTATAATAATTGTATAACGATTGATGGAGGGAATAGGCAATGGAATTAAATAAGCAAGTCGTTCACATGTTTGTAAGAGAACTGCACGTCAGAGATTTTGACCAGACATCACCTGATATCACTAAAATGCATCGTATTGATATTGAACAACATCCAGATGATCCTCACGTCTTTGAATTTACATTGAACTTTATGTTTGCTCACTTCGGTACGCAGATCGATGGAATTATCGAAGCCACTATTCTTGTTAGCAGCGATGATGACACTGTCGATGTGCTGACAGAACTACAGAGTGATGAGAAAATGTATGCAGTCCCATTATTTTCAAAAGCTTCTGCTTTGATTGTCAAAGCAACAGAAGACCGTGGAATGTTCCCGGTTATTCTTCCAGTGGAAGTCTGGCTGGAGGATTAATAAAAGCCTGAAGACTTATACTGTCTTCAGGCTTTTTTAATATGATTGAAATGATTGATATCTACTACAACAGAATCAAGCTTCTTAGCAGTCTGCTTTAATATATTACGCGCTACTTTGTTTTCCGGATCTTTTTTTAATATCTCTTTTGCTACACTGAATGCTTCCTTATCTGAAATGACCGGATCAGGAATTGCATATAGAAACAGCAGCTGCAGCAGGCTTTTTATTTCTTTATGATCAGTGAGAATGACAGAACGTTTCGCGTGATAGTATGCTGCATTAAATGCTCCGCTTACATCACTTAGCGGATAGACCAGGAGCAGAAACGCCAGGTCATGCAGTTCTACTGTTTCATCTTCCTGCATCATATCAACGATGAAGGTATAGAACATCATAGATTCACTGTCATGAGCTGCACTGATAAATGCTTCTTCAAATGCCATAAAGTCGGTTTCATCCATCATTTTTTTAGCTGCAGCGAAATTTCCGCTCAGAATTAAATATTCAATTTCATCTTTCATGATGTCCCTCCTTTATGTTCATAGCTTTTTTATTCTACCATATTTCCATTATATTTCCCATCATCAACTGCACTTCTTTTATGTAAATTATTTATAGGGAGTAATAAAGAAAATTTAAGATTCAGTAAACTAAGACATATGACGTCAGCACTGTTCTATACTGATACTGCAGTACACTTATAACGGAGGGATAACAAATGCCATACAGAAAAAAGCCGCTTATCGTTACATCCGCACTTATTGGTTTACTGACTGTTCATTCTTTTTCATCTATTCAGCATGCAGAGGCAAAAACGATATCACCAGAACTACAGATTGGGATGTTTGCAGATGCACAGTACTGTCAATGTGAGCCAAAATTCATCCCAAAATATGACTCTGAGCGATTTTTTATGTCAACTCCTGCAAAGATGCAGCAGGCAACATCGACATTAAACCGCAAGAAGCTCGACTTCAACTTGCAGCTGGGAGACACTATAGACCGTGATTATCACTCATTCAAAACAATGATACCACTCTATAACCAGTTGAAAGCACCGCGCTATGATGTGCTGGGAAACCACGATTTTCCTAATCATGATTACAGTGCGATGACAGCTCTCGGTATGAAACACAACTATTACTCATTTGTGAAAAAGAACATCAGATTTGTTGTTCTCGATACGAATGAAATCAGCACTTACGCCAATCCAAAAGGCTCTAAGCTGTATAATATCGCAAAGTCCCGGTTGAAAAAAGCGAAAGCCGCCGGTGCACCTTATGCCTATGATTACAATGGTTCTGTCACTAAGAAACAATTAAAATGGCTGGATGGTACATTGAACAAGGCAAAGCATGAAAAGCAGCAGGTCATCATGATAAGCCATCACCCGGTCTATCCATTATTCACAGATAACGTGCTGAACTACAAGGAAATATTGAAAATCATGGATAAGTATAATAATGTCCAGGTTTATTTTAACGGCCATACCCATAGCGGAAAATATAACGTCAGACGCGGCGTACATTACGTAAACTTAAAAGGAATGGTAGAGACACCTGAACAAAATGCATACAGTGTTGTGAAAATCTATAAAAACAAAATGCGAATTGTCGGCTACGGTCGGGAAGAAACGAGAACGCTCAATTTCAGAAAAATATACTAAGACTGTTAAAAAAAGTCCATCCTATAACTTCTCCAGTTAAAGGATGGACCGTTTTTATTCCAGATATGTGATTTTCCGCCAGATGTATTCCAAAGGTCCCTGTTTAAACTTCTTCAAATACAGTACAGCAAACAGGATATTCAATATATAAATCAACAGAGCAATTGAATATGTTTCAATGAGGTTCATTCTGCCGAATAACTGGAAACCGTATATAATGATGAACATCAGTATACTTTGTGAGATATAAGTAGTGAAGCTTATTTTGCCTACTTTACTGATCGGTGCCGTCCATTTTCTGAAAAACTCGTTTTCACTCAACAGAACGATTGCGATGATATAGGCCGCTGAAAGAATGATTCCGCCACTGTAAATTGCCACCGTATCAAGACTGTAGCGTCCGTAATAAATAATAGGCAGGCTTTTAATAGCAAGACCTATTATAAAAGCTACGGCAGCAATCAGTATGGATAACTTCTTGTAACGGACGATACGCTCAAATAAATTCACCCTTTTCGCAAACATGCCGATTAATATGAGCGGCAGCAGCGAAGTCGCACGAAATAAAAATGAATTAATGTCCGAAATAAAGAAATAAGTGAGGAAGTTATCAGTAGTCAAACCGATGATCTGACTTAAATCATGACTGTTCAATACATTCATCATATATTCAGCAGCATTTGGATTGCTCTTCATATAGTCAAGGTCCGGCCGCTGCAGCGCAAATGACAGCGTCGGCACCCAGTAAAGCGCTGCATAGAGCAGCCAGAGAACGATAGCAGCAATCAGACTGAACGAACGGTCCAAATACAGAAATATTGCGCCGATAAGTGTCACGATGGCATATGACTGAAGGATGTCTCCAGAAAAAATCAGCATGCCATGAATCACACCGAATATCACCATAGCAATCAATCTTCTATAGACAATGGGTAGAAATCTTCTCGCTCTTCTTCTTGCACTGTCATGCATCATCGCGAGACCATAGCCAAATAAAAAAGCAAAGATCGGATAAAATGAATTTTGCACGAATAGAATTTCGAAATTATGCAGTATTCGGTTCCATCCATGCTGGAACATGACATATGGATTCATATGAAACGTATCGTGAGAGAAACCTATAATATTCATCAGAATAATTCCGAATAAACTGAACCCTCGAAGGACGTCTAAACTATATATACGATCTTTTGTCATAGTGACACCAGAACTATATGACCTCTATTAATCATTGCTCATGTCCTTCTTCCCTATTGAAATAAAGATGGTAATGTTTACTGCACCGCGGATTAAACAATGCATGACAATGCGGACAATGCGTTGACACTAAATATTCGTTGATTGTCAGTTCTTCTTTACAGTGACCACATAAGATTGCTTTAGTGTCCCATTCACTTTCTGGCCAGGTTACAGTCACATGTGATTCAGCTTCGGAATGACACTGGTAGCATGGATAATATTTATTGCAGCATTTAAATTTAATCGCAATAATATCTTCGTCTTTATGATAATGGATACATCTTGTTTCATCATCAACTGTACGACCATAGACTTTAATCATAATAGGCAATTCCTTCTATCTCAAGCAGCTGACGTTTAATAGGCAGTCCTCCAGAGAAACCGGTTAATCTGCCGTTCTTACCCATAATGCGATGACACGGAATCGCGATCATCACAGGATTGCGACCGATAGCTCCTCCTACTGCCCGAACTGCTGATTTACGATTAATTCTTTCAGCAATCTCACCGTAAGTCATAGTTTCACCATAAGGAACAGCAAGCAGCTGTTCCCATACTTGACGTTGAAACGATGTCCCTCGTAAATCATAAGTCCAGTCAAATGATGTAATCTCACCTTTGAAATATTTTTTTATGTCAGCTAAATAGCGGCTGTTATGAGCATCAGCTTCTTGTCCTGAAACGATGTTCTCATCTACTTGTTTGATCAGCCATTCTTCTACTAACTGTTTTTCTGCGTTACCGAAATAACAGACGCCTTTGTCTGTTGAAGCCATATAATAACGATTGGCATCATCGTTCCATTCACTTAAATAAATCATATACTCACCCTTAAAATTGATTTGATACTTTAAATGCCGGACGTTCCATATCTATATGCGGGATTATATCTTCAAGATAAACATCAGATACTGCTTTAAATCCATACGAAGCATAGAAATCATGAAGATGTGCCTGACCTTGCAGATGCATCGGTGTATGGGCGTGATGTGTCTTAATATAGCTCAGTACTTTCTCCATCAGTATTCTGCCTGCTCCGTTGCCGCGTGCACTTTGTGCAACAATCACTCTGCCGATATGCAGCTGCTGGTCATCAATAATCAATCTCGCATAACTAAGCACGTTATCGTCTTCCCAGTCAAAGATGTGAATGGCCTGAAGGTCTTTGTCATCGATTTCTGGATAGGCACACTGCTGTTCAACGACAAACGTATCCACACGTAATTTATAAATTTTAAACAGCTCGAACGTTGTCAATCTATTGAATTCTTTAAATTTCCACATCACATACACCTCTCGCTTTTCTTTATTCTACTATATTCATGTTCGACTTACTTGAATTTTAAGCATAATTCATTCAATTTCGGGTAAATAGATATTAACTGGTTTTTGAGGAGAAGTGATTATGGGGAAAGTATTAGTAGTCTCAACTAACGTAGAAAAATATGATACAACAGACCGCGCTACAGGCGTCTGGCTTGGTGAAGTCACTCACTTCGTTGAAGAAATAGCAAAGGCAGGTTATGAAATTGACTATGTCAGTCCAAAAGGTGGGTATGTGCCGATTGATCCAGCCAGCTTAAAAGCAGCTAATGCAACAGACTGGAAATGGTACAGCAATGATTTATTCAAGCACCGCGCATTAGCCGCTACGTTATCGCCTGAAGAAGTTAATCCGCATGATTATGCAGCTGTTTATTTCGCAGGTGGTCACGGCGCAATGTGGGACTTTAAGAATAATCAGCAGTTAAAACAAATCGCTGAAACTATTTATGCTGACGGAGGATATGTTACTGGCGTCTGCCATGGCGTTGTAGGTCTAGTCAACTTAATTGACCGTCATACAGGTAAACGCATCATCGAAGGTAAAAAAGTGACCGGTTTCAGTACAATGGAAGAGCGTTTAAACGGCACTAAAAAGTATATGCCTTATTTAACTGAAGATGCAATGACTGCTTCAGGAGGTAAATACAAAGCTAAACTGCCGATGAAATCACATGTACGTATAGCAGGACGGGTGATTACTGGTCAAAACCCTCCTTCTGCAAAGAAAGTCGGCGAAAAATTAGCAGCTGCTCTTCAGCAATAAAAAAATCCGATTAAACACTAGTTATTAGTGTTTAACCGGATTGCTACATATTTAGTATCTATAGTAACCTGTAATTGATCCGCTGACATAGGATACTGGACGTTGTCCAACACCTTCAGCAGGATTTAAAGCATCGACCATCTGACCGCCACCGATGTATACACCAACGTGTGATCCGCCGTTAAAGAATACTAAGTCTCCAGGTTGTGGTGCAGAGACGGGTGTACCTGCTGCCATTTGAGCGTATGTTGTACGTGGCACTGATTTTCCAAGTGCTGCTAATACTTGCTGAGCAAATGATGAACAATCAACTTGAGTCGCTGTGTTCCCACCATAAACGTAAGTACGTGATGCAGCCATGCTATTTGCAAGTGCCGCAATATTGTTGTAGACGCTTGCTGTTGCTACTGCTTTCTTCGCTACAACTGTTTGATCCATCGTTCTCACTGCAGGAGATGAAGCGAACTGGTTAGAAGCAGTATTATTAGTTACAGTATTAGATAATGCTGGTGCAGTCGCAGTATATGACGCTGTTGGCGCAGTAGTAGTATAAGCATAAGAAGTTGTTACCGCTGAAGTTGAAACAGCATTGCCGTTCCCGTGAGCTGCCGCATCTGCATGATTTGTTCCAAGTGCTGATAAGCTTGCGAGTGTCGTTAATGTAATCATCGTTTTTTTCATTGATAAAATTCCTCCAATATTTATATGAATCATTTGTAATTAATTGATAAGGTGTCAGCTGTTTTTCTAAGACAAGATGAATCATAACACAGCATATCGGTGAAAAGGACGATGTTATAGTATTGTTATCTCATTGCAAATATTATTTCTGCTCATGTAATAAAGAAAAAATTTCACTATTCGCCTGTCTAAGCCGTACTAGCAGCATCGACATTCTACATTTTTCCAGAATCTTACCAATAATAGACAAAAATATTACAGCACTTGTCTTCATACTGTAATCAAAAAAATTAGTATATTAATATAAAAAAATCCCTTCGCTCCATCGCGAAAGGATTGAATAATTTAGTATCTGTAAAAACCAGTAATTGAACCGTGAATATAATAGATTGAACGCTGTCTAACACCTTCATACGGGTTTAAGGCATCTACCATCTGACCATTACCAATGTATACACCAACGTGTGATCCACCATTGAAGAATACTAAGTCTCCAGCTTTAGGGCTGTAAACAGGTTTACCTGCTCTCATTTGAGCATAAGTCGTTCTAGGGACATTTTTACCAACAGCACGCATTACTTGTTGTGCAAATGATGAACAGTCTACCGCGTAGCTGTTGTTTGCACCATATCGATAGACACGATTTGCTGCGATGCTTCTCGCAACGGATGCGACATTTCTTGATGATTTTTTATATTTAACTGATTTCTTTTTAGTAGCTGCGTCTGCGTCATGTGTGGGAACAGCAATTCCTGTCGTTAATAAAGCTGCTGTAGTTAAAGCTAATACTGTCTTTTTCAATTTTATATTCCTCCGAATTTTGGTTGATTGGCTTTCTTAGCTTGTCTCTTTTTTAAGTTGAGATAAGCATAGCACGACAAAATACAAAATAATCCATTGTCATTTATTTGTTACATAAGTGATATACAATTCGTGTTTATATTACAAAATGAATTCACCTATTGACTAATGTCACTATTAAGTGAAATCGTTTGTACTGTAAGGACGGACTACCAGTTAATATAGAATAACAGCGTACAGTGATTAGAAATATTACAAAATGAGTATTACAGTATGTCATCATATTATTTCACATTAAATAAGTCGGAGGGATAGTATGGGTTTTAATTATGACCAGGATTTTAAAACCATAGATTTCCGGAAACATCCAGAGCTTTACGAAGTCGGTCGTGGTGAGCAGGGCGTGCTGCTGGTAGAACCTTATAAAGGTGAAATATTGCCGCACTGGCGGTTTAAGACGCCGGAAATCGCTAAAGAATCGAGCGCTCAAATTTATGAGTTATATGAAAACTATAAAAAAGAAGAAGACTTTGTCGGTATGGATATGGCACGAAAATTCATTCAGATGGGATATACACGTTCTATGCGCTATGCTCACCATAAATCCGGCAGAAAGTATGATGACGATAAAAAGGTTCTACCTAAT
Organism: Macrococcus lamae; assembly: GCF_004359545.1. GTDB lineage: Bacteria > Bacillota > Bacilli > Staphylococcales > Staphylococcaceae > Macrococcus > Macrococcus lamae. The sequence goes on from NZ_SCWB01000005.1 coordinate 92,656, forward strand.
GAAGATGATGATATTAAACGTCAGTCTGCGCTGATCTTTAAAAAATACTGGGATCGCATTCGCGCAGATGAAATATACCAGCAGATGAAAAAAGACCACAATGCAAAATATAAGAAATAACACTTAAAACGACACATAAAAACGCCCTGGACACTTTTTACAAGTAGTCAGGGCGTTTGTTATTGAAGACTCGCATTAATGATTACCGGTCAGCGAGCTTTTCTGTGCGGTCAACTAAGTACTTTGAATCCAATGTTTTAGCAAGCAGTTTCGTCTCGAAACCGAACAATGTCATCACTATAATATGGATTCTCGCCTGTGTTAATTTGTAGATAAACCATGGTAATGTCGGTTCATATTCATGAATGGCGATAAGACATTCATTCTTATCAAGAACGCGTCTGAATTCTAGTCTAGCACGTCCACCTTCAACAGATTTGGCAAACTTGCCTCCTCTAATATAGAATAGCACCCGGTTTTCATCGGAACGTTCTTTAGATTTTTCAAGAATAAGAATAGGGTCCTTAAAAATCGGCAGGCTAATCATTAATTTTTCATTTTCAATTGAAGTATTAATGAAGGAGTAACCGATACGGGATAACCAGTTCGCATAGTAATTAGCTGTCTGATCGATTGTCCAGCTTGATGGAATCATTATACGCTGTACAGATTTCACATCACTCTTCTTCAGTTCCTCACCAATTGATTTCGATTTCTTCTTATCTTCCTTGCTGTCTTTCTCTTCTTCCAGTGATTTTCTAATGCTTTCTTTTATCGGAGTCGGTGCATTAGAAATACCTTCGACATAATGCGCTTTGCTTGGCACCATATCGTGAACAAGACTGTCAAGTAACGGATAGACAAGCTCTTTCGGTTCTCCTGCTACTAATCTGACCCAGAATTTTGATAATGCAACCGGAATAAATGGTAGATCAACCATCGGCAGTTTCTTGTCCATGACTTCCGCCGTCTGTCTGAACATGTCCTTATAAGTGGTCACTTCATGACTGATGTCGATGACTTCATTCTTCTGGCTATCGCGGTCAACAAGTTGAGATAACCCTGCTACTACGTCTTCTAGTGCGACTGGTGCTGTTTTACTGTAAGCCCATTTAGGCAGTACAAGTGCAGGCAGTCGCTCAGTCAGCTTTTTAAGAATCGGGAATGACGAACCTTTCGGACCGATGATCAGTCCCGCTCTTAATATCGAAACAGGTACACCATATGAGCCGAGAATCTTCTCACATTCCCTGCGGCTCCATAAATGATCTGACAGATTCTCTTCGTCCTCATCCGGCGGCATAATCCCGCTCATGAAGATAATATGTTTTACCCCTTTTGTTTTAGCAGCACGACCGAAGTTGTCCGCCAGTATAGCATCCATGTCAACGAAGGAAGCTTGTGTCAGTTTGGCTGATGGCATCATCGAGTGCACAAGATAAATAGCGGTATCTATCCCTTCCATCGCTTCTTCCACATCTTTTAGTGAGAACAAGTCCACTTTTTTCCATTCGACATTGTCTTCGTTCTCTTTATTTTTAGTGCTGCGTGAGGCTGCAACGATGTCGTGATCTTTTTTCAGTTCTTTCAGTAAGTGACCTCCGATATAACCTGAAGCTCCTGTCAATAATACTTTAGCCATAATAATCGTCTCCTATAAATCAATGAATATATTATATATACCCACGTTAAAAGACAGTATTCAATTTACTGACTATAGCAGCCTTTTTCTTAAATTTTCTTAAACCTTCCTATAATTTCTCGCCGAACGGAAAGTCTGTGATAAGATCGATTTAATGAAACAGAAAGAAGGTCATTTATGGACATCAAGATGACAGCACTAGAAGCTTACAAAAGATTTTGGACACAGGCCTTCGTGCTAGACGAACGCGCCCGACGAAAAGAGTTCTGGGTTCCTTTTATCATACACTTTGTTCTGACGATACTTTTGTTTATCGTAATAATGCTGATTACTGACAACTCAGATAAATGGCTGACAAGAGTTCAAATAATGACTGACATTGTACTTGCCATTCCTTTTTTCTCTGTGACATTCCGTCGATTACAGGATTTGAATCTTACAGGGTGGCTCGCATTACCCACGTATATCATCACTACAATTTACAATGTGACCGAATACATGGAACTAGATACTTCAGCAGAAGATGCAGTATCATTCTGTTATTTTGTCGGTGCACTGCTGTTTTTCGCTGCGCTGACGTTTGACGGGACAGAAGGGCCTAACCGTTATGGTCATGACCCAAGAGAAATCATCGATGAATTCAACCCGAAAAAATAGTTGATTCATTTCAATTTTATCTTACTTGCAAGTAACTTTTGATCAACGGTAATTCCTGAGCCAGCAGCTGTTTTTGTGTTAAGCCGGCAGAATGTTCTCCCCAGAATGATAGAGCAGAGCCTGAAATGCGCGGTGCAGTGACAGAATAGTAATAATTCCCTTTCTGATGAAACCGATTGGGTTTATAGAAAGACTTGATGTAAATGGACTGCCCTTTAATCGTTCGGGAACTATAGGTCGAAGACGGTATGAAATATAAAGACATGGAATTGTAGTTATAGACATTAAAACCTTTATTCGTAAATTCCTCAACAGACACATTCGATCCATTTGAACGTCCACCGTTCTGTGCCCAGTATAGAATGGATAACGAACGATGAAGCTTGCTGAGTCCGGTGCTCGTAATACTGTCATTCCAGATCTGCGGTTTGTAACCTTTGTACATTGTATAGTCTGCCAAAGTGTTGATATATCTGATTAAATAAGACTGATAAGAAAAGGCACCTGGAACTTCATCTCCTCCGATGACAATTCTCTGACTGCCTCTATACTTAGGCTGTTCAAACTGCTTCATCACTTCAGAGAGCAGCGCTTTGGAATGTGTGACTGCCGCTTGATTATCAAAATAATTGACAACTGATGAATCAAAATCTGCAGCGATACGTTCATTTTTTTTAAGCCTTGGTTTTACTTTGGATAGCCATGCTTTTGAATGAGCGGGCATGTCGATATCAGGAATGACTAAAATTGAGCGGTCATTGCTGTACTTAATGAGTTCTTTTAATTCTTTGGAGGTTAAATACTTGGAATTGGTTTTAGTGCTGGTTTGTTTTAAATACGGGGATGCAATGCCATAGTTCTTGTTATCGGAAAAGTGCAGCTGTAAATACGTGCCGTTTCCTCTCTTCAATTCATCAACTACGGCTTTTAACGTGGTGAGCGAGTGATACTTACGGGCAATGTCAATATTGACGCCTTTGTCAGCGCCGGGTGCTACACCAGATTTATCCATTATTGGATAGGTGCCTGTGGACATAAGCAGAAACGATAATAAAACTTTACTTAACATTAGCAGCTCCTCTATTTTTATATGTGCTAAATTTATGATTGACCGTCGCCAATCACTAGATAAATTTACTACATTTTACATGGTTTTTCACTATATTTTTTTGTGTAATTTTAAATTTTTAAAAACTACCCTGTACATCTTTCGTTGAAAAAACATAGCAAATCTTTACTAATAGTCAAAAAAGTTATTGTTTGTTAAGTGTAATAGCATATATTATAGTTTAATTATCATTAAAGGAGGGATACAATGAATCAGACATTTAAAATTGGTGCATGGCGTTTTGAGGCAAAAGTAACAGGAGAATCTGAAGGACAGCTGGTGTATAATGAAGCATCTTTCGTGTTGATGGATTCATTCAGCCAAGTCACTGCGTATATTTCAGTGAAAGATGAGAAACTAGTGTTTCATTCTATCGGTCATATGACAGAAGTTACAGTTGATACTGAGAATAAAAATGTTTTAATACATGTAAAAGAGTATGGCTCTGAAATAGATGATCAGGCAGAAGCAGATGGTGCATACCACTAACTTAAAAGTTCAACAAAAAAAGACTGAGAAACACCTCAGTCTTTTTTTGCTATACTTCGTGACTTACTTCTTCGCTTTTCTTCACTAAATGCAGTGTCTTTGAGACATCATCATTTACTTTTTTAAACAGTTCTTCATTGTCGCCTAATTTCTGACCATATGAAGGAACCATCTCTTTAATTTTTTCTTCCCATTCAGGCATATAATCTTTGAAACAGTTATTAAGTACATTCAACATGACATGAACAGCAGTAGAAGCACCTGGCGACGCACCAAGTAGTGCTGCAACACTTCCGTCTTCAGAACTGATGACTTCTGTACCGAACTGAAGCGTTCCTTTGCCTTCCTCTGTATCTTTAATGACCTGAACACGCTGACCGGCTACAACGATTTCCCAGTCTTCTGCTTTAGCATTTGGAACGAATTCACGTAATTCTTCCATACGATCATCATGTGACTGGATGACCTGGCTGATCAAATACTGTGTCAGCCTCATCTCTTTAGCACCGGCAGACAGCATCGTCAATACGTTGTTCGGTTTGACAGAACCGATCAGATCGAAGTAAGACCCTTCTTTCAGGAATTTAGGAGAGAAACCGGCATACGGGCCGAATAGTAATGACCGTTTACCGTCAATATAACGTGTATCCAGATGCGGTACAGACATCGGTGGCGCTCCTACTTTCGCTTTGCCGTATACTTTGGCTTCATGTTGATTAATAATTTCTTCATTGTTACATACTAAGAATAAGCCGCTGACAGGGAATCCGCCGACATGCTTGGATTCAGGGATATTTGTCTTCTGCAGTAACGGCAGACTGTAGCCACCTGCGCCGATGAAGACGAAACGCGCAGAGTGTTCTTCAGTCTTATTCGTTCTGTCATTATGAACTTTCACTTTCCAGCCGCGGCCGTCCCGTTTCAAGTCTTTTACTGTATGCTTGTAGTTCAGTTCAACGTTTTGTTCAGCGAGCAGATTGAAGAGATCATGTGTCAACTGACCGAAATTGATGTCTGTACCAGAATCCATCTTAGTGATAGCAATCTGATCTTCAAGATCACGACCCTCCATCATGACTGGCACCCATTCCTTCAATGTTTCATGGTCTTCAGAAATCTCCATACCGCGGAACAGGGGATTGTCCTGCAACGCAGCAAGACGGCGTTTTAAGAAGTCGATATTCTCCTCGCCTTGCACAAAACTCATATGCGGCACTGTTTTAATAAAGTTTTCAGGGTTTCTCAGTTTCCCTTCTTTCACTAAATGTGCCCAGAACTGTTTGGATAACTGGAACTGTTCATTAATGTTCAAAGCTTTACTGATATCGATATTGCCGTCAGCGCCTTCAGTCGTATAGTTAAGTTCACATAATGCTGAGTGCCCTGTTCCTGCATTGTTCCATGCATTGGAGCTTTCAAGAGCTGGTGCATCCAACTGTTCAAACATCTTTATATTAAGTTCAGGCTTTAACTCTTTTAATAATACGCCGAGCGTTGCACTCATGATTCCGCCACCTATTAAGATGACATCTGTTTTAGTAGAACTGCTGTTAACGTAATTGCTCATAACCTTGTTGCCTCCCGAAATAAATATCACACGCTGTGATAGCGCTTTAACTCATATCTATCATTATAGACCTTTTACAGGAAATACAATAGGGGAACACTCAACTTTATGATTAAAATTGAATACGGTTACAGATTAATTTTTATATTTAGAATGAATCAGCATATTGATAAACATGGCAGTAAGTGTGACAGCGAACAGAATCACGAACCATGATTCAGACAATACTTTCAATCGGTCGACTAAAGATAGTTCTTTCACCGGCTCAGCCTTAGTGACTTCAGGTTTCATCGTCGCCCCATCTTTTGTAGTTCGTTCAGCGTAAATGAGCAGTCGCTCTTTGCCGGACGGTGTACACGTGAGCAGTGTCAAAATATCCTTCCCTTTTCTAACGGCCATCGCCTCTACCTGGTCGGGCATTACAATGATTCGGTCAAATACTTTGTAGTAAAGTGTTTCCTTGAAGTTGTTGACGATGATTTTGTCACCATTTTTCAACCGATCAATATGTGTGAACCACTCGTGATAAGGCGAATAACTATGTGCAGCAAGCACGCTGTTAGTCGAGCGACCACCGACTGGAAAACTTGTTCCTGCCACCCTTGACACACCGCGGTCCAGGTTTTCTGGAGTCGCCTGATCATAGACAGGATAATGCAGCTTTAAAGCGGGTATCTTCACCGTCGCTATGACATCATCTGCCATCATCTGCTCATCGCTCGTATCATTTTTCTTTACTTTAACTGCCGGAGACTCGATTGACTGACCTTCTGCAATCTGACGGTTATAATCACGAAACTGACTGTATTTGATCTTCTGGTCTTTCGATTCCACCTGGAACTGTTCGTCCATAGCATCAGACTGGTTCGACATATTGTAGTTGTAATATACTTTAGCAATCAATGGGTAACTAAAAATCACCAGACCTACTAGAAACAAGATGACAGCTAGTCCTCTTCTCATCGCTTCTTCCGCTTACGCCATGCGCGATACAGCAAATATAAAATGATTGCGACAGCGATACCGATCAAGTAATTCTTATACACATTCAGGAACTTATACCACCACGGCTCCTTCACCGCCGCGTGCTGTTTCGCCACTTCAGGCGTATAAGGTACACGGTGAGCCGTCACAATTAAACGGTGAGAGTTAACCATATACGGTGTACATGTTAACAGTGTCAATTGATCCTTCCCTTTAACAATTCGGAGCGGACTGAAATTATTTGGTTTAATTACTTTAATCCGGTGGACTTTGTAAGCAAGAACCCCTTTAATGTTATGAACGTAGATCATATCGCCCTTTTTCATCTTGTCAAGGTCGGTAAAAAGCTTCTTATCCGGTAGACCACGATGCCCTGTAATAATTGAATGTGTCGATTCCCCGCCAACAGGCAGTGACGTATTTTCAAGATGACCAAGCCCCTGCTGCAGCACACGCTCAGTCGTTCCTGCAAACAGTGGAAGATCCTGATGAATTCTCGGAATCTCAACGTGACCCATCTTCTCATGAACTTCAAGCATCTTCGCGTACTCTTTCTTGCCTGCCGCCTCCTCATCACTACTGTAAGCATCGTGCAGCACTTCATTGCCGTTCAATGATTCATTGTAAGCGCGAGCCTTATTAATTCGAGCGTCAATCTCTTTATCAGAAAGCAGTTCGACTTCCTTATTGAAATCGTTCACTTCAGAACTGGATTCATAATCATAGTAAACAGCGCTGATCATTGGGTAGAGAAGAATACCGAGACCAACAATGAAAATAACAGCAAATATTAAATTAGATAGCCAACGATTTTTCTTGGATTGTTTCTGTTTGTTGTCAGAGCTCAAAATCGCTCTCCCTTCCTATAAAAAATAAGGCAGACCAAAGTCCACCTCATTCATTATATAACAATTAAGCTTGTCTTCTTCTAAAGAACACTAATGCTGCAACCATTAATGCAAGACCGATGACAGTGAAGATGATTGTACCCATACCACCTGTCATAGGAAGTGTAGTTTTTTTGTTGATAACTTCTTGTGGAGCTGCATCAGTCAATGTAGCTGCTGTTGGATCAGCATAGTAAGAAGTAGAGTTTACAGTGAAAGATGTTACAGGGTTTGTTGGTAATGAATAACCAGCAGGAGCTGTGACCTCTTCAATCTGGTAATCTGTTGAACCAGCGTTGTCAGAACCATCTGCACCATATGATAAACCTTTTACTTCAAATGAACCATCTGCTGCTGAAGTAAATTTAGTTGCATCATCTTTAGAATCAACCCATGTTACTTTTAAATCTGACCCTTGGACTAAATATTTACCTTCAGCATTTTTAATAACAAATACTGCACCTTGTAAGTTTTCACCAGAACCATCAGTTTTAACGAATTTTTTTCCGCCTGTGTATACTTTAGGAACATCCGTTGTAGGAACTTCAGGAACATCTACAGGAGGATTTGTTCCACCTGGCTCAGTTGTTACGCCGTGACCATTGTCAAAGTTGATTGTTGCATTATTTGTGATTGGTAATCCCATTACTGCTGTATCATTGATAACTGTTGGAATGAAGATGTTAAGTTTTGCAGCATCTCCAGCTGCAGCTAATGCTTTACGACCTGCATCAGTAAAATCTACAACTACTTTACCATCTACATAAGTAACGGTATAGTCTGTACCAGCAGTAAGCGCTGTGCCATTTACTTCTACAGTAACTTTATCAGTTCCTGCAAATGTTAATTGTGAAGCAATTGTATCTGAAACAGTGAATTTAGCGTACTCATCAATACCTTTTGGTACTGAAGGCTGGATGATCCAGTTGAACTCATCGCCGACATTGAATGAAGCCGATTTTGTACCATCTGTTTTTACATCTTTATCAATAGTTGGAAGATCTTGCAATGTGTTTTTAGGGAAAACATGTAAATCCGTGATAAAACCAGTACCCGCTTCATTTGTAAGAGGTAATTCAAGACCGAAAGGAACAGCATTTGCTGTTTTAACAGCAGTTGTTTCATCTTCAATGAACCAGTAGAAACCTTCTGCTAAACTTGGAACTGTTGTCGTACCATCTGCTGCTGTTTTAGCTGTAGTCCCTGTTTTTGAACCGACTAATGCTTCTACTTCAGCTAATGTATCGTAGCTGCCAGGTGCAGCTTTCATTGTTTCTAATTGATCTTTAGTAACATTCCAGTAAGTGAATGAAATATTAGAGATCGGTTGAGAACCTTCTGGTGCTGTACCATTAACTAATTGATCGTATGTTGCAGTTGTTTCTGTTGAACCAGTTACTTTATGGATTGTTAGGTTTGTAGCAGGACCTGCTGCGAATGCGTTTGTTAACGGTGCAAGCAAGTTAACAAGTAAAGCTAGGATGAAGATGAACGAAAAGCGTTTGACTAAATTAGACATTGAATGTCCTCCTTTTATTTGGTGTTCTATTTTTTAAAACTATATTAATCGTCATTAAGACGTTAATTCCTTCTGCGTTTAAACCATAATGCAAGTGCAATTAGTACAATACCGATGACTGTGAAAAGAATTGTACCCATACCGCCAGTGTTAGGCAGTATCGCTGTATTGCTGGCGTTCGGGACTTTAATCGTTACTGTTGTCCCATCTTTGACCGTCACATTAATCGGTGTCTGGTTCAAACGATAACCGGATGGTGCTTTTGTTTCTGTCAGTGTGTAGTTACCGAGATTCAAGTTCGTGAATGAGATGATACCACTGGCAGGCGTAGTCTGAGTTGCAATCACCTTACCCGTCGAATCCTTCAGCACGAAAGCAGCTCCAGCAAGCCCCTTGCTTTCATCACCACTCTGGTGTTTCAGAACATCAATTCTACCGAGTATCTTCGTATTAATGACCTTAAACATGTTTGTTCCGGTATAAACCGTCCCATTAACCGTAATCTTACCGTCAGAAGCAATCACTACTGTATAAACTGCAGCATCTTTACTGTAACCAGCCGGAGCAGAGGTCTCAGTCAATGTATAAGTGCCTTTCTTCAGCTTGTCAAAGCTAACAAGCCCAGAAGAAGTAGACGTTTGACTTATCACACTACCTGCTGAATCCTTCAGTTCAAAGACCGCACCGGCAAGCGGGTTGTTGCTGTTATCAAGTTTATTGAATATGAAATCATATACAGGACTTGTCGCACGAGCTTCCGGTACTGGATATTCATGAATAACAGAACCAGTTGCCGTCGTATTCAACGTCGTCTTGCCATTCATTGCATACCACTGATTATCCACGAAACTCGGATCCGTCGTTCTTAACTTCACCTTGTAGTTGATATTCACCCATTCACCCTTGCCAAGCGTCAGCCCATTCAGCTTAATCGTCCGTGTCGCTGCATCATACGTTGCAGTTACCCCGTTCAACAATTCTGGATTCGATGCAGTCAGTGTATAGTCAGATGCATCAAATGTATTGTTCGAACCAAGATTCAAATCGTACATTGTACCGATAGGGTCAGTGACTATGCCGCTAGCAACACTATTGGAAATATTTTGTGATATATTTGCTAAAACTTGCGGCAGTTCCTTAGCGCTATCATTAGTTACATAAGCATTAGCAGGTTTAGAAGCTATTTTCGTAATAACATTATCAACATCACCAGGATATACTCCAGATGTTGAAGTAGCTGTATTTGTATCAATACCTATTGAAAATATTTCAAAGGACGGATTACTAGCTTTTATTAGCTTTGCTTCAGATATAGTAGGTTGACCGTGATCATCAATTAAATAACTATTCAGAGTATAGGATCTAGAAATATATGGTTCTGTATAGCCAGCATATAATCTGTATTCTGCACCATTACCTTTTCTATTATTCAATGAATAATCGAAGGTTTTTATATCCTCTGGTCCTGTTGCAGATGTTCCTAAGTAACTATAAGTCGGTGCCCCATCTGTCAAAACAATCATAATTTTATTTTTTTTTGGAGAAGTGGCGAGCATTGTTGCCCCTTCTCTAATGCCGAGTTGAGTAAATGTTCCAGCTAGTGAGCCTGTTTGATTATTAACAGGAATTCCTGCTTTAATAGTCGTAGCATTATCTGCAAATGTTTGTTTACTAATAATCTCACTAGCATAATTGACAATACCTATTCTTGTTCTGTCTGCTGCTGCTTTAGTTGAATTGCCTTTTGTCACTTCATCAATAAATGAATTGACACTCGTTTTCATATTAGTCCAACGCGATTGACCGTTTGATCCCAGATCACTCATACTACCAGAGTTATCAAGAACCAAAACAATATCAAGAGGATCTTGTGAAACACTTGCTCGTCCCTGCGTTTTCAAGTCAATAGCATATTCATTTGCAGTTTCTGTAGGTTGTGCCGCTTTCCACTGAAATGATTCATTATACTCAACTGGTTGTGGAACTCGGTTTCTATAAAGACCACGTTCATCCCAGCTCATATCTGTTATAGCGCCTTTATAAGTAGGACTTGGTTCAACAATTGTTTTACCTGTTCCTGGTGTACCTGATGTATCAGCAGCAAGAACTGTCGTAGTAGCTGTCGTCTGAGTTCCAGAAACACTTATTGCTGTACCAGTAATTACTGTTCCTGCAGCAAGTGGCCTAAACATTTCTACATAATAAGTTCCATCTGCCGAAGTCTGAGTAGAACCAAGTACTGTCCCCATACTATTTGTTATAGTGACTCTTGAAAATGGTTCAGCTGTTCCTACAACAGCTGTCTGATCGCTGTAAACTTTAGCAATGGAAATCGGAATTTTATCACTAACAGTAACTGTTGTCGAGTCACTTTGACGTTTACCGCTTTCAGTGGCTGTAACAGTTAAAACAGTTCCTGCAGATTGTTTAGGTATAGTAACAGAATAGTTACCTGAACTATCAGCTACTCCTGTTCCTATTTGAGTCGTTCCACTCATAACTTTGACTGTTGCGCCAGGTACGGCTTTACCTGTTACAGTCGTATCAGCAATGGAAACTGAATTAACAGTTGGAGTTGCTGACTTTTCTTTCAAGGTGAAGGTTCCAGTTAAGTTCATTACATAATCAGTACCGCTTGAGGAAATCGTGCCTAATGTAAAACTGTAACTACTCTGATTTAAAGTAGTGATAGGCGTGCTGAACTTTACAGTTGTATTTGTAGAATCTGTGTAAAAAATACTTGTGTAAGCACTTGAAGTACCTTTAGTTACATTAACTGTTGCTGAGTAAGATCCATTTGTAGCAGACATAGTTGTCGGATACTGCAAGTTACTACTTGCTGTTATATTTTTAAGAGATGAATCATAGTTGTATCCGGTATAATTTGAAAATACAAATGTCCAATCAATTTTAGATTGATCAGCTGCCATTACACCTGATAATGTACCTTTGAAAGAGCTACCAGCAGTATAAACATTGCTCGTATACGTATAATCATTTGCTGAATAATTCGTTGATGCCGCTGCAAGTGATGGTGCAGAGGTCATGCTCATTGTGCTGAATGATCTGGTTTTTGGTGCAGTGTAGACGATAGATTGTTCTACCGGATCTGGTTCTGCTGTTGATGGAGCCTCAGTTGTCGGGTTTTCTGTTGTTGGTTCTTCTGTGTTGATGTCTTCGCTCGATGGGTTTTCTGTCGTTGGATCTTCTGTTGTTGCGCCTTCACTCGTCGGTTGTTCTGTTGTCGGTTCTTCTGTTGTTGGGTCTTCGGACTTGGTTACCTCAATGTTGTTATCTGTAACGTCTGTTTTATAACCTTCGATATTCTCTACTTTGATTGCATAGTCAATATTCTGGCCTTCTTCGTTATTAAGTGGTAAATCTGCAATTGTATAGCTCTCTGCATCTGCTGCCACTTCAATCGCATCCATTACTTCGTCAGTTGCTTGGTTGACTGCTTGTACGGTCAGTGGTTTATTCGACTCATTTTTCACAGTGCCTTCAATCTTAGTGGACAAATAGGTCTGTTCAATGTTGTAATCCGTAACCGTAGTCTTATAAGTTCCTAACGGTTCAGTCTTCACTTCATACTGTATCAGTTCGTTATTATCATTCAGTTTTCTAATGTCTTTAAAGAAGTAGGTTTCGTCAGTAGGTGTCAGTGTTTGCTGCTTCACAATAGTGTCTGTATTTTTATCAATCAGATAGATAGTCGTATCTTGAGGTGTCGTTTTAGAAGGAACATCTTTATATGTAAGTTCTCCGCTTATTTCTGTTTTCTGATAGAATGTATCACTTGCTTTAATTGTCTGTTCTGCTGCTGTCGTTGCTAATGTCATCTTATAGTTAGAGTTATTATCATCAGTGATTATTGTTGAAAAATCAAAGCTGATCGGCTTGCTTACCTCTTCCAGTGACAGAATATAGTCTTTAACCGCTGGATCTGGTTGCGTCACTATTATTTTCTTCTCAACCAGAAGGCTATTCAGCTCAGCTACATTAAGTTCATGACCGCCTTCTAATTTTAGACGGATTGTTTTATCACTTAATTTAGTGCCTGGTTTATTTATTTCTACATGCCATTGTACTTTCTGGTCAATTGTTCCTTTTTCTTCTATCGATATAATATCTGTATTATCCGATGTGGAGGAGTTAGAATCTGCCAATGAGATATGATTCAAACTGTCAGTAAAGAGCATATTGAAAATCAAAAGCAGCAAGATGTATATTGTAACTTTTTTAATAATTATTCCTCCCTTCCACTACTTAACTTATAAAATATTACACTTAAAAAATACATATGGCAATACTTAATTATATTTATTGTATACTTTTTATTATAAAATAAGTGCATAATGCATTTTGTTAAAAATTATTTATTATTTAAATATAATGATAATAGTTATTAATATTATTATTTTTGAATTTAATCATTAAATTCATCAATGATAACGATTACAAATAAATCAATTACTTATCTGATATAACTTCTTTGCTACTTTCATTCGTTTTACGAAATATCTGTTAACTTTCCGAAGAATTTGTTAACTTCCAAATTTAACATCTAAATTCATACCCATACTTCTTATAAAACATTAGTAGAAGCCCCTTCCATGTTAAGATAAAGTTAATATAAACTTTGAGACTAACTGTACAAATGCAAAATACAGAAAAAGGTTGTGGTACTATGAATCAAATATTTCTGCAACAGAACTTGCTGACCGATGATTACCTAGTGGAAATTCATCTCTATGATGAAAACTTGAATTCAGTAGATTTCCCGGAGCATTTCTATCATTCTGTCAGCATTCATTTGCATGAGACTTTTGAGATAAATGAATTGATTCAGCTGCTCGCGCACATTAGAACGTCTGAACTGTTGTTGTATCTGCATGATATTCAGCTGAGAGACCAACAGTTATTAGATTCTCTTTATAATTATTTAGCCGAACAGTTCTTGATTGGAAATGTTGTTATGGCTGACGTTGCATGTTTTGTCTTGTTTGATGCTGTTCCCCAGATGGCGGATAATAATAGGAAGCTAATTGAACGGAGTATCATTTCTACAAAGCAGAAGCAGGAAGACGAAGCATTGGAAATGAGAAGGATCAGTGAACTTGAAAAGAACTTAAAAGCAAACCGCGCTTCTTTTTTAAAACATAAGAAGTTATATGAAGATGCAGCAGCTACTATCACTTCATTGGAGCAGAAACATAATAAACAGCAGCATGAACTAAACAATCAGATCAATGAATTGTCATTGAAGTTAGAACGACTTCAACAGTCTTATGATAACCTGGCTGGTTCTAAACTTGGACAGCTCTAGTTGAAATACTGGCAGAATAAGAGATAGAGGTGTGCTATGTATAATGAAGGATTAACAGTCATCATTCCTATCCATCACGGTCGTCAATATATGGAACAATGTTTTCTATCGTTAAACCGACAGTCTTTAGATCCGTCGAAATTTGAAGTGCTTCTTGTCTTTAATGGGGATTTTAGAGAGGATCTGGCATATTTCAATTCAACTAAAAGGAAGTATCATTTTAATTATCTTATTTATACAACACCTGTTGCGAGTGCCGGTCATGCACGTAACATTGCTATTGGCCACGCAGCGTTCTCTCATACAACATTCATCGATATAGATGATTACATCTCAACGAACTATCTTGAGTCGATGTACACTCATCTCGAGAATCGTACTGTCGTCATCAATTCAATAATGGATGTAATTGAAGGCAAGAAAACATCTAGTCTATTAGCGGAAAAGCTTCAATCATATACCGACTTATACAGCATCCATCAACCGCTCACAATCACAGTGTGTAAAGCTATACCGACTGATCTTATCAAACAGCATCGGTTTGTCTCGGAAATGAAAAGTGGTGAAGATGTTGTATTCTTCGTCGACTTTTTTACGCGGCACAAAGTAACTCTTCATATTAACCATGATGCTTATTACTACCGCGTCAAAACGGCTGAATCCGTATCTCGCCAGAAACTGAGTTATGACTTTAATATTAAGCAGCGGCTGAAAAGTTATCAGGAACTGAATAAGCTGCTTACTGACCCCTATCCACGAACAAATACAAGGCTGATCAAAACAAAAATCAATGCTCAGAACATATTTATACTTAACTACTTGAAAGAATATCCTGAGGATTACAATAAAGTGATGGCACAATTTACGAAATATCATTTTCAACATGTCAATACAAATAACATTACTTACGAACTGATTAACCAGCAGTTTCTTGAACTTGTGAAGGAATATCCAGTACGTTTTACCAGCCGGGCAGACGTACCTTCTATTATCAGCAGCTATTTATATAAGTTGTTAAATCCGGATTGTCACTGGACATGCGATATTCAAGATTATGTGGCATTCTCCGTCACATTGCCTGACATACTCTATCAATCACTCGGTCACCATGATGAAACTGCTGATAAGCTATATGCGTTTATAGAAGGGGCAGCAGACGAAATTAAATCCACTTCTTCCATTAAATAAATAAATCTTTATAAGAAAATCCCTTACGACAATTGTCATAAGGGATTCATACTATCTACCTTTCGGATTTTCGCCGTACTTGTTCGTACCGCGAGTGCCGTCAAGAAGGTATAGAACTTTAAATACTATAGCCATCACTAATAAGACAGCTAAAGCAATGAGAGACGTAGTGATAATAGCTCCGGGATCCATTGCAGATTTAACAACGCTGAATAATATCGCAGCAAGACACACTAATGAAACGCCTACCGGCACTAGATTCACCCAGCCGTTGATATTGATATCCTGCAAACGACGAGCACCGACAGTAAAGTTAGGAATCAATAGAATAAGACCCGTAATACCCTGCATTATTTGAGTAGCAGAGCCAAGCTGCTGAGGGTTATTGCCCATATTAGAGTCAACCAGACCCATAATAATATTCAGAACAAATGATAGTAATATATGGACCAACACAGGAATCCAGTATTCTTTCCGTCTCGCTCTTCCCTTCATTACGAAAGCCTTACGCCAGAAGTTCAAGTATGCTTCTTTAAAAGACATCTCTCTATACAATATAATCACTCCTTTTTTATATTAAATTAAGCGTACCATAGTGTTTAGGATATAAATCTTAAAGTTTCCTTAAAAAGTAATTTTACTAGTAGCAAAAAGTCGAATTGCATCAAATGAAGCTCTGATTTGATGCAATTAATTTATAAAACGGTCTGGACATTTAAGTCTCAGACCATTTTAAATTTATTTTGTTCGATGAGTTTCTCTCTTCAGCATCCAATCAGTCGGCAGTGTGAGAATAATTAGAGAGACAACAATAATGGCCATTATCCCTGTACTTCCTACTCCCATCAACCCATTTGTGATCTGATTATCTTTGAATCCACTGAATAGATAATAGATTGTAAACGGAATGAACATAGAATTAAAAAGTAATTGGATCAATCCTATTGTCTTATCACTCAGCCCGATGTCACGGAATCTGCGTACTGCGCTGTTTCTCATTGATAAAAAAATGAAAAAAAGCGGCGGAATGAGAATCAGTAACACCCCTATTGACATGCCATCCCCCGGGTTAAAAAGCCATTCATCTAACGCTAACACACCATATATTAGTAAAATATAGCCGACGATAGAGAAAATACCCGGTACCCAGAACTCAAATCTCGTATCTTTTCCATCACTTGAAAATGCATGAAACCAGAAATCACTTAAACTGTCTTTCACTTTCATGGACTCACCTCTTAAATAAGATCAACCCCCATTATTTATACTGAATCTCTGTCACTATCCACGTCTTCTTTTCTTGTTCTGCTTTAACAGTTAAGTGACCGTATGTGTTCTTGACGGTTGCAAATTTTTTACCGTCAAATGAATCTGTTCCTTTTTGAGAGCTGTCAGGCTTTCCAACTGCTTTTTCAATAGATGCCAATGTTTTGTTCTTGCTGCCATAGTTAAATGTCATTGACTGAAGATTCAGTTTTCCGTCACATTGTGGCGCCCTGTAATTGAAAGTCAGATCATAAAAATCTTTATAGCTTTGAACTAATGTTTCTCTCGTATTTGAACGCTTATATTCTTCCATTGGAGATTGACCAATTTTTTTATCAACCGCTGCAGGTATCATTCCAAGCTCCGTACCATAATATTTCAGCTTTCCTTGGCGCATTGCCTTCAATTCACTCGCTGTTAGAGTTTTTAACTGTCCACTCTTCAACTTACCCGGACGTTCATTCTTCTTGCTGCCGTTCATGTCTTCATCTGGATTACCGATACTGAAATCTGTCAGTCTCCACCCTTTGGCGTCTTTCTTATAGAATAGACCAAGATGACCGTATGTTTCAGCACGTTCTTGCATACCAGTTGCATCTACTTTAACCGACTTGCCAAGCAGCTTCACTAAATCCTGCTTATAAATAGCTGATGTCATTGGAAGTCTGAAATTCAGTTCTCCCACTTTAGTATTTGTATCTGATGAGTATCTATCCTTAGAATAGCTGATGACTGTCATCGGACCATAATAACGGACATTGAGTTTACCAAGTACAAATCGCATTTCAGATTCTTTTGTTGCAGTGCCTAATGATTTTGTGACTTGGCTGATATTGGAACCGACTTTAATTCCTTTATACTGATAATTTCCAGCTTTCATCTGTTTAATGACAGCAGCGCTTTTGATATCAGGAATCTTAACGGGTTGAACTGCTTGAGCTGCACATGGATTGCCGTGAGCTGCTGCGTGGACTTCAGTTGAAACACTGCCAAACAAAGCCGATACAATGACGGTCGTTGCTAATAATTTTTTCATAAAATTCCCACCTTTGTTTTTTCTTTGATTGTATCACGGTGTCTTACAAAAAGATGTATCTTTATACAATTTTAAGATAAGTTTAAGATCTCATATATAAGGAGAGAAATTGATATGATTAGATTTTTTATTTTCTTTTTGCTTGGTAGTTCAATAGTCTGTTGAACTGCTCCGCCGCATAACCGAATGCAAGAAAAATGATAATGGTGAAGATAATATCCATGGTGAATGTTCCATTCAACATCGGTAAAATAACAATAACAATCAATGACAAAAGCATATGGACTGGTAAGTATAAGAAACACTTGTTGTTATGCAACCAGCGGTCATAACGATTTTTGAAGATAGATATTACCATGACATTTAAGAAAAGTAATAAAAACAATGGAAACTCAGTATAATCCGGATAAGGTATAACATTATTAATCAATATCAGTAGCATAAGGTTTATGAACAGGGAAATATAGAAATAGCTCATTAAAATTTCCTCACTTTACTGTTGTAATAAAATGTAAAGTCGCTCTATTAAATTGTATCATGGCATCTTACAAAAAGATGTATCTTTATACTATTTTAAGAAAGTTTAAGATTTCATATTATTCATGGGAAACTGCTATGATAAGAATATCAACTATAGGGGTGAGGATATGGAAGAAACAATGAACAACAAAGACTTCGACAGTGCGTTTGAAGATATCTTTAAAAATGAATCGTCAAAAATTAATGAGCAGTTATCCAAACAGATTATGATTGCTTTAGTCGGTGATGTGAACAGCGGTAAATCTTCGACGATCAACAAATTGATGCAGGAGGATATCGCTGCAGTCGGTGCGAAACCAGGAGAGACGATTGCTATTAAAGAGATTCCTTATATGGAGCATATTTTATTCGTCGATACGCCGGGTCTTGATGATGTCAATGCGACAAACTCCAAGGTGACGCTTGATTATTATAAGAAAGCGGATGTAATTCTGTTCTTCTTAAATGCTGCAGGCACTGTGCTGTCAGAGAACGAATTGAAGAATTTGATGGAAATTGGTAAAACGAATAAAGATATTATCATTGTGCTGAATAAAATCGATGCGGCTGATGATGTGCCAGAGCAGGTCAAATATATTGAAGATAAAACATCTAATAAGTACCTCATCGCACCGATTTCATCACGTACCGGTGAAAATATAACGATGCTGCAAAACCATCTGCTCGATATTCTAAAGAAGAAATCGAAGGACCTCTTGATGGGAAAGCATATGAAAAACAAAAGCAAGATCGCTGACAAATGGATATTAGGTGCTGGTGTTTCAGCAGCAGCGGTGGGCGCACTTCCGGTGCCGGGCTCTGACTTCATTCCTTTGACATCTATTCAGATTGGTATGATGCTGAAGCTTGCGAATCTTTATAACAAACCGCTGTCAAAAGAAAATGCACGTGAACTGATCATTGCAACAATTGTCGGCAATGCAGGGAAAGCCGCTTTCAGACAGCTTGTGAAACTTGTGCCAGGTGCAGGTTCAGCAATCGGTGCAAGTATTGCAGGTGCCGCTACCGTGTCGCTCGGCTATGCGATGAAATATATGTATGAGCATAATATAGAAATCACTGACCAGCAGCTGAAGATCATCTACGATAAATTTTTAAAAGAACAGAAGAAAGATCGTCCGTAAGATAGTAGCCTTGAGCACATTATGCTCAGGGCTTTTTTAGTTCTTTCCTTCTCTATTGTTCGGTTCGTAAAAATTGTCATTGTATTAATATACTTAATTGCTTATAATAAAAATATTCAGAATATAAAGACAATAAATAGTCCCTTACTACAGGAGGAAATGACATGAAGAAGAAAAGCCGCTTATTTCTAGCATCACTCATCACTGTGACAGGTTTTACAGCAGCCTGCTCCAACAGCTCTGACAATAATGATAAGACATCAGGTAAAAATGGAGACAGCAAGCAAGTCTTAAACTTAGCATCGCTTTCCGACATTCCGACGATGGATACATCGCTTGCTACAGATATGGTCGCATTCAATGTCTTTAACCAGGTTATGGAAGGTCTTTATACATTAGATGATAAAGACAAAGCAGTACCAGGCGTCGCTGAAGGTGATCCTGAGAAGTCAAAAGACGGTAAAACGTGGACGATTAAACTTCGCGACGATGCAAAGTGGTCTAATGGTGACCCTGTCACAGCTGATGACTTCGTCTATTCATGGCGCAGAACTCTGAATCCTGATACCGCAGCAGAATACGGCTACATCATGTATGACATCAAGAACGCTGAAGAAGTAGCAACTGGCAAGAAAAAACCAGAGGAACTCGGTGTCAAAGCGATTGATGAACATACGCTTGAAATCCAGCTGAATTCGAATGTTCCATACTTCCAGGAACTGCTTGCATTTGGTACGTTCAATCCACAGAATCAGAAATTCGTTGAGAAGCAAGGCGACAAATACGGTACAACTGCAGAGACAACATTATATAATGGACCATTTGTCATCTCAGAATGGAATACTGAGAAGAACTATAAGCTTGAGCCAAACAAGGAATACTGGGATAAAGACAAGGTAAAGCTTGATGAAGTGAACTATCAGGTCATCAAGGACCAGCAGACAGGTGCAAACCTATACGATACAGATAAACTTGATGTCGTACAGCTGACAGCAGAACAAGTGGATAAATATAAAGACAGCAAAGATTTTGATACTCAGCTTGAAGCACGGACGTATTTCATCCGCTTCAACCAGGACAAAGTACCTGAATTCAAGAACAAAAACATGCGTCTCGCTCTCGCTAAGGCTGTGGACAAAGATAAATATGTCAGCAACCTTTTAAACAACGGCTCAGCTGCAACTAACGTACTGACACCATCAGAGTTTGTAATGGGACCAGACGGTAAAGATTATGTAGACGGTGTGAAATCACCGCTGAACTATGACAAAGCAGAAGCTCAAGCCTATTTCGAGAAGGCTAAAAAAGAACTCGTCAAAGATAAGTTTGAGTTTGAATATTTAACCTATGACCAGGATACAGCGAAGAAAGAATCTGAATACGTTAAAGAACAGATTGAAAGCACGTTGTCAGGCGTAACGCTCAAAATCAAGCAGCAACCGTTCAAACAGAAACTCGCTCTTGAATCCAAACAGGATTTTGAAATGTCATTCGGCCGCTGGGGCGCAGATTATCCGGATCCAATGACATATGTCGACTTATTCCTGACAGAAAATCCGAACAACGAAACTGGATGGTCCAGCAAGGAATTCGACCAGAAAGTTAAAGATTCAAAAGGCACTCTGCTTGATGATCCAGAAAAACGCTGGACAACATTGCAGGATGCAGAAGGATTGCTGCTTGACGATGCAGTCATCTCACCAATGTATCAGAGCGGTATGGCAAGACTCGTCAAACCAAAAGTTAAAGGCATGGTACTGCATAAGTTCGCAGGAGACACATCTCTTAAAGAAGCATATATCGAAGAATAAGTTGAACAGCCCGGTCATAATGGATCGGGTTTTTTATAAGGAGGTTTCTAGATGACTAAGAGCGATTTAACGATTATCATCATGTATATCCTTGTCCTGATCATGAACCTTCTAACGCTTCCACCCTTGTTGAGTGAAGGTGTCACTGTAGATAACATCTTTCCATTAGTAATGGTAGGTGCAATGTTATCAATGATATCTTCTACCCTCACGAATCATTTCACTAATACGATGGACCGCGAAGATCAAAAAAAGATTTATCCACCGGAAGTCGTTAAAAAATGGTCGAGAATCAATATTGGAGCGCAAATTATAGTCATTCTCTTTTTCCTGTCGTGGTTGATTTACGTCATCGTTAAATTTCCAGCAGCATTTCCACAGATTCTATTATGCATTGCCTGGATAGTGTTATGTCTGTTCAACATTTACCGGGAAATTAAACGTCAGCGTTATGTGACAGCGAATCCTTAGACAAGAAGGCACTGATTGCTCAGTGCCTTCTTTATATATATTGTTCCACTACGTCTGCAATGCCGTCCACATTATTGCTTGCAGTCACTATGTCAGCGACTGCTTTTACTTCGACGCGTGCATTACCCATTGCCACACCTATTCCTGCATCTTTCACCATCTCAATGTCATTCATATTGTCACCGAACGACATACATTCTGACTTATGAATACCTGCTGCCTCGCAAATATGGTCAAGCGCGGTTGATTTATTGACGCCGTTCAACGTAATTTCTATGAAGAACGGTGCAGTCCGTGCAGGAGCAAGTCTTCCTTCGCACAGTCTGAAAATGTCTTCTTCTACTGCGTCCAATCGTTCCGGCTGATCGATCAAAATAATCTTCGCCGGCGAGAAATCAAGCGCGTCCATCAGTCTGTCATGATGAATGAGTTCCATCTGGTGCGCAGTACTTTCACGGACGACGTATTCATTGTCAATGTTATTACTAAATAGCTGGCTGCCGTTATCAATCACATGGACAAGATTGAAGGGTTCAATGTCGCGGAAGAACTGCTTGACCGCTTCTTTGTCAATCGGCTGTTCATGCATTACTTCCTGAGTCTCTGCATCAATAATCAATCCACCGTTATAAGCGGCGAGTATTCCATGATGCTTAGCTAGTTCAAGCTCAGCGGATTCATACCAGAATCCTGTCCGCGGTCGTCCAGATACAAGTGCCAGCCTGATGCCTTGCTGCTGTGCCTTCATTAAAGCTTCTTTTGTTCTCGGGGTAATCTTTCGTTCATCATTGATCAACGTGCCGTCGCAGTCGAGAGCAATCAGCTTAATCGTCTGTGTCATAATAGCCTCCATCAAAATAATTGTCTTCTTATGATAACACAGTTATTACACCTGCTTAGCGAGGTTAGTAATATAACTAAAAAATGCATCATGGTCAACATCATAGACGACATTGACTGGTCTACCTTCTGCTGTCTCATAAGTCCGTCCCTGAGATGGACCTTCTGTATAGACGCTTGATGTTACAAGCTTTGATTTCACCAACTCCGGCTGACCTACTGATGCCGTCGTCAGTACATCCCATAAATAATAAGTGGAGTTAGTCACAAAATGCTTCAACGGCGGCACAATCGCATAACTTACACCAAGGAAATCAACTCCTGGATATTTGCGATCATTCGCCCACATCTGCCGAATTTCTCCGGTCAATGGTACTTGAATTGTACTTTCCAGAGCTATCATATCAATATCAATAGACGAATTAAAAACTATTTTGACAGCTTCCGGATCCCAGAATGCATTCCATTCAGCAGTACCATCATGTTCCGGCTCATGGACGTTGCCTTCTTCCCGATAAGTCCCACCCATCCAGACCAGCTTATCTATTTTTTCGACGATACGCGGTTCATTCTGAAGAGCGCGGGCTAAATCAGTCAATGGTCCCGTGAACAATAGTGTCGTCTGCTCTTCTTCACTCATCACTTTATCGATAAGATGAAGATAAGCTGGACGTTTTGATAATGGTGCCTGAATAGTTCCAGATTCGTTTAGAATCGGTAGTGCATCCATAAAGAAGGCATGCATGCGCCAGTTTTTTGGGAAAGGATTTTTGCCTCGTTCATGTGACATTGCTGTGTCAACCTGACTATTACCAAAGCGGTCAATAATCTTACGGCTAGCGTAAGTCGCCGGTTCAATGTAGCAATCTGCATCTATAACACTTACACCTGTCAGTCTTATATTATCCATCTGAAGTAGTAAGAACAATGAAATTAAATCATCCACTCCGCCATCATGGTTGAAATATACATTTTTCATCAATAGCCCTTCTTCCCTTTAATTTTTCTTTATTATACCCTAATTTACGAATTATAATTTAATTATTATTATAATTGTTCGTTTTTTATATAATGTATAACAATAGTGTTGCATAAAAATATTTCAACCTACGGTTTTAAATGGAATATTCTAAAAATTTATTTTCTGTACAAAAAAAGTCCTTTATAATGGTTGGAGGTAGTAATACACATCCAAATCCAATACAAAGG
>NZ_SCWB01000059.1 GCF_004359545.1 Macrococcus lamae
ATGTTGAGCTGCTGCTCGGCGTTGTTGCGCTCGGCGCTCAGGCGGCCCAGTTCGCGGGCGGCCTCGTCGGTGCTATCCTTGGCCAGGCCGATCAGCATGTCCAGTGGCAATTGGCTAGGCATAGGCCTCCCTCGTTTCCAGGCTGAGCTGCAGTTGATCGATGGCCGTGCCATAGTCCACGCTGTCGCCGATGTTCTGCTGCAGGTATACTTCCAGGCGCGGATAGCGCGCAATCGCGTCTTCGAGCTGCGGATCGGCGCCGGCCACGTATACGCCGACCGAGATCAGGTCGCGGTTGCGCTGGTAGCGCGACAGGATCTGCTTGAAGCGGCGCACCTGCTGGAATTGCTCGGTCGTGATCAGCGAGGTCATGTCGCGCGAGATCGAGGCT
>NZ_SCWB01000060.1 GCF_004359545.1 Macrococcus lamae
CTACAGCGACTTCGGCTTATACCATCCAAAGAACCCATAGCTGCCTGGCATACCCACCCACCAGCACCATTCCTGCAAACCACAGGCAAATCAGTAATAAACAAATTACATATATTATGGTGCTGTGTTTTTGTCGGGAGAAGATACCAGGGTGACCTGTTTCTTTCTGCTCACGCGCGGCGATATAGAATTCAAACATGTCATTTCCCCTTCACTGTTGTTTCCGGGGAAATATTTGCTTCATCCCGATATAAGTAGGCACTCTCCCCTGCCACCTGCCAGAGATGTACTAACGTTGAAAAGCCAACAACACCGTCAGTTTTCAAGTGGTGGCTTTTTTGAAATTGCTTTATTTTTTCTACCAACAAGGGACGCCACTCCGCCGAAGGT
>NZ_SCWB01000061.1 GCF_004359545.1 Macrococcus lamae
GCCCAGCAGCATCAGCGTCGCCCACATCAGCATGTTATTGCCGTCAGCAAAGTGCGCTGGTGCCAGTTCCACCATTTCGCGGAAGTTCAGGGTGCCCAGTTCGTTGTAAAGAATGAACAGTGCGAAAGCGAGGAACACGTCACCCACACGGGTCACGACGAACGCTTTCATTGCCGCTGCGCCATTCTTCGGATCGGTGTAATAGAACCCGATCAGCAGATAGGAGCACAGGCCCACGCCTTCCCAGCCGAGGTACATCAGCAGCAGGTTGTCGGCAAGCACCAGAACCACCATGCTGGCGATGAACAGGTTGGTGTAAGCGAAGAAGCGAGAGTAGCCCTCTTCACCGCGCATATACCAGGAGGCGTACATGTGAATAAGGA
>NZ_SCWB01000062.1 GCF_004359545.1 Macrococcus lamae
ATGTTGGACTTGCAGTCGTTTATCAGACGTATCAAGTCAGGAGAAAGCCCACAACAGGCAATCAACGAGATGATTTCCCAGGCTGCTGAGTTGATAAACACATTTTTCTTGAATAGCCATCACAAATTTGGTGCTGGTGATAGCAACTGGGATCCATCACAGGTGTGGCTGATTATGAAGTTGTTGTCTGAATGTGACACCATCAGTTATAGTGATTTGGTGAAACTGCCATTGTTCAAAGTATCGAAGGAAACGTTAGAGATTTTGACGACCTTAGAAAAGTACGATTTGATATCTTTGAAGCGTGATAAGGGGGTGTCGGAGAAGATATGTACGGGTAGACCATTGTTTAAAGCAGCGTTTGCCAATATCATAAGTGATT
>NZ_SCWB01000063.1 GCF_004359545.1 Macrococcus lamae
TCCACTCAGGAGGGGACGACTTTTCGACTACAGGACCTTTACCTTCTCTGGTTGGCTTTTCCAAAGCCATTCGTCTAAATCGTTCCTTTGTAACTCCGTGTTGAGTGTCCTACAACCCCAGGATGCAAGCATCCTGGTTTGGGCTCTTCCCGTTTCGCTCGCCGCTACTCAGGGAATCGAGTTTTCTTTCTCTTCCTCCGGGTACTTAGATGTTTCAGTTCTCCGGGTGTGCCTTCTCATATACTATGTATTCATATATGGATAACATGACATAACTCATGCTGGGTTTCCCCATTCGGAGATCTCTGGATCA
>NZ_SCWB01000064.1 GCF_004359545.1 Macrococcus lamae
ATTACGTAATTACATCAGTAAAAAAATGGATGATCGCTACCTCTGTTTAGGTGTTTTCAATTTTTAAATTTTCGTAGAAAATAAAAGTTCAGAAAATTCTGTATTTATTTATGCAACACTAGTGATTTGAGATATATAGAAAAATCTTATGGGTAAATTAACACTAGTGTTGCATAAAAATATTTCAACCTACGGTTTTAAATGGAATATTCTAAAAATTTATTTTCTGTACAAAAAAAGTCCTTTATAATGGTTGGAGGTAGTAATACACATCCAAATCCAATACAA
>NZ_SCWB01000065.1 GCF_004359545.1 Macrococcus lamae
GCATCTGATTAGAAACGCCATCAAGTATGTGCCGAGTAAGGATTATAAGGCCTTTACCGCATCCCTGAAGAAAGTCTATGGTGCTCCTTCTATCAAGTCCTGCCTGACGGCATTTGAATCATTTAAGTGTCAAGGGCAATTTAAAAATGTAGGTTTTGGGCAAAATAAAATGTAGGTTTTCGGCAACTTCAAACTGTAGTATACCTATGGTATCTTATTTATCATTCGATATGATTTTCCTGTGATTCTAAAAA
>NZ_SCWB01000066.1 GCF_004359545.1 Macrococcus lamae
CGTCGCTACTATAAATAATGTAATTACCATATAGCCAAGACGTCTGAGCGCAAATTTTAACATACTTTAATATCCTCCTTCTAACCTAAACTTCAACTAATTTTATTATCCATAATTTATAATAACTCACTAGTGTTGCATAAAAGTATTTCAACCTACGGTTTTAAATTGAATATTCTAAAATTTTATTTTCTGTATAAAAAAATTCCTTTATAATGGTTGGAGGTAGTAATACTCATCCAAATTCCAAAAT
>NZ_SCWB01000067.1 GCF_004359545.1 Macrococcus lamae
TATTTTGGAATTTGGATGAGTATTACTACCTCCAACCATTATAAAGGAATTTTTTTATACAGAAAATAAAATTTTAGAATATTCAATTTAAAACCGTAGGTTGAAATACTTTTATGCAACACTAGTGTTGATAAATACAAAAACGATAAAAACTTCGTTACTGAAAAAGAAGCAACAACATTCTTCTTACGTATTAACAAAACGAGAAATAAAGATTTAGAAAACAAAAACTTACGTCTTGCAATTGCAAAA
>NZ_SCWB01000068.1 GCF_004359545.1 Macrococcus lamae
GATAAAGACAAAGTAAAATTAAAGCAAGTCAATTATCAAGTTATTAAAGAAAATGCTACTGCATTAAATCTTTATACTACTGGCAAAATTGACTCAGTTGTATTAACACCGGAAAATGTTGATAAATCACTAGTGTTGCATAAATAAAGACTGAAATTTCTGATATTTACTTTTCTTCGAAAATTTAAAATTTGAAAACACCTAAACAGAGGTAGTAATCATCCATTTTTTTACTTATATGATTTCGTGAAT
>NZ_SCWB01000006.1 GCF_004359545.1 Macrococcus lamae
AATTCACGAAATCATATAAGTAAAAAAATGGATGATTACTACCTCTGTTTAGGTGTTTTCAAATTTTAAATTTTCGAAGAAAAGTAAATATCAGAAATTTCAGTCTTTATTTATGCAACACTAGTGATCCATAATAACTTATTCATATTATTCGCCTCCTTTAACGGTTCTAATATTCCATCTTGCATAATTAACCAGTAATTTGTTTACGGCTTTAATGACGTAGAACAGTCCGATACTTAACAATATGCCGGCACCTACTGACGCAATAACCATGAATCCTTCAAACCAGCTGACTGCTGCGACACCATTGAACAGAAAATCTAATAACAGAAATAGCGGTGATAGAATAAACATGAGTGCTGCAAATGCTGCGCTGATGACCAGTGAAATATAAATCATTAGCGGGATCGATACAAAGAATATATTCAGTACGCTCAGTCCTATTGTGGCCATAACTGCCTGCATTGCATTGGATGTCGTTGGATGTTGTTCTGCTCTTACTACTGAATAGTCGGCTTTAAGCTCTCTCGCTACTCTATCAGGATGTCCAAGCTGATCCGCAATCTGCTGCTCGCTATGACCATCCATTAATCCCTCTTCAAAATGTGATTCATAATCGAACATAATAGATTCTCTTTCTTTTTCAGGCAAACCTTTTAAGTTACGGTACAGCTGATCCAAATAGTCTTTTCTAGACATAGCGATTTCCTCCTTTATTTAATAGTTTCTCAACAGATTGTTTAAGTTCTGACCATTCATCTTCTAAATATATTAAATGTTCTTTACCGCTGCCAGTGATAGAATAATATTTTCTGGCCGGCCCTCCCGAGTTTTGACCTATATAAGTATCCAGATGACCCTCGTTCACGAGCCTTCTCAACATGGGATATAATGTACCATCCGCAATGGATAACACGCCTGAAATATTCTGTGACAGCTCATAGCCATATTGATCCCTTACAGCAATTTCGTGTAGCACCACTAGTTCCAGTACACCTTTTTTCAGCTGAATATTCATTGATTTACTCCTGACTAGTATACATACCGATATAGTTATACAAAAAATATATTACTTTTTACAACTATATCGTAACATACACTAGTGAATATAACAATATAGATAAACTATTTTTATTATAAAAAATAAGGTATTCTAGTTATACATCTTTTTCAAATCTTGAAAAAATCTATATGTTCAAACTTCGCTACTTTTAAAGAAGCAGATTTAGAAGTAATTACTACTAATTAAGGAGCCCTTTATGAAACCTATTATTCCAAAAAGTCCTGACTGCCCTGATCTATCTCATGAAGAAATTGAATTTTTAACATCTACTGTTTTCGGTCTGAAAACAGCACCTCAGACGTGTGATGCCATATTCTTATTTTCCGGGACTCATCCAGGTCATTGGGAAAAAACAATTGAAGCTTTTGATAAAGGATATTCCAGTAAAATCATCGTTACCGGGGGAAGAAGCATTACAGGAGAAGTACATAAAGATTGGAATTATGCTGATATGACGGAAGCTGAAGTGATTATTCATCATTTATTAGAAGCAGGCATACCGGAGAGTTCTATCGTTTATGAGAACAAATCAACTAACACATTAGAAAATGTTATTTTCGCAAAAGACGTCTTTGATTTCAGTTCTATCAATACACTGATGTTCATCTGTAAGAGCCATGCCACTGGAAGACAATGGCGCACGCTTACTAAACATTTACCAGATCACATTTCTTATATCCCTTACACATTTGATACTGTTTATAAAGATGTCACTGTTTCAAGAGATAACTGGATGGATTCAGAAATCGGCTGATCAAGAGTCTGGGGAGAATACTTAAGAATTCTTCATTATGGGGATAAAGGAGATATTACAAAATTAAACTGAAGCCTTTAATCTCAAAAAGATTTTCATACGAAGTCATTCACTATAAGACGATAAATAAAAAAATGAGTCCTCATATCAAATGAGGTCTCATTTTTTGTTAAGATGATTTAATATCAGTTTATTGTTGTTAATCACTTTAAAAACGTTTATCACTCTACTTCTCCGCAAGCAACCGGTCTATAATGACTTTCTTCGCATTTTCTTCTACGATATTATCGCCGTCCATTGATCCAAACTCGATGTTTTTACGTTCACAGGCGGCTTTCAGAAGGTAGTCTGTGATTTCATGGTTTTTCGGCAGAATTGGTCCGTGCAGATAAGTTCCGAGCAGATTCTTATAATGCAGACCTTCTTTTTTGTCGGTATCATTGTTGCCGTAGCCTGAGATGACGTTACCGAGTGTGCCGTATGGATGATATGTTCTACCGCCGTGGTTCTCAAAGCCGACGATCTGGCCGAATGTCTCTGATTCAATGACAATGTTGCCTGTCAGTCGGTCTTTCTTTGACTCCGTGTAGAAGTCCAGGATATTCAGTCCTGGTAGTGACTGGCCGTCCGGTGTCACATATTTTTCGCCTAAAAACTGATAGCCACCGCAGATCGTAAGCGCAGGCACACCGTCTTCAATGGCTGCTTTGAAATCGTCTTTTATTCTGAACAGCTCCTGTGTCGCAATGGCCTGTTCACGGTCGCTGCCGCCGCCGATAAAGAGTATATCCGCTTCACTGAGTGATAGTCCCGTTGTCTCTTTGACGTCGGTGACTTTGACATCGATGCCGCGCCATTTCGCACGTTTTGTCAGAGCGATGATATTCCCGATATCGCCGTATAAGTTTAATTTGTCCGGCATAAAGTGATAAATATTAATCGAAGACATCAGTTGTCCTCCTTAAAGAAGTTTGTCAGTGTACGATGCATCGGTTCAAGCGATGTATAGTTTGGTATGCATACGGTATATGATGGATGATTAAGAGCGGCTTTCGTCGCTGTCGTGATGTCTCGGATGACTTCAACAGGCACTCCGATTTCTGCATATTTCAGTCTGACTGCCAGTTCTTCTGCGCGGTTACCCGCACAGTATATGGTGCTGATGGTCTGACGTTCGAGCTTCTCAAAATCTGCATCCCAGATCCACGAAATATCACGCCCGTCTGCGCCATTATCGTTCAAGCTGATCAAGTAACTCTTCTCACCATCGATTTTCTCACCGACAGAGAGACTCGCATTCAGCCCGGCCGGGTTTTTGGCAAGATTGATGATTGCTTCTTTCTCTCCGTTCGTGAAATACTGCATGCGACCGTTATCAGAAGCATAACTTTCAAATCCCATTCTTATCGCTTCATCAGTCAATTCTAGTTCTTTCAGTACACTGTATGCTGCAATAATGTTGAATACATTGAAGTCCCCCGCGAGCTTCATATTGAATGATTCGCCGTTGATGACCGGTACTAAATACGGGTTCTCAGCTAGTGCTTCTATTTCGTAGGTCGGTTCTGCACGGCTGAAGCCGCATTCGCATGTGTAATGACCGATCTGGTTATAATGGATGGCACTGTATTCCAGTAGTCTACCGCAGTTCGGACAGTATTTGCTTTCGATCATCGTACTTTCTTCGAACTGATGAATGCCTGCTTTCATACCATAGTAAACGACATCATCACTTGCGATTTTTAGCCGTGATACAAATGGATCATCAGCATTTAATATAAGTTTGATGCCCTTATCTTTAATATGTTCAGCAATACCGTCGACTAATATATCGATCTCACCGAAGCGGTCCATCTGGTCGCGGAAGAAGTTCGTAAACACCATCATAGTCGGCGTCATTTCATTTAGGACACGCGGAATCGAACCTTCGTCGATTTCTATGATGGCAAGCTTCGTATCTTTCTTCGTCTGTGCAATGAAACTTGATGTAATCCCCGCTGCCATATTGGCACCTTCTGTATTATGAACAATCTTAATATGATTTGTCTTTAACGTATGACCGATTAAATTTGACGTTGTTGTCTTACCATTTGTTCCGGAGATAAAGACGACGGCATCGACCGAAGATGCTAACTTCCTTAAAATCTGCGGGTCTATTTTACGGGCAAGCTGTCCTGGCAGGTCTGTGCCTCGTTTCCCTGCAGCAATACTCGCGCGTCTCGCTGCTTTTGCTATTAATTTCGCTGAAAAAGTTCTCATGGCAACCTCCTTGATTAACAATTTATTATAACATTTGAGACGATAACTATGCCTTTATTTTCTCTTAAATCTCATTTAAGGCACATATCTTTATTTTTCTGTAAAATAGAGAGAAATAAGGGGGAACGTTAATGAATGAATTTATAGCGCTGGATTTTGAAACAGCAAACGGGAAACCGGCAAGCGTCTGCAGTGTCGGAATGGTTAAAGTGAAGGACAATTTGATGACAGAGACATTCTATACGTTAGTGAACCCGGAAACCTATTTCTCGAAGGGAAATATCTCTGTTCACGGGATTAAAGCAGAAGATGTTGAAGAAGCCCCACTTTTCCCTGAAGTCTATCAGCATATGCTCGACTTCATCGGCGAGCTGCCAGTTGTGGCTCACTTTGCACGGTTCGACATGAATGTGCTGCATGCCTCAATAGAACGTTACGGTCTTGAGATGCCAACTTTAAGATATTTCTGCTCATGCAATATGGCTCGTAAAACTGTCAAAAATCATAGCTACAGTCTGAAAAATATGATGGCCTACTACAACCTTGATTTTCATGGACATCACCATGCATTGAATGATGCCAAGGCGAGCGCGATGATCACAGTCAGACTGCTGAAATCTTATCCATCGCTTGATGAGTATTTGAAGAAAAACCGCTACTATTTATCTTCCATGAAAAATAAATCATCTAAACGTGCACAGCTTGACCGCTACAACAAGGATCTCGCGAGTGTCAAATCATCTGTCAGCGAGTTCGATATGACGCACCCGTTTCATGGCAAATCAATTGCCATCACCGGCACGCTTCACATGAAACGTAAAGATATCGTACAATATATCGTCGATCACGGCGGCACTTTCGAGCCTGATATTAATGAACCGGTTGATGTGTTCATCTTCGGCAAACAGAAATCTGGCAAACCATCAAAAAAAGAGACAATCATCAAAAACAAGATTGCCTCGGGTCATGAGATATTACTATTAAGCGATGATAAGCTGCAGCAGCTGATTACATTTTATCAGTAATTACTTCCTATTTCGCATATTATCTTTAATGCTTGCTCTGGAAATAGGGCGTTCCAGCTTGTGGTCCACCCAAAACAGAAATGCTGCTATTAAAATAATAGCGATCAGTTTCAATGGCTCAAATCCATTTTCAATAGTATTCATGACGAACATTGCTATCAGTACTGCTGTAATTCCTATAATAGAAAACTTGAATTTCATAATAATCACTCGTTTCCTCAAATAAAATCATAAATGGTCATATTCATGAACTGACGTTCTTCTAGATTCCCGACTGAGACCCCGACTAAACGTATCGGACGGTCGGGATTTTTGAGAGACGTATACAAATCATAACATACATTGTAAATATCTGTAGCGTCTGAGATTCGGTACGGCAGCTTCAACTGTTTCGAAGTCGCACGGAAATCAAATTCCTTCATCTTCACAGTGATGACGTCTCCTGACAAATCATATCTGCTCAATTTGTCACTAACTTGCTGAGACAGCTGTCTAATGATAGCAAGTATTTCTTCATCATCATTTTTATCGACTTCAAAGGTGGTTTCCTTACCGATAGACTTTCTAATACGTTCTGATTTGACGACAGAATGGTCAATTCCTCTGGCGTATTGATAAAGTCTTGGTCCCCGCTTTCCGAACTTCTTGATTAATTCGTTCTCAGATAGCTTAAACAGATCCTGTCCATTATGGATACCGTCCTGCTTCATCTTCTCCTCTGTCACCTGCCCGACACCGGGAAATGCACCGATCGGGAGACTCATCAGCAGGTCATGAACATTTCCGTGATGAATAACTGTCAGCCCGTCCGGCTTGTTCATGCCTGAAGACAGCTTAGCAAGAAATTTATTGTAGGAGACGCCGGCTGAACACGTAAGACACGTCGCTTCCAGAATATCACGTTTAATGAATGCAGCTATTTGTGAGGCCGGCATATCGCGTCTGACGAGATGTGTGATATCCAAATACGCTTCGTCAAATGCTACAGGTTGGACATGTTCCGTGTAACTTCTGAAGATCGCCATAATCTTCTCTGATTCCGCGCGGTACACATCAAAACGTGGCCTGACGTAATAGCCATCGGGACAGAGCTGATGAGCCCGGTTTACTGGCATCGCTGAGTGGACACCGAATTTTCTTGCCTCGTAGCTTGCTGTCGCGACTACGCCTCTTGAACTTGATTTTCCTCCTACAATGACAGGCTTGCCTTTCAGTCTTGGATTATCACGTTGTTCAATCTGCGCATAGAAGGCATCCATATCAATATGGAGTATTCTTCTTTCCATAGCATCATCCCTTTAATGTCATCTTACAGACTGCTTCGACATGGGTCGTCTGCGGGAACATGTCGACTGGAGTGATTTCTTCTATCTCATACAGCTCTGACAGACTTTGAACATCACGCATCAACGTTGACGGATTACATGAGACATAGACAATACGGTCAGGTTTCAATTCTTTAAGCGTCTCTATAAAGACCGGGTCGCAACCTTTTCTTGGTGGATCGATCATTACAACGTGAGGCATCACACCTTGTGTCTTCCAATTGATAATGACATCTTCTGCTCTGCCTGCTTCGAAATGTGTATTGCTGAGCTGATTCAATGCAGCATTGTTTTTAGCATCCTCGATTGCTTTTTCTACTATTTCGACACCATAAACCCGCTCAGCATGCGATGCCATAAATAATCCAATTGTCCCTACACCGCAGTATGAATCAATGACATTCTGACGGCCGTTCAATTCAGCATAATCAAGTGCCTGCTGATACAACTTTTCCGTCTGTTCATGATTGACCTGGTAAAAGCTCATATCCGAAATTTCGAATTTAAGGTGTGTCAATTCATCCTGAATCGTATCTTTTCCTCTGATCGTCTTTGATTGTCTGCCCATAATTACATTCGTCCGTTCCTTGTTGACGTTCTGTCTGACACTGACAACTTCCGGAAACTTCTCCATCAGGCGTGCTGCTATTTCATCTGCCTGTTCAAGACGATTATTTTTAGTGACTAAGACGACCATTGTTTCTTCGATTCTCGTACCGCTTCTGATAATGATGTGTCTTAAATTGCCGGTATGCCGCTGTTCGTCATAGATACTGACGTTCAGTTCATTTAACAGGCGGCGCAGTTCATTCATGATAACATCGTGACTTTCCTTCTGAATGATGCATTCTTCAATCGGCACAATGTCGTGAGAACGCGGCTTATAGAATCCTGTCACAACCTCTTCTGCCTGCTTCACCGGCAGCTGACTCTTATTACGATAGCGCCATGGGTTTTCCATCCCGATGATCGGACGGACAGGAATATCAAGCTTTGTCATCTTGCGCACAAGATTTCTGACTTGTTCTTCTTTCATATTAAGCTGTGCTTCGTAGGATAAATGCTGAATATTGCATCCTCCGCACTGGTAATAGTAGACGCACGGAGGAATCACTCTGTCTCCGCTCTCTTCATCGATGGATATGAGTTTACCGATACCAAATCCCTTACTTTTCTTGATGACTTTAATAGTAACTGTTTCACCTTTGGCTGTATTCGGTACAAATACAGGATATCCGTCAAACTTAATAACACCATTACCTTCATGCGTGTAATCAATGACTTGCCCTGTCAATATATCGTTTTTGTTCATTAAATTCTCTCTTTCGTATTTACTTCTACCGCTATAAAATTATCTGCGAGTTCACTGATGATTTTTGCGGGATAGTGATTGATGACATGTTGTGCATGTGCACTTGTCTTCATGCGATACACACCTTCCTCAGTGAATCTGAACGGCCAGATGGGACTGAAATCAGTGCCTTCTTCTTTGATATAGTCTATCACAGTTTCTCTGACATCAGTATCTTCTACTACTGCCGGAAAATCTTTCAGAAAAGGCGTGAAGTTCACACGGTAATCATTTGTTAAGACAGTGAATACATCATTGTCATCGACTGTCCTTCCTTCAAATGAGAGCTCCTTAATCCGTTCGCTGTCACTCACTTGAATACCTGCGTGGTTATATCTTGCCTCTTCATTCAGGTCAATTAAGTAATCAAGCTCATAGAAGATGTCCATGTTGTAGCTCGGGAATCCGGGAGCAATGGACTGATTGTCTTTCAGAAGGTACTCATCATCATAGCAGTTGAACGCAGAGGCACTCCACTCGAGCCATTCTTTCAGTATGCGGCCGTTCACTTCCACGGCTGTCAGTTTATTTGGGAACCGGTAAATACTGATGGCATCTTTAATGGTCACGTCGCCTCGTGGCACCATGACGTAGTCATTCGCACCGTCGCGTCCTGCCTTCAGCGGTGCAGATGTAGATATCAGCTGCTTAGTCTCCCCGTACTTCTTAATGTACGCATGCTTACCACTTCTTGCGACAAGCTCGACAGCCATGCTCGGTGCAAGCTGGCTGAAGAAGCTGTCGATAAAACGCGGTGTTTCACCGATTTTCTTATTGATATAGCTGAATATAGCCTGATGGGTTTCCTCGTTCAGTTCAACAAGTGTGTCATCAATCGTCGTTTTGTCTTTAAGTTCTATGACTTCAGAGTGACCTGACTTAATTTCAAATCCCGCTGCTGTGCGTTTCAAGTTCAGTTCAATCTTACCGAGATGGCTCGCAAACGAAGCCGGCTGCACTGCATAAGTATGATGGATACGGCCGTAGTCTGCTGTCACATCTTCAGACGGAAACAGCTGGTGCGTATGACCAAAGATTATCGCATCTATGTCAGAAATAGAAGCGAGCAGATGAACTTGATTTTCAAGACCCGGCTCATTAGAAGCCGACGGATCAAAGCCTGTATGACATAGACAGATGACGACATCACATAGTGATCTTAGTTCTGCTGCACACGCTTTAGCTGCTGTATACATATCTTCAACTTGCACGTTATCGCGCAGCCATTTATCGTCCCACATCATGATTTGTTCTGGTACAACTCCTGTGACACCGACCTTGACTGTTGCGCCGTCGTCAAATGTCTTCTCGATAATGGTATACGGCTGGAACAAATAATTACCGTCCATTGTTTTGACATTGCAGTTCACGACAGGAAAATTGGCCTTTGACATCGTCGTTCGTAAATAATCTAATCCATAGTTGAACTCATGGTTACCAAGGGTCATCGCATCGTAGCCGATTGCATTCATCATTTGTATCATCGGATGCATTTCCGGCCGTTTATCTGCGGCATAATCAGCAATCAGACTGCCTTGCAGAATATCTCCGTTATCGAGCACGACTGTTGCAATATTTTCTTCCGCGTTCTTCTCTTGGATTTCTCTGATTTTACTGCCAGCGAGAATAAGACCATTCGTTTCCTGCGCTGTTTCCAAAAAATAGTCATACAGACTGATATGTGCATGAACATCTGTCGTTCCTAAAATCATTAATTGATAATCTTTCATCGGTCTCCACCTTTCTATTCTATTTTATTCCAACATGAATTCATTGTCACATAGATTACATACAGGTGATATGGGTATAGGGAAGCAAGACGATTAAAAGGAGTGTATGTATGTATAATGATTTAAAAGATAAAGTAGCACTTGTCACAGGCGGATCTTCCGGTATCGGCAAAGCCATTGTCGAACGGTTTGCTAAAGAAGGAATGAAAGTTGCAGTGAATTACCACTCTGATGCTGAGGAAGCAGAAAAAATCGTTAATAAAATCAAAGCACAAGGCGGCGAAGCCATCGCTATCAAGGCTGATACAACTAAAGAAGAAGAATTTCTGGCGATGTTTAAAACAACTATTGATACATTTGGTGCGCTACATGTCATGGTCAATAACGCCGGCATCCAGAAAGATATCGTCAGTCACGAAATGACAACTGAACAGTTCGATCAAGTGATGAACGTCAACCTCCGTGGAACATTTATCGGCTGCCGAGAAGCGCTTAAACAGTTCATGAAACAGAAATACAAAGGAAATATCATCAATATTTCAAGCGTTCATGAAATCATCCCATGGCCGCATTACGCACAGTACTGTGCCAGTAAAGGCGGCGTGAAGCTATTAACGCAAAGTCTTGCAATGGAATATGCACGCGTACAGATCCGCATCAACAATATCGCTCCGGGTTCAGTAGATACACCGATCAATGCTGAAAACTTTGAGACAGAAGAAAAGAAAAAAGGTGCGGAAGACTTTGTGCCGATGGGTTATGTGGCAGAGCCGGAAGAAATGGCGAATATCGCTGCATTTCTTGCCAGCAGGGAATCGAAATACATTACCGGTCAGACGATCGTCTCAGACGGCGGCTTGTCTCTATATCCGTCTCACCGAAACTGGGAATACGACGAACTCGCTGCAGAATTTACGGATGAAATCTAATATTTATGACATAGATACTATTATTTAATAATTAAAAACTGTCCAGCCGGCGGAAAATCGCCGGCTGGACAGTTTTACGTGCTATATTCGCATGATCAATCTTCCAGGCTGCTATCAAGTATTTCTTTCTGATACTGCCCATCAATCTCTTTTTTCTTCTGGATGTTGTTTTCCTTCTCCAGTCTTTCTAGTGGACTGAATACATTGATATGCCGCTCAAGGTTAATAAAGTGCGCAGGTAAAATCCCACCGAACTCGCCATCAACGTTCAGTTGAACTTTTTCAAATGACGATACTTTCACATCTTTTGCCTTCACATAATGGACTTTCGGATGTTTCAGATGCTCACCTCTTGTCGCCAGCGTAAAAATATGACCGAATTCAGCAATATTAACTTTCTCGAGGAACAGGACGGTGAAATAGCCGTCATTGATTGACGCTTCCGGCGCTAGTTTCTCAAACCCTCCAACTGAGTTAGTGAGTCCAATTAAAAACAGCATGACTTCTCCTGTGAACACTTCTCCGTCATATTCAATGCGAACATCTGATGCTTTGATCTCAGGAAGCATTTCAAGCCCTTTGACGTAGTAAGCAAGCGGACCAATCATCGTCTTCAGTTTGCTCGGTGCCTCATAGGAGATTTCGGTAATTTTACCGCCACCTGCAATATTGATGAAATAACGATTATTCATCTTTCCGATATCTACTGGTACTGTTTCCCCGTCAATGATAATATCGACCGCTTCCATAATATCTTTCGGAATAACGAGCGCACGTCCGAAGTCATTAACAGTCCCCATCGGAATAATACCAATATCAGGTCTTTTCTCTTGTTCAGCGACACCGTTGATGACTTCGTTCAATGTTCCGTCCCCACCAGCTGCAATAATCAGATCAAAGTTTTCTTTCAGCGCAGCTCTTGCAGCTGTTGTCGCATCACCGATAGCAGTTGTCGCATGCGCACTCGTTTCAAATCCTGCCTGTTCTAACTTAATCAATACATCGGGAAGAGCCTTTTTAAATAATTCTCGTCCGGATGTTGGATTATATATGATTCTTGCTTTTCTTCTCATGATCTTTCACCATCTTTTTTGTTTTTACCGATGAATTGTCGTTCTTTCACATATGTTCTAAACAAAGTAAATGTGATGATGACAATCAGCACTTGAAGAAGCTTGTGCGACCAGCCTTCAAGCGGCTGTATTAATAAAATCGTTATCAACACTAAATTAGCAATAATCAATGTGAAATAAAATATAGTCATTTTATTCATCTTCTGCGGCCGCCAAATATATTTCTGACGATTTCCCGGCCGATTTGTCTACCGACACTCGATAAGACAGAAGTAGCGACTTTCTGAAATTCAGAAGGCTTAGCTTTTTTTGGTTTCTCTTTTTCTTTAACAGCATTTTTTTGCTCTACCGCTTCAGCTGAGTCACTGAACTTTTTCTGCAGCAGTTCATAGGCACTTTCCCGGTCCAGTACTTTGTTATACGCTGCATGCATTGGGTTAGCATCAAGCAGAGAAGCAGCGACTGCAGGATCGATGACACCAATTTTACTTTCCGGCGGTCTGACAAACGCACGTTCAACAATTGACGGCTGTCCTTCTTCGTTCAAGAATGAAACTAGAGCTTCACCTGTCTTAAGCTCGCCTATTACTGTCGCTACATCAATGTCCGGATTCTGCCTGAATGTTTCTGCAGCACTTCTGACCGCTTTCTGATCACGCGGCGTAAATGCCCGCAGAGCATGCTGAACACGGTTGCCTAGCTGGCTGAGCACTTCATCAGGTAAATCGGTTGGATTCTGAGTGATAAAGTAGACGCCCACACCTTTTGAACGAATGAGACGCACGACTTGTTCTACTTGAGTGACAAACGATTTATTCGCATCCTTAAACAGCAGGTGAGCTTCGTCAAAGAAAAAGACAAGCTTCGGCTGTTCAGCATCTCCTACTTCCGGTAGTACTTCGAACAATTCCGTCAACAGCCATAACAGGAAGGTCGTATAGAGCAAGGACTGCATATAAAGTTCGTCAGCCTTTAATACATTGATAACTCCTTTGTTATCCACTTGCGCCATAAAATCTTCAAGCTTCAAAGCAGGCTCACCAAAAAACTGATCTCCACCTTGACTCTCAAGTTCCAGCAGCTTTCTTTGAATGGCACCGATAGATTGCTTGGAAATATTACCATACTGACTAATATATTCATTGTTATTGTCAGCCATATCTCGCAGTAATGCCTGGAGGTCTTTAAGATCAAGAAGTACAAGACCTCTATCATCACTGATCTTAAACGCCATGTTCATCAATCCGGCCTGTGTATCGTTCAGCAGTAACAGTCTTGATAATAATAAAGGTCCCATCTCAGTAATAGTAGCTCTGACAGGTGTAGCATTCTTTCCGAAAACATCCCATAATCTGACCGGAAAAGTCTGAGGATTGTAATCGCTGATCTGAAGATTGTCCAGTCGCTCCTGAATCTTGTCGTTGACAGTCATAGGTTCTGCAAGACTCGCCAGATCACCTTTGACATCAGCAAGGAAGACTGGTACTCCAGCTTTTGAAAACTGTTCTGCCATTACTTTCAGCGTAATCGTCTTACCTGTCCCTGTCGCTCCCGCTATCAGACCGTGTCGATTTGCCATCTTTAAATTTAACGCTATGTCGTTTGTATTCTTTGCTATATTCAGTACCGATGTCACATGCATCACTCTTTCACATTTTATCTTTACCATCATTGTACCGAATTTATTTAATTATGCAATTTTATAAAAAAAAAGACCCGCATGCGGGTTTTATCGTTTAGTCGTTTTATACCAGTTGACAGCATCCTGTTCCAGGAAAGAAACAAATTCATCTTTAGCATTTTTGTATCCTTGATAATCACCTGTAAACTGAAAAGCAAGCTTTTGCTTTAAGTCAGCGTATGATTTGCGAATTTCCGGATGCATTCTTAAATAATCTCTGACTGCAAGTCTTCTGTCTATAGCGTCAAAGTCTGTCCTTTCAACCATCAGTATGACTCGCGTCAGACCATTGATTTCTCTTATAAATACTTTACAGCGTTCATCCGCATATACTGAAAATGTCGTCATATGATATCCGACTGACATCATCGCCTCGACATACTGCTCGATTTTCTCAATATTTTTTACGACCGGCAATATATCCAAAGATTGATTTCCTGGCAGGCCTTTAACCGCTGTGCTGCCAAAATGGTGAATTTCCACAATTTCGTTTCTAAAAATTTCAATCAGCTGCTTTGATTCATCAATAAATATCTTCTGGTAATCGGTGACATTCCACGGGGTATAATCAATCATAAATATCCTCCACTTTTTGGTATGTCTCTATTTTCCTGCTATTCTAACACAATATTTGTAAATTTTCTATTAAGAATGCGTATAATTTAATTAATATTAATTACAGATTAAGACAATAACTATTAATACCTCGTAGAAAATTAGTTAAACATTAAATCCATTATTGTAATATATTTATAATAATTAATATTCTGCTATAAATTTTTTTTAATGTTTGTTAAAATTAAGTCATTGATACAGATGTCTGGAGGAAAAAGTAGTAATGAAAAATTTACTTTTCTGGCTTTATGCTGTAATTGCTATCGTACTTATTGCATTAGGTTACACTTACTGGGAATCAAAAGTGACTGACTCAGCTGCACAGGATAACGCTATTACTCAGTCAGTAGACGAAGACTCAAGCAGCTCAAGTAATACGAAGAAAGAAAAGAAAGAAGACAGTTCTGCAAAGCCTAATAAAAATTTGTTCAAGAACAAAGAACTGCAGGGAATCTATGACGACAAGACTAAAGACGGTAAGAAAATGAATATAACGCTAGTTTCAACCCCTTACCAGACATCTGAAGAAAATACAAACGTCAAAGACGAATTGAATTATGTTTCTGATGCCTACATCAAAGTCACCGATGTCGAAGTCCCGGGAGTGTCAACATCCTTTGACACTGAGAACATTTATAAGACTAACCCTGATATTATTTTAATGGATGCTTTGACATTGAATGATTTCTACGAGGAAATTCCTATCAATGATCACATCAACACGTTAGAAAGCATTTACAATAATGCTGAAAATCAAAATAATATCCCTGTTGTCATCATCGGAACAAGACCTGAGTATAATGATTCTGATTTCAACGAATATCAACGTGCTGAAGAAGAATATTTCAGTAACAAAGACAATAATTTCAAATACATTAACCAGTCAAGTAAATGGCCGAACAATAAAGCGATCGCTGATTACTATAATGTTGATGATGGGTTATTGACAGACCGCGGTGTTAATCGCTGGGTCACATCTATTACAGATTATCTATTTAACGAAGAATAAAATTAACCCCGGACGCCTAATCAGGCATCCGGGGTATTAAATTCCAATCAAAACAGACCAAGAAATTTTTTCTTTTTCTTTGCTTTCTGCTTCTCTACTCTTTCTTCTTTCTGTACTTCAACAGGACTGATATAACGAATATCTTCTCCCGCATATATTTTGAGAGCATTTTCTTTATAATAATCTGCCTGTTCACTTCCGTAGTGATCTTCTATAAATTCAAAACATTCTTTCATAAAGAAATTTCTACCTGAGACATTATGAGCATCACTCGCAATAAAATGAATCATCTTGTGCTTCATCATCATTTCAGCGATAGACTGAGAATAATCACCTAAACGACCAACAACTACACCAGAAGTCACTTGACATAATGCACCAAGTTCAATCAGTGCCGCCAGTTTATTTGGATTTTTCTGCAGTTCACTATTACGTTCAGGATGCGCAATAACTGGAACGTAGCCTTCAAGTGCCATCTTAGTAAATAGCTGTTCTGTATATATAGGAACTTCATGAGACGGGAATTCAATCAATACATACGGTGCATCTTTCATTAACGGTAGCGCTTTCCCATTTTTCAGATCATCAATCAAGTCACCGTATATCCTTATTTCCTGGCTGGGATGGACTGTTAATGGAATGTGATGTGATTGAATCAATTCATTTACTTGTGCAGTCAGTTCAATAATTTTAGGACCGTAATTTTCGTAAACACCAATCCTATGATGAGGCGTTGCAATGATATTTGTAATGCCTTCTGCTACAGCAGCTCTTGCCATGGCTAGTGTCTCTTCAGCATTTTGAGCACCATCGTCTATACCGAATAAAATATGATTATGTATATCTATCATTGAGTCTCCTCCTTTACTTGTGATTACTTTTACTATCAATATACATCGTGTGAAACAGAATATAAAGGAAATTAATTATCTGAATATTCTTTCTTTCATGGTTGCCATATTTAATCTTATCATATACAATTACATTTAATGATAGGGACGTCAAACGAACTTCAAAGGAGGACTACTCGTGACATCAACTGAAGTAATCTTCCGGGTCAGTCGAATGGAATGCTTATACAAAAGATATTTAACTGAATCCCGAGAAGAACTATTCCATCATTTAAAAAAATATTATTATTCTCAGTGGGCAGATGACCGGGATTTTATATTTGCAGAAACAGATTTATCATATAACATCTTTCAGCCACATCGATTAAATCAGCTGATTGAGCAGAAGGAACAAATCTCTCTTTAAAATTTTATATTAATTCCTTATCATATTATAAAAAATCTTCGATTTTATTGTACATGCTTAAAGTATCAGGCATGCTTTAAAATCGAAGGTTTTTATTTATATAGATTGCATTTATTGATTAGTAAGGTAACATATCAGCGTTTTTCAAGCTCCTGCTTAAGTATCCCGTTAACCATCTGAGGATTCGCCTGCCCTTTCGACAGCTTCATAATTTGTCCCACTAAGAAGCCCATTGCTTTGCCTTTACCGTTTTTAAAGTCTTCAATCGACTGTGGATTCTGGTCAAGTGCATCATTAACAAGTTTCGTTAACTGTGCCGGGTCAGAAATCTGCACTAATCCCTGCTCTTCCATAATCACTTTTGGGGCTTTACCTGATTCAACAGTTTCCTGGAAGACTTTCTTCGCAATCTTACTAGAAATCGTACCATCACTAAGCAGCTTGATCATCTCGGCCAGGTTTTCAGGCGTCAAAGCTGTTTCACTCAAATCTTTCTGCTGTTTGTTCAAGTATTCATTAACGCCGCCCATCAGCCAGTTAGATGTCAGTTTAGCATCCGCATCAAGTTTAATCGTCTCTTCAAAGAAGTCAGACATTTCTTTAGTCAGCGTCAGGACATGTGCGTCATAAGCCGGTAAACCAAATTCACTGACGTATTTTGCTTTACGTACGTCCGGCAGTTCAGGGATTGATGCACGTACGCGTTCTTTCCATGCCTCGTCAATAAACAATGGTACTAAGTCCGGCTCTGGGAAATAACGGTAATCATCTGAGCCTTCTTTAACACGCATCAAAATCGTTTTACCCGTCGACTCGTCAAAGCGACGCGTCTCCTGCAGAATTTCTCCGCCTGCTAACAGCACTTCTGCCTGGCGTTTTTCTTCGTGCTCAAGACCGCGCTTTACATAGTTAAATGAGTTCAAGTTTTTAAGTTCTGCTTTCGTACCAAATTCCTCGCGACCGACAGGACGTAATGAGATATTTGCGTCACATCGTAATGAGCCTTCTTCCATCTTACAGTCGGATACACCAGTGTACTGGATAATGGATTTAAGTTTTTCAAGATAAGCATAAGCTTCTTCAGGCGTACGAATATCGGGTTCAGATACAATCTCAACAAGAGGCGTACCTTGTCTGTTTAAATCAACTAAAGAATAACCGTCTTTATGCGAGAGCTTACCTGCATCTTCTTCCATGTGAAGACGCGTAATACCGATGCGCTTTGTTTCACCGTTCACTTCGATATCAATATAACCATTTTCACCGATCGGCTCATCAAATTGCGAGATTTGATAAGCTTTCGGGTTATCTGGATAGAAATAGTTCTTACGGTCAAACTTTGTCTCAGTTCTAATATCCATGTTCAGTGCCATCGCAGCACGCATTGCCCAGTCTACAGCCGTTTTGTTGACGACTGGCAGCACTCCTGGGTATCCGAGGTCAATGACGCTGACGTTTGTATTCGGTTCTGCACCGAAATGCGCAGGAGAACCGGAGAACATCTTAGATTCAGTTTTTAATTCAACGTGGACTTCTAGTCCGATTACTGTTTCGAAATGCATATCATCGTCTCCTTATAACGTTTGATAACGGTCGTGTAAGTTAAATTTTTGTTCGTATTGATAAGCAACATTGTAAATCTTCTGCTCATCGAATGGTTTACCGATGATTTGAAGCCCGATTGGTCGACCGTTATGCTCGCCGCATGGTACAGAGATGGAAGGCAGGCCAGCTAAATTCACTGGAATGGTCAAGATATCATTCGCATACATCGTCAGTGGGTCATCAATTTTTTCACCGATATTGAATGCAGTGGTCGGTGCTACAGGTCCGACAATGACATCATAGTCACTGAATACTTTTTCAAAATCCTGTTTAATTAACGTTCT
The DNA here is from genome assembly GCF_004359545.1 of Macrococcus lamae. Lineage (GTDB taxonomy): Bacteria > Bacillota > Bacilli > Staphylococcales > Staphylococcaceae > Macrococcus > Macrococcus lamae. The sequence continues at coordinate 17,964 of NZ_SCWB01000006.1, forward strand.
CACTTTCTGTGCTTTTTTATAATAGGCGTCATAGAAACCTGAACTTAATGAATACGTTCCAAGCATAATCCGGCGTTTAACTTCATCACCGAATCCTTCCTGACGTGTTTTTTTATATAATTCTTCTAAGTTAGCTGCGCCTTCAACCTGATAGCCGTAACGGATACCATCAAATCGTGCTAAGTTAGCTGAAGCTTCTGATGAGGCAATAATATAATACGTTGCTACGCCGTATTGAGAATTAGGAAGCGATACTTCTTCAACGACTGCACCCATGGCACTTAATTCTTTAATTGCTGCTTCTACACTTGCTCTCACCTCAGGCTGTACACCTTCTCCTAAATATTCTTTAGGTACAGCAACGCGTAGACCTGTCAACTCTTGTTCAAGGCCTGATGTGAAATCAGTATTATTTACCGGTGCACTCGTAGAGTCCATTGGATCAACACCTGAAATAATTTCAAGCACTGTCGCATTGTCTTTAACGTTACGAGTAATCGGTCCAATCTGATCAAGTGACGAAGCAAATGCAACGAGGCCGTACCGTGAAACACGTCCGTATGTCGGTTTCATGCCGACAACACCGCAGTATGAAGCCGGCTGACGAATAGAACCACCTGTATCTGAACCGAGCGCGAACGGCACAAGACTTGCTGCAACTGCTGCTGCGCTGCCGCCTGAAGACCCGCCAGGTACCGCACTATGATCAAACGGATTGACAGTCTTTTTATAGAACGAATTTTCTGTAGAGCCGCCCATTGCGAATTCATCCATGTTTAGTTTACCGACAAGAATACCGTTTTCAGCATTCAACTTCTGCATGACAGTTGCATCGTATACAGGATTAAAACCAGTCAGAATTTTACTGGCACAAGTGGTCTCAACATTTTTAGTGACAATATTATCTTTAATACCCATAGGAATACCAAACAGCCGGCCGGATGGTGTCTGGTGATCAAGCTCCGCCGCTTTAGTCAGTGCCTGTTCTTTATCAAGTGTCAGGAATGACTGTATCTTATCATCATCTTGTTCAATATTTTTAAATGTATCAGCAATGAGCTCTGACGGTTTGATTTCTTTGTTATGAATCATCTGTGATAATGATTCAATCGATTCGTATCTTAACGACATATTATTCTCCTCCTAAAATTGAAGGCACGCGGAACTGACCGTCTTCTTTGACAGGTGCATTCTTCAGTACTTCTTCTTGTGTCAGGCTGTTATGTGCCACATCGTCACGTAATACATTTTGCAGGTCTAGCACATGGAAAGTCGGCTCAACGCCTGTTGTATCTACTTCTTCCAACTGATCCGCAAAATTAAGAATGGCTTCTAACTGTGTGCTGAACTTTTCCGCTTCTTCTTCGTTGATCGCAAGACGCGCAAGGTGTGCTACGTGTTTAACTTGTTCATTTGAAATCGTCGTCATGTTAATCCTCCTAAACGTATATAACATCTATAAATTTTATCAAACTTCGAAATAAAAATCTAAAGAAACTGAAAATAGTTATATGAAAACGCTTTAACGCAGTATATAATAAACAAATAAATATTATGATTTAAAATATTAAGGAGGATCTTTTATGATACTTGCTTCAACCTTTCAAAACATCAAGATCGAAGCGACCTGGATGACATATGTCATGATTGCCTTTTACTTTCTTATTTTACTTGGCATCGGTTACTATGCTTACAAGCAGTCAACCAGTACACTTGATGAATATATGCTTGGCGGCAGAAGTCTAGGACCACTTGTCACTGCACTATCAGCCGGTGCTGCCGACATGAGTGGCTGGATGCTGATGGGATTACCGGGTTCCGTATACTCGACAGGCCTTTCAGCGACATGGATTGCGATCGGACTTACAATCGGGGCATGGCTGAACTATATTTTAGTAGCGCCGCGTCTTCGCGTTTATACAGAACTTGCAGATAATGCCATTACGATTCCTGATTTCTTTGAAAAGCGAGTCAGCGATCACACAAGAATTTTAAAAATCGTGTCAGGATTGATCATTGTTATTTTCTTTACGCTTTATACACAAGCCGGTATGGTTTCAGGGGGCGTATTGTTCGAAAGCGCATTTGGTCTTAACTATCACTGGGGTCTTATTCTAACAGCAGGCATTGTCATTCTGTATACGTTATTCGGTGGTTATCTTGCTGTATCCCTGACAGACTTCTTCCAAGGGGTCATCATGTTGATTGCGCTTGTCATCGTTCCTATCGTCGCACTGCTTAAATTAAACGGTCTTGATACATTCGATACAGTCGTTGACTTAAAACCGACAAACCTCGACTGGTTCAAAGGTACGACGACAGTCGGCATCATATCACTACTCGCCTGGGGACTCGGTTATTTCGGTCAACCGCATATTATCGTCAGATTTATGTCTATTAGATCACATAAACTATTACCAGCTGCTCGTCGCATCGGTATTTCATGGATGGCGATCTCTTTACTCGGTGCATGTATGACAGGATTAATCGGTATCGCATTTGTCCATGAAACAGGACAGAAACTGGATAACCCTGAAACGATCTTCGTTGTCATGAGCCAGATTCTGTTTCACCCGTTAATCGCCGGCTTCTTCCTGGCAGCCATACTCGCAGCTATTATGAGTACAATTTCTTCACAGCTGCTCGTGACATCAAGTTCATTAACACAGGACTTCTATATGTTATTCCGTAAGACGAATCTTCAGGATAAGTCCCGCGAGAAAGAATTCGTGTTAGTCGGTCGTCTATCAGTACTGCTCGTTGCACTTATTGCAGGAGCAATCGCCTGGACACCGAACGATACGATTCTGAACCTGGTCGGTAATGCATGGGCTGGATTCGGTGCTGCATTTGGCCCGTTAGTCCTGTTATCATTATTCTGGAAAGGTCTGACAAAAGAAGGGGCTATTACGGGAATGATTCTCGGTGCCTTAACAGTCATCTTCTGGATTGTGATGAAGTCACCGAAAGATCACGCAGATATTTTCAACTGGTATGAAATCATTCCTGGTTTCCTTATTAGTCTACTCGCTACTATTATAGTGAGCATGATGACTAAAAAACCAGAACAGCGCGTTCTCGATGAATTCGATGAAATGGAACGTATTGTAAAAAGCTAAAAAAATGAGCTGTAGACGATTTCGTCTGCAGCTCATTTTTTATTGCTGATAAATATGAATCACGGGCTCTTTATCTTTCTTCTTTTTAGTAATCAATGCGAGTGGTTTATTATTGTCGACAATCGAAATTTCAAGGCTGGGTACGCTACTGAAGTATTTCATGGATAGGTCACTGATATACTGAGTGACACCGATGACTTCTGCTTTACCATTGTAATCGAGTGGTACATTAATTGTGACTTCCTGCATTTTGTCATCGACAAAGTAGCCTGTACCGATTGCCTGTGTGAAGTTCGGGAAGAAGCTCTGCAGCGAATCATTGAACTGTTTGAAATCACTATTTAATTTCTTGTTCAGTTTTTCTGCATCACTTGACGGCAGCAATGCATATTCCTCGTTGATTTTCTTCCACTTGTCAATCGATTTACTGCCTTTATCACTGACCGTATAGGACACAAATTCACCAGGAACAATACTTTCTTCTGAGCTCTGCAAGAAAATCGCAAAAGTAATCGGTATATCTTTCAGCTCTGTTTTTACTCTCAGTCTTGATAAGATCTCCTCAGCCATTTCCTTACCTTTTTTCTCACTCGTTTTAGGATCCAGATTTTTGCTGTATGTCTCTCCGTACTGTTCTTTTTGGTAGTAGTAGACGCTGTTCATCGCAAGTCCGATGGTCATACCGGAGATTTTCTCTTTCTTCGCGTCTCTTTCCGTATAATAATCCTGCTCCAGAATATGAGATAAGTAGGCAGGAGAATTATCGGCAATTTTCTCTGGATTCGTTTCTCCTTTATGAGAAGGATTCAGTCCGAAGTTAGCGTAGGCGTTTCTTTCAATACGCGTATCTTCATCCATTGCGTCAATTTCCTGCTTTGTGAATTGCGGCTCAAGATAGCTTTCCACCGCATTTTTAGTCAATAGCTGACCGTCTCTGAATAAATAGTCATCCGGTGAAAATACTTTTCTGCTGATTCTAAGCAGTCCTGATTCAAATGCTTCACCGTTATAAGCATTAGCCATGTTTGAACTGGTGAGACCGCGCGCCTGACTTTCTTTGAAAGGAAGCAGCGTACGGTAGTAGTCTCCAGATATCTGCACATCTGTGGCAATCTGCTTTTCATCTGTTTTCTGTTGTGACGCTGTATTATCATTGGAACCGCAAGCTGTGAGCAGTAGTGCTGACAGCAGGACAATTGATACTTTCTTCATAATTGTCTCCTTAATTCATTTCCTGTAGTTTACTGACCAGTTCTTCTTCGGTCCAGACTTCTATACCAAGACTCTCTGCCTTCTCAAGCTTACTTCCTGCATCTTCCCCGGCTATCAGCAGATCAGTTTTCTTCGTTACGCTGCTCGTTACTTTAGCCCCGAGCTTTGTCAGCTGTTCAGTCGCTTCAGTACGGGTCATGATAGATAATTTACCTGTCAGAACGATCGTCTTGTCCTGAAACTCCGGGTTGAATGCTGTTTCATCTATCACAGCACCAGTATACGTCATATTGACACCTGCTGCATTCAGTTTTTCAATCAGCGCTTTGATATCTTCATTGCTTAAATAGGTCATAAGCGATTGCGCCATTTTATGCCCGATATCATGAATCATTGTCAGCTCTTCTTCTGAAGCGGAAACGAGCTGTTCCATTGTTCTATATTCAGCTGCAAGGATGCTGCTTGCCTTTGTGCCAAGATGTCTGATACCTAGACCGAACAACAGCCGCTCAAGCGAGTTTTTCTTAGATTCACTGATTGCAGTAAGTAGTTTATCGACTTTTTTATCTGCCATACGCTCAAGCGGAAGTAAATCTTCACGCTTTAAATAATAGATGTCAGCCACGTCTTTAATCAATCCTGCTTCAAATAACTGCGCAACGATTTTCTCACCTAATCCTTCGATGTTCATCGCCTGTCTTGACACAAAGTGAATCACACCTTCAATGAGCTGAGCCTGACACGTCGGATTGATACATCGCAGAGCGACTTCATCTTCAAGACGTACCAGTTCATGGCCGCATGCCGGACAGTTGTCTGGCATGTGATAGGGCTCTGCGTTATCAGGGCGTCTGTCAAGAATCGGACGGACCACTTCTGGAATGATGTCTCCTGCTTTACGAACGACAACTGCATCGCCAATTCGGATGTCCTTATCACGAATTAAATCTTCATTATGCAGTGATGCCCGTCCGACTGTTGTGCCCGCTACTTTGACTGGCTCAAGTATGGCAGTCGGTGTGACGACCCCTGTTCTACCGACCGATAGTTCGATATCATTCAGTTTCGTAATGACTTCTTCTGCCGGGAACTTATAGGCAATAGCCCAGCGCGGAGATTTCGCTGTGAATCCGAGTTCTTCCTGTGTCGTCAGATCATTGACTTTAATCACAATACCATCAATATCATAAGCAAGTTTGTTACGCTCTTTCGTCCAGTGATTGATGTAGTCAAGCACTTCATCAATAGATGCACATAGTCGACGTTCATGATTCGTCTTGAAGCCAATTTTATCAAGCGTATCCAGCGCCTCACTTTGCGATGCGGCGTTCAGTTCTCTTAAATCATTGACACTGTATAAGAAAATATCCAGTTTTCTCTTTGCGGCAAGCTTGGAATCCAGCTGTCTCAGAGAACCTGCAGCAGCGTTTCTTGGATTCGCAGCGAGCTGCTCACCATTACGTTCTTTCTCTTCATTGAGCTTAAGAAATGATTGACGCGGCATATACGCTTCACCGCGTACTTCGACAGTCAGTGGTTCCTTAATGACAAGCGGGATCGCATAGATGGTCTTTAAGTTTTCAGTAATGTTCTCACCAGTCGTCCCATCGCCGCGTGTCAATCCTTGAACAAATCTGCCATCCTCATATTTAAGCGATACAGCAAGACCGTCGATTTTCAGTTCGACCATATATTCGATCTGTCCGACATTGTCAGTGACCCGTTTATCAAACGCTCTTAAATCCGCTTCGTTGAAAGCATTGCCAAGACTAAGCATCGGTGTATCATGACGTACTTTGTCAAATGCAGAAACTGGTGTGCCACCGACGCGTACAGTCGGAGAATCCACTGTCTTCAAGTCTGGATACTGTTCTTCTATCGCGATGAGTTCGTGAAGCATTTTATCGTACTCACTATCGGGAACGGATGGTTGATCTAGCACGTGATATTCATAGTTATATTGATGCAGTAACTTATGTAATTCATCGACTCTCTGCTGCATAACCTACTCCTTCTTCTCGATAGGTGCAAACTGACTGAGCAGTCGTTTCATTCCTACCGATTTAAAAATGATATCCAGCTCAAGTGAACCGGATTTTTCTGTAACATTGCTGACAAGGCCTTCACCCCACGACTTATGAATGACTTTATCACCAACTTTATAGGACGTCTGATTGCCGGCAGCTGATGTTGTTCTATGTGACGGCTTTCTTTTCGTACCGAAGACTGGACGTGGTTTAACACCATCTAACAGATCAGCCGGGATTTCGTCAAGAAAGCGGGATTTACGGTTAGCCTGACTGCGACCGAACAGCGTTCTTGAATCAGCATGCGTCATGTGCAGATGTTCTTCCGCTCTTGTAATGGCCACATACATCAAGCGTCGCTCTTCTTCCATTTCGCTTTCGTCCGCGAGACTTCTTGAATGCGGGAAGATAGTTTCTTCAAGCCCTGCAATGAAGACCACTTTAAATTCCAGTCCTTTTGCTGAATGCATCGTCATCAAGGTAATGCCTGTTCCTAAATCTGCTTTATCTACGTCACTGACAAGCGACAGATCTGTCAGAAAGTTGACGAGAGACTGCTCTTCAATCGGTGTCATCTTCTCATAATCTGTCGGTACACTTAAAAACTCTTCCAGGTTCTCAAGTCTCGACTGGGCTTCAAGTGAACGGTCAGCCTTCAGCATATCAGTGTAGCCTGTCTTCTCCATAATCTGTTCGACAAGTTCAGTGATCGAAAGAAATTCCTGCTGTTTCATAAAGCCGTCCATCATGTCGTAAAATTGTACGAGCGTTTCAGTCGTCTTACGCGGCAGACCGATAAAATCCACTTCTGCCAATGCATCAAAATAGCTGAGCTCGTTAGCTGTTGCATAGGCTGCGATCTTATCAAGAGCTCCAGGACCAACCCCACGTTTCGGTGTATTAATGACACGTGTGAAACTGATATCCTCATTACTATTTGCGACAAGTCTGAGATAGCTCAAAATATCTTTAATCTCTTTACGGTCGTAGAACTTTGTTCCTCCAACCATCGTATAGTTGATGTTAGATTTCAGCAGTGTCTCCTCGAGCACACGGGACTGTGCATTCGTCCGGTAAAGAATCGCCATATCACTCAGCTTATAGTCATCTCTCTGCTTCTTCTGGATTTCAGAGACAATATATTCTGCTTCGTGACGCTCTGACTGAGCTTTAAAATACTGAATCTTACTGCCGTCATCGTTATCGGTCCAAAGCGCTTTCGGTTTACGTTCTGTATTGTTTCTGATGACCTCATTCGCTGCATGCAGGATGTTTTTAGTTGAGCGGTAGTTCCGTTCAAGAAAAATAGTACGGGCGTTCTTATAATCTTCTTCAAAACTTAAAATATTGTAAATATCCGCACCGCGCCAGCCGTAGATGGACTGATCAGAGTCACCGACGACACACAGGTTCTCAAACTTCTCTGCAAGCATTTTAACGAGCAGATACTGCGCTCTATTCGTATCCTGGTACTCATCCACGTGAATATACTGAAATTTATTCTGATAATATTCCAGTGCTTCCGGCACGCGTTCGAACAGTTGAATCGTGGTCATAATCAAATCGTCAAAATCCAGCGCGTGGTTTTTAAGTAAGATGTTCTGATAGCGCTTATATGCTTTGGCGACAGTTAGTGACATGAAATCATTGGCTTCACGGTCGGCATCGTCCGCTGACTTTAATTCATTCTTCAAGTTCGAAATCTGCGCCAATATAGACCGGGGCTCATATTTCTTCGGATCCAGATTTTCCTGTTTCAGCACTTCCTTCATGACAGAGCGCTGGTCAGTCGGATCAAGTATAGTGAAGTTACGTTCAATGCCGATACGGTCAATATCACGTCTTAGTATTCTAACGCACATAGAGTGAAACGTTGAAATCCATACTGCTTCTGCCTCAGCACCAATCAACTGTTCAACCCGCTCCTTCATTTCCTTTGCTGCTTTGTTGGTAAATGTAATAGCCAGGATATTATAGGGATTGACTGATTTTTCTCTGATTAAGTAGGCGATTCGGTGCGTCAGCACACGTGTTTTACCAGAACCGGCACCTGCCATAATCAAGAGCGGTCCTTCTGTCGCCTGAACAGCTGCTCGCTGTTCATCATTCATTCTGTTCAATAATTCATTCACTATAAGTTATCCTTTCTGTGCTTTGATTTTCACTGTTTCAAGTGCGCGCTTCAAGTCTTTATAAATAACATTTCCTACTACGATAGTATCCGCATATTGCTTCATTTCCAGTGCCTGACTCAAGTTCTCAATGCCTCCACCGTAAATCAACCGGGTATCAGGACATGCAGCCTTTAAGGTCTTGAGCATAGTCACATCGCCATATGTTCCACTGTATTCTAAGTAACAGACCGGAAATTTATAAAAATGATTAACCATCTGTCCATACGCATACATATCATCTTCACTCAAAGTCGTATCTGCTGCTGTCAGCTTCGCGACTTTACTATCCGGATTCATAACGATATAGCCTTCCATCGTAAACTCCTCAAAATCAATCATATGCCCATACTGCTTGAGTGCTTCAATCAACAGACCGTTATGAAACGTAACGTTCGAACTGTTAAGCACCGCTGGCACTAAATAACGGTCAAATCCGGGAATAACACTCTCAAGGTTCGAAATTTCAAGCGCACAAGGCACGGTATAGCGTCTGACACGGGACATTAAATCGAGCACATTATCTAGGGTGACATTATCTGTTCCACCGATAATGATGGCATCTGTACCTGACTCACACACTTGTTGAAGCGTGCTGTCATCAATTTCATTCGCAGGATCCAGTTTAAAAACATGTTCCCAATCTTTCACTTCATACATGGAAATACTCCTTTGCAGACATATTTATAATTATAACATTTTTATCGCTGATCTTTGCCTGTGAAACAAAAAAGCCAGTGATGCCTCACTGACTTCCTTACTTATATAGACCTAAGTATTCTTCGAGCGTCTTATTATTTTTATAGAATTCTGAAGCAAGACGTTTTCCAACATATCTCACATGCCACGGTTCATACTGGTAACCTGTAATATGTTCTTTTCCTTCCGGATAGCGAATGATAAATCCGTATTCATGAGCATGATTTTTAAGCCATGCACCTTCTGGCGTATCACCAAATGATATTCTAAAGTCATTCGCTGATGCAACGCTCCCGATATCATACGTCAAACCGGTCTGATGTTCAGAATGGCCAGGCTTTGCGCTGTATTTATCTGCTGCCTGCTCGCCATCCCGCGCAACATATTCCCGATATAAGTTCTGCTGATAATCATATGTACGATAGCCACTGCGGATAACGAACTGCATACCTTCCTTATCCCCATCAGCAATCAACCATTCCACTGCCTGACGGGCAACTTTATTTTCTCCTGGTGCATAATCAGCAGGTAAAGCAATTGTTTTATTTACGATTAGAATTCCATCGATATAAGTGACGCCATCTTTAACTTCTTTTTCGTGTTCGTGTGTAAATATTTTCTTCAGAGGCTTAGTTTTTAAAGCCGTATTCAATGACTTAACAGATGATTCAGAAACAGTCGAATCATCAGCTGCACTGCAACCAGTTAAAACCATTACAGATATGGCAGAAATCAGTAATTTTTTCATCATAACCCTCGTTTCACTGTTATTATATGACAAAAAAAGTGCTGAATCAAATTGATTCAGCACTCTCGTTCACTTATCCTGATTGTCTGACTTAACGTCATCGACAGCCGTATCATTCATCCTCTGAATGACCATTGTATAAGCATCATTTCCCCACTGCAGTGAACGCTTGACACGGGAAATCGTCGCTGTAGAAGCACCAGATTCCTTCTCAATCGCTGCATATGTATGACCTTGCTTGATCATCATAGCCACTTGAAGACGCTGTGACAGTGAATGAATTTCATTAACTGTACATAAATCATCGAAAAATTCGTAGCATTCCTCACGATTTTCAAGCGTAAGAATCGCATCGAATAAATCATCAAGACGCTTACCCTTTAACTTTTCAATCTGCATCCTTTCAACCCCTTGACTTAATATAAGTTAATATTAACGCATTAAATTACTAAAGTACAGTTTAACATCATATTCCATATTGATTCGTATATCGACATATTATTTTCTCATGAATTTAATTAATTGTCGAATTAAATAGCTTAAGTCTTATATGTTTTATTATTTTAATTATTTGAAGAATCATTTGAGTATGTGTACTTAAATACAATAAAAAAAGCACACTTTTAAAAGTGTACTTTAACTCTTAAGAGCATAATTACTCGAGCCCTGCTCTTCTAAACAACGTATTTACCTGGTTCAGATGGTGCGTTTCATCAAAGCAACTGTCCAAATCTTCTGCTGTTAATAATGATGTGACTCGTTCGTCCTGTTCAAGCAGAGTTCTGAACGGCGTTTCTGTTTCCCATGATTCCATCGCTTTCGGCTGCACTAGGTCATATGCTTCTTCACGGACCATTCCTTTGTCAATCAGCGTCAGTAAGACACGCTGTGAATAAATGAGGCCGAACGTCTTATCCATATTGCGTTTCATATTGTTCTCATATACAGTCAGATTTTCAATGATGTTCGAAAAACGGTTCAGTGCATAATCCAGTGCAATGGTCACGTCAGGCAGCATAATTCGCTCTGCTGATGAATGTGAAATGTCACGTTCATGCCATAACGGTACGTTCTCATAAGCGGTTGTCACGTATCCACGGATCACACGTGACAGTCCTGTGATGTTCTCTGAACCGATCGGATTACGTTTATGCGGCATCGCTGAAGAGCCTTTCTGACCTTTCGCAAATGCTTCTTCGACTTCCCGCGTTTCTGTCTTCTGCAGATTTCTTACTTCTACAGCGAACTTCTCAAGAGAAGTTGCGATTAATGCAAGCGTCGCGACGTAATACGCATGACGGTCACGCTGCAATGTCTGCGTTGAAATTTCAGCGAATCCGAGACCGAGTTCCTTGCACACGTATTCTTCGATTTCAGGTGGAATGTTCGCAAACGTTCCGACTGCACCGCTCATCTTACCGACTTCAATTTCCGTTCGTACTTCTTTAAAGCGTTTCATATTACGCTGCATCTCCATATACCAGAGCGCCATCTTAAGACCAAATGTCGTGGGTTCTGCATGGACACCGTGCGTGCGGCCCATCATCAATGTTGTTTTATATTTCAGTGCTTTCTGCTTCAGTACTTCAAGGAATCGTTCAATGTCTTGTTCAATGATGTCATTCGCCTGTTTGATCACATAGCTGAGAGCCGTATCAACAACATCTGTACTTGTCAGACCGTAGTGCACCCATTTGCGTTCTTCGCCTAATGTCTCGCTGACTTGACGAGTAAAGGCAACAACATCATGACGTGTCTCCTGCTCAATTTCTTTTGCGCGCTCAACATCGACACGTGCATTCTGACGAATTAACTTCACATCTTCTTCCGGAATCACGCCTAACTTGCTCCATGCTTCACATGCCAGGATCTCTACCTCAAGCCATGCTTCAAATCTGTTCTGCTCACTCCATATAGCGGCCATCTCTTTGCGGGAATAACGCTCGATCATCAATTTAACTCCTTTATATTTAATTTCTCTTTTATTATAACAAAAACCGTACATTAAATACATGAAATTCTAAAATGTACGTTATTAAAACAAAGAGGCTCAGCATTAAAAGTTTGCTGAGCCTGTTGATTATTCTTCTATCTTTTTACCGACAAACACAATCTGCTGCTGCAATACTTCAACCTTACCGTCTTTCGTTTCGTGAAAAATAGGTTTTTCCATCCGTCTGACAGGCGTATAACCTGCTTCTTTCATACGGTTCAGACAGTCTACAATTGTTTCATTTGCTTCGACTTCAAATTTCATCTGTATCATACGCTTTCAGTTGTTTACTCCGTACACCTTTGACCCAGAAGCCGCCATGAATATTTTTAGGTTCATAAGCAATGATAAACGCCTTTGGATCAAGCTGTTTAACTGTGTCCATCAGTTTCAGTTCGTATTTACGCGGTGTTAAAATCTGCATGATCATCCGTTGACCGTCACGACCATTTGCTGCATAGTGAGTGACGCCATAACCAAGATCGCGCAGCTTTCTCGGTATGTCTTTCTCATAATCCGCTGTGGTCACATTGACTACTATATAACCTAATGCAATCCATTCTTCCAGTTTCATTCCGATAATAATTCCGACACCAAAGCCTAATGCATAAGCCAGAACATTCTCTATTTTGTCGAGACTGTTCAGCACAAGTCCAAGCCCTACTACGTAAATCATCGTTTCAATGACTGACACTCCTGCTGCATAATAGCGGTAACCTTTAAGCGTCAGAATCATTCTCATCGTCAGACATGTAACATAAATGACGTTGATCAAAAAAATGACGGCTATCATAATGATTGGATTTTCTATCAAAGGTGCACCTCCTCAATTCTTTAGGAATTCTACCAAAGAATAAGGAAGTATGCAATATTACTTAATCAAATCGTTAAAAGAATAACGTGAAATAGGCATCATTCGCTTATGCTGTGTCTTCAGATAATGTTTTTCGATCGTTTCTTTTGCTTCTGTACTAACCTGCTTACCTTCAAGATAATCGTCAATCGCTTCATAGGAGACACCGAGCGCTGTTTCGTCAGGCAGCTGCGGCTTGTCTTCTTCAAGATCTGCTGTCGGTTTCTTATTGTATAAGTGTTCTGGACAGTCTAAATGTTTTAAAATTGCACGTCCTTGACGTTTGTTCAGACCGAATAAAGGCAGAATATCCGCCCCTCCGTCACCGAACTTCGTATAGAATCCGGTGATGCTTTCAGCAGCGTGATCTGTGCCGAGTACAATACCATTGTTTGCTGCTGCGACAGAATATTGAACTTTCATTCGTTCCCGTGCTTTTTCGTTTCCTTTTTGGAAATCAGTCAGTTCAATCCCCGCATCTTTCAATGCTTTGATACTTTCATCAACACTCGCTTTGATGTTCACTGTCAGTTCTTTAGATGCTTCAATATAATCAAGCGCATCCTGACAGTCCTGTTCGTCTTTTTGGATGCCGTGAGGGAGACGGATAGCAATAAATGAATAGCCGCCATCAGTTTCTTCATTCAGTTCATTGACTGCCAGCTGAGCAAGTTTACCGGCAAGCGTTGAGTCTTGACCGCCAGATATCCCGAGCACCATTGACTTCAGGAAACCATACTGCTTCATATAAGTTTTTAAAAAGTCGATAATAGCGCGTGATTCCTGTTCAGGGTCGATTTCGGGCTTAACATGCATTTCCTGGATAATCGTTTCCTGTAATGTCATTTATTCCACGTCCTCTACTTTGCTAGATACTTCGTGTATCTTATCATTTTTATTGTTCCAGCAAGCTGTACTTAAATCGACAGGGTACTCCTGAGGATTTAAATAACGCTTCGTCTCTTCCCAGATTAATTCCAGGTTGTCCTGATGATATGCTGCTATTTCTTCAAGGTCCGGTGTCGTGTAGACAAGTTCACCTTCTTTAAAGATATCAACGTGCAAATCTTTTGCTGTAAAATTCTTTACCCGTTTTTTCTTGTAAGTAAAGATAGGATGGAACATGTTTAATTCTTTTTCTGAAGCAGGGTCTTCGTGGTCAAGTGTGATGTAGTCTCCTTCAGATTTCCCGGTTTTATTGTTAATAATCCGGTAGACATTCTTCTTGCCAGGCGTTGTCACTTTTTCTGCGTTATTGGAAATTTTGATGCGGTCCTGAAGTACACCATTTTCATCAGCAATGGCAACGAGTTTGTATACGGCTCCAAGTGCAGGCTGGTCGTAAGCAGTAATCAGTTTCGTTCCGATTCCCCATGCCGTTACTTTGCTGCCCTGCTGTTTCAGACTGATGATGGTTTCTTCGTCCAGATCATTCGATGCAAAGATTTTAGCGTCCGGAAATCCCGCTTCGTCGAGCATTTTACGTGCCTCTTTTGACAGGTAGCTTAAGTCTCCTGAATCAAGACGGATACCGACAAAGTTAATCGTGTCTCCTAATTCTTTCGCGACACGTATGGCATTAGGAACACCGCTTTTTAACGTATGGAATGTGTCAACAAGGAATACGCAGTCTTTATGACGTTCCGCATACTTTTTAAAAGCGATATACTCATCATCATATGCTTGGACCATCGCATGGGCATGAGTTCCTGAGATTGGAATACCGAATAACTTTCCTGCGCGGACATTGCTTGTTGAATCGAACCCGGCAATATAGGCTGCACGGGCTCCCCAGATTGCCGCGTCCATTTCCTGAGCGCGTCTCGTTCCGAATTCCATTAGAATTTCGTCTTTTACCACTTGTTTGATGCGACTTGCTTTAGTGGCAATCAACGTCTGGAAATTGACGATATTCAAAACGGCAGTTTCAATCAGCTGCGCCTGTATAAGCGGTGCTTCCACACGTAGCAGTGGTTCGTTATTGAAACAGATCTCTCCTTCACGCATGGACCGGATATTACCAGTAAAACGAAGTTCTTTCAAGTAAGACAGGTAATCTTCCTGGTAACCCTGCTCTCTCAAATAATCAATATCTGATTCTGAGAACTTCAGACGTTTGATGTATTCAATAATACGTTCAAGACCAGCAAATACAGCGTAACCTGAATCAAACGGCATACTGCGGAAATACACGTCAAATACTGCTGTATTTTCATGTATGCCATCAAACCAGTAAGTCTCTCCCATATTAATCTGATATAAATCGGTGTGAAGCATTAAACTATCGTCTTCTCTTAGAAACATTCCAATCCCTCATTTACATTTGATGTATTTAGTTTATCATAACTCAATTATATTCAAAATCTAGTGAAATCAATGCTAAACTATAGCTAATAATAGAAAATGGAGCACTATATGGAACAGAAAAAACTAATTACCATACTCACAATCATTGTTTCTATTTCCGGATTATCTCAAGGAATGCTGTTACCATTGATTGCTTATATATTTGAACAGAACAACGTACCAAGCCACATCAACGGGCTGCATGCGACATCTCTCTATATTGGAATCTTTGCTTCTTCTTTGTTTCTGGAGCAGGTTCTCAGGAAGATTGGCTATAGAACATTGATTGTCTGCGGCGGATTACTCGTCTTCCTGTCTCTCGTTCTATTTCCTGTTTCCGATTCGATGACGCTTTGGTTTATTCTGCGGCTGATCGTCGGAATCGGGGATAATGCCCTGCACTTTTCCACTCAGTCCTGGCTGACAGAAATCATTCCTAGACAGAAGCTCGGTAAAACAATGGCTGTCTATGGCCTTAGTTTTTCGCTGGGTTTTATGCTTGGACCTGTACTTGCCAAGCTAATTGAATACAATGCGGCATTACCGTTTTTGGTCAGTGCAGCGATGACGTTATGCGCTTTCCTGCTCGTTCTGACATTGAAAAACAGTTTCCCACTATCAGATCAGCAGACCATCTCCTTGAAATCAACCGTCAGTAATTTCGGCCGGGTCATTAAAATATCATGGATTGCTTTGATGTTTCCTTTGACGTTCGGCGTCATCGAAAGTACACTGAACAGCAATTTCCCTGTCTTCGCTCTCAAGAATCAGCTTGAGCTTGATGATATTACGTGGATTCTACCAGCCTTCAGCTTAGGATCCATTCTGTTCCAGGTACCGATTGGCGGGCTGACGGACAGATATAAGCGGAGTCATGTCATGGCTGGGTTAACACTTCTTGGAGGATTAGCGTTTATGTCCGCGGATTTTTTCGTTACCAGCAGATGGAGCTTGATGCTGATATTCTTTATCACCGGTATATTTGTAGGTTCCCTCTATTCATTAGGCGTCAGCTATATGGCAGATATTACACCAGGCGCACTGCTGCCTGCCGGTAATCTGATGTGCGGCATCTCCTTCAGCATTGGTAGTATCGCAGGACCAGTTATCGGCGGAATGACGATTCATTACTCGCATAACCATTTTTATTTTATTTTTATCAGCTTATTGATTCTGTTGACCAGTTTAGCGACATTCATTTATATCAGTAAAGCACCAGACGAGATTGCACCGTGATAATTCACATGGTATATTAATTTTCAAATCATTTTGTACGCTGAAAGGGTGGCCGCGATGATCAGAATCAATAAAAATGAAAGTCCAATCCGTGCATTTTCAGACGATACTTTAAAGGAGATCGTTCTGAAATCCAGATTTTTTGAATATCCGGATGAAGAATATGATGAATTCATACAGGCTTATGCAGACTATAACGGTTTTAATAAAAATCAGCTGTCCGCGGCGAATGGCTCTGATGAGTGGATACAAAAATGCATGATTGCACTTGGCAGTGGATCCGTGCTCACAATCAATCCTGATTTTTTTATGTATACTGACTATGCGGCTCAAATAAAACGGTCGATTCATTACGTCAACTGTAAAGAAGATTTCACTTTTAATCTGACTGACATTTTATCAGCAATGGATGAACTGCAGCCGTCATTTTTCATACTGAGTCAGCCTAACAATCCGACAGGTGTACTGTTCAGCGATGAATTTATCCAGCAGTGCAGTGATAAAATGCAATCAATCGGTGGTTATATTGTACTCGACGAAGCTTATATTGAATTCAGCGAATCTTACAAAGTGCCAAAAGGCAGACATGTCATTCAAATGCGTACGATGAGTAAGATTTATGGTTTTGCCGGACTCCGCATTGGTATTGTTATTTCTCACCCTGACACTATTAAGCTGCTGAACAGCATCCAGCACCCTTATCCAATCAATACACTTAGTCTGCAGCTAGCGACACATTTGTTAAAAGATAAGCCGCATCTTGACGAGTTCTTCAGTTATCAGCGCGCGCGGGCAGCACAACTTCATGCTATATTTCTGCAGCAGTCAGATGTGATTAACGTCATTCCGTCCCATACTAATTTCATCATGACGTATGGTAAGAATGCGTTGTCGCTCGGACGCTATATTGAGGCACGAGGGTTTCTGCCGAGAACTTATCCAAATAATGACACCTTGAAGGAAGTCGTCCGTTATTCCATTGCTACAGAAGATAACCTCAATCATCTGGCAGAGATCACCGCAGACTGGCGTGCTGAATATGACCATTCAATCCAGTCAAAGTTAAAAAAATAGTAACAAATCTCAAGTCCCTCTCAGTTTTCTTCATGCTATGATGAAAAAAGAGGTGATTTTTTTTGTACGAAGAAGCTGTCGAATTCATTAATGTGATGCATCATGAACTGGGTATCAGCGAGGAGATTACAGCAGAGCGATTAAGCCGCATCAAGACCGCAATCGATACAACTGGAACGTATCACCATACATCTGAAGAGCTGGAATATGGTGCGAAAGTCGCATGGCGTAACAGCAATCGATGCATTGGGAGACTGTTCTGGGATAAGCTCCACGTACTGGACAGAAGACATCTGACTAATGAAGATGAACTGCTGGGCGCAGTGGTTCATCACATTAAATATGCGACTAACAACGGAAAAATTAGACCAACCATTACGATATTTCCTCAAGGAACATCAATCGAGGCACCATTCATTATCGTCAATGATCAGCTTGTAAGATACACTGACGATCCAATTGCAGCTAAGTTAAAGCAGCAAATTGAACAAGTGTCATCTATTCGCTCAAAGATTTTGCCGCTCCTCTATCAATTCAATCAGCAAATAAAAACATTTCACATCCCGGAAGAACTTATTATGGAAGTGCCGCTTATTCATCCGTCATGTCCTGCATTCTCAAATCTCGGATTAACATGGTATGCCGTACCGATGATTTCCTCGATGAACCTTAAAATCGGTGGCATTACTTATTCGTGTGCACCTTTCAACGGCTGGTACATGGAGTCAGAAATTGCGAGCCGTAATATGCTAGACAGCTACAGATATGACTTGCTGGAACCTATAGCTGATGCGTTCAATTTCGACCGTTCGTCGACGACGACATACTGGCGTGACAGAACACTGATCGAACTGAACTATGTCGTCTACCATTCTTTTAAAGCAGCAGGCGTGTCGATTGTCGATCATCACACAGCAAGCAGACAATTTGAGAAGTTCGAGCAGAATGAAAGAGAAGCTGGACGCTCTGTCACTGGTGACTGGACATGGCTCATCCCTCCGATATCACCGTCCCTTGTTCATAACTTCCATAAAGGATATGACAACACGTATAACAATCCGAATTTCTACCATCGAAAGTGTCCGTTTCTCAGCAATAAGCAGTAAATGCCTGTCCGATATTGGACAGGCATTTCGCTATTTCTCACCCTTATTTTCTTCCTTGGTCATCAGTTCATCATAAAAATTCTCTACTTCTTCTCTTTTCACTTTCTTCAGATGGCTGTTCTTTGCACAGACGACTCCGCTTGCAGACCCTATCTTCACGCGACAGCTTTCGTCTTCGCTGAAAGTATTATTGATGATATAAATATCTTTGTTCTTCACACCTTCAAAGCTCTGGAACAAAATTGAATACTTTGAATTGATGGAATGAAAATGATTGTTATCAATCATCGTCATCTCTCCCGCCTGCACGCCGCGGTCAATACCTGACAAGTCATACGAATACTTTCCCTGCTTGACCGCAAGGTATCTTACACCACCTTCGCAGTCGTTAAACGTATTACCAGTAATGCGCAGCACTTTGCTTTTCAGAAATGTCAGTGCATAGTCTCCCATCCGGTCAAATGTATTATTTTCAATGAAAATGTTTTCGTAATAGATTTCATAGCTGCTCGCATGTGAGCCGATTGCTCTGTTCCATGGCTTCATCATCGGTTCATCAGAATTTCCGAAGTAACAGCCTGAGATAATAACATTTTTCGTCGGTGTACCATCGTATTCACCGAACTTAGGAAATGAATCTTTCAGCTGCAAATCTATTTGCACTGCTTCAGAAAATGCTCGCATGCCAGTGTCATCACGGAACCCAAGAAATTTACAATCCCGCACTTCAAAGCCATCGATTCCACATGCATCAATCGCATGACCCTGGACGACATTTTTAAAAGTGACATTTTCAATCATAATTTCTCTCGCATGACCGAGTGACATGATACTATTATTAAAGTTCAACACATGCCCGTACTGATCAAATGTTCCGCCTCTGATGGTGATATGACCGTTACCGTCGTAGCCTTTATAGCCCGGTTTTGTGCCATTTTTCAGCATCGCAAACGGACTCATGCGACGGAGCACAGCTTGTTCATGAAGTACTAGTGTCGTATGAGCATAGATAACCAGCTCTTTACCGATATAGTAAGTACCCGCCGGCACATAAACTTCTACCGGTCCTTTTTTTGCTTCATTCAGCGCATGCTGTATTCCTATTGTATCGAATAAGACATTCCGTCCTTGCGCACCATAATTTTTTACGTTGATTTGATTTTTTGTCACGTTTTACACCTACATATCCTCTATAATGAAATTAACACGATTGTTATATTATACCCTGTTGGAGGCTGATTAGATGAAAAAAGCTCTGCTTATCATTGATTATTCTTATGACTTTGTTGCTGATGATGGCAGACTGACCTGCGGAAAGCCGGGTCAGTCTATTGAAGATGCCATTGCTGCTAAGTTCAATGATTACATTGCAGCAAAGCTACCGGTTTTCATTATGATGGACTTGCATCATAATGATGATTACTATCACCCTGAGACAAAATTGTTCCCACCCCATAACATTGAAGGGACACATGGCCGTGAGCTTTATGGAAAAGTAAAACAAGTTTATGCCCTAAATGAAGATAATCCTCTTGTCATATGGATTGATAAAACTCGCTACAGTGCATTTGCTGGTACTAATCTGCATCAATTGCTTGCTGAACGGCATATTCAATCGATTGAACTTACGGGGGTATGTACTGATATTTGTGTTTTCCACACTGCTGTTGACGGCTATAACTTGGGTTATGATATGACCGTCGATGCATCCGCTGTACAGTCATTCAACAGTGAAGGACACCGCTACGCGCTCTCTCACTTCAAGAACACACTCGGCATGACGGTTCATAGTGAATCATGATAAACTATAATTATCTTTTTAAAGGAGTAGGAGAAGAACTATGACTAAAATTTTGACTTTCGGACATCAAAATCCCGATACAGATACGATTACATCGGCTCTTGTCATGCAGGACCTGCAGCAGCAGGCTGGTAAAGACGTTGAGGCGGTAAGGCTCGGTGAAATCAATGGAGAAACTGCATTCGCTTTGGAACAGTTTAAAGTAGCAGCACCTCGTTTAATCGATAAAATTGACGGTGAACAGGTGATTTTAGTTGATCATAACGAATTTCAGCAATCTGCCCCGGGTATTGAAACAGCGACAGTACTGATGGTTGTTGACCATCACCGTATCTCAAACTTCGAAACGTCTGCACCATTATACTACCGTGCAGAACCAGTCGGCTGTACAGCAACGATTCTAAACAAAATGTACAAAGAGAATAATCTTGAGGTTAAACCTGAAATTGCCGGGTTGATGTTATCAGCGATTATTTCTGATACGCTGCTGTTTAAATCACCGACCTGTACAGAAGAAGATATTCAGGCAGCAGAGGAGCTTGAACAGATTGCCGGCATCAATAAAGAATCCTATGGTCTCGACATGTTAAAAGCCGGTGCTTCTACTGCAGATAAATCTGCTGAAGAACTGTTGAACATCGATGCAAAATCCTTCTCTATGGGAGAAAAAGAGGTTCGTGTCGCGCAGGTCAATACAGTTGATATTGACGAAGTGTTCGCTCGTCAGGAAGAAATTGAAAATGCCATCAATGCAGAAACAGCTCAAAACGGCTATGACTTATTTGTGTTAGTCGTGACAGACATCATCAATTCAGACTCAAAAGTATTGGCACTCGGTCAGCATCAGGCGGCAGTTGAGAAAGCATTCAACGTTGCTCTTGATAAAAATACTGCGATTCTTAAAGGTGTTGTTTCCCGTAAGAAGCAGGTCGTTCCGCAGCTGACTGACGTATTGTCATAATCAGGAGGTCATCTTAATGGAAATCAAACAAGGCGAAAATCGCTTCTTTATCGGTGAAGGTTCGGCATTTAAAGCAGAAATTACTTTTATCCAGCAGAATGATACATTAGTGATCGACCATACATTTGTTGATCCGTCTCTACGCGGTGAAGGAATTGCCAAGCAGCTCGTCAACAAAGTTGTAGATTACGCACGTCAGGAAAACAAGAAGATTCTTCCTGTATGTTCTTATGCCCGTGTGGTAATGGAACGCGATAAATCAATGCATGACGTACTAAAAAAATAATTACACATAAAGAGGACCGGCTGATGTCGGTCCTCTTTGTCTGTAACTTTTAGAATTTTTATACTAGCTTCAGGCCAGCAATTGAAATAATGATTAATGTGATTAATATGATTTTCTGTATGCTGACCTTCTCCCCGAAGAAGAGCATGCCGATGACCACACTGCCCATCGCGCCAATTCCGGTCCACACACCATAGGCAGTGCCCAGTGGAATATCCTTAATAGCAAGCGATAATAGAAACAGACTTGCGAGACTCAGCAGAAACCAGATGACACTCCACTTCTTGTTTTTAAAGCTTTCACTGTTCTTAAGTGCAATGACCATCAGCACTTCCATTATACCGGCACCAATTAATATGACCCAGCTCATTCTGCCTCAGCTCCTTCCACCAGCTTCAGTCCGATGATGGAACCGATTAATGTTATAAGGAACAATGCTTTTAACACGCTCATTCCTTCTGCCAGAAAGAAGTAGCCGTATAATACTGTACCTATTGCACCAATTCCCGTATAGATAGCATAAGCTGTACCGATTTCAAGACGTGATAGACTATAAGCAAAAAAGTAGAACGACACGGCCATTACGACCAGCGTAAAAACTGTCCATGGTATATTCGTAAATCCATGCGCATATTTCAGTCCGACTGCCCACACTACTTCCATCAGCCCGCCAATGACTAAAAATAGCCATGCTTTATTGTTTCCCAACCTGTGACCTCCTGTTAAAATGACAGACCAAGCTGCTGTTTCACTGCTTCCACTACTCGTAATGTATCGAGACTTGTCTGTTCATTATTATTATTCAGCTGCATTGTACTGCATGCTTCAATAAAATTCGCTACTTCATATGACATAGGAGGAGCAGTATGTGTAAACTCATCCATACGCTCTCCCGCTCTGTTCAGCTTAACGATATGACTCGGTGCTGAAATCTTATCAATCGTGATAATTCCATTTTCTCCGATGATTTCTGACGGCAGATGGCTGTCTGCAATTTTACTGAAGCTGAGCACTGCTGTCATATCAGCATACTGACAGAGCACCGTCCCTTGTCCGTCCGCTCCTGTTGATAACTTTTCAGCGACTGCATGCAGCGTGTCCGGCATACCGAACAGTTTGACGAGCGGCGCAATGGTGTAGACACCGAGATCCATCAATGCACCGTTACCAAGCTCAGGTTTGAAGGCATTTTCAATAATACCGTCCTTCAGCTTGTCATAGCGCGAGGAATACTGATTATAATGGAAGTTGACACGGCGGATTTTACCGATTTCACCAATCCATTGTTCCAGTCTTTTAAAGGCTTTAGATTCTGTTGACTTCATCGCTTCCATTAAGATGACACGGTTGTCACGTGCTGCCTGAAACATTAATTCTGCTGTTTCCACTGTCAATGTCAGCGGCTTTTCGCATAATACATGCTTGCCATGATTCATTGCATCCATTGACTGCTGTGCATGAAGCAAATTCGGTGTTGCAATGTAGACCGCTTCATATGAGTCGCTTTCCAGAAAAGCGCTCCAGTCATCAAAACGATGTTCAATGTTGTGTCTATCAGCGAACTGATCAGCTGTCGTGATTGCTCTTGAATACACTGCTGTCACTTCAAATCCTTGTACTGTCTGACCTGCCTCTATCATCCTGTCAGTAATCCAGTTCGTCCCTACTATTCCAAACTTCATATCGTCACCTCTTCTTAAGCTGTATTAATTTTAACATGTTTTAGTTTGATGTAAACTTAAGACAAACTTGAATGGAGTGAAGAAGATGTCCTATAAATCTCAAATTGACGCAATGAATACCTTTTTTTATACAGATGCTACAAAAGAAATCAAGTTCCGGAAGAAACAGCTGAAATCTTTGCGAAAAGAAATCAAAAGACGAGAAGCTGATATTTTACATGCGCTCAAACTTGATCTTGGAAAAGGGAAAGTAGAAGGCTATGCTTCTGAAATAGGCATTATATTGAAATCCATCGGTATGTTCATCAAAGAAATGAAAACATACAGCAAAGTAGAATCCATCAGTACACCGATGATGCAGTTTCCTGGTAAAAGTTATGTCATGCGTGAACCTCTTGGTACTGTTTTGATTATCGGACCGTTCAACTATCCATTTCAACTGGTCATGGAGCCACTGGTCGGCGCAATCGCTGCCGGCAACTGTGCTATTGTCAAACCATCTGAGTTGACGCCACATACGAGCCAGGTCATCAGTGAAATCATCGCAGCTACGTTTGAAACGAATTATGTAACGACCGTACTCGGTGAGAAAGAAGTGACGTCTGACCTCTTGAAAGAAAAATTTGATTTCATCTTCTTTACGGGCAGCACTAAAGTCGGCCAGATTGTATACGAGGCAGCGAGTAAACATTTGACACCTGTCGCTCTTGAACTCGGAGGTAAAAGTCCAACCATCATCGATGCAACAGCGAATATTAAAGTCGCAGCAGAACGCATTACATTCGGTAAATTCATCAATGCCGGCCAGACTTGTGTCGCACCGGACTATATTTTAATCGACCGGCAAGTGAAAGATAAATTTATCCGGGCGATGCAGACTACTATTAAAGAATTTTATGGTGAAGATCCAGAGCGGAGCGATGACTTCGGCCGCATTGTCAACGACAATCACTTTAAACGTCTAAGCGGTCTGCTGGAAGCTTCTCTTGACCGTGTAATAGTCGGTGGTAAAACAAACATCGAAACACGATATATCGAGCCGACAATCTTAGATCACGTCACACTTGACGACGAAGTAATGAAAGAAGAAATCTTCGGCCCTATTCTACCGATTATTACATTTGACTCAAGCGATGAAGTGTTTGATATCATCCGCAGTTTTGAAAAGCCGCTTGCATTATACGTCTTCAGTGAAGACAGCGACTACGTTAAAACAGTGTTCAAACGACTGTCATTTGGCGGTGGCTGCATTAATGATACATTGATGCATGTCTCTAACCCATATTTACCGTTCGGCGGTGTCGGAGCATCAGGCATCGGAACGTATCACGGCAAATATTCATTCGACTTGTTTAGTCATCAGAAAGCCTATATGACAAAAGGCACGAAGCTTGAGACAGGATTGATGTTTCCGCCTTATAAAGGGAAATTCAAGTACATCAGACAGATATATAAATAGGTTTAAGATGAACTGCTGAGCAATCAGCGGTCTTTTTTTGTAAATTTTTAGAATAGCATTTTTTTATTAATAAAAATAAAAACTTTCCAATTTGGAAAGTTTCCACAAATCGATTTCTATTTGTGATATAATAAAGGATTTAAAATCTATTATATTATAAATCATATTTAAAATTTTTAATTTATCATGAAAACATTCATAAAATAAAAAAGTTTCCAAGTTGGGAATTTTCCGCAATTTCAAACAAAACTATGATATAATAAACGATTTTATTAAATAACTGATTTTCGTAAAATTAATTAAATTTTATACTGAATCTGATGAAATGATAGTTTTTTATCATTTTCTGCAGAATTTTCGAGGTTTTTTATCTTTTTCTGTTATTTGATTTCCTTTAGCTCTGTCGTTATATTTATTCCGAGGTGAATCCATGTTCGTCAAACTACACGAGCCGAATGACTATCAGAAATTTCTGCTTGCTGCAGAACATCGTATGAATCTAAATGATCATGATTATCACAAATTATTTACTTATATCAAAGGCTTTGAGGGAGAATCTTATTTTTATAAGCTGATCAATGACACTGAATGCGTGAAACTCTGGGATATCAGTCTGGATTATCGTAAAGGCAGTCAGTACGATTTCCTTATTTTTGATAAAGGGACGCTCTATCATTTTGATGTAAAAAACTTTACCGGATCTTATCAACTAGTAGACCGGCAGTTTGTTTCCGAGAAAGGAAATGTGCATACAGACGTTGTCTCACAATTAAGTAAAGCCCATCATAAGCTGGAATCGTTTTTGAAAAGTCAACAGATTAAATATCAGTTAGTGAGCAGGGTGCTGTTTGTAAATCACGATTACAGACTATCAACTGACACTATCCCTAAAAGTGTGTTGCTGCCTCATCAAGTTGACGAAGTTGTGCACTATATTCAATCTATTGAACCTTTACAGGAGCATCGGGCTGCCGCCGAAAAAATTTTGGCTTATCATAATAATGAACTAGTTCAAGAACGCATTCATTATTATCCTTTTGATAATTTTAAAGGAGGCATACGATGTGGTAAATGCAGGCGATTGTCGATGATACCTGATTTAAAGAAAAAATATATTTGTTGTACCAATTGCCATCACCGAGTGAATAATAAAACGGCTTTATGTTCATTAATATTAGAAATGTCTTTACTTAAAAATGATTCATTATCAGCGGCAGAAGTGAGGAAATGGAGCGGCATGCCTCTTAGAACAGTCCAGCGAATGATGTCTGACAGTTGCCATAAGCAAGGTCAATATAAAAATATGAGATATCATTTGAAGTAGCTGTTTCGTTGTGGCGCGTATTTCGCTGTTACGCGCCACTTCTCGTGCCTCCGCCCACTTTCCTCTCCGTTGTGGCGCGTATTTCACTGTTACACGCCACTTCTCGTGCGCCTGCCAAAAAACCGTTCCTCATTTGAGGAACGGTTCCAGTTACTACTTAATATAAGTCAGTTCTTCGTGATTCAAATACAGGAATTGCCTGACGAATCACTTCAGACTCTTCGATATCAATTTCTACAACAACTGTTTCTTCACTTACCGCTGCTTCCACTGCTACTTCTCCCGATGGATCAATCACCATCGACCGGCCGCCGAATACTGTGCCGCCGCACTCACCTACTGCGTTACATGCAACGATATAACATTGGTTCTCTATCGCGCGGGCTTTCAGAAGCGCCAAAAAATGATCGATGCGCACATGCGGCCATTCCGCCACAACATAAATTATCTCTGCACCTTCGAGCGCAAGTTTTCTTGTCATCTCAGGAAACCTGAGATCATAGCAGATGATAATACCCATCTTGCTATCAGCAAGCTCAAAGGTTCCAAAGTGATCGCCCGATTCCAGAAACAATGGTTCATCCAGCATCGGCACTAAATGAACTTTGTCATAGTGATAAATCACCTGTCCATTACAGTCGATGATTATCGCTCGGTTTCTGAATTTCTCACCGGACTTTACCGCAATAGAACCTGCAACGATATTTAAATTTCTCAACCGCGCAATTTCCTTAAGTGCCCTAAGTTCTCTATGGCCTTCATCATCAATAATCTCATTCAACATATCCAGCGTATACGACGTGTTCCACATTTCCGGAAGGGCGGCGATGTCTATACCTTCAGGAAGCTGATTGAGCCAGTTTGTCACTTTTTTCAAGTTTTTCGCCGGCTCGCCAGGTATAACTGCCATCTGATAAAGTGCTAATTTCATTACAGAAACTGCACACAGACACCTTCTGCTGCCTGCTTATCATTTTCCAGCAACGTCAGTTTACCCGTTTGTACATCTCTTTCAAATAACGACACATTGCCGCTTACTTCATGTGCACATACTAAAAACTTGTCACTCGGCGTAATGTTGAAATCACGCGGCCAGTCTCCGCCGCAGTCCGTGATTTCTACAAGCGACAGCTTGCTGCCATCGTCCTCCACTTTGAACACGGCAATGCTTTGATGCCCGCGGTTGGATGCATAGACGAACTTATTGTCGTGGCTCATACGAATCGCTGCGCCTTGTGTGTTCTCAGCAAAGTCATCAGGTACAGCGTGATGTTGTTCTACCATTTCAAATACACCGTCGTTATATTTAAGAACAAATACGTCGTTGCTGAGTTCCGTGAACAGATAGGCATACTGACCGTTGTCGTTGAATATTAAGTGTCTCGGACCCACTCCTGCCGGCAGCTTCAGTTCGCCGACTCTAGTTAATCCATTGTCGCTGAACTTGAAAGTAATGACTTCATCTGCGCCGAGGTCAACGGCTACTGCATACTTCAAATCAGGCGTCTGTTGGATATAATGCGTATGCGCTTTATCCTGACGGTCTTCGTTCGGTCCTTTGCCTTCCTGTACGACCGTATCAATCAGCTGCAGTACTTCACCTGTTTTAGGTTGCAAGCTGTAAAGACGTGCTTCTCCCGCTCCATATACCGCTTCCATCAAATATTTCCCGTCTGCTGTCACCCATATATGGCAACCGCTTTCTGCTGACTCAAGACAGTCATTGATCAGTTCAAGTCTGCCTTCATCGTCGATTCTGTACGCGGCTACTCCTGCTTTATCGTTTTCTTTCTTGATACCGTATAAATAATCACCGTGTTTGACTACATATGTTGACGCCTGTACTTCGTAGCCTGTTTCAACTGATTCCAGTTGTTTCGCCTCTTCATTAAGTACAAAGCGGTAGATTCCTTTGCCATCTTTCTTTGTATATGACCCAATATAACCAACCGTGTTCGCCATGTTTTTCCCTCCTCTTGTTTTCTTCATTCTATCAGACTATTCCCCCTTCAAAAAAACATATGCAAATTGAAATTTTTTTCTTGCTTATAGTTTAGTAATACATTACAATTTGTTTGGTAAAAATAAATTAACAGGTATACAAAACCTCCAGTTAAGTATTACTATTTTACAATTCGTCCAATCATGTGAGGTGCAGATTGATTAAACCTTTAGATATTAAGTCATTTACAGCGATTGATACAGACAAACATCGTTTTACACCGCTGTTCGATGCGCTTAAATTATATGAATCGCAGAAAGTTACAAGTTTTGACGTCCCTGGTCATAAGCGCGGGCTGGATGAACAGTCTGAACTTTACTATTATGGCAGTTCAGTATTAAGACATGATGTCAACTCAATGCCACAGCTGGACAACTATGATAATCCGAAAGGTGTCATCAAAGAAGCTCAGGCGCTACTTGCTGATCTTTACTTAGCAGACGAGGCTCATTTCCTTGTCAACGGTACTACCGAAGGCATTCAGACGATGATTTTTTCCATCTGTAAACCGGGCGATAAACTGATTCTGCCACGCAATGTACATAAATCTGTGCTCAATGCGATGGCTCTTGCAGATGTCACACCTATTTACGTATCCCCAGAATTTGATATTAAATTCGGAATTGCTCATAACTTAAGCTACGACCATGTCAAAGCTGCTATCGATAACCATCCGGATGCCCGTGCAATCTTTATCATGAATCCGACTTATTTCGGTGCCGTGAGTGATTTAAAAGCTATTACAGAGCTTGCTCATCAACATGATATGCCGGTACTCGTTGACGAGGCGCATGGGGCGCACTTTAGATTTTCGCCGCACTTGCCGATCTCAAGTATGGAAGCTGGTGCAGATATGGCAGCAACAAGTCTTCATAAGACAGGCGGATCCTTCACTCAGTCCAGTGCCCTGCTTGTCAGAGGAGACCTGATAGACAAGCGCAAAGTAAAAAGCGTCATCAATATGCTGACATCGACGAGTGCCTCTTACCTTTTAATGTCCTCCTTGGATATCGCACGGAAGAATCTGGCGCTCAATGGTCCGCGGAAATTCGAACAACTGATGCCTGTCATTCAGACGTTCAAACAAGCTGTCAATGCGATTCCCGGGTTCCATATGCTTGACGGTAAAGCATTTAAAGAACTCTATCAGCAGCAGCTTGATGAATCGAAGCTGACCATCTATATCGATTCTACGATTGATTTATCAGGCTTTGAAGTATACAGACTGCTCCGAAGTGATTACAACATTCAGATGGAGCTTGCCGAACCTAACTTAATCATGGGAATCGTCTCCATCGCTGATAATGAAGAGGTGTTGAACCGTCTGTTGAATGCGCTCCAGTCTATCAGCAAGCTTCACCACCAGGCAGATAGAGAAGTACATTCTCCGGTGCTGAAACAGCTTGCTATCCCGGAACAGGCAATGAGTCTAAGGGAAGTACTGTATGCGGATAAGCGCGCGATAAACATCGAAGAGGCTTTAGGTGAAATCTGTGCGGAATCACTGATGATTTACCCGCCGGGCATTCCGATTGTCATGGCCGGAGAATGCATCAGTCAGGAAATTGTCGACTACTGGCAGTTCATCAACAACCAGCCGATCATTAAAATCGGCACTGAAAATTCAAATCAAGTCTATATAATAGAGAAAAGAGGACAATAATAAATGAAATTAACGACTTTAGGAAGACACGTATTAATCGAGTACTACAACTGTGACAAAGATATTTTAAAAGACCATGACAAGATTGAGGAAATCATGAACGAGGCAGCTCGTGTATCAGGCGCAACAATCGTTGAAAGCTGTTTCCATACATTCAATCCGTACGGTGTGTCAGGCGCAGTCATCATCTCTGAATCACATTTGACCATTCATACATGGCCGGAATATGGCTATGCTTCAGTTGATGTCTTTACATGTGGTGATACAGTAGATCCATGGAGAGCTGAAGATCACTTAGAGAAAGCATTAAAAGCTGAGCTGTCTGATTCATACGAAATAGGCCGCGGCATGGCTGATAAAATCCATAAATATTCTAAAGGCGAGATTGTCGTCGAATCATTTAAACCAATCGAAGTAGAAGTAAAATAGGAGGATTATTATGTTAGATCTTTGGTACACAGAAAATCATACAGACAACGTTCGTTTCTCAATCAAGACAAATAAGCATATCCACTCAGAGAAATCTGATTTCCAGCAGATTGATTTCTTTGAATCAGATGAATTCGGTACATTCTTTACACTGGACGGCTTAATGATGGTCAACGAGAAAGACGAATTCGTCTATCATGATATGATCACACACGTAGCGATGGCTACTAATCCAAACATCAAGAAAGTCCTCGTTATCGGTGGTGGTGACGGTGGTACAGTTCGCGAGCTGACGCGCTACGAATCTATCGAACAGATCGATATGGTTGAAATTGACGAACGTGTCGTCCGCCTGTCACAGGAATATTTACCAATCACTGCAGGCAAACTGGAAGACCCGCGCGTGACGCTTCTATTCGAAGATGGTCTTGCTTACGTGAAGAACAAAGAAGATGGCTACTATGATCTCATCTTAGTGGATTCAACAGATCCGATCGGTCCTGGTGAAGGGTTATTCTCTCATGACTTCTACAACAACTGTTTCCGTGTATTGACAGACGACGGTATTCTGATCAACCAGCACGAATCACCATATTACCCAAGCTACGCACATGAAATGAAACGTGCCCATTCTAAGATCAAAGGCTTGTTCCCTATCACACGCGTGTATCAGTTCCATATGCCGACTTATCCATCTGGTCACTGGTTATTCGGTTTCGCTTCCAAGAAATACGACCCACTGAAAGACGTAGACCTTGATGCATGGAACAAACTAGGCCTCAAAACAAAATACTATAACACTGATATCCATACAGGTGCATTTGCACTACCGACATTCGTGAAAGAGATGCTTGATGATGCAACCGAATAAACATGTCTTCATGAGCTGCGAGGCGACATTTGAAGAAGCATCAACTGTCATTTACGGCGCACCGTTTGACGGCACGGTGTCGAACCGACCAGGTACACGTTTTGCAGCAGATGCCATCCGTTCAGAATCTTATGGCCTTGAAACTTATAGCCCGTATCTTGATAAAGATCTAGAAGACGTTAAAATCATGGATTCAGGGGACGTCGATATTACAATCGGCAACAAAGTGAAAGTGCTCGATGAACTGGAAGAGACAGCTCGCGAGATTCTAGATTCCGGCAAGCTGCCATTTATGATCGGCGGCGAGCACTTAGTGACGCTCGGCCCTTTCCGTGCGGTCCACGCGAAATATCCGGACGTCGTTCTCGTTCAGCTCGATGCCCACACGGACTTACGCGATGATTATATGGGCGAGCCGCTCAGCCACGCGACCGTCGTGCGCCGCATCCACGACATCACAGGTGACGGCCGCATCTATCAGTACGGTATCCGTTCAGGTACGAAAGAAGAATTCGACTGGAGTAATGAACATACCACACTTGAGAAATTCTCCATCGACACTCTGAAAGATCTGCCGGGTATTCTCAAAGATACACCGGTCTATGTGACGATTGATCTGGACTGTCTGGATCCATCTATATTTCCTGGCACAGGTACACCGGAACCCGGTGGCCTGACTTACAAAGAACTTCAACCCGCGTTCAAAATCTTTGAACAGCTGAATGTCGTCGCAGCAGATATCGTGGAACTCTCTCCACCATATGATGCGTCAGGTGTATCCAATGCTGTCGCAGCGAAAGTCGCGCGTGAACTGATGCTCGCCATTACTAAATAATCAGCCTCATACTTATAACAGTGTGAGGTTTTTTCGTACATCCAGCGAAAAATATGAGAAAATTTCAACTATTCTCTTTTCATTATAGGTATAATGTATTTATTCTATAGAACAAAGAGGATACAGCTATGAAGTTTTCACAATTCCCCTCCAACGTCAAACTTCGTATCATCTGCGGTTTCTTTGACCATATGGCAAGCATGAGTGTCATGCCTTTTATGGTCCTTTATATCGCCGATGAACTCGGTAAAGTGACGTCCGGTATTCTGCTCAGCATCAATGTCGTTTTCGGACTGATCTGCGGACTATGTGGTGGCTATTTCGCTGACCGCTTCAGCCGGAAAAGGCTTCTCGTGACCGGTCAGTTATTATTTGCTATCTTGATGATACTGATGACTATTTTTATTCATCCCGCTATCAATATGCCATGGGTTGTGGCATTTCTATATATGTTGACTGCTGTCAGCGGCGCCATGATTTTCCCGGCTCTTGAAGCACTCATCATCGATTCCACGACTGAAGAGATGCGCAAGTCAGTTTATGTCACGTCCTACTGGGCTAATAATCTGGCTACTGCGTTTGGCACAGCAATCGGCGGGTTGTTCTATAAAGACCACCGCGTCCTCCTGTTTGCTTTGATCGTTATCATTATGCTGATTAATACAGCTGTCTTCCAGCGTTATCTGATTGACCCGACAGTCAATAAAGTACGTAAAGTCGTTGAAGCGCATTGGATCAGAGACCTCCTCAGCAGTTACTATGTTGCTCTGAAAGATACGCGCTTCGTTGTCTTCACGATGGCAGCAGTCTTCATCTTCTCCTCGGAATTTGCACTGACCAACTATATCGGTGTCCGGCTGCATGACGAGTTCAAGCCGGTCGAGTTATTTGGTATTCATGTAGACGGTGTGCGGATGATGAGTCTGATGTTGATTGAAAATACGGTGCTTGTTGTTACGGTGACCTTCCTTATCGCTAAAATCACTGAGAAGAGAAACCAGGTGGCTGTTCTGCTGCTCGGTACGCTCATGTATACAAGCGGCTATGGTCTTGCCCATCACTTGACGACATGGTATTTACTGATGCTGGTCGTACTGATGGCCACAATTGGTGAATTGATGCAGACGCCTATTATTTCTGTCTTTCAGGCGAAACTGATGCCTGAGGACAAAAGAGCAAGTTATATTGCCTTTAGTTCACTCGGCTATAGCGGTGCCGGTCTCGTCGCAAGTTCCGGTCTTATTGTCGGCACGGTGCTGAACAGTATGATGATGTCTATCTATGTCATTACACTTGGATTGATCGGTATGCTGCTGCTTTATCTCTCCATCCACTCAAATATTTTCAAGCAGAAGATTCCATCTTAAAAAGACTGAGAAAACCCTTATTATCACTGGGTTTTTCTCAGTCTTTTTTTATAGTGGACTATTAAATTAATAGAGATAAATTAATTAATTATATTAAATATCTTGAAATAGCGAACATATGTTCTTATAATGAGGGTACATCCACGAAAGAAGTGATGTTATGATTCATCCTATTTACGGGGAGACTGACTATCGCAAAATTGAACGAAGCAAGCTGAATCCGAATATTCCGAAAGGACGCGGTATGATCAAATGGGCACCATTTGCCACTATGCCTGAACAATATGTGGGTATTAAAAAACAGATTGAACAGCAGAATAAAATTGAAAGACCTGTTTTATGTGATGATCGACTGGAAGAGATCAATATGACCTTACAGGAAGCTATGCAGCGAAACTGCCCCCTTTTGATTGAATTCTATCACGACGGTTACATTAAGTACTTGAAATTAACTGTCGAAAAGATCGATCATTGGGCTATGCTGATCATCGGTGTCAATCTGGATAACCAGCAGATGTGTTTCGTTTCTTTCATTGATGTCATCAATCTCTCACTCCAGTAAAAAAGCTATCTGACTGCAATCAGATAGCTTTCTACCATTTAATCTATTATCCTGTCAGGGGTAAGAATGAATGCATTAAATGATAGAATAACCCACCCTTCTTTCTCTCTACGAATGAGCTATTACTTTTATCATATAGAATAACAGCGCTGAATACATCCGTATTTAGCGCAAAGTTATTACATTGTAATATCTTCTTCAATAATTCCGAGCTTCAATCCTTTAATAACAGCACCGACCCGCGATTCTACTTCCAGTTTCCTGATAAGGCTGGACACCTGGTATTCAACAGTCCGCTTACTGACAAACAATGCCTCACTGATTTCCTTATTCGTCATATCCTGAGCGACAAGTGCCAGTATTTCCCGTTCTCTTACTGTCAATAATTGATGCTCCAGTTTGACCTCTGTCCGCAGATTACGGTTGAAGTAATAGACTTTCCTCAACGCATCGATTAAATAATCGGCTGATTCTTCTTTCGAGATGAAAGCCACTGCGCCACTATCATAAGCTCTCGCTTTATATTCCTCAATATTATAGCCCGTTACAATCATGAACCGGGCTTTATCATATTTATCGACCAGCGTTCTTAAATTGTTCAGAATATTGGTCCCTTTCACCTTAGCCTCAGAAAGCACAATGTCAGGCAGCATCGTTTCGATATAATATTCCAGATGATTGAGTTCAGAGAACACCTTCAATACTTCCATATCTGTTTCAGCTGACAGAAGATGCGCGATTCCCTGTCCTACCATTTCCTGATCATCCAGTATAATAATCCTGATTGTCATCACCTACTTTAGTATGCCATCGCTGAAACGATTCAGCAGTTTCTATACAGTTTTCATAATCATACCTTAAAATTCAGACAAGTTCGATAAGTTTTTTTAATTTTATTACACCTTTTATTTACATGTTAGATGATTTCACAATCAACTTTACAATTATTGTAATATATCACTTCAATAATTTTTACATAGACTATAAAGATTTAAAAACTAATTAATTTCATAAATATTGGATGACGGTTATGATGTTGTTGTGAATTATTGGAAATGACATAGAGTAACCCTCTATTTTGTGTCATAATGATGGTAATCATATATAAAGGAGCAGACCGATGAAACGTTTAGCAAGAGCTTTGGCATTAACGGTAGTCATCATTACTATCCCTGTTACAGCATCTGCAGCCGGAAAACCTCTAATCATCAAACTTATCGACGAAGAAGGTCGCCCCCTTAAAGACCAGCCGTTTCAGCTAGTAGATCAGCACGGAAACATCGTGCATTATGAAACACTTGATGATAGTCTGTTTATTATGCAACAGCCTGCTGCAGATTATTCTCTTATAACAGGAGAGCAGGAGATTCCGCTGACTACAGCTGATATCAACGAAATAAATGTCCCTACAGAAGAGGCAGAACCGCTGCTGG
This sequence comes from Macrococcus lamae, assembly GCF_004359545.1. Classification (GTDB taxonomy): domain Bacteria; phylum Bacillota; class Bacilli; order Staphylococcales; family Staphylococcaceae; genus Macrococcus; species Macrococcus lamae. Next base: position 53,223 of record NZ_SCWB01000006.1, read on the forward strand.
AAGAGAAAACAACTCAACCCGATGAAGAAACATCGTCTATGCTGATTAAGATTCAGGCAGTATTTTCTGACCATACCGTTGCAGGCGGTGTGACTATCCAGCTGCTGAAAGATGATGAAATCATCGACGAAGTACAGACAGATGACGATGGAACTGCAGTGTTCAGCAATCTTGCAGCTGGCGATTATAACGTTCAGTATGATGAGGAAACACTTGATATTGCGGCTGGAGAAGAGAAATACTTTGTGGTTCCAGAACACGGAGTGATGGAAACACCGGTAGAGACAGAAGATAAGTCCATTACTGCCTCTTCATCTCCTAACCCGCAAATAGAACAGACCACTGTACCGCGTACTCCGAGCGTACAGATTCAGCATTATAAAAGCAGAAATCAGACAATTGAACCGAAAGCAGAAAAAACGACTGACGTTGTAAGTAGAATCATTTCAACTGAGCGGAAGGAAACCAAACAGAAAGAGATTGAAAAACCTGTAAAGTCTGAACGTGAGACTGCCGTGAAAGATAAATCAGCACAGCTCCCTGTGGAGAAACCGACCGTAAGTCCTGGCGACAAAGAGGATCAACTGCCTGGCAAATCCACTACCGCTAAAACTACCAGCAAAGTAACAAGACAGCTGCCTGTGGAGAAACCTGCTGTTGATTCTAATAGCGGCAGTCTGTATTCAGATGCAGGATCCGATGATTCACCTTCAACAGATGACAGTAATAATGATTCGTCTAACAGCATAAACAACAAACGTTCAACCGGCAGCTATTCGTCTGCCGGCACTTCAACAAACAGTTCTGACAACAGTACGACTGATAGCAGCAAATCATCAGCTAGCAGCTCAGATCAATCGCTGCCGGTAACCGGTGAACATCCTATTAGTATCCAGCTCGCTGGTTACATCACTTTATTAATAGGGTTCACACTCCTATTCCTGCCTAAAAGAAAAGACAGCAGCAGTCCACTTTAAGACTGCTGCTGTCTTTTTTTATGTAATAGACTGTAGACACGACAACTTCCATGTTTCGCCGAATTGATTTACACCACTGAGCTGATCAGAGAATAATGAATCTAATGTTTCGTCACAGTCACCAAGGACATAGGTCTTTTCAGCAGTCAGCTCAGAAAAGCGATGCAGCCGTCTATTGATTTCCTTAAACCCTTGAGTGATCCCAACAACAACAAACGCATCAGGATGATGACGCATAATACGTTGACAGTATTTATTGAACGAACTGGACTCATCGTTCCAGCATACGATATCAAGGACCGTTCCACCTTCTCTATTAAATCCACCCTCTTGTTCCCAGGCTTCCTTAATCTGCACTGCAAGCAAATAATCTTCATGTGTTCTTCGACAACCAATTACAATGTCTTCAATACAAGGATGTTTCAAGCTCATCAACTTCAATAATTGTTCAAGTGCTTGTTCTTCCACTAAAGATACATCTGGTATTGTCGCTAACAAATGTCCGCCTCCTAGTCTTTAGTTTAACAAAAAAAGAACTCACCATAACGGCAAGTTCTAGACGTTTTCTGATTCAATTTTAGAGACGATATCCTGAGTACGACGCTCGATGTCTTCAAAGTCAGCTTTGAAGCGCACGAATAAAATAGCTGCACCAGCTGTTACAATGATTGCTAATAAAAATACGATGAAAAATAAACCTCTCAATACATCTTTCATTCTCATTTCACCTCTTATTTTCTTATAATCTTATATTACCATACAAAATTCTTGTAAAGAAATGTTTTATCCCCTGCTTCGTGCTATAATAAGTCTTAATCAATTAAATAGCCGAAAAGGAACGTGAACACCTTGCCACATGTCCATCTATTAGCCGCATGGCAGAATCAGAACCTCGAAAAAATCAGTGAAATTTTATATCCGGGGATGATTGCCACCTTTGTACTTCCTGACGGCACAGAAAAGCGTTTTAATTATGACGAGATCATTGCTGTTTTCAAGGAACGTTTTAAACAGCACCAGGAATGGCGATTTGATGTCATCTACAAAACAGAGCGAGAAGATGATACTATCGTCGTGATCCGAATCTTCAGAGAAGATGAAAACTACAATCTATTAGAAGCCTCTTCTTTAGCTGTCATGACATTCAAAACTCTAGATGATAAACGTTACCTTATCCGAACATATATAGAAATGGGTATTACAGGCACTGCTTAAAGGAGGGATTCCTTTGCTCAATATTACTTTTCCAATTATACAGGCACCGATGGCAGGCGGCATCATCACTCCTTCATTCGCAGCGTCAGTATCAAATAATGGCTGCCTCGGCTCTATAGCTGCAGGCGGCCTTTCTATTGAAACGCTGACTCAGCAGATCAAGGAAGTTCAGGTGCTGACGAGTCATCCTTATGCAGTTAATATTTTTGCGCATCCTCGTATTTCTGACTTATCCTATGATATGAAGACTGTTAACGCGGCACTCAACGAAATCAGAAAAATATTAAATATCCCACAAGTGACTGATGTTGCTCTCATAGAAGAACCATCTGTCGAAGAATATGTTGAACTGTGTATTCAGCTGCATGTGCCCGTTGTCAGTTTTACTTTCGGCTGCCCGGATAAGCATCTTGTTGCTCTACTAAAAGATGCCGGCATTAAAGTGATAGGAACAGCGACTAATGTTGCAGAAGCCCTCATGATAGAAGACCATTGTATGGATTTCGTCATTGCCCAAGGTTATGAAGCAGGTGGTCATCAAGGAGGATTTCTTAAAAAACCTCCTATTGGTTTAATGAGTCTCATTCCTCAAGTCGTTGATGCCGTGAACATCCCCGTTATCGCGGCCGGTGGGATTTCTGACCGGCGCGGCATTAAGGCAGCTGCAGCACTAGGCGCTGATTATGTACAGATAGGCACTCGTTTTCTCAATACTTATGAAAGTAATGCTCATCCGCTTCATAAAGAATCCATCAATCAGGCAGCTGAAACATCTGCTGTGCTTACAGCTGCTTTTACAGGGAAACAAGCTCGAGGTATTGAAAACAAAATGATGCAGTTAATGACATATCACTCTATCCCTCCTTATCCTATCATGAATCAATTAACAGCAGACATTAGAGCTGCAGCCAAAGCACAGAACAACGCAGAATTTATGAGTAACTGGGCAGGACAGAACATAAGAACTGCTCAGACTGTTTCTCTGCATACACTGCTTAATGAATTAACGACTGACAGATGATTCTCTTTATTAATTAGTAGAATTTCAGGAGCTGAAATAATTATTTCAGTTCTTTTTTTATTTTAATTAGCTTTTAGAAAGTTATACTTTATTAATTTTTAACATTTTGTAAAATTAATTTTTGTTTAAAATACTATTATATCGACGAAAAATTAATGACATTAATCATATTATTTATTAATATAATCATAATTTAAGATAATTGTTAACATACCTCCTTAAAAACTTTGCGTTATATACAGATGTCTAATTATTCAGAATATTTATAATAAGACTTAGCTTTTAAAAAACCAAACTATTTAAGGAGTGTCTCACATGTCGAAAAAACTCATCATCCCTGCTGTACTATCAACTGCATTACTGGCGTCACTTGTTCCAGCAAATGATTCTTTTGCAAAATCTGAAGGATCTAAATCACTTCTGAAACTTGAGAAAGTACAAGGCAAACAAGATGCAAAGAACACACTTAAAAATTTACCAGGTTCAAAAGAAGTCAAAAAAAATTACAAGCAATACGACGTTGTGTCTGTTGATACAGATGACTTAGGATTCACTCACTACACTTTGAAGCCAAAAGCCAACGGTAAAGCAGGACTATACACTGAAGTCAAAGTCCACGTCAATCCAGAAGGGCAAGTCACTTTTGTCAATGGAGACCTGAATCAGAAAAAACTAGCACCTACCAATACTCAAAAAATTTCAGCTGAAGAAGCTGTAGACAGAGCTTATGCAGCTGCTGGTGTTGATAAAGATGAAGTTAAGAACCAGGACCGTAAAGTTGTGAAGAAAGCTGATTTAGTAGTCAATGCAGACGTTAATAAATTAGTGTATGACGTGCAATTGATCTATCTGACGCCTGAAGCTGCTAACTGGAAAGTACAGATTGATGCTGAAACAGGAGAAGTCGTTAAGAAACAGAATGCTTTAACAGAAGCAGGCGCTGCGACTGGTAGTGGAGTAGGTACAAAAGGTGATACTAAAACATTGAACCTGTATCAGGAAAACGGTAATTACTATTTATCTGATGTCACTCATACAGGAACTATTGAAACTTATGACGCTAAAAATTCAACTTCAAGATATTCTATCGTCTACGATACTGACACGAGCTTCACGTCAACAGCACAACGTGCAGCAGTCGATGCACACTACTATGCAGACCAAGTTTATGATTACTACAAAAACGTCCATAACCGTGATTCGTATGATAATCAAGGGGCACCTATCTACTCTATCGTTCATTACAGTAGAAACTACAACAATGCGTTCTGGAATGGTGAATCCATGGTCTACGGTGATGGTGACGGCGTGACATTCTCTCCGTTGTCAGGTGCCAATGATGTCATCGCTCATGAGCTGACTCATGCAGTCACTGAAAAAACAGCCGGTCTTGTGTACGAAAATCAGCCTGGTGCATTAAATGAATCTTTCTCTGACGTCTTCGGTTACTTCGTAGACCCTGACTTCCTGATGGGTGAAGACGTCTATACACCAAATAGAAGCGGCGATGCGCTGCGCAGCATGTCCAATCCTGAAACATATGGACAGCCGGCTCATATGAACAACTACAAGAACCTACCTAATACAAGTGCAGGTGACTGGGGCGGCGTGCATACAAACAGCGGTATTCCGAATAAAGCCTTCTATAATACAGTAACTAAACTTGGCAAAGCTAAATCGGAGAAAATCTACTACAGAGCACTCGCTTACTACTTAACACCGAATGCAACGTTTGCAGATGCAAAAGCTGCATTAGTCAGATCAGCAACTGACCTCTATGGTTCAACAGATGCGTCAACAGTGTCTAATGCGTGGAATCAAGTAGGCGTCTACTAAGAAAATCCCGGATCATTTTGATCCGGGATTTCTCTTTTACTATGAATGGTGGGTGCTGACTTTAAGATAATTGAGAAAGTCCTCTTTATAAATGATGTTCAGCTGAAACGGTTCGTTAAGTCTCTGACTTTTGACAAAAGCGCGTTTTGGATATTCCGCTGTCACATCAAGTGTCACGTAAGGAAGCTTTTCCTGTGCCTTCATCGAGCGCTTATTTGTAAGCTTAACACCAAGAATCACTGCTTCCAGTCCAAGCTGTGTAAAGCCGATCTTCAGTATTTCATCCTTCGCCCGGCGATTATAACCTTCTCCCCAGCGTTCAGGATAAATCCATGTACCGATCGACGCAATACGATCTTCACGGTCGATTTCCTTTAAAGTGATGATACCGATAAACTGATCGTCATCATCCAGTATGTACCTTGAATACTGAGTGCGATCGTTATCGTCGATCATGCTGAGGACAAACTGTGTTGTCCCTTCTCTATCAATCATGTCCGGCTTCATGCCGAGAACCTGATGAATCTCCGGCTGACTGGTCCCTTTCATAATAGCATCGATATAACTCAGATCATGTTTAATTAAGCGCATTTCTGTCACCTTCTCTTAGCTGTTTTCTTTACATTAGTCAAAATAACAGAAAAGGTCAATAAAAAATCCTATCATATAAGATAGGATTAAACATATGCGAGTTGTTTTTCGGCTGCTTTGTTACTGTCAACAAACTTCCGCTCAGTAGAACTGTAAAATAATAAATTGCAGTCTTTCCACTCCTCTTTCACTTTATCGATACGGGCAATATGCCATGGATTATAAAACATCTGCCCTGATTTATTGAAGCAATATTCATCATCAATCACGTAGCTTGCATGGACTACAACACCGTCACGCACAAAGACAAGTACGCTGTCTTGTGATGGCTGTTCAGTTTGAACATAATGATTACGAGCCAGCATATCCGTGAACATCTGGTCATGAATCCATTCACCAAGAATAGTCACTTCATTAGTCACGCCGTACAATGCCGCCGCAAAACAATTGCCGCCGTGCTCATCAGGGAACTGTCCGTGCAGCCGTGTAAAACGTTCTGGCAGACTAGTAATATCAACTTCTTCAATCGTTTCATCATAAAGGCTGATTAAATACTGCTGCTGTGCTTCTGTTAATGACATCCAGTAGTTCTGTGTAATCAGTATATTTCCAATCAGCATACATGACCCCGTACGCTTCTGTTCGTTAAAAACCAGCTGCTGCTTATCCGCCGGCAGACTCTCGTACCAGCCCGGCTGTGCAGCAATGACATAGTCATAGTCTGAAATCCGCCATGTTCTATGGCAGTTGCTGACATGAAAACTTTTGTAGATAGCATGCCCTCTGAATTCATCCTTCGGGCAGACGACCGTTGTCTTTAATTCATCCGTTAGTAACTCATACGTTGAACGATTAATGAAGAATAGATCCTTCTCCTGCTTCAACGTTCTCATACTATCACTCCTCACCGTCTACCCTAATAAAAATAAGGGATGAAGTCAAAACAAACGGGTTGAGGATTTATGCCGCTGATCTTGTGCTTAAATATGATAGACTGGTTAAAATTGATTAAAGGCGTGATTGAATGCAGCAAGTTAAAAGTGTGGTTACAGAGTTTCGAGGCAATCATTATGATTTCGGTTATGCGCAAGGTGAATGGATGAAAGGGACTTTGATGCTGAAGAATCGTGAACGCGAATGGCGTATCCGCCGTCCGAGGTTTGATGTGGATATAGAAGAAACAAAGCAGATGTTCAATGAATTTGCACCAAAGATTTGGGATGAACTGACTGGATTACAGGATTCACTGGAGATGAGTATGACTCAAGTACTTCAGAACTTTGGCGGTTACAGAGTATATGCAAAGGACTCCGGCTGCTCCATATTTACAGCGGATGATTTTCTTGTCAGAAACTATGATTATCATCCAGCAACATATGACGGCCGGCTGACATTCTTTCAGCCTGACGACGGCGGGTATGCGACAATGGCGCCGGTGTCACGTGTAACCGGCCGCATGGATGGCATGAATGAGAAGGGGCTGACAATGGGATACAACTTCATGCACCGCAAAAATCCTGGTGACGGCTTTGTCTGTTCGATGATCGGTCGATTGATTCTTGAGACATGTAGGGATGTAGAGGAAGCCGTAAAACTGCTGAAAGCCATTCCTCACCGGTCAAGCTTCTCCTATGTTCTGCTCGACAAACGAGGGATTACACAGATTGTTGAAGTGACCCCACGAGAAATCAATGTCAGAGAACATCATTACTGCACGAATCATTTTGAAGTGCTGACTCACGAAAACCGCAAAGTACTGACGGATTCCCAGGAACGAATGACGGCTATGACTGCACAGGTCAACGATGGATTAACGGCAGTTCAGGCGTTTAAGGTCATGAACGATACAACAGCCGGTATTTTCAGCGATAAATATTCCAGCTGGAGCGGTACGATTCACACGAGCTGCTACTTTCCGAATAAATTGAAGATGCACATTGCGCTCGGTGGTGACATGGAACCGGTAGAACTTGATTTTAACAGCTGGCTGGAAGGAGCACCACTGCCATTGACAGAAATCAAAGGTCAGCTTGATACACATCTAAAGTTTGCAAGTGAATAACAAAAGGACTCATTGAGAAATGAGTCCTTTACTGTATACGTTCAACAAGTGTATAGGGTCTGCTGGTGATAATATCAAGCGGCATATAGTTAAGTTTCTGAGATTCTAAAATACGTTCCTTATAATATGGTCTTTTAATATGACGATCTATAATCTCTTCAGATGTATCATAAAATCCGACATCCTTTGTTTCGTCTTCACAATCAGCCAGTTCGCCGCCGATAATCTGTCCGTGGAAAACAAACGCTATGACCCCATTTGATATATTATGTGAGACGTAAACAAGGCCTAATATTTCTACATCTATCCCTGTTTCTTCTTTAGTTTTTCTAATGGCACAGTCTTTAAGACTTTCATCTTGGTCCACGGCACCGCCTGGCAGTTCCAACGTGTCACTTCTATGCAGACTTCTCACGAGCAACGTTTCCCCTTTATTATTCTGTGCGAAAACACTGGCCGATACCCGATGAAGCGGCTGAAAGTAATCACCCGTCGGCTCCATATGAATTTCTTTTTTGGAGATGATCCACTTATCATTAGCGAGCTTCTCTGCAACGCTGCTCTTATAGTGAGATGTTTTTTTTCTCATATCAAAGAACTGCTGATAATGACTTTTATCGTGAAATGCCCATATTTCAGTAATTAATGTACAGTCTTCGTCGACCCATCTTCCTCGAAGCTTAGCTCCTAGTTCAATGTAACTGCGGAATACATGTTCATGAAAAAAGCGATTTACTGACTCAAATCCATCTGGAATTATTTTGATTTCTGTCTTCACTTCATACATATCCCCACGCCCAATCTTATGGTCTTACGTTCATTATAGAAAAGATTGGCAATATTTGCATGCATAAACTAATTAATTATATGCTGAGAACTAATAAAATGATGACAGGCAGTAAAGTTAGGATTAAAAACAGTATAGAAATCATCACTGCTTCTGGTCTGGCAAAGTTCATTGTCATACCCCATTGAGATACTTTTGGTACCCACACATTAGGATCTTCTTTATTATAATAGAACATGCCCCACTTATAATTGCTGTCATTATGATACGGTGCTCTATCAGTCAGAGCGGCTGCTTCGCGGTACTTCTTGTCTGCTCGCAGCTGATAGATGATACTGACGATGATAGGTATGATCATTCCCCCGATAATCAGCGGCATGACATAAGGCGGCATATAACCTGGCGGAAAAATCAATGGCTGTACAAGAATAAAACCAAACATCAATGCCATGACGACAGTAAGGATGAACATTAAATAGCTGTTATTTTTTCTCGTGCTGTTTTCATAATTCTGTGATGCTTCTTTAGCTGCTGGATTCAGCATCATAGGAAAATGATTGATGCCTGAATTGGTAGCTGCCATAAGAAACATGATTCCATAGCCGACGAGTGCCGGGTAAAAGACCGTAAGAAAACTCTTATTCTCCCAGCGGTCGGGCTCGTTATTGATATTCCAGTGAACAGCGATTCTATCCGGTATTGCCGCATAATTCAGTGCTACATAGAAGACGCTGAGTGTAAGTAAAGCAAACGGAATAGCATACAGCTGCCATGGAAGCAGCGATAAATCATCGCGTGCCGACGTATCAGTGGCTCTCAGTACTTTCAATCCTTCCATCCACTGTCCTTGCTCTTTCAACTGTTTCAGCTGCTCGTTTGCCTGCTTGTAAAACAGTACCTCGGCAAGTATGAGCAGATTAATCAGCAGAACGAATACAATCACCACATACTGATTGGCGATCAGTACAGCGACGAATTGAATTACAGCAGAAACGACAGTCGCAGTGACTACACGGTTTCTGAACCGTCGTCTCACATCACCAATTTCCTGATTGTTCTGATAGTGATCAGGTACATAGACAGAAAACAATATATTTCTTTTCGTAAAGCGACCTGCAAACAAAAAGATTAATCCAGTGACCAGTATAATCAAGGTCATTGTCATTGCTTCAATCATTACTTTCACTCTCCTTAATTAATTGATAGATGGTGTCTGTGGATAATTGCAGACATCTTGCTTCATCAATAATCGGTGCCAGTCTTTCTTTGAGCGTTTCCAGTTCTTTCGGCGTTGCGGTTCTCACCGCATCCGGGTGAATGATAGCACCTGACTTCGGCTGCACTTGAATGAAACGCCGGTCCTCCAGATAATGATAGGCCTTGTTCACAGTATGCATGTTAATTCCAAGATCTCCGGCAAGCGTGCGTCCGGAAGGCAATGCTTCATAGGGCAGTAGTTCCTGATGGGCAATCCCTTTGATGATTTGATTCGCAAGCTGTAGATAAATCGGAATCTGACTTGAATCATCAATTTCAATGTACATTGATTCACCACCTGTTCTATAAGTTGTATAACAATAATAAAGCCAAAAAAATAATTCAATATATCTGTTCTATGTTTATTATAACAAAGACAACCAAAAGTGTAAAGTGTCACTTAGAAACCATCTTATATCTTCGCTTATTGTCATCACTTTTATGTATCATTATAATAAATATGAAACTAATAGATTTACACAGAAAAGGGGATAGCGATACAGATGTACAAACATATACTGTTTGACCTTGACGGTACATTGACAGATCCGAAACTCGGCATTACCAACTCTATTATTTTCTCACTGAACAAACTCAATATAGACGCTCCTGATAATGATGAACTCACTCATTTCATCGGTCCGCCGCTCAGTGAAAGTTATGAATCTTCTTATCATCTGACTGGAGACCGTAATCATCTGGCCATTGATTACTACCGTGAATATTTCGCTGATAAAGGATTATATGAGAATAAAGTTTATGAAGGAATAGAAGACCTGTTAAAGAACTTACAGGAACAAGGCAGACAGTTATTTGTTGCAACGAGTAAGCCTGTTACCTTTGCCGAAACAATTATCGATCATTTTAATCTTGGTCAGTACTTTGATGCGATTGCCGGCAGCGAACTTGATGGCACTAGAGTCCATAAAGATGAAGTCATCAAACATGTGCTGGACAGCTATCATCTGAACGCAGGTGACTGTCTGATGATCGGTGACAGAAAGCACGATTTAATCGGTGCACGTAAAAATCACATGGACGCTGTCGGTGTACTCTATGGCTACGGCTCATTAGTGGAACTGGAAAATGAAAAACCGGTTAAAGTCGTTGAGTCCGTACAGGAGTTAAGTGATTATCTGAAAACACATTAAGGACGAGCAGCTCATGCTACTTGTCTTTTTTTGTTCATTTTCATTGCAGTTCTTCTATAAGTTTAAATGAAGTTCATATAGGTAATAGATTACTAATCATAAATATAGGAGGATACGACGATGAAATTTAAAATACTGGCTCTTTTGTTAAGTGCAGGTCTGGCCCTTGCTGCCTGTGATGCTGATAACAGTAATGACAAATCAACAAGTCCTGATGATAAGAACAAATCTGAGGTAGATTCATCTGAAACTAATAAATCAGATGATGTTAAAAAGAATGAAGACTCTAATGCGACTAAGGACAGTGAAGCCGACGAAGAAGATAAGGCTGACGACGCAGTGCAGGATGATGAAGCTTCCGGCAAGGCAGATGAAGACAGTAAGCCGCTGACAAAGAATGACATCACTGCAACACCAGATGATATCATCAGACAGATGGAAAGTGACAATAAAAAAGGCAAACTGACTAACATTGATTTTGAAAATGAGAATGGCGAATGGGTGTATAAGATCGGCCAGAATGAAGGTAATAAGAAAATGGAATACACCTATTCTATGAAGGACAAAAAACTATTAAAGAGTGAAGAAGACAGTGTGGATAAAGATGAACAGGAAATTGATTACGATAAAATTCTGTCATTTGATGAAGCTCTGAAAAAAGCTCAGGACAAAACAAGCAAAGATGCCAAAGTTAAGGAATGGTCTCTTGAATCCCAGGATAATGTTCCTGTCTATGAATTTGAGTTGATGGATGGAAATACTGAAAAAACTGTAGCTGTCGATCCATATGAAGGAACAGCGAACGTCAAAGAATAAAAAAGATGAACGCCCCGGCGATTGTTAACTGCCAAGGCGTTTTTCTTATGATTTAAATGACCCAGTTACCGTTGCGAAATACTGGTTCTGACGTGCCATCTTCCTTAATACCATCGATTGACATGTCAGGTCCACCGATCATGAAATCAACATGGATAATAGATGTGTTCATCCCTTTGTCGACCAGTTCTTCTTTAGAGAATTCCTTGCCGTTAACGATGGCATTCGGGAATGAACGTCCAAGTGCCACGTGACATGATGCATTTTCGTCGTACAATGTATTGTAGAATAATACTTTAGAATTAGATATCGGTGAGTCATCAGGAACGAGTGCAATTTCTCCAAGGCGTCGCGCACCCTCGTCGCTATTCAGCATATTCTTCAGTACTTCATAGCCCTGGCCTGCTTCAAAGTCTGTCACAACACCATCTTTGAACGTCAGCTTAAAGTCATCGATGATTGCACTGTTATAACTGAGCGGTCTCGTATTACCAATGACACCGTTGACTCTGCGGAAGTCCGGTGACGTAAAGACTTCTTCTGTCGGCATATTGACTTGAATCGTGATGCCATCTGCATTGACAGCACTGGCACCAAGCCAGACGTGCCCTTTATTCAGACCAATTTCAACATCAGTTCTATCAGACTTATAATGCAGCTTATCATATGCTTTTTCAGTCAGCAGTTTAGCTTTGGCATTCAACTTCTCATTATGCAGGCGCCATGCTTCAACAGGGTCTTCCTGGTCAACCCGAACCGCCTTAATCATTTCGTCAAGTAGTTTCAACCTTGCTTCCTCCCCTTTTAGATCGGGAAACACAAGTTCTGCCCATGCTGTATTCGGAAAAGCGACGATACTCCATGTAAAGTCAAAGCGACCGACAGCGCGTGAATAATCACGGTTGGCTTCTCCCATCGCTTTAGCAAACGCTGCGATTTTAGCGGGATCAGCATCTTTCAGCAGTTCCGGTGTCTGCGAATAGATTTTTAAGTTTGCGCTGCGGTCTTTAACGTAATTATTGACCTCGTCGATTCGGTACTGCTCGACAGTCTCAAACACTTCGACCGGTGCATATTCGTATTTCAGCTGTGCCGACGGTCCGTCAGTTAACTTCTGAACGACCTCTCGTGCGCCCGCTTTGTACGATGCACGTGTCAGTTCACGGACAAAATCAATGGCGTCAATATCTGCATTTAACACGACACGCTGTCCCGGCTGAACGTTTAATCCTACTTTCACAACAAGCTCTGCATACTTCTTCACTGTTTCTTCATAGTTCATCATGTCACCTCATTTATGTATTACTACTATTATATCGGAAATCGAAATAAATGAGGAGAATTTTGACTAAAAAAAGAGACCAGTGCGCAACTGGTCCTGAAGGAGACTTGCTGTATGAAAAAATTAGCTGTCTTTAGGTTAACAGAACTTGTATGGATAGACATCCGTATTTACCGCAAAATTTATGAAAAATCAGATTATTTGTGAGATTTTTTAAGATTGTTATAATGAGATGGAACAAAGAGGAGGAATCGTAATGACAACATTAAAAACCTATTTTGAAAATGGTCTGACAGTTGAAGCATATATTAATCAGATGAAAGTGAACAAAGAGGCGATGCAGAGCATTTATGATCGCTTCGAACTGCCTGAAGACAAGCGTCTCTCTGACATATCAGATAAGCACATGAAAGTCATTGCCATCACTGAAGACTGGTGTGGTGATGCGATGATGAATATTCCTATTCTTTTGAAAATCGCCGAAAAAACCGGGATGGATGTCCGTATGGTATTGCGTGATGAAAATCTGGAATTAATTGATCAATATTTGACGAATGGTACAGCTCGATCTATTCCAATATTCGTCTTTCTGGATGATGATGATCACCAGACAGCCGTATGGGGACCGCGTGCTCAGAAAGTCCAGGACTTTGTTACGGAACTACGCAGCGACCTGCCTGCTAAAGAAGACCCTACTTTTGAAGAGAAGAGCAAGGAAAAACACCACACTATTCATGATCATTATAAAAACACACCAGAATTCTGGAAGGATGTCTATGAATCCATTGTAGAACGCTTAGTTCATGCGTAGTTTGGGTGAATGATGACAAGTTTTGGTCCACATTTCTGTTTGTGGGCCATTTTTAGTTGAGTTTTGGTCCACATTTTGATTTGTGGACCAAAACTTAATTCTCCAAGTAATATCTCACTGCTTTTTTCTGCCCAGTTGATTTAAAGTTAGCTTTCAGCAGACGTTTTAACGTTGTTCTACTCGGTGAATTACACCAGCTCTCAGCTTCTCTGATGCTGAATGGTGCTCCTTTCAAATAGTACAGATCACATAAATTTGATAGCAATAACTCTTTTCCAGAAACTACTTTTTTACATATAGGACAGGAATAATACTTCTTACCGTCAAAAGTAATAGTAATCTTTTTCAGACATAACGGACACTTTAATCCGTCAGCGACTTCCGAAAATGCTGTTTTAATAGGTACGTCCAGATGAACATTCGGCTGATGGTTATTGATTAAAAATTGGCCTAACTGTTTGTTACGACTCAACATCAGATGGCTGTTTTCATAAGCTGCTAAGTGTTGTTTCAGTAAACTTCTATATAGCCAATGCGGACTTCTCACCCCTTCGAAATAAAAAGTTTCATTGATAAACACAAGATAACTTTCCACTTCGTACTGCCAGTCGTATGATTTTACCGCCGCTTCTAAAACATTATGGGCGCACGACAACTGCATGTCTGGTCGTTTGACGTTATAACCAGTTTGAGAGACGAGTATATCACCGTTCTGCTGATACTTTCCTTTGAAATTTTTAATATCGTAGTGAAAGACTGAATAATCGTGAATAACGATAAAATCAAACTGGGATTCGCCTTTTTCGTTACTTAAGGTAATATCCCATAGAACAGTTGCGTGCTCATAACTCCTTATCATTTCAGCGAATAAGCATTCTCCATGATAGCCTGCCTGATAAATAGCTTGGTCCTTAATTTGCTTTCGGCTCATCGAGGCACGTCCCGATAACGATTGATAATACTTCAGACGATAAGGTAGTTCACACGATTTGAGTAACAAATGACACCTCCTTGATTTAACTTAACAAATGATTGTAAATTTAAAAACGCCTGAATGTTAATCAGGCGTTAAATTTCTTCCAATATATTAACTCGTCGTCTTCCCGGGTGGCTTCAAATCCAAGCTTCATAAGCACACGCTGTGACGCAAAATTGTCCTTCAAACACTCAGCTTTCACGACAATATTCGGATAGTCACGATAAACATGGTCAAGCAGTGCCCTAACACTTTCCGTCGCATAACCGTGACCCCGATAATCTGCTTGAAAGCCGTAACCCACTTCAATCTCAAGTGCAGCATCCGGCTTCCCTTTAAAGCCAATGTCACCAATATACGTGCCATCCTTCAATTGAACGATCCAGGCATCCCAGCCTTTCAACGTCGGATCAATCGACAGTTTTTCTATATGATTTAAAAAGCGCTGGTGAACCGTATAATGTTCCTTCAACTCTGCTATCAGACTTGGTTCAAGTGGTCGAATCGTCAACCGATCTGTCGTCAGCATACGATGTCCAGCACTTCCATCAGTTTACGAATTTCAAAAGTCGGCACAATATCCGAAGTATTTTTCTGTCCTTTCGGGTTGAACCAGCATGTATCAATTCCCGCCTGAGAACCCCCTTTAATATCCGCACCAAGACTGTCACCTATGATCAATGTGTCACCCGGCAGAAACGCATCAATTCTCTCAAACGCATGTTCAAAAAATTCAGCGGTCGGTTTTTGATGCCCGATTTCACTAGAAATGAAAAACTGCTTAAAGTAATGGTCGAGTCCTGCTTCTTTCATCCGCTTCAACTGTGTTTCTTTAACACCGTTAGTTACTACATAGAGTCTCGCGCGTCCGTCCAATTTTTCCAGAACTACTTCCGCGTCCGCTATTTTATCATGACCATTGTTCAAAAACATACGGTACTGCTGTTCAAGAGCTCTCCCGTCAACTTCTTCACCGTACGCTTCGAACAGCAGCTTAAAACGACTGTTCACTACGTCATCAACAGGCAGACCTTCTGTCTCATGACGTTTCCAGAGACTGCTGTTGATTTCGTGGTATTTAGCGGCTTTCTCGACTGTCAGTTCAGCGCCGCGCAAACGGAAAAGCTCATTCAGGGCAGATGCTTCTGCTGCTTCAAAGTCGAGCAGCGTGTTATCTATATCAAATAGAATATTCTTATATTTCACTATGTCACCTCATATGTTCAATAATTGCAGCAGTTGTTTCAGCAGTAGAATAATAACAGTAGCAATAATGACGACCGATACTTTGTTGATCATATTAAGCAGTCGTCCCTGCTCATCGATACTTCCGATTCTTCTGCCTAGGAAGGCAAGCATGAAAAACCAGCACCATGACACTAGTAGGCAAGTTAATGTGTAGGCCCATTTTTCAGCACCGTCATAGGCGATGGAACTTGTACCGATGACGCCTACAGTATCCATGATCGCATGGGGATTGAGCAGCGATACGGACATAGCAAATATTATCTGTTTCTTTGGCGACAAAGGCTCTGCTTCTTCCCGTGCCGTAGAACTCGTCCAGATAGACCAGCACATATAAAGCAGGAATAAAATACCAACGATATACAGTGCTATCTGCAGTGACGGTATTCCGATGAGGATGACTGAGACGCCCAGCACTGCAAGAGCAATCAGCAGCGTATCGCAGATTGATGCGGTCAGCACAACAGGTAATGCACGAGAAAATTTCTTTTGAACAGCGCCTTGATTAAATACAAAGATATTCTGCACACCAAGCGGTAAAATGAGCCCGATAGCAAGCAGAAAGGCGTGTGTTATAGCTTGCAGCACAATAATAACCTCCAGCAAATAAAATCAATTATAACATGATGGACGATGATTTTATTCAAATAATCGAATCGTCCTTAAATCTTCTCCTTCCACTTTCAGAAAGCTGAACAGCTGACTACGGTGATGACTTAAATGAGTAATTATCACTAAAAGCCATTCCGTCTGACTGTACATCGTTCCCCAGTAACTTTTGGATTTACGGTCTAAGTCTTCCTGCTCCAGTTCTTTATATGCATCTTCCAGTATGCTGAAACTGAGGTCAATCCGTGCCTCAAGCATCTCTATAGTCGTCAGCTCTTTCTGCCAGTAGAAGTAGAACTGCTTAATTTCCTCTGCTGATGCGCCTTGAGACAACCAGTAATCCGCTTCCGGAATCAACACGATATGCGTTAGTAACTCAAGACATGTCCGGCCGCCGGGATAGATTTCCTGCTCCATCGAAAAGAAGCTGACACAGTTCATCAGTTCCTTGATGCTTTCAACTTGAAATTTCAGCTGACTGAATATAGGAATCAGTGGCTGCTGCATATCATTCCTCTTTTCCGACAAGTATCAGCTTCCGGGTTGCTCTTGAAGCGATTGTATAGAGCAGAAACTTGTCTTTTTCTTTATCGTATCCATCATAATCGATGATAAAGACATATGAAAACTCAAAGCCCTTGGCCATATAGTTCGGCATGATGAGCTTTCCTTTAGTAAATGTGAACTGATCGTGTGTGAACAGTTTGACGTCCGGCTGATTGAGAGCCAGATGAATCTCTTCTGCATGAGACGCATCTCTACTGATGATTGCGACACTTTCAGAATCAATTGACTTCAGCTGTTCTTTAAATGTTTCAAAGGACATTGTTGAGACTTCTTCTCCCTGAACCCCTAGTGATTCAGTGGTGTCGTTGCCTATCAGTTGTTTTGTGAATTCTGTAATCTGAACCGTGGAACGGTAGGATTTTGTCAGTTCAACGGCGTTCAATTGATCAAGAGTATTAACCGGCAGCGGATGGACAATCTGTTTTCTATCTCCAAGCATTGTTTTTCTGGCATTCGGAAAAACGGCTGAAATGCATGCCAGCTGAACCGGGCTGTAATCCTGCACCTCATCAATGATTAAGTGCTGAATCTTCGGTTCTTTCTGCTGCCCCTTAATTTTGATATTGAGATAGAGGAGCGGTGCAATGTCCTCATAGTTAAGTGTTCTATTTTTAAGAGATTCCATCGTTCGCTTTCTTGTCTCAATATCCAGCTCGTTTAATGCATCAAGATAAATGCGCTCGATATTAACAAACTGCAGCTGTGCAATGTATCTTTTAAGCGTTCTGAACTGCTTTGTCATCTCCTGCTTCGCCTGACGTTCAAGTTCCGCATCTGTACCGATATACGTATGAACTCTTTTCAGTGCTTTCGTCCGGTCTTTAATAGCTTTATCAAGCGCTGCAGAATAACGCGGTGTCAGTTCTACCTGTATTTTCTTAAGTCGTGAATCAATCGGTGAAGACCTGAATTTGTCGTAGAACAAATATTTGAGCTCCTCAATTGTGACAAATGACTCATCTTTAATACGTACTGTTCTGAATTTCAGATTACGCTCTGCTAATTGAGCAATTGTCCGGTCGAGTTCTGACAGCAGTGTTTGAGATGACTTCAATAGAAAATCATGCTGTTCTTCTCTGTCTGCATTCCGCATCCGTTCAATATGTCTGAACAACGATTCATACTGATTACGTCGGTCGAGCTTATCATGCAGCCGGTAAAAAGTCGTAGCGTTGATAGACGCTTCTCCAAGTTCCAGCAGTACTTCACCGATATAGTCGCCGAACATCTCATTCGGTGTAATAAACAGCATATTATCTGCTGACATTTTGTGTCGATGAAGATAGAGTAAATAAGCAATACGCTGCATTGCAATAGATGTCTTTCCGCTGCCCGGAGGTCCAAGCACCAGCATATCTTTTGCTGATGTCTGTCTGATGATCGCATTCTGATCCTGCTGAATTGTGGAGACGATGGACTTCATTCTGTCTTTCGCGGTATCAACAAGCAAATGCTGAAGTGCATCATCTCCGATATAAAGTTCTGAATCAAAGACATCCAGCAGACGTCCATCTTCAATAACAAGCTGAATCCGCTCATTGACGTTAACGGTTCTGCGGCCAACGTCAGGCACATCATAGGTCACACTGCCAAGATGATTGGCATAATACGTACTTGCAACCGGTGTCCGCCAGTCATAAATAATCAAGTCATTAGTTGACGGGTCTTTTAAACTATTAAGACCAATATAGAGTTTTTCTGTGCCTGCTTCATCGTCCGTAATAGTCACTGCTCCGAAATACGGACGGCTTTTCATTTTACCGAGACTTGCCGCAACATCCTGACGATTGACCTGGATCTCTTCCTGCATTTTAAGTGATGGCAGTACTTGAGAATATTCAATCTGTGTATCATCGGAAATTTCAGAACCGAGTTCCGCCAGTGCATGACGTCGCTCTTCAATCAGTTCACCGGTTGTTCTTGATAGTTCACCGGTTAATTCATCATAAATGACATCAATCAGACTGATGACACCTTCTAGATGAAGCGCTTCTTTATCTTTTGAAACCATAACATCCTCCTTTGCAGTAGGCCAGCCACTGCTATTTTGACCGAAGTGCCCGTGATAAATGTGAACGTGTCGGTTTTCTATGTATGATAAGCTGTTTGAATTCCCGGGGAGATAAATAGGATAATCTGATATGGAAGTAATTGATATATTCGAGCCACATGAATCCATAGATCAGCATAATGAGAAATAATTCTGAGCGACTAAGAGGCAGTTGAACAGCGATAAATATTGTAGAAATAACGATGGCCGCAATAATCAGTCGATGCAGCCACCTGAAACGTCTGTGCTGCTGGTCAGTCAGTATGACTCTTTGCCTATTTTTTATGTGTTGGCTCATAATCGACCAGAAATAACTGCCTGTCGCAAGAATGATGCAGATCGTCAAAAACGGCGCTATAAATAACGGCTGCTGTAAATACACGCGTGCCTCTTCATCAATAATAGCAGTAATGATCCATAATACCGCAAAACCAGCAGCTGACGCCCCTTCTCCGTACATCAGTCCATTTACTTCTTTTTGCAGTGATGATTTCATAGTCTTCCTCATTTCTTATAAACAGAACTATTAACGATCTAATCTGAATATGTCATGCTGCGGGTTTTCTTCCCCACGAACCATTTCGAGCAGCAGTTTCGCTCCAAATGCTGAATATACCGTCCCATTGCCCCCATATCCAAGCAGCATATAGCAGTTCGGCATATCCGGCACTTCTCCGATAAATGGCTTACCGTCTTTTGTCTCTCCGAATCTCGCTCCATAACAATCATCCGCTTCAATCATTATGTCCGGGAACAGTTGATTAAACTTGCGCACTAACTTGCGGGATTTCTTGTGAATCAACCTTTTAGAAGGTACCCGCTTATTGTTGTCATCAAGACCGCCTACAATAATACGATTGCCTTCTACATGTCTGATATAAAGATAAGGTCTTGCGGTTTCCCAGATCATCGCTTTCTCTGCCCAGAACTTATTTTCTGGAATCGGCTTAGTAACTATGGCAAATGATCGGACGAACTGCTTTTTCTTGATACTCTTCACAAAGTCATTATCGGCATATCCGCCAGCATAAATAACGTTTCGGGCAGTAATATGACCATCATGTACATCACAACGGACTTCTTCTCCGTCGCTATGCCAGTTCAGCAGTTCAGTCCGTTCATATACTCGAAGTCCGTACTCTGTCACGGCTTTCTCTATTAGTCGTCTGATAAAGACATACGGATTAATCTCCGCATCGCAGTGCGTCAGAAGCCCCATTGACCGATTAATACCGTAAGTTTCTTTCAGTTCCTTACCATTCAGCAGATCACATGGAAAGCCGAATTTTCTGAGAGCGATGTACTCTTCACGCAGCATAGCCATATGACGCCTTTTTGAAGCATAAAGTATGCTGCTACGATTATGAAATTCAACATCATCCGGAAGCTGCTGACATAATTCACGAATATATTCCAACCCTTGGAACGATAGATGATAAAATTCATACGCTTCTTTTTCTCCAAAATCCTTAATACAATCAGCCAGCGTCTTATCACTCATAAATTGCAGCAGTCCTGTATTTGCAGCTGAACTTTCTCCTGCCACAGTTCCTTTGTCGATCAATATCGTCCGGTAACCTGCCCGGGCCATCGTAAATGCTGTAATCGTACCGCTCATTCCCCCGCCAATGATGAGAATATCGCCATCTGCCTCATGGTCAAGTGACGGGTAATAATTATTATAGTAAGTCTTCGGCCAGAATAATTCTCCATTATGCAGCATCATGTTGCCTCCTTTATTTTTAATCCTATACCCCTTTTTTGAGACATGAATATCGAGAAATTTTTAGGGTAATAATAATAGTAATTAATTGTTAAAAGGAGTTTTAAACATGACTGAAAGTAATCAGTACCTGCAAATTGAAATATTGATGGAAGGCGGCCTTACCATCAACCACTATGAACGTCTGACAACTAATGAAGGTATTACATTCAACAACTTTATTGCAAAATTCGATCGTAATGCCAGTGGATTTTTATCTATAAAAGAAGGCGATGAATCTTCCGCCATTAACGTTAATAGAATTTTGAAACTGACACCTAAAGATATTCATCACTTCTAAAATCAGCGTAAGCTGATTTTTTTATAAGGAGGTCGTCGATGAAAGAACATTTCATGGAAGAAGATCTGACAGACAGACATGAAGAAGAAGTAAAAAGCGTTGAACTTACTGAGCTATTCTATGATCTCGTCTATGTCTATGCCATCGCACAAATATCACATACGATTCTGAATGGTGAAAATGGCGATATTCCACTGGATAGTTTTATGAAATACATAGTAATGACGCTAATATTCTATTCAGTATGGTCATATCAGACGACATATACAAACAGGTTCGGACTCATCAGAGCAAAAGACGTTCTTTTTCTCATGTTCAATATGTTTATCGCCATCTTCCTCGCCATCAGTCTCACAAAAGATTTCTCAAAAACATTTGATTCAACTAACGTCTGTATAGCAATTCTCTATTTTACTACCGGGTTGCAGTTTTTCCTGAGTCTGCTTGACAAAATCAAGGATGAAGACAGATTCGCATCGATTATCTTCGGTACAGGCATGCTGGTCAGTGCCATACTTGCAGCTATTGCAATTGTAGTCCCTTCGCCATGGATGTATATCATCTTCGGCCTTGCTATACTGTTTGCCTGTCTGTTCCCGATGCCGTTCAAGAAAAAATTGAAGCAGTCAGCGATCAATGTGCCGCATATGGTTGAACGTTATACGCTGCTGACAATCATTATGTTTGGGGAAACAATTATCGGACTGACAAAAATTTTCAAACTGGATGATATCAAGTTTACCGATGGCTTACTATTTTTGATTATCATCACATTATTCGGCAGCTACTGGATGAAGACCAATAGACTGATCAGCTATGACCGCTACGCTTCCGGTATGACTTTAACAATTGCCCATTTCTTCATTCTGATAGGTCTCGGAATGGTCAATGCATCACTTGTACTCGATGCTAATAACGACGTCACCAATATGTTTAAAGTTCAGTTGATGTACGGCGCTCTTGCCTGTTATTTTACAGGACTGCTGCTCACACTTAATTATTCTCACGAAGAATTTAAGCATGACAAGCATTTAATATTGATTGTATCAGGCATATTAATCGCTGGCTTCACTGTCGAATACTTGCTGAGAAATGCGCCTTATACACTACCTATTTCAACTGCCATCGTCACAACAACTATATTTTTCGTCTACCGCTATATTTACCGGACAAAATATCCACAAGATGAATAAAATGACGACTGCCTATTTATGGGCGGTCGTCTTTATCTACTTCTTCAGTGAATGTGTTAAGCAGTTGACCATTTGCATCGATGAGCACTGCTGACATGTTCGCAAAATTACCGGCACCGCTATCAATGTTCAAACTGTGAAATTTCTCAGTGAATTCCGGCCGCTCTGTTAATGTCGGAGTGTGACCAATGACCTGAAGTTTTTTCATACGTCTTAACTTACCCCTATATCTTAAAACACTCCACCATGAGTCTTCCTTAAACTTTCTGACACCAAGAAAATTAACGCCGGCATGCGATACATAGATCACTTGATTCTCATGGAACAAAGGGAGCCTTTTCATCCATGTGACATCATCACGCTGTTTATCCTTTAGATCATACTTTTTCAATGTATTGCTGTAGTTTTCTTTCATATCTTTATATGGTGTCTCGTCTTCAATATACTTTACCATCTGATATTCATGATTACCTTTAATGCATATAGTGTCTGGATATTTCTGCTGCAGTTCTCTGATGTACTTTACTACTTTTCCTGAATGTCTGCCTTTATTAATATAATCTCCGACAAATATCAATTGTTCATCGTCAGGATTCCAGTGGTTAAGAATTTTTTTCAAAGTATGATAACAGCCATGGACATCACCTATAATATAGTAATTCATTCGTAAATCCGCCTTTTTATTAAAATATAACATTAAAATCACGCCATTTTATGCGAACATGTGTTCTGTTTTATGTTATAATGAATATGTCGTCACCCTCGCTGGTTGAATATCCTGCGGGAGGAGGTGTTATGATGGATGAAATCCTTGTTCGATTGGTTCCCGCTCTGTTCAGCGGGATTATCATCACATATTTCGGTTACTGGCTGAACCACCGAAATAAAGATGAGTAATATTGACGACAACGCCGTAAAAATCCCAGGTCGACTCGCACTCGACCTGGGATTTGGTGTTATCTGAATGAATCCTGTTCGGCTATATTATATCATAAAAACAGCGGTCATGTCATTTTACTTTCAAATTCCCCTATTATTCCTTACCCGATTTGCTGAAAAGTTATTTATCTCATAATTTGTTACTATTGAAACAAGATACGAAAAAATAATGTCAGGAGAAAGGATACATCTATGGAAAAAAAACCAGACTATCAACTCATTGCGGTGCTCATGTCCGGAGCATTCATCGCATTTCTTTCCAATACGTTTCTTAACGTAGCACTTCCTTCCATTATGAAGGATTTTAATGTCACTACTGCAACAGTTCAGTGGGTTACTACAGGATATATGCTTGTCAATGGCATCGTCATCCCGACAACGGCGTTTCTTATGCAGCGTTTTACTGCCAGACAGTTGTTTCTGACTGCTATGCTGTTATTCCTCATGGGAACAATCATTGCCGGCTTTTCTCCTATATTTACAGTACTTATTATAGGACGCATGGTGCAGGCAGCAGGCGCAGCTATTATGATGCCGCTGCTTATGAATATCATGATGACAAGTTTTCCACCAAGACAACGCGGTACTGCTATGGGGATATTTACTTTAGTCTTATTTTTCGCACCAGCTATCGGTCCTACGTTGTCAGGATTTGTCGTTCAATACTACAGCTGGCATTACTTATTTTACATGATTGTACCTATTATATTACTCGTACTCATTGTCGCTTATGTTCGGCTTCCTAAAAATACTGATACGACATCTATAAAAATCGATGTATTGTCTATCATCCTTTCCACAATTGCGTTCGGTGGAATTTTATACGGTTTCAGTGCTGCCGGAAATAAAGGCTGGCTTCAACCCGGCGTCATACTCTTTATTATGATCGGTTTCATTACATTATTCTATTATGTCAGACGCCAACTGCAACTGGAAAAACCGATGCTGAATTTCAGAGTCTATGAATACCGGATGTTCATGCTGGCATCACTTATCGTCGGCACATTGAATATGGCTCTTTTCTCAGGTATGATGCTGATGCCTATTTATCTGCAGAACTTAAGATCATTCAGTCCAATCGACACAGGTTTGCTGCTGCTCCCAGGTGCCATTATCATGGGTCTCATGAGTCCGATATCAGGAAAGTTATTCGATATGCTTGGTCCGAGAAAACTTGCTGTTTCCGGTTTACTGATTACTACAGTCACTACATTTTTGTTCAGTAGACTGAGCTTCGAAACATCCTATTTTAATATCATTATTATTTATTCTATCCGCGCATTCGGAATGTCTTTAGTGATGACACCAGTCATGACAAACGGCCTCAATTCACTGCCCAACCGATTAATGCCGCATGGCTCTGCTATGAATTCGATGCTGAACCAAGTGTCGGGAGCTGTCGGAACAGCACTTCTAATTACGTTAATGCAGAATTATACGCATACAAGACTGCAGGAGCTGATCGGAGAATCCGGCCGTGAAAATGTAGAACAGCTGACTAACCAGGCAACTCTTGACGGAATAAACTTTTCATTCGTTATTGCTACGTCCATTATGTTCATTTCATTCGTGTTGACATCCTTTCTGAAAAGAACGGCAGTATAACACCCCGTTGTCCGTCATAAATTCTTTTATTTTTCACAATGTTTATCTATTTAACTGACTTCTTTATGTTACGATTTTCTAAGATTGTAAATTAAGGAGTCAACATCAATGGCGAAATACTTCAACAATGTATTCTGGCGCTGGCATTTTTATGCCGCATTATTTATTGCGCCACTACTTATCACATTAAGCATCAGCGGTATTTTATACTTATTTTTTCCGGAAGTAGAGCATGTAATAAATGACCATGAATTGTTCGGTCAGACAGGAAAACCACAGCAGTCGCTTGATGACGGTTTTTCTGATATCGCCATGAAGTATCCAGGATGGCATGTCATGAAAGTCAGTTTCCCGGAAAAAGACTACAATACTCGTGTCACATTAATGGGACCTGACGATGGAAGTAAAATTGTCTATCTCGATCATCATAACCAAATACAGGCTGCTATTAATCCCAATCAATTGTTTTCTAACGTGACAAGAGCCTTTCACTCCAGCCTGCTGACTGGAAATACAGTAGTTAACTATATGGTAGAACTTGCAGCGTGCTGGACATTATTTCTAGTCATAAGTGGACTGTTCATGACTTTTTACAAAAAATATTTAACTCAGTCCAAGTCCCCTATAAAGCGAAAAAATAAAGCAAAACTACATGCAGTGATCGGTACTGTCATCGCTATACCACTCACACTGATTATCTTATCCGGACTTCCGTGGTCAGGGTATATGGGTGATAAAATTTATGGCTTTGCGGTGAGTCACACGAAACTCGGTTATCCCGAGGCTGAGAAAATTGCACCAGTTTCCGGCAATGAAATCCCGTGGGCGACTAGAAATGAACATACTGATTCAACAGCTGCTCACGGCAAACGTTTGTCCATCACACAAATCATTAGTATCGCCGAAGAAGAAGGGTTTAAACAGCCTTATTCCATCACTGTGCCGATGGATGATCAAGGAACTTATATTCTGTCGGTCAATAGCAGCACAGGTGTCACCGGTCTTGACACAAGTCCACTCGATGAGAGAACAGTTCATCTTGATCAGTACTCTGGAATGAAACTCGCGATATATGACTTTACAGATTACGGAATTATCGCTAAATTAATTTCTGTTGCAATACCGCTTCACGAAGGTCATTTGTTCGGACTTGCGAATAAGCTGCTCAACCTGATAGTGGCAGCAGCAGTACTGGTAACTGCCTATTATGGCATTAAAATTTATTTGATGAGAAAAGTACCCAGGCAATTATCAGCTCCAGCTACTCAACCCTTCCAAGTGCCTTTTTTAATATTCGCCTGCTTGATGATACTGCTAGGAGTGGCTATGCCATTATTCGGCTGGTCATTATTAGTCATCGCAGCTATCGAAATCAGCAGATTGATTGTGCACAGAAGTAAAAATCAGCAAATTTAAAAAGGCAGGACATCATATAATTTATTGATGTCCTGCCTTTTATTTAGCTATGATGATCTTATGGTATTTCAATGTGCCGTAATGCTGATTTTCAACATTCTTCAATCCTTCAGGCAGGAAAAACAATCGCCGTTTTTCATAGAGTGGGATGAAATAATCTTCTTCGATTAAATCAGTCATATATTTTTCCGCTGAATTTTTAAATTCATGAAATGATAGATTTTTACTCATGTTCAGAAATTTCTTCGACTTCTTAAGTGGCTGATACCATTCTTTAAACTTGCTATAGGTCAGCAGATTGATTGTTTTTAAAGGCTGCGATTGATGATAGTATTCATCCAGCCATACAAAATCTGCATCCATATCAGTAAGATGACTCTGAATAAACTCCATGTGCTTAAAGTCAATACGCTTAACAGGCACATTGGCCAGGGTCAATGCCTGTTCAACCAGCTTCATATGTTCACTTGACAATTCATCAACTGCCATAGTCACTGGCTTTTCAAATGAAGGTATCGTACCAGTCCATACTTCTTCAATTTGCTTCCATTCTTTTTTATACATACTGTCTGCTGCCGCATTGTTGTCAAAAAACAACAGGATAATATGCTTTATATAATGACGTTGTCTTTGTGACAACCCGTCCGGCTTCGGGTTGAATAGTATGAATTCATTCCCGGCATAGAAATTGTAAGCTTCCTTATAATAGCTCGCTATTTTCTCCTGCCTGGCATTAAACTTTTTTTCCAGAAAATATATCGTTTTAATATCGGGTAACACCGGTAGAAAAAATGGATTTACTTTCAGTACAATTTGTCGGGCATCATGCTGATGCAAACGGTAAGGTCCGGTGCCAATCAATACTTGTCCTTCCCTTTTATAGATTGAACTGAACGGTTCCGCGAGCATGTACTTAATGTTTAAATACGGATGTCTGAAATCAATAGCCAGATGATAATCATCTATTATATCAATTGATTTAATCAATCTGAATATGTACTGAAAATTACTCTCTTCCTTTAGAAAGGTAAGCACATCTTTGATATGAACACTCGTCATCAGTATTCCATCAGCAAAAAAGACGTTTTTCTTGAGATAGAGATGAAGTGCATTGTCCTGCCATTCGTCATAACGTAACAGCTGATATTTCAACTCTCCTTCTTCAGTCTTTGTATATAGCGTTTCAAAAGTCTGCAGCATAATATGAACACTGGTAAGATCTTTTGAGTACGCAGGATGTATGAGCTTTGGAATTTCGTACACGTAGTCCACTATTGACAGATCACTGAGTTCATTGTTCTTATCTTCATACTGCTCCATTAATTTGATTTTCAATGTCTCACGAACATGCTCTGTCCATGGGAGCATTAAATATTCTTTTATTTCACTTAATGTTAACGTATCTCTATTATTGAGAAGTTCAAACAGCAATATCTGCTCAATATCTTTGATAAATTCTATCTTCAGTTTATTTCCTCTTCCCTGTCCGGGATTATACACTATGTAGTCTTGATCTTCCCAAGTCTTCAGCAGTCTTGACATCTGCCTTGAAGAAATTTCGAGAATATCTCCTAACTGATGGATGTCTAAATCTTTTTGTTCAGCTAATTCTTTAATGATGAGCATTCTTTTATCAATCATTCCATCACCTGCTCATTATCCTTTACAATGATTTTGCTATAGTCGATAAGTCCTTGCTGCGTAATGACGATATTGCGGAAATTCTCAGGAAAGCTGAACTGTCTTGCTGTGACACTTATGGGAATAACGAGTGCCTGTTGTGCCAGGAAGCGTTCATAGCGTTGTTCTGCGTACGTCCAGTACTGGGAATGTTTATCCATGTAAATACGAATCAACTGACGGCTTTCCTTAAGATTATAGTACCATTCCTTGAACTTGCCGAATCTCAGACGTTGATAATATGATAAATCGGCAGGAATCACCTCTTTAGTCATAACCATGTCAACATTATAGTAATTAAGATTCGTGTACATATACGTATGAAACTCATCTTCTGTCACTTCAACGGGCACACCTCGCGTCTTTAAATAATCTACCATTTGCTGTTCGTTATCTTTGATTCCGAGAAGGAGAATTCTGACCGGCTTCGTAAAAACTTGTTCCGAAGGGTTCTGCCTGCCCATAAAGTGTTTATAGCTGTCAAAAAGCCGCTTTTCAACTGAAGAATCATGCTGCATTGTTTTATCAAAAAACGCTAGAATTAAGTGAGTCAAGTACATTCTTTGAAGAATATTGACTCGACTGTATGGGTTAAACAACAGCATAGTTTTAGTCAGCATTTTACTGACTTTATTATTATCTAGTTGCTGATTCTGATATATCAGCTGATACTTCTTCTGATCGCTGACAAGATAAAGTGTGCTGATGTCATGCTCACCTTTGAAGTGAAAGAAGTTGGTTCTCAAAGTCATCATTTCTTCATTCTGCTTAGCTACATAGTATGGACCGGTTGTCAGAAGTATTCCTTGCTCTTCCCGGTATATACTAGCATCGAGATTAGAAAGAAGATATTTAATTGAATCCGTCTGATGATTCATTTCGATAGCTAGTGTATAGACCCCTGCAGTAGTAACTGATACGACATTACAGAAATCATCCGAACGGTCGAATAGCTGTTTAAGACAGCATACTACATCTTCTGCAAACAGTCCCCGACCATCTGAGAATTTAATCGTCCTTAATAGATGGATAATCAGTGTATTATCTTTCCACTCGTCGTATATTACAAGTTCCGGATTTAAATTACCGTAGCTATCAAGTTCATACAAACGACTCATCGTATTTAATACGATAGTATCAATTGTATGATCCGACTCATTCAATGGATGAAAACTTTCGGGGATGTAATTAATAGTGTCTGTATAAATATAACCTTGTTTCATAGAATTGCTCTGATCATAAGTATACAAAGTTTCCTGGACTACGGATGTTATCAGATTCTTTGACTTTTTGGATAATGGTAATGTCAATATCTCATCTATATCAGAAATTGAACGTTCATTAATAGTCATTAAGTATTCATTGATAAACCGCTGTTCAACATCTACCTTAAATAAAATGGTTGATTCATTTCCTCTTCCTTCTCCTGCTACATATTCTATAATATTCTGTTCTTCCCACTTCTTTAATAGTCTAGTCAGCTGCCGGGACGATATATTCATATATTCTGCCAGATCTTCTCTACTACCGTTATGATGGGCGACAAAATGATTTAGCATCAATAATTTCTCGTCTATTATCATCACCCTGTTTCCACTACATTCTACATTTTAATTATTCTAATCTAAATAATACTTCATCTATTCCCGAATTTCTGAGAATAACAACAAAAAAAAAGAATTTAAATAAAATAAGTATAATTTTTATAACAATTGGTAACTTGATTTTAAATTGTGCCATTTTTAATAAATATTTTTAATTAAAAATTTATTAATTTTTATTAATTTTTATTAAATAAGAAAATTCATTAAATTTTATTTTATTAAAAATCTAAAAGATGACATCTCGAATCAAATTGACACTTTTTAATCAAAACAAGTTGTATTAGTATCATAACGTAAGAGAAAAAGATGATTAAAATTTAAATTTTTTTTAATTATTCTAATTCCGACTATAAAGGTGGGCTATTATGCACTTAATTCTTAATATATTATGGGGATTCCTTATTTTTTACCCCATTACAATGTCTATGGTTTATCTCGTTGGATCTATATTATATTTCTTCATTATAGAAAGAAAACTTAAAAAGGGAGAGGACATGTCCAGCAGTGAAGGCATCACTTTCATGATTCCCTGTTATAATGAAGGGGATACTATAGAAGAAACGATAAAAAACCTTGAAGCTCTCTCCTATCCAAAAAAGGAAATTATTATCGTCAACGATGGCAGCTCAGATAATACATCTGAAACAGTAAAAGAGCTTAATAAAATATACAATTTCAGATTTGTTGACTTACCTGAAAATCAAGGTAAGGCACAAGCATTGAATACAGCCGTTAAATTCGCTAAATACGATTACATTATGTGTATTGATGCGGACACACTTATAGAAGACGATGCACCTTATTATATGGTCAATCATTTTGTAAAAGATCCTACTTTAGGTGCAGTGACAGGAAATCCGCGGATCCGGAACAAATCTTCATTGCTCGCTAAAATTCAAACCATTGAATATGCTAGTATGGTCGGTAGTATTAAGCGGGCTCAGACAATGAACGGTTATGTAAATACTATCTCCGGTGTCTTTACACTTTTCAACAAAAAAGCGTTGGAAGCAGTAAATTACTGGGATATTGATATGATCACTGAAGATATCGCTGTTTCGTGGAAGTTCCATCTCGCAGGTTACGGTATTCGTTATGAGCCACGTGCCTTATGCTGGATGTTAGTTCCAGAGACTGTCAGTGGATTATGGAAACAACGTGTCAGATGGGCACAGGGTGGTCACGAAGTACTGCTTAGAGACTTCAAAGCTATGCTTAAAAAGCCAAACTTCTTCCTCTGGTTCTTATTCATAGAACAAATTATCTCAGTCGTATGGGTGTACAGCATCTTACTACTGCTATTTCTCTCATTGCTAAACATCAACTTTCTTGATTTCTATTATTATGAATATCAGTTCACGTTGTTCCTGCTATCGTCGTTCCTGCTGACATTCACTAATATTATTCAGTTTTCTGTCGCTCTATTTATCGATTCAAAATATGAGCGTAAAAATTGGATCTACATCTTCTTTTTAAGCTGGTATCCAACATTTTACTGGTTCATTAACGCACTCGTTGTTATATTCGCGTTACCAAAAGCAATGAAGCGTAAGAAAGGAGCGTTTGCCACATGGTCAAGTCCGGACAGAGGGAATATCCAGTCGTAAAATCAAAGTTAAATATCTTAAGGGAAACAATCCTATTTATTTGCTCATTAATATTATGGGCGTATTGCATGATTGTATTTGTTATATTTGGTGCAGCGCTCCTCGGCATAGAAACACATTTGATGCAGTTAATCAGAACGATATTAAATGTAGAGCGTAGTGAGCTGCAAAATTTATTTAAAATGCTGTTCAGCGGTTTATGTATTATCACTGCCTATATGTTATTTGCCTACACATATCATTCGGTGAAGAGACGAGGGAAATCAGTTGAAAATCATTAAACTGCTTATCATAGTGCTGATTCTATTGACAGCTATTGATGTGCGTCATGCTGACGCTGCTGAGAAAATGTCCAAAGACAAGAATTCCTGTCTCGCACTCAATTATCACCGTGTACGTCAAGGAAATCTGCTGGATACTCTACTGATGATCTTCTCAAACAGCAAAGAGCTTAAAAATTACAGTGTTACAAACAAGGAGCTCGGTCAGCAGTTAAAGTGGCTGAAAGAACAAGATGCTAACTTCGTTACTTTAGATGAGTTCACTAAATATAAAAAAGCAGGAAAATTCCCTGCAAAATGCGTCTGGATCAACTTCGATGATATGGACAGCTCTATATATAAATATGGACAGCCCGTGCTTAAAGAATATAATGTGCCCGCAACCGGTTTCGTTATTACTGGAGAAGTCGGAAATGACAACTTCCATAATCTGCAGATGTCTGATACAGAGGAACTGAAGAAAATGAAAGACAGCGGGTTATGGACATTCGCGACGCATACGAACAAACTTCATACTCTAACTAAAGAAGGCTCTATTTTTGTGAAGCCTGAGAACAGATCTAAAGTACAAGTTGACATTCAAAAAAGTATTGATTATCTTCACCGTGAGTTCAATGAAGACGTAACAGCCATTGCTTATCCTTATGGGCAGATCAATGACGAGACGATAGACGAGCTAAAACAGACACCTATTAAATATGGGTTTACGTTGCAGGAACAATCCGTTACTAAGAAGACGGACAATATGAAAATACCACGTATTTTAGTTAACAACAGCTCATTTGAAGAAGTTGTCAAGAAATGGGAGGGATTCAAATGAGCGTAAAACCTCGCCGTATCGAGCTGAATTATTTAAGGGTATTCCTCTGTATGCTGATTATCACAACTCACATATTGACAGAATATGCTGTTTCCAACGAACCTGATGACTTTCAAATTAAAGTCCTCTACTGGATCAGAATGATTGTAATTGTCGGAACACCAGGTTTCATCATTCTTTCACAGCTATTAGTCACGTTGAATTACAAAGAAACACTGCCAAGAAATTACTTAATCTCTCGTGTCCAGTTTATATTGCTTCCCTATCTAGTGATGGGAATGTTCTATAGTTACAGTGAAAGTGAAGACAGAAACATATCGTTCATGTCACAGTTTTATGAGAACATCATCCTTGGCAACTGGTATGGCTATTTCGTAATCGTCATCATGCAGTTCTATCTGCTGAACTATCTTATCTATAAGATCAATCCTGCAATACTCGGTTCTAAGTTAGCACTGATACTATCCATTATCGTCAATGCCGTTTATTTATACGCTTATGAGTTTGTTGAACCTGTGAAAACATTCATGGATGCGCATTATCCAATCAGTTTCAATACATTCATACTCGGCTGGATCAGCTATTACTTCATCGGATCATATATCGGACTGAACTATGATGCAATTCTAGAATTCCTTGAGAAACATCTTACATTGCTGCTAGTAGGCACAGTGCTGTCCTTCCTGCTATTTATATTCGGCAGAGAGCATGACTACTGGAACGTCACGAGCTACAACTTTGCAACGATACTCTACACAGCCTGTCTGTTCTTACTACTCATTAAATTCAGTACGATATTTAAAACATTCATGGCAAACACAGTCGCGCAAGTCAGTGCCTATTCATTCTTCATCTACTTATTGCATCCTATCATACTGGATGCCATATTCTCATATACACAGCGCTTCCAAGGGCATACACTTATCTTTATCCCTATCACCTTACTCATCGTCATCGGATGCTGTATCGGTATAGGATCCGTGTTGAAAGAGTTCCCAATCTTTAAATATGTGATGGGTAAACAACCCTATCGGTTATAAGAAAAAACGGAAATCCCATTTGCGGAATTTCCGTTTTTCTGCTGTGATTTTGACTAACGATTAGATTAAATATCATTAAATGTGCAGCTGCCAGTAATAAAACCCACCGATTACTAAGCCGATAATCAATGCTACACTGATGATTTTAGAAACTGCGATTCTTTTTCCGACAGGATTGAGCAGTGTGTTAAAGAACAATCCGATTAAGACGGTCAATACGATGCATATGATTAATGTTGAAAAGAGTACTGCCATTATCGTACCTCCTTACCGAATGTTTTAGATGATATATTTTTTCTCATCCAGTTATTGATGTATTTTGCAGTCTGCTCTTTCTGCGATGTGTAAATACTATGTTTACTATCTTTCACAACAATCAGCTCTGCTGATAAGTGCTTAAGAAACTGTTCAATACTTTTTTCTCGAACTTCATTATACTCTGCAGGCAAATCGCTTCTCAGCAGTAATACCGGTACTTTAATATTTTCAAGCAGCTCATAATCCGGATAATTTGATGCCCCTTTAACATAGTTAACAGCCACTTCAGCCGGCATATTGAAGTATAATTTTCCGTCTTTTTCAACTAACAGTCTTCTGTCGATTAATGCAGTTTCTTCTGATTCACCCTGCTCTTTCATCTTGTTATAGTATTCGTCTTCATTCTCAAATAACAGATTTTCTATGTAAGCTTTCGTATTGTTTAGCTCTTCTTCCAAGCTATAATTCGGGAATAATGACGGAACAATGTATCCTCCGTCTAATGAAATGCAGGATAGAACAGGATAACACAAAGCGTATTCAAACATATAATGTGCACCCATAGAATGAGCAGCTATGTGAAAATTACTTAAACCAATATGCTCAACAAAGTCGTGGAGCCAATGCGCTAAATTCTTTGGTTGATAGAAGTCTTCATCAAAACTGAACGAACTTTCTCTTCTAGCTGGCAGATCAACCGCTATTAAATGATAATGATTAAGTTCTCTCATCAGAGGAAGAAAGTTTAAAGCAGTAGACCCAAAACCATGTATCAGTAAAATAGTAGCATCATCTTTTGAGCCAGATTCGAAATAACTTACTTTGCGCTTATTAACTGCGGTAACTTTGTATGCTACACCTTCTCCTAGTAAGTTATTGTTCATTATAAAACTCCTTAAACAGCAATTCATTTGAATCTAATAGATCATAGTTCTAAAACGTTGCCTGTAGATCAATATTGTTAGCCTCTGTTTCACTTCATTCTAAAAGATCATAGTTCTAAAACCCCGCGCAATCCGCTTCTTCTCCTGATCCGTTTCACTTCATTCTAAAAGATCATAGTTCTAAAACTCAGGAGCACCACAATTTAGTCAGGCTTAGTTTCACTTCATTCTAAAAGATCATAGTTCTAAAACTATCTGACTGCTGAAAATCTTCGACAAATGTTTCACTTCATTCTAAAAGATCATAGTTCTAAAACCCTTGATGACGTTTGTACTGGAATTGATGCGTTTCACTTCATTCTAAAAGATCATAGTTCTAAAACAGTGTGTAAATCAGGATATCGCCTTCCTCAGTTTCACTTCATTCTAAAAGATCATAGTTCTAAAACAAGTCGAGATTATCAGCTTCAATATAGATGGTTTCACTTCATTCTAAAAGATCATAGTTCTAAAACGTGACAAATGGTGGCTCATCATTCCACGTTGTTTCACTTCATTCTAAAAGATCATAGTTCTAAAACCGTTTTTTAATCCATCAACAATTTTAAGAAGTTTCACTTCATTCTAAAAGATCATAGTTCTAAAACAAGAATCTTATGATGAGAACGGTGTAGGTGTTTCACTTCATTCTAAAAGATCATAGTTCTAAAACGACATCATTGATCACAGTCATTATATAAATGTTTCACTTCATTCTAAAAGATCATAGTTCTAAAACGCTAGGTAGTACACCACCTGTAAATAGCGCGTTTCACTTCATTCTAAAAGATCATAGTTCTAAAACTTCGACACAACAGAGCGCGCGGCTCGCACGTTTCACTTCATTCTAAAAGATCATAGTTCTAAAACTATGTGCCTTTTACAAACTCATAAGGTACGTTTCACTTCATTCTAAAAGATCATAGTTCTAAAACAGTTTGTGTGAACGCATTGTCGCTGTGATGTTTCACTTCATTCTAAAAGATCATAGTTCTAAAACTATGTATATGAAGTGGACTTGGAACTCGAGTTTCACTTCATTCTAAAAGATCATAGTTCTAAAACTATTATCGGCGATGCAACGTCTAAAGCGAGTTTCACTTCATTCTAAAAGATCATAGTTCTAAAACACACTATTCGCATAGTATCAGCAAGTCCTCGTTTCACTTCATTCTAAAAGATCATAGTTCTAAAACTCTCTATCGCCTTAATCGTCTTCTCTAGGTGTTTCACTTCATTCTAAAAGATCATAGTTCTAAAACAACTGTTGCAAGGGTTTATTCGTAACATTTGTTTCACTTCATTCTAAAAGATCATAGTTCTAAAACACCAGGTCGACTCGAACAACATCCTGCCACGTTTCACTTCATTCTAAAAGATCATAGTTCTAAAACTCAGTTGGTAGTGCCGTGTGTCGGTTACTGGTTTCACTTCATTCTAAAAGATCATAGTTCTAAAACCCGTATTGAGTGTCTTCATATAAACTCATAGTTTCACTTCATTCTAAAAGATCATAGTTCTAAAACATATTATTATGCTCAGGAATCCATTCTCTCGTTTCACTTCATTCTAAAAGATCATAGTTCTAAAACTTCTTGTATTAACTATATCACCATTTTGGTGTTTCACTTCATTCTAAAAGATCATAGTTCTAAAACAGAGCCTTTGACGACCCTGTAGAAGTGTTTGTTTCACTTCATTCTAAAAGATCATAGTTCTAAAACCTATAGACACCGTAGTAAATCCTGTTCATCGTTTCACTTCATTCTAAAAGATCATAGTTCTAAAACTCTCGATAGAGGGTCAGCGTGCTATTGATCGTTTCACTTCATTCTAAAAGATCATAGTTCTAAAACATGCTGTCCAGAACTTTGTTCATCAGTTTGTTTCACTTCATTCTAAAAGATCATAGTTCTAAAACTGCAGCGGTCCAATATATTTTCATAGGTCTGTTTCACTTCATTCTAAAAGATCATAGTTCTAAAACGCGTATTCGTTATAGATGTCTTCTGCCTGTGTTTCACTTCATTCTAAAAGATCATAGTTCTAAAACAAAGAGCGCAAGCCAGCTGCATCTCATTCAGTTTCACTTCATTCTAAAAGATCATAGTTCTAAAACACTTTTATAACAGGTAGTATCAACGTATTAGTTTCACTTCATTCTAAAAGATCATAGTTCTAAAACAGTCCATTTGCGGTGTTTGTAATCTGTTTCGTTTCACTTCATTCTAAAAGATCATAGTTCTAAAACAAAGAAGTATAAGGAAATACTTGATGAAGTGTTTCACTTCATTCTAAAAGATCATAGTTCTAAAACCTCAAATAACGAATATATAGGTTTCAAACCATGCTTTATAATGAAAGTGAGGTATAGTGTATAGTTACTTATTATTATACATCATCAGTATTCATTGATAAATTTAATGTATCTTTCATCTTTAATAATAGGATTAGCAGTAAATTCATTTATTGCGATTTGCTTAATGACTTTCGCATCAATCGTATCTTCAGGAAACATTGCTTTTAACTCTTCTCTAACTTGATTAATATCGAATAAAGTCATATTCTGTTTACTCAGAGCTAAATTATCCGCTTCTAACATAAAATAAGGATGATTTGTCACTATTATAGTTGTCATATCGTAACTTCTAACCAAATCAAGAAAACTCTTCATATCTCTCACGCCTAAATTTGCTTCAGGAAATAATAAGAACAATATGTTTTCCTTCTTTTTATCCATCAACAAGTCAATACATGCTTTTCGTGCTTGTACCGCATTTAAGTTACTGAAATCATTATGTACATCTATTTTAAATAACTTTAGAAATTGTTTGAATTGTAATTGTGTTT
Source organism: Macrococcus lamae (assembly GCF_004359545.1). Classification (GTDB taxonomy): domain Bacteria; phylum Bacillota; class Bacilli; order Staphylococcales; family Staphylococcaceae; genus Macrococcus; species Macrococcus lamae. Next base: position 90,755 of record NZ_SCWB01000006.1, read on the forward strand.
CATCTAACTCAATTTGATATTGTTCATCATTGATTTTTACTAGTGAAGTCAATCTCCCGATTTCACGTTCAATCTTTTCATAAACTTTTCCTATATCCTCACTACCCATGCAATCATGCTCAATTCTTTTCAACAAAGCATCTTTCATCTGTTTTTCTGATATTAAATCCAATGTGCCACAATTAATCACAATACTATGAAAGGACTTTACATTAACAGTGGAGATATCTTCATCGATAAGTTCGCTGAACAGGTCATCTCCGTCTTCTTTAGAACAAAGATAATTCAGCAAGTTTCGGATAAACTCATTGCATTGATAGGTATCTTCAAAAGCTATGACATTAAGTTCCTTTTCATTAATATCAATGACTGCCGAAAGGTTGCTCGCAATCTTCATAGTTCAATCACTCGATCTGTTCGAAGTCCTATCATCCCTTGAGGCGCCTCTCCAACTAGATAAGCCATTTCACTGAACTGCTTTTCTGTCACAGTTAATGTCTGAACTGTCCCGTTGAGTGGCACTTCTCTTTTCAACTTATTCATCTGATGTAATAGTGTTCCTCTATTAAAAATTAACTTACTATAAATCGAATATTGAATTCTTACGTATCCCTCATTGGTTAAATATTTAACAAAATGTCGATAAGCACGTCTTTCTCTTGAAGTATCTACTGGTAAGTCAAACATAACAAATAGCCTCAAATATTTCGCCTCCATGTATATCCCCTTTAATACTTCCAACTTGGAAATTTAATATATTTCTCATTTCCAGTTGATAAATATTTAAATACACTTTCAACATAAATCTCAATGGCATTGACTAAATAGTACATCTTATTATTTATTACTACTTTTTGATTTAAGACATTTGCAATTTTTCGCTTTTCTTCTTTTTCAAACTGGTCATCAATTACTTTTAACACTGTTGAATCAATAAGTGGTCGCATGACTTCCATTAAATCAGAAGCAAGATTGTATAGATTAAACTCGTTTCTATGTTTGATTCCTATTTCAGTTAGGTATCCTTTACTGACAATTGTTCTCGCAAATATGGCCATGAGAATTTGATAACCATAATCTAATGCGGCATTTTTAGCATGTTCAGTATCACGTGTGATTTCATTGCTAAAGAATAAATTGAAATATACTTTAGCTGCGTGTCCTTCTCTATTTGAATAGTCGCCTAGTTCTGTATCATCAATATATTCATCAAATATCGTTAAATTTAATTGTCTATAATAATGGTTTAATAGTTGTTTTTGATTGGCGATTTTCTTTTGAATAATTAACTGCCAGAGTCGTTCTTTATAATTTTTTTGCCAACCAAATTGCTGCTCAATCAATCTAGACTGACGGTGATGACCATATACTGCCTGAAGGAAAGTTTGTGGCAAATGATTTTTACCACAAATGATAGTCATTATCTTATTTTCAGTAAGTGCATTCATTAAATGACCTGTAATTATAATGTTCGGATTTTCAATAATTAAACAAGAAATTTCTCCAATAGGGATTTGTGCTAAAGTATCTGATTTCACAACAAGGTGATTCATCCTTAATGAAAGTTTAGACTCCTTTGTAATCACTACTGTACGAAAACTCATTTCATTGACTCCGCTAATTTAAATAACGACTTAGGTTTTGTAGATCTTAGTCCAGTAATAGATTGATATTGAATTTTAGCTTTTTGCTCTTTACCAAAAAATGTTGTGTCAGACAAACTATTCATTCTACCTCCTAAGTAATCGGACCGACCAGCATTTGCTCCTACTACTTTAAAGACTTCTTTCATACATTTTTGGTAATCTTCTAACGTCATCTCAGTCGTTTCAAAATAATCCATTATTTTTTCTTTTTTCTGCTCTGAATTTTTTTTCGGTAAGAGATGTGGATAATCTGTTATCATTTTTTCAGCTATTTTTTTGTAAAGACCATTCATTTCTTCAGCATTTAGTTTAGAATAATCACTTAATGAATTTTTTAAACGAAGCTGTTCATCAATGGTTAATTCAAATTGTTTACCGTTAATAACTTCACCACTTGATACAAAATAACAGGGATGTCCATTTAAGTAGATTAAATTCCCTTTATTAACTTCAAATAAATATTTTGCTTCTACAACCTCATTTTTAGAATCTCGTTTTGCTAAGTAAAACGCTAAATCATGCTCTGATAAATTTTTATTTTGATAACTTTCAATAACTAATTCGTCTATGATGCTATATCTTCCATTGATTTTCCCTTTTTTATTTTTTTCTTTATAGAATATGGCGTGAGACTTAAGTACTTTCATTTCTTTATATATAGCAAAACTAGTTTTTTCTGAATCATATTTTGCTTTATTTACTTTAGGAGAAAATGCTTGTTGTTTATAAAAAGCGCTTTCTTGAGCTCCTGTTTTTCTGACATAATTAAATTTAAAACGATCAATGTCCATTTTAATTTTTGATATTAAAAATTCTCCGGGTGATAGTTCAAGATTTTCTATGCCTTTCAAGAAAAAGAAATCATCCTTTTTTTGCTTCTGGTTTAAATCTTCTCCCATTGCTTTCCACTTTTCAATTACTTTTTCACGCTTAAAGTTAAAATCAAAAAAGTCTGTTGTTGGGTATAATACTCTTCCAGCTTGATAAACCACGCCATTCAAATAGGCATCCACAGCATGATGACTGTCATTTAATTCTCGGATTTTTGGGATTTCAAATTTCTTTCTAAAATCACTTACAAAGCGTGATTTCATTGAAATTACTTTCGTTTTTGGATATTCTTCTATTAAGAAATCTCTCACGTGTGATGAAATTTGTCTTGTCTCTATAAGCTGTCTCTGTATAAATCCTTCTTTATCAAGTTCAGTTAATGTAGGTTTCATCAACTTAGACAGCTTACTACTACTGATAAGGCCATTATCATTCAATTTCTTCCAGTAGCTGATCATAGCTCCTTTATTATTTTCAGCCATCTTCTCAAGCGGTAGAGCGTCACCTGATTTGTGCTGATTCGCTGTTTTTAATACAAGTACTTTATTATTAATACTGTCATCTTTCAGTAAGCGCTGTGGATATATATGATCTGTCTCATATAAATGATTTCCCTTATCAGCCATCAATTTATCAATATCAATTCGCTGACCAGTGTACATACATTTACCATTCTGTGAAAGATATAGCCACAATTTGTCTTCTTTAAAGTTAAAGTCAGTTCCAGCTGCTTCTTCTATCACCATTTTGTATTCGTCAATTGAATTTAAACCGTTATTCTTTATAGTGTCTTCCCAAATCTGCTTTCTTGATTTTTGTTTCTTACCTTTTTCACCGTCTTCTCTCGCAAACTCCATGACTATTTCAGATGGTTCTCCAAATATTGAAACTAATTCCCTGACTATCTCAAGTGTATTCCAAATTCCTTTTTTTAGTGCCGGAGAAGTTGCAAGCGCCGCTACATCATTGTAACGTACCAGCTGATGTTCTATATGGTTTTCATCAGCTATAAAATCTTTAAATCCATAATCTTTGCTTGTAATGATCTCCATGAAGTTCTGATCTGTTCTTCTAAGTAAATTAATGACTGAATGACCTCTATAATCCGTGTTTAAAAGTCTGCTGCTTACTCTTCCCCATCCTGAGTAATTAAGTTTCTTCAAGGCTTCTACTTGGTTTTTCGTAAGCTCTGGATAACTTTTTTCAATTTTTTCGGCCAATATTTTTTTGTCTTCAAAAATAGTAATCCATAATACAAGTTCTTCAATCATTTCATAATTTCCTTCTATATCCCCAATAATTCTATTCATATCCTGGTAAGTTGAAAGCTTAGAAGTAAACTTAGTCTCGTCTTGTGTACCAAATATTTTTAACTTCTCATCAACCGAATAAAAATGTAAACGGTGTTCTGTTTTTTTCATCTTATCTAGCAAAGTCTTATGTGTCACAGTTTTGTTTTTCTTAAATATTTCATCGAATACATATTTCTTTATGTTTGATTCCAGTCGATACTTTTTGTGCTTTGCGGCATTTTCCGGTCTAATCTGGATACCATTCAATTCATTTAATACTTCCATTTCTTGATACAGCAAGCTGTGTTTCGGCAATACATCTTCATTTATTAAATATGTGCATTTATTCGTCATTTTCCGGATGAACTTTTCTGCACTAACAGAACGATTAATGATCTTATCGAAATTCCAGGGTGTGATTCTCTCGTTACTTTCTCTTACCATCCATCCAAATTTCTGATTATCTGATTGTTTGACCAAAGGACCTACATAATAAGGAATTCTGAATCTAATGAGACTTAAAACTTTACCGATCATTTCATCTGTAATCTCTTTATGATATTGTTGCTGATTCTTTAAAATAATTTCTGCTTCATATAAATTATTTTGCATAGGTATACTTGAATTATCAACTGTATTCAATACTCTTAAAAGCTTATCTTCCTCAAGTTTTTGACTATATGGATGATTATCATCAATATGCTTTTTCAGTTCCTTTTTCAATTCTTCATATTTAGTTTTTGGATGCTTTAAGTATCTATCAAATAGACATAATTTTTTATAGTTCTCGTCATTTGGCAACTCTTCATAGTTTCTAATGGCTTCCTTAGAAGATACAAAGATATCAGTGAATAATTTTTTAGTCTTATCTTTTTTATAAATGATGTCCTTAACATTTTTCAGTTCTTCTTTAAATCTATTGTAATCATTGACCTTAGATTCTGAAATACATGCCGCATTTTTTAAAATCTCTTCTAAAACCAACGACATATAGACCTTATTACCAAGGTCAATAAAATCACGCTGTTCCTGCGTCAGTTGTTCACTCATCGATTCTGTAAAATCTCCGGTTAATGTATAAGATTTCTTTTCTTCTTTGAGTTCTTCATAGTTCTCCATACCTACAAACAATCCAAATTCTTTAAAAGTCATCCCTAATAACATTCTAAATACTTCTGATAGAGCCTTATGTAACTTGCTTAATTGTTTCCAGCGATCATTACGCGTCGATTCATCTTGCTTCAATATCTTATAAAATTTTTCTAATTCAGAGTCATCAATCTTTAAATTTATTTCGTTCAATGTTTCAAAACTTTCGATTAATTCTTTTAAATCATTGACTCCTTCATTACCAGTTCTTTGACTTAAATCCAGTTGATCGAACAAGAAATGACCACGATATTTAACGAGATGATATAAAGCTATATATATTAATTCAGGATCAAATTTCTTTTTTTCATTGAGGATAGCATTTTGCAAATGATAGATTGTTGGGTATTCTCTTTCATTTTCCCCTAAATACTTCAGCACTTCTGTTAAAGACTTACCCTGAAAGTCATGATTAATATTTTTCCATTGTGAAATTTTTTCATATTTATAGAAGTTAGGATTTTTGACAAGAGGTACCAACACCTCCTGGAGTAAACCTAGTCGTTTTATTCGGCGATTATATCTCCTTCTTGCTCCCCTTTGAAGACGTCTCTCCATTGCAGTATTTGCAGATTCAAATGTAAGAACTCCAATTGCATCTTTGTTATGATATTTCAATATATTAAATTGATAATCCATTGCTGAATAGCCTACACTTGCAGTACCAATGTCTAAACTAAGAATATATGAGGATTTTCTATTTACCATACATTCATCTCCTTTGTTTAATAATGTAAATATATCATTACCATTATATAATGCACACTATATTTTTTGAATATTATAAATAAATTTAATAGTAGATTTATTAAAAAAATTTGTTATAATAATTTTAGAAGTACTTCACTTCATTCTAAAAGATCATAGATAAGTTAAAATAAGCTTAAAGCGTAAAAGTGGTACTCATACCAACACCTCACTGTATCAGTGAGGTTTTTTATTTATTATAAAATGACAAAAAAACACTTCCCAGAATTAACTGGAAAGTGCTGCCTTTTTGTCTTACATCATCCCTGGCATTCCGCCCATGCCGCCCATATCTGGCATTGGTGCTTCTTTTTCCGGAATTTCTGCAACGACTGCTTCTGTTGTTAAGAACATCGCTGCAACTGATGCTGCATTTTGTAATGCTGAACGTGTTACTTTTGTTGGATCAACGATTCCCGCTTCAATCATATTGACCCACTCGTCTGTTGCTGCGTTGTAACCGACACCTGTATCAGCATGTTTTATTTTTTCAACGATGACTGAACCTTCAAGTCCTGCGTTCTCAGCGATTTGACGAATTGGTGCTTCTAGTGCTTTCAGTACAATTTTCACGCCTGTTGCGACGTCTCCTGCTGCTTCGATTTCAGCGACTTTATTGTAGATGGATACTAATGCTGTACCGCCACCTGCAACGATTCCTTCTTCTACTGCTGCACGTGTTGAGTTCAGTGCATCTTCGATACGGAGTTTACGTTCTTTAAGTTCCGTCTCTGTTGCTGCACCGACTTTAATGACTGCAACGCCACCTGCAAGTTTCGCTAAGCGTTCCTGTAATTTTTCTTTATCGAATTCTGATGTAGTCTCTTCGATCTGTGATTTCAATTGTCCAACGCGTGCATCGATGTTATTTGAATCGCCTTTACCTTCAACAATCGTTGTATCATCTTTAGTGACATGTACTCTTGCTGCTGTACCCAGCATGTCGACTGTTGTTTCTTTCAGTTCAAGGCCAAGGTCGTCTGTAATCACTTGTCCACCTGTCAGAATCGCAAGGTCTTCAAGCATTGCCTTACGACGGTCACCGAATCCTGGTGCTTTCACTGCCACTGCTGTGAATGTACCACGTAAGCGGTTCAGTACGATATTAGTCAGCGCATCGCCTTCTACATCTTCAGCGACAATCAGTAACGGACGTGATGTCTGAACGATTTGCTCTAAGACTGGCAGAATGTCCTGGAATGATGAGATTTTCTTATCAGTGATCAGAATGAATGGATTTTCTAAGTCTGCAACCATCTTCTCTGAATCTGTCACCATATAAGGAGATGCATAACCACGGTCAAACTGCATACCTTCTACGACTTCAAGTTCTGTTTTAAAGCCTTTAGACTCCTCGATGGTGATGACACCGTCGTTACCGACTTTCTCCATCGCTTCAGAGATGAACTGACCGATTTCTTCGTCTGCTGCTGAAATGGCCCCGACTTGCGCAATCTCTTCTTTGCTTGATACTTCTTTAGAGATTGATTTTAATTCTTCGAGCGCTACTGTCACTGCTTTGTCGATTCCTTGACGGATGCCGACCGGATTGGCTCCACTTGTGACGTTTTTCAGGCCTTCCTGAATCATCGCCTGTGCAAGGACTGTCGCTGTAGTTGTACCGTCCCCAGCGATTTCATTTGTTTTGTTCGCTACTTCTGCCACGAGTTTCGCACCCATATTTTCGTATGGATCTTCAAGTTCAATTTCTTTCGCGATTGTCACACCGTCATTTGTGATAAGAGGTGCAACAAATTTTTTATCGAGCACGACGTTACGTCCTTTAGGTCCTAAAGTCACTTTAACGGCATTCGCTAATTTATCCACACCTGCCAGCATTGAACGTCTTGCATCTTCTGAAAATTTGATTTCTTTAGCCATTCCAATAAATCCTCCTATTTGATAGTCAGTATATTTAGAAATTCATTTATAGTTATTCTACGATTGCCAGGATGTCGTCTTCAGATAGTACTAAGTACTTGTCTTCACCAAGCTTCACTTCAGTACCACCAAACTGAGAATACACGATGCGGTCGCCGACTGAAACTTCCATTTCAGCACGTGTCCCGTTATCAAGTAAGCGTCCAGGTCCTACAGCAACGATTGTTCCTTCATTTGACTTTTCTTTTGCTGAGTCAGTCAAGATGATGCCACTTGCTGTTGTCTGTTCTTTTTCAGTCTTTTCAACTACGATACGATTACCTAATGGTTTTAACACGATACTTCCTCCTCAGATTATATAAAATGACCTAGCACTCTTTCACGTAAAGTGCTAACAATTAAATAATAATCAAAGAAGGTCAAAAAAGCAATGATTTTGCTGTATTATTTTTTACGGTTATCTAAATATAATGTACAATAAGACAGTAGCTTGAATTAAAGGAGTATATCATGAAAATCAAACGTATCTGGGTCAATATTTTAATTGTCCTTCTCTATGCCGCTTCACAACTGTCATCACTCATTCCTGTGCTTTTATATAGAAATGCCGGTTTGACGCAGGATGAATTATTCGCGAGAACCATCCCATTTCTTGTCGGAGGATTCATCGTCGCGTCTATTCTGGTCTATTTCGTCAACCGGGCTATCATCAACGAAACGACGCTTGAACGCTCTCGTAAGGAAAGCTGGCGCTATACGATTACTTGGATGATTGCAGGATTGTTCCTCGCATTGTTCGCACAGATGATCATGAATATGATTAATGTCTATATATTTAAACAGCCAATCGAAAGTCAGAACACGACTGATATTCTGGAAGTCGCTAGACAATTTCCGATATTCATTATTCTCATCGCTATTGTCGGCCCGATTTTAGAAGAGTTCGTCTTCCGCAAAGTCATTTTCGGCGAACTGTACGAGCTCATCAAGTTACCAAGATGGGCGGCGTTTATTATAGCGGGCGCCATCAGCGGCTTTATCTTCTCAGCTGCTCATAATGATTTTGACCATACACTGATCTACATGGGGATGGCATTTGTCTTTGCCGGGCTATATGTAGCGACGCGGCGCATCATTGTACCGATTGTTGCACATATGGCGATGAATTCATTCGTCGTCCTGATTCAGCTCGGCTTCAGTGACCAGATTGAAAAGGCAGCTGAAAAAGCAAAGCTTTCTACCCAGTTCATCTGGACAGCTGTAAAACATATACTGTATTAAAAAATGACGTCACGGCATCTGCCATGACGTCATTTTAATATACATTTATATTTATATGTTGAGCCGCTTTTCACAATGCTCAATAATGGTCTTTAGCGCCTTAATACGCGCTGCTTTTTTGTTGTTGGCAGGAATGATGACCCACGGGGCATCTTCTGTTGATGTCTTGTCGATCATGTCCTTGCTCGCTTCAAGATAAATATCCCATTTCTCGCGGTTCCGCCAGTCTTCATCTGTAATCTTCCACTGTTTGTCAGGTGTATTCTGACGCTCCTCAAACCGCTTCAACTGCTCGTCCTTATCCAGCACAAGGAAGAACTTAATGACAATCGCTCCTTCAATAAGCAGACTCTTCTCAAAATCCTTAATCTCCTCATAAGCACGCTGCCACTCATCAGTACTTGCAAATCCTTCGACACGTTCTACAAGAACACGTCCATACCAGCTGCGGTCAAAGATTTCTATATGCCCTGTTCTTGGAAGGTCGACTGCAAAACGCCATAAATAAGGATAGCTGAGCTCTGTTTCAGTCGGTGCTGATATCGCATTCACTTCGTATCCTGTCGGATCAAGACTTTCGCGGACGCGTTTGATGTTCCCGCCTTTACCAGCCGCATCCATCCCTTCATAGACGAGAATGAGCGGGACTTTCTTCTCATAGAGTGCATACTGAATTTCTCTCATGCGGTCCTGCAGTTCAGGAAGTATCTTCTTATAATCTTTTTTAGACATGTCGTCTTCTGTATCAACAAACAGGTCTGTTGTAAAGTTTTTAGTGAACTTACCATCAGCTGGTTGCTTCTTCTTTTTCTTCTGTTTTTTCAGTGCTGCTTCCAGACGCTCGATAATCACTTCGTACATATCGTTGATAGCCTGATTCCGTTCACTGTAATTGATGATTGTCCACGGTGAAATTGCATCTGTCGCTTTAACGAGTTTTTTCATGCCATCAAGATAAGTTTCTTTAGGAATCGCATGTTCGAACTCTTCCGCTTTCCAGCGTGTCAACGGGTTTTCTTTCGTCTTTTCTATATGTTCCTTACGTTTCTTTTCACTGATTTCTACATTGAATTTGATAATTTCGTATCCATCATTAATGAGGAGATTTTCGAATACTTCAATTTCTTCCAGCAGTACTTTGTAGTCCTTATAAACTTCCTTCTTCAAGCCATGTTCCTCGTAGTCCAGCATACTCGCATACCAGCTGCGGAAATAAATCGTGACCTCTCCTCTTGCAGGCAAGTTCTTCCAATACGGATATAAAAATGGCAGACGCAAATCTTCAGTGGTCGGTGTCTTCGTCGCATAAAACTGTGTATACTTCGCATCAAGTGCAAGCAGCAGTTCATTGGCAAGGCGTGACTTGCCTGAAGCTGCCACTCCTTCAAACAGAATCATGACAGGAATTTTCGCCTCGTGTGTCAATCGGACAAGCTCTGCGGTTTTAAGCATTAAATCTTCTTTAATCTTCGTCATTACGTCATCCCCTTTTCGTTCAATAATATCATATTACACCTTCTGAAATATATTTCAAAATTCGAATGAATATTGTAATATTAAGTCAACAAAGGAAAAGGAGAATTGATATGACGACAACTTTTAAAGATTATGTATACGCACGTCCGGATCTGGACGAAACAAAACAGAAATTTGATTTGCTGCTTGAAAAGTTCTCCGCTGCTGATTCAGCGGAAGCACAGATGGAAGTAATCAAAGAACTGAACCGTATCCGTAATGACATCAACACCAATTATTCACTCGCGATGATTCGCGCCTCTATTGATACAAATGACGAATTCTATTCAGCTGAACGTGATTACTTCGATAACCATGCAGCAGAGCTCGCAGCACTTGAAGCTGATTATTTTAAGGCGTTGACGACAAGTCCGTTTAAAGAAACGCTCGAAGATAAGCTTGGGTCGCAACTATTCAGTCTTGCTTATAATATCGTCAATTCATATTCTGACGACGTCAAAGACTTGATCAACGAGGAAAACAAGATCAGCAGCGAATACTCAAAATTGATTGCCAGTGCTGAACTCGAATACGACGGTAAATTTCTGAACTTAGCTCAGATGGCACCTTATACTCAGTCCACTGACCGTGCCGTCCGTAAAGAAGCCACTCTTAAAGTCCAGGAATTTATGAGTGCGCACATGAAAAATTTTGACGATATTTATGACCGTCTTGTTAAAGTCCGTCACGAGATCGCTCAGAAATTAGGATTCGAGAACTTCATTGAGCTGGGTTATATGCGTATGCAGCGCATTGACTACGATCAGGCAATGGTCAGCAGCTATCGTCAGCAGATCAAAGATGAAGTTGTTCCTCTTGCGACAAAGCTTTACGACAGACAGGCTAAGCGCATCGGAGTCGACCAACTGAAATATTATGATGAATCGATTCTCTTTTTAAGCGGTAATGAAAATCCGAAAGATACACCATCAGTAATCCTCGAAAACGGTCGTAAAATGTATGAAGAGTTGAGTCCTGAAACAGGTGAATTTTATAAATTCATGATGGCGCGCGAGCTCTTTGATGTTGAGGCAAAGAAAGGTAAGGAAGCGGGTGGTTACTGTACATTTATCGATAACTACAACGCACCATTCATCTTTGCAAACTTCAATACGACAGATCATGACATTACCGTACTGACTCACGAAGCAGGACACGCTTTCCAAGTGTATTCTTCACGCGAGCTTGAAGTACCTGATTACTTATGGCCGACGCATGAGTCTTGTGAAATTCATTCCATGAGTATGGAGTTCTTCACTTACCCATGGCTAGATTTGTTCTTTAACAACGCTGACAAATTCAAATACAAGCATATCGGTGATGCCGTTCAGTTCCTGCCATATGGCGTGGCCATCGACGAATTTCAGCATCGTGTCTACGAACGTCCGGAGATGACACCTGAAGAACGGCGACAAGTATGGACTGAACTTGAACATAAATATTTGCCTCATCGTGACTATGACGGCATTTATCCTCTCGCTGAAGGCTCGCTCTGGCACCGTCAGGGACATGTATTCAGTTCACCGTTCTACTACATCGACTATACACTTGCTCAAGTGTGTGCGTTCCAGTTCTTTAAACGCAGCCGTGAAGACTTCGATGCTGCATGGCAGGATTATTTACATCTATGTCAGCTCGGCGGCTCACTGCCTTTTAACGCATTAGTTAAGGAAGCGCATCTGAAATCACCATTTGAAGAAGGTACATTGAAGGAAATTGTTGCCTATCTGGAAGACTATATCAGTGGTATCGATGATTCACAGTTTTAAAAAAAGACGCGGGACCAGGATGATTCCTGATCTCGCGTCTATTGTTTTTTAGTGAACCGATGTTTTACGCAGGAAGAAAAGTCCGATTAGTAACAGGCTGAATCCAGTCAGCAGTATATCTGTATGCTCTCCTGTATCAGGAAGGCTTTTCATCTTTTTCGGTTTTTTAAGATGCTGCTTGTCACTCTTTTTCATCATAGCTTTAGCTTTTTTCACTTCAGCTTTATCAACTTTCTGAGTGACCAGTTTATTTACTTTCTCATCAAGTGCAAGGTAATACTTTTCACCTTTATGAGGAGAGAATTTTCCAGCCTTAATTTCACTGTAAGTGTCACTAGGAAGCAGTTGGGTCGTATTTTCTGATGATTCTGGGTTGGTTGGTGCCGGCTGCTCAGGTACTGATGGCACTGACGGTTCTGATGGCACAACAGGCGGCTCACTTTGTACGGGCGGCTGTTCTGTCGTTGGATACTCAATAGTCGGCTGCTCGACAGTCGGTTGTTCTGTCTGAGGTATTTCGACAGTCGGCTGTTCTATTGCAGGCGGCTGTTCTACTGAAGGCGGCGTGGCAGGAGTCTCAGCTGGTAACTGAGGTACTTTTGGCAGCGGCTTTGATTCTACATCTGGTTTCGGTTCTGGTTTTTGTTCTACTGGTTTTTGTTCTACTGGTTTTTGTTCTACCGGAGTTGAAGGTACATTTTCTTCTTCTGGTTCTGTTACTGGGATTTCAGGTGAAACAATTTCGATATTATCTGTACTCTTATCTTCAACTGTTGCAATTTCAGTAGAAACGATCTCGATACTATCACTAGATGTTGTGTTTTTTTCTGATTCTGCAGCATAAGTTGTTGAACTCACCAGCGCACCAGTTAAAAGCACTGTTAGACAAATACTATATTTAAACTTATGCATTTACGATTCCTCCAGTTAATGGTTAATTTCAATTATATAAGAAAACATACTTGATTGCTACGAAGAAGGAAGATTGTTACCTACTCTTAATAATATATATATTAATGAAATATCTTTTTTGCAATTTAAAATCATTTTTATAGAATTCATCATATTATTTACTTTACATTAATGAAATGATAAAGTATAATAAATATATCAAGTATAACTTATATACTAAGGAGTTACTATGGAGACTAAATATTTTAGCAATACCACTCATATGGGTGCAGTACATTTGAACGTCAATTTTTTAGATAATTCGATTCGATTTTACAGCGATATTATCGGTCTAAACGTTCTCGAACGTAACGCTGAATACACTGTACTCGGCATAGGAGAACGTCCGCTCCTCTACCTTTACGAAACAAAGACTGAGCGTAAAGATCGGCAGGCCGGACTGTATCATATGGCATTTCTCGTTCCTTCCCGCACAGAACTCGGGAATGTGTTCCAGCATCTGATCAATACACAGTATCCATTAAGCGGGGCAAGTGATCACTACGTTTCAGAAGCGCTTTATCTGCAGGATCCAGAAGGTAACGGCATTGAAATATATCGCGATGTTCCTTCTGAAGAATGGACTTATGAAGCGACCGGCTACATTAACATGGCAACTGTTGAGATGGATTTTCAAGGTGTGCTGGATTCAAAGGACGGCAGACCATTTGAAGGACTTCATCCTGACACGGTAATGGGTCACGTGCATTTATCGGTGAAAGAGCTGCCGCAGACTATTAAATTTTATGAAGACGTCTTCGGCCTCGACATTATGACGTTGTACGGTGCACAGGCGGCCTTCATGAGCGCGGGAGGTTACCACCATCATCTCGGTTTAAACACTTGGGGAGGTGCGGCTACTTCAGCTGAGCTGACTGATCCAGGACTTCGAAAGCACGAGATTAATTTCCCTAATATCGAAGATTTCGAACATTTTAAAAAGAAATTGACTGAATTAGGCTTAACTACTGAACGAGACGGGAATTCAGAGATAGTAAGAGATCCGAACGGCATTGGTATTCGGGTCATGTATAAAAAGTAATCAATAAGTAGTTTTAAACAATTATAAAACAGGGAGAGATAATCATGGGTTTATTTAACAAAAAAGAAGACAAGCAGGAATACAAACATTTAGAAGGTGCAATGGAAAAAAGACGTTCAGTCTATCATCTTGAACCGAAATCACCGATTTCAGATACTGAAATTGAAAAAATCTTAACTGAAGCAGTTAAATTTGTTCCTTCTGCGTTCAATTCACAAAGTACACGTGTTGTATTATTACTAAATGATAACCACAAGCAGCTATGGGATCTGACTAGAGATGCATTAAAAGAATTAATGGGGCCGGACAGAGACTTTTCAGAGACTGAACAGAAAATGAACAGCTTTAAAGCGGGTTACGGAACTGTACTATTCTTTGAAGACACAGGGGTCGTCAAAGGACTTCAGGAAAAAGCACCGGCTTATGCCGAAAAATTTCCAGTGTGGAGCGAACATACTAACGCTATGCATCAATACGCGATCTGGACAGCATTTGCTGTTAAAGGCCTAGGCGCGTCGCTACAGCATTATGATGGCGTGATCGATGAGCAGGTCTACGAAACATTCAGTCTGCCAAAAACATGGAAACTAATTGCTCAGATGCCATTCGGTACAATCGGTTCTGAACCAGGTCCGAAAGAAATCGCAACCGTTGAAAACCGACTGATCATTAAAAAATAATAATTACGTTAAAGAGCCGCTCAAAAATTGATGAGCGGCTCTTTTGCATTGATGACAATTATTTTATCTTTAGTACTGTTTTTCCTGAAAATCATATTTGGTAAATTTGAAATACACTTGCCCTGATTCTGTCGAAGTTCTGATTCCTCGTGCGTCATCAGACGGGAATATTCGCGACGTCATTACTCGTTCACCGTCATTCAAAAAGATTTCGATACTCGACTCGTCCATAAAAATCTGAAGTTGCTTCAAATCGCTGTCCAGCACTACAGAACGTGTCGTTCCGTTTACTTCCTGGCAAAGCTGTCCACTTTCTGATCGGTCGAGCGTAAAACGTCTTTCCTGTTTGTTATAGATTAACAGTGTCGACTCTTTCTTCGATACACGGAGTTCTATATAGAACTCCGTCGATTCATTCTCCAATATGTCGACAATCAGTTCATAGCAGGACCCTTCATACGGATGCAGCTTGATATTATGCTTCATCGCATAACCTTCAGCTGTTTCGACTTCACCGCGGCGCGATTCCCATGCTTTCAGGGGTCGCTGACGTAATCTTCCGTCCTCAACAGTCAACTCGCGAGGAATCGTCAGACAGTGGGCCCAGTTGTATTGATCAGTCGGATAGTCTGTATCCGGCAGCCCCATCCAGCCGAACAGAATTCGTCTGCCGTCTTTATCTACTGTCGTCTGCGGCGCATAGAAGTCAAAGCCGTTATCGAGTTCAGTGAACTCCCCGTGCGTCATTTCAAACGTCGATTTATTAAGCGAACCGATTAAGTAGCCGGATTGATAAATATTCTGAAACTGATCGCCAGATGCTTCAATACCTTGCGGACAGAACAATACAACGTCATGATCGTCCAGTTCAAAATAGTCCGGACACTCCCACATATAGCCGAAATTTGTATAGGCTGTCTTAAGTTCGAAGATGAACTCCCAATCCTTAAAATTCTTTGAGCGATAGACGACAATTGTCCCGGTTTCGTCATGACGCTGCGCCCCCATGACAGCATAATAAATACCGTTGTCATACCATACTTTCGGATCTCTGAAATGCTCTGTATAACCTTCCTCTGGTCCTCTGATGATTGGTTGTTCCCGTTTGATGAAATCTCCTTTTGCATCCAGCACTGCTACCAGCTGATAAGGAATGCGCTCCCAGTCTGCTGTGCGATGATTGCCGGTATAAACAAGATTTAGTTCGCCGTCCACGACAATCCCTGAGCCGCTGTACGCACCGTGGGAGTCATATTCCGTATCAGGTGCTAATGCTATGCCATGTGGGGTGAATGTCACTAGATCCTTTGACGTCAAATGGTACCAGTATTTGACCCCATGAACTGCACCGAGCGGGAACCACTGATAGAACAAGTGGTATTCACCGTTATAATAGACAAAGCCGTTCGGGTCATTCATCAGTCCAGTCGGTGGCTGTATATGAAAGTGCTGACGCCACGGGGATTTATCAGTCTGCTCAAGCAGCTGCAGATATTCATCATCAGCTACTTCCGCCATTTTTCTGTAACGCATGTCTCTCGTCCATTCCATTGATGATGTCCTCATTTCTTATACACATATATTCATAATTTAATTTTAGCACGAAGAGTCAAAAAAACCATCCCGCTGTCCGAGATGGTTCAGTCTTTATTTAATTCTTCCTCAAGCTGCTGCTGCTCGGCCTTTAAATATTGTCTGTAACCGATCTTACTGATTTGTATGCTCACTTCATAAAGCACAATCATCGGTAGGACGAAGATAATATAAGTCATCACGTCAGGCGGTGCAATGATAGCGGCGATGACCATCAGACCAAAATACGCATATTTCCGATTCTTCTTCAGAAATTTTGGCGAGATGATGCCGAGTCTTGTCAGAAATAACAGCAGTATAGGCAGCTGGAAGACAAAGCCGAATGGAATCGTGAACTTCAATAGTTCGTTGAAGTATTCCCTGACACCGATCATCTGATTAACCCCCATCTCAGCAGCCAGACCGAGTGTGAAGTGAATCATGTAAGGAAAGATGATGAAATAGCTGAACGTCAGACCGATGAGAAACAGTACGATACTGATCGGAATGTAGCTCAGTGTCACCTTTCGTTCTTTCGGGTGCAGACCAGGTGATACAAATGCCCATAATTGATACAGAATGACCGGTGAGATAATTATGACTGCAATCAGCATGATGACTGTAATATAGATGGTCAAAGGATCAGTCACTTTGAAGTAGTTCAAGGCGATTTCCTTCGGGACGTCATCTTTCGTCAAAAACTTGGTCACGCGTTTACCGAAGAAGAAACCGATCATGACGCCCCCAGCCAGGAAGTAGGCGATGATCATCAGCCGCTTTCTCAGTTCTTCCAGATGTTCTACTATCGTTAAATCATCTTTATTCATTTGAGGTATTTCCCTCCTCATAAAAAAAACGGCAACAAGCTGCCGTCTTCAACTTATTATTTACGAACGTCATTGTTATCTTCTTTGTCGTGGTCTTTCATAATGCCGTCTGTCGCATCCTTGAACTCTTTCAGTGATGAGCCCATCGCACGACCGAATTCAGGCAGCTTCTTAGGTCCGAATATAATCAAGGCGATGACACCAAGGAATAAGAGAACTGGTCCTGAAGCAAACCCTAAAGTAGTAATTAAGAACATATTTCTTCCTCCTAATGATTTTTCATAAAGAATATTAAAGACTGTAACTCAATGCCGAGATCAATATGATGAACATGAACACTTGAAGGTACAGTTAAACGTTCCGGTGTAAAGTTTAATATACCTTTAATTCCTGCTTTTGTCACCCGATTTGCTAACGACTGAGCAGCAGCACCCGGCACAGTCAGAATAACTATCTGAATGTCCTGCTTTTTAATAACTTCTTCAAAATGTTCAATATCCTGGACCTCAATTCTCCCGATATGCCTGCCGATGACTTCAGGATTCGTATCAAATGCTGCTGCAATCTTCATCCGGTCGCTTACAGTGAAGTTGTAGTTCACTAAAGCAGTACCGAGGTTACCCACCCCGATAATTGCCACCTTTGTTATCATGTCCTGCTGCAGCGTCGTCTTAAAGAAATTAAGCAGATACGAAACATTATAGCCGTACCCTTTCTTGCCGAGTTCTCCGAAATACGAAAAATCCCGTCTGATGGTCGCTGAGTCGATCTGCAGACCTTCACTTAATTCCTTGGATGAGACGCGGTCGACATTCGAGTTATATAATGTGTCCACGAATCGATAATAAAGCGGTAATCGTTTCAGGGTGGCCTTAGGAATTTTTATCTCTTCTTTCGACATCCCAATCACCCAGTTTCTAATGTATTGTGATATAATTCACAGCACTTTATTATACCATGTCGTAGTTATGTTTACTATGTGAAAGTTATGTGACATGAATAACACATTCCTTCTTAATCGTTATTCATGTAGAATAAAGTAGAGGTGAAATCATGATTCTTTTACAGGCAAGTCAACTATCAAAATCATTTTCCGGCGACACATTGTTCGCCGATGTAAAATTCGAAATAAAAACTCACGACCGCGTCGCCATCGTCGGCAGAAATGGTGCCGGCAAAACCACATTGATGAAAATTTTAGCAGGTGTGGAAAGCTACGAAAACGGACATTTAATGCTTGCAAAAAATATCCGCATTGGCTATTTAACTCAGCAGATGACGCTTAATGCCGAAGGAACAGTCTATGAAGCGATGATGAAGCCATTTCAGCACTTAGTCGATATGGAAAGAAAGCTTGCAGGTATAGCTAATTATTTAGGTAACAACAGCAGTCAGGCTGATAGTGATGAATATAAGAATAAGCTCACAGAATACGAGAAACTGCAGGCAGCTTTTGAAGCACAAGACGGCTATACGTTCGAGCATAAAATTAAAACCGTTCTCACGGGTCTGAACTTCAAGGAAGAAGATTTCAACCAGAAGATTGACTACTTCTCCGGTGGTCAGAAGACGCGTCTCGCACTCGCTGAGATGCTGCTGCAGCAACCTGATCTTCTGCTGCTCGATGAACCGACCAACCATCTGGATATGGAAACTACGGCATGGCTGGAAAATTATTTACTGACTTATAAAGGTGCTATTATCGTTATTTCCCATGACCGCTACTTTCTCGATAAAGTCGTGGGCGCAGTCTATGATGTGGCACTTGGACGCGTTACGAAGTATGTCGGTAACTATTCAAAGTTCATTGCAGAGCGCGATGCATTTTACGACAAAATGACAGCGGAATACGAACGTCAGCAGGCAGAAATTGAGCGTCTAGAAACGTTTGTCCAGAAAAACATCACCCGGGCATCAACTTCCGGGATGGCAAAAAGCCGCCGTAAAATTCTCGAGAAGATGGTGCGTATTGAGGCGCCGAAGCTCGATGACCATTCTGTTAACTTAAACTTCAATATAGAACGGGAATCGGGTAATGATGTGTTAAGCGCGGCGGATCTTGAAGTCGGCTACACAATGCCGATTACTGCTCCTGTATCGTTCGATGTAAAGAAACAGGATGCCATTGCCGTCATCGGTCCAAACGGTATCGGTAAGACAACATTGATCAAGACTATTGCTAAGCGACTGCCCGCTTTAAGCGGTGAAGTCAAATACGGAGCTAATGTCTCCATCGGTTATTACGACCAGAAACAAGCAGAGTTCAGTTCCTCAAACACTGTCCTTGAAGAACTGTGGCAGTATTACCCGACAATGCCGGAGAAAGATGTTCGTGCTGTGCTGGGACGCTTCCTATTTGTACAGGATGATGTCAAAAAAGCAATCAACGATCTGTCAGGCGGTGAGAAAGCACGGCTCCAGCTTGCTAAACTGAGTCTTGAGAACAACAATGTGCTAATTCTTGATGAACCGACCAACCACCTTGATATTGATGCCAAAGAAATACTGGAAGAAGCGCTGATCCATTATCCCGGTACTGTCCTGTTCGTATCACACGACCGCTACTTCATCAATCGGATTGCCACTAAAGTACTCAATATCACGGCTGAAGGATCAGCACTGTTTCTCGGGGACTATACGTACTTCACCGAAAAGGAAGAAGAACGCGCTGCGCACGAAGCTTATGATCAGCAAGAACAGCTGCCCATCACAAGAACAACTAGCTATGAAGATAATAAGCAGGCACGTAAAGAACGCCGCAAGATGGAACGAGCGCTACAGCAGCTGGAAGAAGATGTAGCAGCAAAAGAGGAATTAATATCAGAAATTGAGCAGACACTGACTCTTCCTGATGTATTCAATGATAGTCAAAAAAGTTATGAACTCCATCAACAACTGGTCACAGCTCAAGCACAACTGGAAGAATTGATGGAACAATGGGCAGAACTAGAAGCAAATTTAGAAGAAACGGACTAATTTCCGGTTCTTTTTTGTTCACAGAGTTATCCACAATTAAAACACGGTATTAATAGTTATTCATATTGTTATTCTAGTTATCCACAGAAAAATGATAATTCCATCCTTCTATTTTAGTGTAAAATGATTTATCAGCAAAAACTTATCCACAATATGTTAACAACTTGTGTACAGGTACATATGTTCTATTTATCTAAATCATCCGCATTTATATTTAATTCTATTGTACTTCTACCATTCAAACTGTAATCAGCAAAATGCTGCTGCTGAAAAAGAAAATATGCTGCTGCCCCAATCATCGCTGCGTTATCTGTACATAGCGCCAAAGGAGGAATATGCAGCTGGATGCCGCGTGCTGCAGTTTCTTTCTTTAATCTGCCGCGCAGGCCGCTGTTTGCTGCAACACCACCGCAGACAATCAGTTCGTTAATATGATAAGATTCAAGCGCAGCTAATGTCTTTTTGCAGAGAACGTCAATAACGCTTGCCTGGAAGCTTGCTGCAACATCAGCCGGATTCACTGTTTCTCCTTTTTGCCGTTTATTGTGCAGCGTATTGATAACTGCACTTTTCAAGCCGCTGAAACTAAAGTCATAGCCTTCCAGAATAGGTCTCGGGAAATTCAATGTATCATTTCCTTCAGTCGCCAGACGATCGACTTCAGGACCGCCTGGATACGGAAGATTAATGGTCCGGGCCACCTTGTCATAAGCTTCACCTACTGCATCATCACGTGTCTCACCGATTACTTCAAAGTCTAGATGATTCTGCATCACTACAAGTTCTGTATGACCACCTGATACAATAAGTGCGAGCAGCGGGAACTTCAGTGGCTCTACAATATGATTCGCATAAATATGACCCGCTATATGATGGACAGGAATTAACGGCTTATTATGGCTCATTGCCAGCGCCTTTGCAGCATTGATACCGACAAGCAGTGCACCGATCAGACCCGGCCCTTCTGTGACAGCAACCGCATCGATATCATCCATCGTCACATGCGCGTTTTTCAAAGCATCATCAATGACCCGTGTCATATTCTCAACGTGATGCCGGCTCGCAATTTCAGGAACTACTCCACCGAAGCGTTTATGTGATTCAATCTGACTGTTGACACTGCTGCTCAGTACTTCACGGCCATTTCTGACAACACTGACCGCGGTCTCGTCACAGCTTGTTTCTACTGCAAGAATCGTTATATCATTCATTTCTTAACCTCACCCACATGACTTTCGCATCCTGGCCCGCGCCGTAGTAATCTTTTCTCAAACCACCATACGAAAATCCTAATTTTTCGTAGACATGTCGTGCTGCCATATTTTCTTCGCGTACTTCAAGACTCATCATTTCACAAGTCGTCTGTGCATAGTTCATGACATATTCAAGGAGCAGCTGACCGTAACCAAAGCCTCGAAGTGCTTCATCGATAGCGATTGTAGTAATCTGTGCCTGATCAATGACAATCCATGACCCGAGATAACCAATCACCCGGTCATCGAGTGTCATGACAAAATAATGACTGAACTCATTCTTCTCAAGTTCGTGATAAAAGGCATCCAGTGTCCACGAGCCGGACGGAAAGCTCTTTTGTTCTATTTCAAAGACTGTCGGAACATCCTGAACAGTCATTTTTCTAATAGTCAGTCCTGATTGTTCAGCCAATTGCGTTCAGCCTCCGAGATTCTTAAATAAGTCGGTTCAAATGAATGAACATCGACTGAGTCGTGCTCTGTATCAATCAATCGCCGCATTTCTACACTTCTCGGTATACAGTAAAAGTTTGACCCTTTCAATTGATTCTCGAGCTTAACTGCATCCATACCAAGGAATAAATAAGGGAAATGCTGATTCTTCAAATAATTGTTCAATTCGTCAATAGTCATGTAACTGTCTTCTTTTATCGTTTCAACCTTGACACCCTTATAGCGGTAAATACCTGCGTATACCGCATTTCGCCTTGCATCGATGACAGGCACGAGCAGAAATTCATGCATCCTCACTGTTGCAGCGAGCGCTTTTAAAGATGACGCTGCATATAGTGGAATACCCAGCGTATATGCGAGTGTCTTAGCGACAGTCACACCAATTCTAAGCCCTGTATATGACCCCGGCCCCTTACTCACAACAATGCCGTCCAGCTCATTCATTTCAAGTCCAGCATAGTTCATGACATGTTCTATCGCCGGCATTAACGTCATAGAATGATTAATTTTTTTTGCACTGTTGAATTCAGCCAGTACTTCTATATCATCGCTGACACTTACTGATAATGGCTGATTAGCTGTATCAATATGAAGTAACTTCATCATCCAATGCCTCCAGTAATTTTTCGTAGTGCTCACCCTGTGCCGTCACTGTCACTTGTCGTGAATCATCTGATATCCTCTCAATCATCAATGTTAAATAATTAGATGGCAGGAAATCTTCAATCATCTGCGGCCATTCTACAAGCGTTACCCCTTCGCTATAGAAGTAATCGTCAAACCCAAGATCCTCATCACCATCTTCTAATCTATAACAGTCCATATGATGAAAAGGAATACGTCCGCTATAAGACTTGATAATAGTGAATGTTGGAGAGTTAATTGTTTTAGTTACACCAAGAGCCTTACCAAAAAACTGACTGAACGTTGTCTTGCCTGCTCCAAGGTCTCCTTTAAGAAGGTAAACATCTTCAGGCTGAGCAAGATCAGCAAGACGACCAGCTAATTGATTCATTTGTTCTAAAGAGTTAATAATCAGTTTCATCACTTCACCTACGTTAATTAATAATATTCATTGTAACATCTATATGGTGGCAACATCTTCACAAAACACCTGGTTTAAGAAATACATCCATTATAACAAAAATGCCGGCTGCTCTGTGAAGCCGGCAAAAGAACGCAAAAAAAAGAGACCTGACAGGTCTCGGTGCGGCTCATCGCATATGTTTTTGCCCGGCAACGTCCTACTCTCGCGGGACGTCAGTCCAACTACCATCGGCGCTCGAGAGCTTAACTTCTGTGTTCGGTATGGGAACAGGTGTGACCTCTCTGCCATCGTCACCAGACAGGGTGGATCGAAGGGATGTACCCTCAAAACTAGATAAGCGGGAGGAAGAAGGAGCCTTACCAGCTCGCCGAGCTGAAAAATCTTTAAATTGATTAAGTCTTCGATCGATTAGTATCTGTCAGCTCCACACATCGCTGTGCTTCCACCTCAGACCTATTGACCTCATCATCTCTGAGGGATCTTATAACCGAAGTTGGGAAATCTCATCTTGAGGGGGGCTTCATGCTTAGATGCTTTCAGCACTTATCCCGTCCATACATAGCTACCCAGCTATGCCG
>NZ_SCWB01000069.1 GCF_004359545.1 Macrococcus lamae
ATCAATTAGTGTATACTAATGATCAGGTTGTCATTAAGTTATAAAGTATGCTATCACTGTATTTTCACCCCATTTCGTCAAATGTCGAAATGGGGCTTTTTTGTATTTTATATTAAATAAATAATATCACTAGTGTTGCATAAATAAAGACTGAAATTTCTGATATTTACTTTTCTTCGAAAATTTAAAATTTGAAAACACCTAAACAGAGGTAGTAATCATCCATTTTTTTACTTATATGATTTCGTGAA
>NZ_SCWB01000070.1 GCF_004359545.1 Macrococcus lamae
GTCCCTTAGTATCCAACTGATGCTGATATTCACCTATGAACATAGTCATCACCCTGCCTTAAATATAATTTACCACATCCCCCCACTTTGTACCACCGAAAATTAAAATTTTCACAATATATTATTTCACTAGTGTTGCATAAAAGTATTTCAACCTACGGTTTTAAATTGAATATTCTAAAATTTTATTTTCTGTATAAAAAAATTCCTTTATAATGGTTGGAGGTAGTAATACTCATCCAAATTCCAAA
>NZ_SCWB01000071.1 GCF_004359545.1 Macrococcus lamae
ACTGCGTTTGTGGTGTACATGATCTTACGTATACCGCTGCCATAGTCAAAAAGCTGTTCGACATGTGAAAAGTGTCTCACCCAGACATCCACTGCACCAGGATAATGAGACCACTGCTGCTTAAATGTTAATGGCAAAACTAAAATGTAGGAAAACGGCAATTTAAAATTGTTGGTTTTCCTACATTTTTTAGTATGCTTTTCTCATGCTTTCAAGGAGGATTTCATGAGAAAAGATATACGAGAAGGAGT
>NZ_SCWB01000072.1 GCF_004359545.1 Macrococcus lamae
TTGTTTTGTAAACTCATGATTAGACATCTTTATCAATACAATCACCTTCTGAATTTATTTCTTATATTTTAACAAAAAAAGACTGCAGACAACATCTCCTAAGGAGACTTTGTCTACAGTCTGAAACTGCCTCTACAGGCAGTTTACTTTCTTCGTGCTGAAATAATCAACATCATCGGACGTCTGAGTTCATCTTTCATATCCGGATTTTCATCGATGAGGCGTTCTGATGGTATAGGTTCATCGATTC
>NZ_SCWB01000073.1 GCF_004359545.1 Macrococcus lamae
AATGGTGGGCCTAAATGGACTCGAACCATCGACCTCACGCTTATCAGGCGTGCGCTCTAACCAGCTGAGCTATAGGCCCATTTGAATGCTGAACATTCAAAACTGAATGCAATATGTCAGTGTCAATTCCGAAGGAATCTTAAGTATTCCTTTTCCGTAATATCCTTAGAAAGGAGGTGATCCAGCCGCACCTTCCGATACGGCTACCTTGTTACG
>NZ_SCWB01000007.1 GCF_004359545.1 Macrococcus lamae
CCTTTGTATTGGATTTGGATGTGTATTACTACCTCCAACCATTATAAAGGACTTTTTTTGTACAGAAAATAAATTTTTAGAATATTCCATTTAAAACCGTAGGTTGAAATATTTTTATGCAACACTAGTGATCTCAAATATTTTTATGATTTTGTCACATATCCCTTATTTACAGATATATTTTTTTTATTTTAGTTGCTTTTTTATTAGTATATTTTATTTTATTTTTCGATCTGATGACTGTTGCTTGCAATTGAATTGATGTTAATAAAAAAACCTTAATCAGCATGGATCGATTATTGTTCACGCTTCCGTTCAACAATAATATAGATACCGCCGATTAAGGTAATGAGTAGAGCCGCTGCTACTGCATTGACGTCTAGCTTGCTGTCACTTGAACTAAGCGACAACAGATGTTTATTGTAGCTTACTTCTCGCGCGAAGCTGTACTGAGAGTCAAGCAGTAAGGTAATGGGTATGAAATAACAGCATGTCCATATGATTTTTTTCAGCAATGACTCACCTTCCAATTCTGAATTTTCTGATATTTAATTATATCATACTCTTATTATTTTTAATATACAATAGAAAAACACTTATCTGATAAAGGATAAGTGTTTAAACAAGCGATGATTTTCTTTAGTGATATGAGGAGATTTGAATGACTTGATTGTGTTTCTGACTCATATAAGCGTTGTCTTATGGGTCAGATAAGTGGCACGCAGTGCAAAGATTATACATAGCAAACAATTTTATTTTTGATGACAGGTCAGCTAATCTTCAGACATATTTTATTTTTTAAAATTAAATATTAAACGATATTTATATTCTGTCAGGTATTCTATCGTTACTTTTTAAACTGATAGATTTTAATGAACGGATGCAAATAGGCCGGATAATGTGCTTTAATGTCCTCTGCTGTTTGAGTTGTTATACCGACGATGCGGAAGTCGGGTTTGATATTGAATGTCGCATGAGTACATCCGATTGTTGCGGGTTGGTTGTTATGCTGGAACGGCAGATGGACGGTCTTTCCTATCACTGCACCTAGCAATGGTTTCAAGGCAGCCGGGTCAAGCTGGTCGATGTCATCAATAATGAGTGTATTATCATCTAGATGTTTGGTCAGCACTCCTGGATGAAACTTGATCTGTTCGTCTTCGACATACTGTCCGTAAAGCGTGCCTGCTGTCCATGTCTTATCAGCTATGTAGTAAGGTGTATCATGCTCTAGATTTAAATAGTTTTTAACGACTTCATATGGCTGAGTCATCTGTCCTGCCATGAAGAGATGAATGACTTTCGGCTGAGCTGGTTGTGTCTGTTCTTTTTGCTGTTGTTTCGGCTGCTCTTCATACTTCCTGCCGCTTGGTGTGACGAATGTCTTCTTTGAGGTGACGACGGGTTTTACGGGTCTGTTCGCCTGCTTGATCAGTTCGTGAAGATACGGTGTTGTCTTCAGTGGTTCTACACGTTCTTTGTCTTCCCCTGGTTCGAGCATCACTTCATACTGCACTTTCGTCAGCTCCGTCACTGATTCATTCCAGTTCTCAGTAAGGAAATACTGGGCGCGGAGCATGGGTTCACGGTCAAGGTCATAGATTGTCTTCATCGGAATGTCTCCTAAATACTTGATGGATACAGCGGTTGAATCCGTCCGTCCCTGGATGACCGGCAGTTTCCGCATGCCGGACGTCACTTCTGCGACGCCGTATATTCCGCGTTCTGGTGCGGTTCTATAGATGATGACACGGTCGCCTTGCTGCATTTCTTTATAATGTTTGAAGCCGTTTCGTTCGATGCCGTTCACTGTCCTGACGAAGATGGTATACTCCGTTCCTTTGACGAAGTTCTCCATCTCTTTCATCATGAAGTAGCGATTGATCTTTTCTTCTCCTCGGCCGACTGCTAATATTTGCGCGTAGTCGTCTTCACTGAGTGGATTGAGCAGCTGCTCCTTCATGCGGTACAGTGCCGTCTTCAGCTGTTCGCTCCGTTCCAGGTATTCTTTTTTGAACGGCTGAAGTTTCTCTTCCAGCTTGAAGTGGATGATGATTTTGCCGCGTCTCGGCTCCTCATATTTGACGACTGTTCCTGCGCCGAGCAGTCCGACTTTGTTCTGCACCTGATAGAAGATGACTTTGTCACCAAGGCGTGCTCTTTTGAATGCAGTGTAGCCTTCCGACGGGTTGAAATGAACAGATGAATCGAAGACAGAAATCTGACCGGTTAAATCTTCTAGATGGTTGAAGCGGTTATAGCCGCAGTTCAACCAAAAGTAATGTGGGCTCATAGGTGCCTCCTTAATTGTATATAGTGCCATTATACTGAAATTACATTTTACGTGCATAGCCATATCTGTGAAACAAGGTAAATTGTGTTAAAATAGTGGGGGAAAGGGGTGTCATATGACGAATTCAGAAGAGACGCATACGAAGAAGAGAACATGGTTGCTGCCGGTCATCACACTGGTCATTTTAATCTTACTGGGAGTGCTGCTCATGAACTTATTTGGTGGCAACGACAATGCTTTAAAGCCTCAGAAAAAAGTCATCGTCAATAATGATGCACCTGCTATTAAATCCGCAAAGAAAATATCGCTCGCTGATTTCGGTGCCAAGCCGGATGACGGTAAAGATGATACGGAAGCAATTGAAAAAGCGATTAAGGAAGCGACGACGGAAGCGATTGAACTTGAAATTCCCGCTGGAACTTATGAGACAAGCAGAACAATAGAAGTATCTGATATTAAAGGGCTTCATATTAAAGGAAATGGTGCAGTGATCAGGCCGAAAAACCCGATGACTAATCCACCAGAGTTCTATGCATTCCGACTGAACGGGATGGCAGATGATCTTATTGAAATGGAGATAGAAGGCATTACAATCGACGGCAGCCGTAACCCGCAGGACTTGTACTTTAAGATGAAGGACGAGAAGGACTTTTATAAAACACCGATGACTAAAGGATTCGCTGTGACGAATACGAAACAGCTGACCGTGCATGACGTGAAGTTTGAACATATGTACGGAGGCTATACGGTATTCGCGCAGGAATACAGAAATGTGGATATTCATGACGTGACGCTTGAGGACGTCGGTGGTGACGATATTACGGATAGTTTCGGAATGGCATTTTATTTAAGCGGTCATAAAGATGATGCAATCGTCAACATTGATAACGTCGTCTCGAATGCCAAGACATCGAAGCGGTCGAAGGAATATATGGGCTGGATCGGCGTCGTCTTTGAGAACGGTACGATTCAGGATGCCGACGAAGATAAATGGCTGAAAGACCAGAATACGACGTTCAATATTACAAATTCCGTATTCAATGATTACGAAACGACACTGCACGTTGAATCGACTTACGGCAATGTCTATATGAACAGCGACAACGTCAAAACGCGGGCGAAAAACTACTTTATCGCGGCCGGCGTGAACGGTGAGCTGAAAGAGCGCTCGAACAACGTCACAGTTGACCTGCTGCCATACGGCCGTAATGGCATCGTCCACGGTATCTACTATACAGAAGGCATGGACCCGAAGAAATACGAGCTGAACATGTATAACTCAACGGTCAACAACTTGAAGATTGACGGCAAACGCACACCGATTACAGCAGTATATGCCAACAATACGACAGCTACCTTCCATAACACGACATTCAGCGATGCCTCGGGACTGCTCGTTGCGAACGCGACGGGCACATTCATCGACAGTGTGATCAATCTATCAGATGATGCTAATCCGGATAAGCTGAGCGATTTCAGTGAGGATGGTCAGAAGATGAACCTTGGGAAATCAGTCGTCAATAAAGACGGCAAGACGAGCACAGCTAAGACAGGTGACGTCCCGCAGAAAGTCTTTGCGACAGGAAAAGCCGTGCCAAAACGTGATAATCCTTTAGCACCAGCAGATCTCGGTCGTGAAGCACAGCCGATTAAAGGTGAATAATTAACTATAGAGAAACCTGGGCCGCATTTGTTGTTTGCGGCCCAGGTTTTATTGATTTATTCAGTTTTAGATGAAACTTGACCTTCAGGAGCCGCTTGAAGGCCAGATCTCGAACCAAATTTAAAAATCTGCATAAACTTGACCTTCAGGAATAAAATCCACGACCATTATTCCGCTTCATTTTTCTGCAGTAAAATAGCGACAACTGCTAATACTATTGTAAAGATTAATTTTTTTCTCATATGATTCACCTACCATATTCCGAGTAGCTGTTGCATAATCAGCGCGGTCACGGTAACAACGAACCAGGTGATGGCACCAAGTAACACGGGCTGATAGCCGATTGCTCTAAATGACTTCAAGTTGACTGACAGTCCGATGCCTGCCAGTGCGATGGCGATCATCAATGTGGCGATGTGTTTGATGACGGTCACTAGTTCTTCCGGCAGCGGAACGATGCTTGCGAACACGCTTGCCATAAAAAAGTAAAGAATGAACCACGGAAATATCTTCTTGAGTGAAACTTTGCTTTCTTTCTGTTCACGCTTGACCTTTATCAGTACTAAAAGCAGACAGACCGGTACGATCATCAGTGCGCGGACGAGTTTGACGATGGTCGCTGTATCTCCAGCGTCCTTACTGAACGTGTAACCAGCTGCGACAACGCTGCTTGTATCATTGATCGCTGTACCTGCAAAGTAACCGAAGCCGGTCGATGTCATATGCAGCAAGTGACCGAGTGCCGGAAACAGGAATACTGCGATAATATTGAAGAGAAAGATGGTTGAAATAGAGAACGCAATCTCTTCGTCATCCGCTTCGACGATCGGACTTGCTGCTGCAATCGCTGATCCACCGCAGATGGCTGTGCCGACGCCGATCAATGTGCGGATGCGTTCCGGGATGCCCATCCACCGGCCGATGATATAGCTGCATAAAAGTGCTGCTGTGATTGTTGTCAGCGTAATCGGCAGTGACGACAATCCGAGGCTGACAGCTGTTCTGAAGCTCAACGTGAAGCCCATCAGTATGATCGCCCACTGCAGAATTTTCTTGCCGGAGAACTTGATGCCCGGTTCAAAGTCTTCCGGTATGCGGATAAACTGCCGGACGAGTATGCCGAGTATAATGCTGAACACTGCTGCTCCGATGAGCGGCACTGCATTTCCTAGTATCGTCGCAACTGCTGCCAGTACAGCTGTTAATAGTAATCCTTTAATTTTCATCAAGTCACCTCATCCCCTGTTATTCTATCATATTAATTAATGCTATAATGAATAAATATTTCGGAGGGATGTTATGAGAACTTACATAAAAATATTGCTGCTCACGCTTGCTGGTCTGCTCATGATGACGACAGCTGCTGAGGCAAAGAGAACACCGGTGACGTTCGACCGGGCGATAGACGGTGATACGTTATCCGTTAAGCAGAACGGCCGGAAGAAGACCATCCGATTGCTGCTGATCGATACACCTGAATCAAAGAAACCGAACACGCCAGTCCAGCCGTACAGTCTTGAAGCAGCTAAATATACCGAGTCACTTGTTAACACGTGCGACCTGTCCATTGAACATGATTCAAAAGGACGCTACGACCGCTATAAACGCGAACTTGTCTATTTGTACTGCGGCGATGATATGGTCAATGAACAGCTGGTCCGAAAAGGCTATGCCCGTGTCGGCTATATATACAGTCAGAAAGACTACTTATATGAACTGCAGGAAGCTGAGCGCTACGCCAAGCAGAAAAAGCTGAAGATCTGGTCATTGGAAGGTTACGTCAATGAAGACGGCGAAGGCTTCAACACAACGAAGGAAGAACGCGAAAAAGAAGTCGACATCGTCGAGAAAATTCGTCAGGCGCTCTACCGTATCGTCGACTCGGCGCTTGATACACTTGTGAAAGAACTGAAGAAAAACTTCTAGACTAAAAAAATCCATCCGCTGATGGATTTTTTTAGTACATTTCTTCTTTGATCAGCGGATGAACTTCAATTGCTTTCAGCTGATTGACATGCGAGTAATGATACACCGTCTCATACATGCGTTTTTCGTCTTTTTGCAGTCGTTCAACAGAAAACTGTTTCAACTTGTCATCTTCATCAAATATATACTCAATGCTGAATTCATCTACAGCTGAGCGATTCAAGTTCAATTCATCGAGCGCTTTGTCGTCTGTCAGCAGCTCGCGGTTTGAAGTGAAGACAATCTGATCTTTCTCTGTCGCTACATTGAAATAAGACCGGTAACGCTCAAGAAATTTCATCTGTTCCTCATATGTATTCTCATCGTTCAGCCGTTTGCGCTTAACGACCCTGTTTTGAGCAAGTATGTAGCGATCATCGCCTGTCATATATGTCACCGCTTTTTTTGTTGTCATCTGCATGCTGTTATCTTTATAATCCGCGGTCATAGTTGACTTCGAAAAACCCTCGCTGTCGTCACTCGTCATCTTCATATGATAGCTTGAGATACTGTCATTTGCGTTCAATACGCGTTCCATCTTCTTATCTTTCTCATCATCACTGCATGCTGCCATCAGCACCATCACCGCCAAAAATAGAAATAGTCTCTTCATATTAAATCCTCTCCATTAATTCTTATCTACCCCTTTAAAGTTAAGCATAACAAAAACACACCCTTAAACAAGGATGTGTTATTGAAGAATTAATGAATAAAGACGTATTGCGTCAGCTGGGCATGCGATAATGTTCTATAACCGACAACTCCAGCCGGTGTTAAGTAATTAGTTTCTGAGATCAGCACAGTACCATCTGCATTGACACGTTCAACGAACGCGACATGTCCTAAAGAACCTGCTGATGTTTGGGCGATCGCACCGACTTCAGGAAGATTGTTCACTGTATAGCCGTCTTTTCGCGCACCGTACGCCCAGTTGTTGGCATTCCACCAGTAAGTCGAGATGCCTTTACCGATTGCAGCGCGTTTGTTGAAAACGTACCATGTACATTGTCCGTAATCATACCAGTTAGGATGATTGAATACAGGAGATGTTGTTGTCTGTACAGGTGCTTTCTGCGCAGGCGGTGCTGTTTTAACTGGTTCAGTTGTCGTTACCGCACTCGATACGACCAGCTGCTGGTTCGGATAGATGATGTTAGATGTCAGTCCGTTCCATTGTTTCAGTTGTTCAACTGTGATACTGTACTGCACGGCAATTTTTGATAAGTAATCACCCGGCTGCACAACATACTTCGCCCCGCCGGAAGTTGTTGTTGATGTAGCTGGTGTCTTTGTGTGCGTTGTCGGTGTCTTGACAGGCGCTGAAGTGACTTGCCCGGAGATTTTCAGTTTCTGCCCCGGAAAGATCAGGTAAGACGATAGTCCGTTCAGTTCCATGATCTTCGTATAAGTCGTATCATACTTCATCGCAATCAATGATAAGCTTTCACCTGACTGCACGATGTGTGTACCAGCTGGTGAAGTCGTTGTTGTAGTCGTTGACGGCATCTGCTGTCTGACCGGCTTTTTCGCTGTTGGACGTGCTGTACCTGAAACAACTAGACTCTGATTCGGAAAGATCAGGTTTGAAGTCAAGTTGTTCAGTCTTTTTAACTCAGTCACAGAGGTGTTGTATTTGTTTGCAATTGCCCATAATGAATCATTGGCTTTAACTGTATAAGATGCGGCATCTGCCTGATGACTGTATGCCGCAGCTGCAGCTGTTGCTGTCGTAGCCATAATCAGTACTTTTTTCTTCAAACCAGGACCCTCCGTCTAGTGAAATTTTTAGATATGTCAACATTATGCCACATTTACCGACCTCATAACATTACAGTTTCCTTTCATTTCAAGGGATTCGAAGCTTTTGATCGCGACCTGGCACCCGAACACTCTAGATGAAAATGACTGCTAAAGTCTATCATATAGATGATTTTTCTGTTCGCCCCACTAAAATTTCCAATTCTTTCTATCATTACGGATATCAATGAAATGTAAAGATAAGGACGACATTCGAACCGCATGACATAAGTGTTCTACCTAATAAATTTTAAAAATATTTAAATTTTTTGACTAATGTAATATAATTGTAACATTTTCCGTCGTACAACCGGAAAATTGACTGAAACTATTATTAACATACGCTCATTACCATGCGATAATAGGTTAGAAAGGAGTCATTTGATGAATCAACTAAAAAAATTCGCTCGGCAGATGAAACGCCAAATGCTGACGTTATACTTTGCGGCGCAGCATAAAGATATGCCGTTTTTACTGAAAATTCTTGCCCTGCTCATAGTCAGTTATGCCATCAGTCCGATCGATCTGATCCCGGATTTTATACCGCTCATCGGAATCATCGACGACCTCATTCTACTGCCGGTCGGTATTTATATATGCTACAGATTGATACCGCCGCACGTCCTCAGAGAAGCTCGTGCGATGGACGGGGACATTGATATTAAGCATCAGTATGTCATCGCTCTTCTGATCATCAGCATCTGGGTGATTTTCATCTATTTCTTCGGTCGCGCTGCCTACAGCTATCTGCAGATTCATCTGTAACAAATTGATAGGCAGTTCGTGTTAAACTATCTATAGGTCAAATGAAAAGGTGATAACATGGAACAAGTCAATTACAACTTTAAAAATATACGTCAGCTGAAACTTGGAGAAGAGATCGGGAATTCGGTATCGCATGGTGTTCCGGCGTTATTCATACTGCTGACGCTCCCCTACTTTGCCGTAAAAAGCTATACGATGGGCGGTGCTGTATTTTCAGCAGGCATCTCCGTCTTTCTCATCAGTATCTTTCTGATGTTTCTGTCCTCGGCCATCTATCACTTGATGCCGCACAATTCCCCGCATAAATACGTGATGCGCATTATCGACCACAGTATGATCTACATTGCGATATCAGGAAGTTATACGCCTATCGCACTGAGCCTTGTCGGCGGCACATTCGGCTGGACGATCATGATTATTCAATGGGTCATTACAATCGGCGGGATTCTCTATAAAACATTGTCAGTTCATGTCAATCCGAAAGTGAGTCTTGCGATGTATCTCATCATGGGCTGGCTCGGTATTATTCTGTTTCCATTACTGTTCTCAAAAGTCAGTGCGACCTTTGTCATATTGATTGTAGCAGGCGGACTTGCCTACTCGGTCGGCACATGGTTTTACGCACAGAAATCACGACATTACTTTCATATGATCTGGCATTTCTTCATATTGATCGGTGCCGGATTCCATTTTGTCGCTCTATTGTACTATGCGCTGTAGCTTTGACTGACAGGCTGCACGTTATGTTTAAGGTATGCCATACGTGGTAAACATACACTATCAAATAAATGAAATGGAGTGATTGTTAATGGATTTCAACAAAGGTTTTGATGATTTGAAAGACAAAGGACAGCAGCATTTCGATGAAAATAAAGATGAATATACTGAAAAAGGTAAAGATTACGTCCAGGATAAGTTCGGCGGCGACAATGCAGATGCGGGGAAAGATATGGAAGCAGATGCAGATAGAGACGATACTTCAAGAGACGAAAAATAAGAACTGTGCACGTTGAGTGATCAACGTGCATTTTTTATAAGTGAGGGAACAATCATGAATTTTAACAGTGCGTTTGATGATGTCAATAATGAAGCCGGCATGAAAGAGACGTATCGTGACAGTAAAGAGCAGGATACGCCTTCTATCTCCTATCATGATCCAGAAGATAATAAAACCGATGACCCTGACTTTTTAGAACAGCTGATTGATGATTTATTTTTAGATGATGACAACAAAAGGAGTGAATGACATGGCTGAAGAACAATACGAAGGCTTAGAAACAGAACAAGACCAGCTGACTAATGAAACCATTACGAATGACCAGGAAGAAGCGGATTTAGTCAACGATTCATTAGATGTCGCACCTGATGCGGGTGTCCAGGAACTGGATCCCGATCCATTGATGGATAATGAGATGATTGCTGAGGACGACGAATAGTGCTTGAACTCTTTAATATTAGCGCGATGGAACTATTCATCGCGCTATTACCTCTGCTGATTCCAAGTTTACTGTTACTCGTAATGACTGGACTGCTGATCAAACAGCAGCGCAATCAGCAGCGTTTGATTCAGCAGAATGATGAAATCATCAGACTGCTGGTCAGACAGGACCGAAAAGATAACGACAGGAGGATTCACCATGACTGACAATAACGATAAGACGAAGCAATATGACAGCAGTATTGACGGTATCGACCCACCGGAAAGTGGTACAGCAGTACCTGACCAACTGACTAAAGATTATGATCAAAGCATTGACGGCATTGACGTTGACGGCAACGGGCTCGTAGAAGAACAAAAAGACCGCTTCACTGATAATGCGCACTATAAAGACGGCGTCGGAGAGTAAAAATAATATTTAACTATTAAATTTTCTACGAAAAGAAACACCTTGACGTCCAAGGTGTTTCTTTTCGTAATTGAACTATTTTATTTAACTTAGAGATCATTATATAGAATCGAGAAATATTATTGATTGTGCGCACCGAGATGTTCAACCGGCTGACGCCTGCGGGAACAGCGCGTGCGCGAGACCGTGGCTCGCGCCGTGCCCGCGGCAAGCATGCCGGTGAAACATCGAAGATAATAATGCTTACTCTGCTACTACTTCTTTTGAGTCAATGTATACTTTAAATGACTGCAGCAGGTTTTCGTGAGGAAGATTTCTGTCGATGGCCTGGATATGGTAGTAGGAACCTCCAGCATCTTCTTCAGGCTGTTCACTAGTGTAAGTGAACTTTACGTCTGCATCATCATTATAATCTTCCACAGCTTTTCTATATCGACTCTCTACAAGCTTTTGAGCTTCCTGTACAGTCATATTTGTCGCAGGTTTTTCCGTGGCTATTTGTTCTTCCTGCGATTCATTGGAATCTGTCCCCGCACATCCTGCGCAATCTGTTTGAGTCTCTTCTGTTGTCACAGCTTCTGTCGATGGTTGTTCGGTCGTTGTATTTTCACTTGTCGGGCTTTCACTCGTTGGAGCTTCACTTGCCGGCTGCTCAGTTGTCGCTGTTTCCTGATTGACTCGCTGCACTGACTTGTCGTTAAAGTCTGTGATGAGCATGGTCTTCTCCGCTTTGTCGTAACTTAAGTCAAAGACAGTGACCACTTCAGTCAGCTGCTCACCTGTTGCTTCAGATGACATGACGCGGGTAACGGTCGCTTTTGTCTTGCTCCCTTTAACTGTCACGTCTTTGATCGTAAACCGCTCTATGTAATAATGGTCGAACTGCCCGGATTTAATCGTTTTTTTAATATATTTTTCTGCTTCAGAATTCTTTTTGATATATTTGCTGATCTGCTTGTATTCTCTTTCATTGAATGCACGAGGCATCGCTTTTAAATACGCTGTCAGCTGCTTCTTCGTAAGCGTTCGGTAATTTACTTTCACTGGTTTTTTGACAGCCTGTTTGTCCTGCTCTACTTGTTCTTTCTTCGCTGCCCCTTCTTTGACCTGCTGTTGTTCTGACTGTCCTCCGCACGCACTTAGCAGTACAGACAGCATCAGTAATGCAGTTAACCGTTTCATAAGACTCCCTCACTCTCGATAGTTGTGTTAAATATTACGGTCAGTCATCACTTTTATAATAAGCAGGATGATAAACGCCGTTACGGCAATCAATGTCCATGGACTTAATAGTTTTTCCAAAGCGTCAGGCACGCTCATGTTATACCATGTGATGCGCAGAACCATGAGCAGCACTCTATGCAGCAGTATGAGTCCGACGAGCAGTGTCAACGTCAGTCCACGCCGCGCATAGTACAGCATGCCGATAATGAATAGAATGGTCAGCAGTAATTCCATCGTTATCAGTTCTGTCTGAAGACGTCAAAGTTGATGACTTTCTTCTCTTTTTCTTCTTCTTCGATTTTTTCGCGTTCAACAGCTGATTCTCTCACTTCTTCGACTGTCATACCACCGTATATCCATAGGCGTGTTGTTTCCAGTGCTTTAATGTACAAGGATTCGAACATTTCGAATTCCTGGTCGGTCAAGTCTTTAGCGAACATATTAATGAGCTCTTCCATCGTCGCATTGGCATCATTGCTTGCGACAATGAGAAATACAGCTGAATCCATCAATTCTGCGCGGTCTTCTTCCGGCAGTTCAGTTGTATGAGTCATGATGAACGCTAACAGATCCTTCATCTCCGCAGTATGCTGATGGTGCAAAGGACCGGAGAATTGACCGAGTTCTTCAAGTGTCGCTGGATGGTAGTAATAATTCGGAGAATAAGGCGGTGTCTCCTTACCGTCATATCCTTCGTAGATGGCCGGCATCATGATGACATCATTCAGTCGTTTCAGGCCAAGAATATCGATCCATTCATCAAGTTTTTCAACCGGCAGCTGTTCGCCGAAATACGTCTCATAGAGTTGCGCGATATGCTGCTCATGGACGTACCCGTATAGAAAGATAATGCCGGTGACAAATGTCTTTTCATTGTCCACTTGTGTCCGGCGCTCTGCAATCGCCTTGAAATCAAGTGTTTTGATCTCGTCGATTAAGTCAGACGGCACAGTCAGCCCTTTCTTACTTTCGAACATCATTAAAAACTGCAGTGTGAACGGCATACGTTCTCCCGGCAGCGGGATAAATTCATGACCGGCATTGACCGCGCGCATGTAAACTTCATACTCATCATCCGGCATGACCGTCAGCATATGAGACATGTAATCCTCAGTCAGTACTTCCTGGCGGATGGACTCAATCAGTTCAATCCTGTGAATATCATTGACATTCTCTTTTTCAAACAAGTGACTGTATATAAACTTTAAATCCTGATCGCTTAAATTCATCAGTGCTTCTCTATAATCCATTGCTATCATTCCCGTTATTATATTTTGTTTTCATTATATGTTAATTGAGCTTAAGAAACAAAGAAAGATTTAGAATATTTCGTATTTACTTTATCAGCGCTATCCAGTCATCTTGCTTGACGGTACTGTACTATCCGTCATACTGGAATTAACATAAGGAGGCTGCTATGCAGAAAAATATCACTCTTACTATTTTACTATCTATTATGTTCATCATTTTTCTCGGTATCGGACTTGTTATTCCAGTTCTTCCGTCTATTATGAATGAACTTCATATCAGCGGTGCGGTTGTCGGTTACTTAACCGCTTCGTTTGCATTGACCCAGCTGGTGATTTCACCGTTTGCCGGACGTGCTGTCGACCGCTTCGGCCGAAAGATCATGATCATCACAGGGCTGATCATCTTCAGTTTCTCTGAATTATTGTTCGGACTTGGTCGGACCACTGAATGGCTGTTTCTGTCACGTATACTCGGGGGGATGAGTGCCGCGCTTATCATGCCGGCAGTCACTGCCTTCATTGCTGATGTCACAAGTATTCAGGACCGCGCGAAAGCGATCGGCTATATGTCAGCTGCCATCAGTACAGGACTGATCATCGGACCAGGTATCGGCGGCTTTCTCGCAGGGTTCGGATCACGTGTTCCGTTCTTTGCTGCTGCAGCTATCGCACTACTCATCGCTGTCACCTCGTGGCTCATACTGAAAGAACCGAAACGTCAGACAATGTCCGGTGAAACTTTAATGCAGGAGAACAGCTTTAAGAAGCTGATGAAACCAGTCTTTCTCTTTGCCTTTATCGTACTGCTTATTTCGTCGTTCGGTCTTGCTGCCTTCGAAGCGTTTTTCAGTCTATATACTGATCACAAGTTCGGCTTCACTCCGTTCGATATCGCTGTAGCTATAACTGGTGGTGCAATTGTCGGTGCAGCAAGTCAGATTCTGCTGTTTGAGCGCCTGACACGGAAAATTGGTGAGATCAATATCGTCAGATGGTCAATTGTCATCTCTATCGTGCTCGTACTCATGATGACCATCGTGACGTCATACTGGATGATCATGCTCGTTACATTCACCGTCTTCATCGGTTTCGATCTGATTCGCCCGGCTATTACAACTTACTTGTCGCGCATCGCAGGAAACGAGCAGGGATTTGTCGGCGGCATGAACTCATTCTTCACGTCTCTTGCCAACGTGCTCGGACCGATTATCGGCGGCGTGCTCTTTGATATCAATTTGAATTATCCTTACTATTTCAGTGCTATCGTACTTGTCCTGTCACTCATTATTACGTTCTACTGGCGCACTGACAATCAAGTCACTGAACGGTGAAGCGATAAATCGTCGCTGACTGAAATGTCTCTGAACCGATGACCCGGACTTCACCAAGTTCGGGCTGATTGATGGCGTCCGGCAGCACTTGAGTTTCAAGCGCAATGCCATAGCCTTCCTGTACATGGAAACCATTGCTCGCAGTAAAGTCCACTCCTCCAGCTGAATACACGACAACTGCCGGGCGGTCTGTCTGGATTTGGAGCATGCGTCCTGATTCAGGATCATGCAGTCGGATTCTAGTGTCGTCCGGATTACCGCCCAGAACGTAAGGTGTGTCGAGACCTGAAATCACCTTACCCTCAATACTGTAGTCAGCATCAGGTGTGATCAGCTGACCTGTCGGGATCAGCTCATTATCTGTTTCCGCTATCTTCTTACTGTTGATGTATAACAGATGGTTCATCACATCTGACGTCATACCGTTTAAGTTAAAATAGCTGTGATTCGATGGATTGAACAATGTATCTTCATCCGTAATCGCCTGGTAATGCACTGTCCATTCATTATTATTATTGATTGTATGCGTAATCTGAACACGCATATTACCCGGGTAATAGTCTTCTTCAGACTTCAGTTCTGTCGTCATCATAAGCGCGATTTCGTTCCCACTCTCGTGCTCACTGACTGCTGTGTCATATTTACGATAACTCATCCCATGTGTACCACCGTGCAGGTGATGATTTCCCAGATTCTGTTCGACTTCATATATGCGACCGTTCAATTCGAATGAACCGTTCGCGATTCTCCCCGCTACTCTGCCGATCGTCATGCCGAAAAAGCCGCTGCTGTCGATATAATCCTGCACTGTATCAAATCCGATAACGACGTTCTCCTGTTTTCCTTCTTTGTCCGGCATCATCACACTGTGCAGTGCTGCACCAAAATCGATAAAAGAAAATATCATATCATCTGTCGCTATACTGTACTTCGTAATGTCTTCTCCGTTAAATGAATCAAAACGCTCAGTTGTTACTTTCATATTATCTCCTCCTAATCACCATATATAAGCCTTTACCCAATTTTAAGAAAATAAAGGGAATAAGTGATTCTTCAAAGAAAGACTCTGTCAATTAGCTATAGTAATATAAATAAAACTCTATTAATCAAACATGAGGAATGCTATAAAAACTCGTTAAATATCTCACTATTTAATTCGAAAAATTTTATATTATTATAGGGCTATTCGTGTTACTATTACTCACAAGGTTGAACACTTTTTTAAAAGAGGAGGTTGAGTCTTAATGGAAATGCAGCGTGAAATAGAAATATTTGATTATCTCGGCAATCGCTGGATATGCTCCATATATAACAACGAAGACTACAGAAATGCTCCTTCTTTCATGCGACTACGATCCCGTACATTAGGATTCGACAAAATACTTGAAACTTTGGATGATGATCACACACTGATGAGAGTGCTGAAGTTCATTACTTATTATCATTATACTGCCGTTAAAGAAGACGTAGATCCTATCAGGATGGATTCTGATACTCTTATACAGATCAGCAGCGAACCTGTGCTGTAATAAATAAGCCGCACGACCTCAAGATTCTGAGGTTGTGCGGCTTATTTGATTGGTGTTAAATTTAGTTATCTTAACCCGGGAAATATGAGGACAAGAACGAACAGCAGCAGCATAACGCCGATACTGATGAAACCGAACTGCTTATCAGCAGCAGTCAATGTAATCGGCTGCTGGTCTTTAACCTGTTTTCTGTACTTACTGTTTTTCATACGGTTGACGACAACTAATATCAGCAGCAGAATCATCAATCCCATCAGATAAGGCGATTCCCATCCTGCAATTTTCAATGATAGCACGAGAATCGTACTGATAATCAAAGCGATGATATTAGCATAGTCCAGTAGCGTTAAAAATTTCATTGTTTCACTCCATCAAACTGTCATATTGATTAGTATAAGCGATAATTACAGTGATTCCAAAGAAATCCTTGTTTTTGAAATCAATTCAAACAGATCAATCCGGTAATAATCACATAGTTCGAGCAGCGTGCTGAACGGCACTTCTGTCAAAGTCCCCTCTTCTATACTTGCCATCTCTTCAGGAGACACTTCGAGGTGAACAGCTGCTTCTGTCAAAGAAATATTCTGACTTATCCGTTCTTCTTTCAGCTGTTCTCCAAGCGCTGCTACAAATTCCCGGTCATCTTTAAACATCGATACACCTCTCATCTGTACTATGACATTTGACACTATACAAAATAACAAATAACCAATTGCTCCAGCCTTTCTTTCTATCCATTTTAATATAAAGTAATATGCATTAAAACATGAACAATATTCAAATTCCATCAAGCATCATTTTTTAATGGCAACGTCTGACACCATATGATTAAATTTACTTAATATGTTAGAGAGAAAGAGCGTGAGAGAATGAAGCATCCTAAACTGGCTAACTTAAAATACATCGTCAATATTTGTACGCTGATCGGTAAGTTGCGCATACTCGCGGGCTATTCAATTGTAGAAGCAGCAGACTACGCTGAACTGACCGTAAAAGAATTGAGCGATATCGAAGCAGGATTAAACCTTGCAGTCGATTTCAATCTCATCGTCTCGTTGTGCCATCTGTATGGTGTAGATGTCGAAAAACTCGTCGCATAAGAAAGGCTGACCTCAACTCCTGAGGTCAGCCTTTTATATTAACTTGAGTACAATATCATAAATAATACAAGGATAATGGCATCAAAGATGTGTCTGCCCTTATTTTCATTAAGACGGTTACGGTCCAGACTGTCCAGCATCCCGACGATAAGCAGTGCTGCTAAAGTCAGTATGATATACAAACTGATATTAAGCGGTGTAAACCATCGTGCCAAAATCATAATGATCACAGCAATGTTCAGAATCCGGTAAATGGTTCCCCACATCACTCTAGGTTTATTATTTGTTTCTCTGTTCATTTAAATCTCCTTCGTGTCACTGACCTTCTACATACTAGTGTACACGTATTTAAGGAGAAATATAAGAAAAGTGACTTGCCTTATGCTTCAAGATATTTCTCAATATCACCCTTTAACTTCTCAGGTTCTGT
Source organism: Macrococcus lamae (assembly GCF_004359545.1). Taxonomy (GTDB): domain Bacteria; phylum Bacillota; class Bacilli; order Staphylococcales; family Staphylococcaceae; genus Macrococcus; species Macrococcus lamae. Next base: position 17,195 of record NZ_SCWB01000007.1, read on the forward strand.
CTGCGGCGCATAACGCTGAACGACGTTCCCTTCCTTATCGACGAGAAATTTAGTGAAATTCCATTTAACAGCACTGCCGAGCAATCCTTTAGTCTCATTCTTCAAGTGCTTGAACAAAGGATGCGTGTTCTCACCATTGACATCAATTTTTTCGTGCATCGGGAACGTCACGCCGTAATTCAGACGACATGCTGCTTCCGCATCCTCCGCGCTACCCGGCTCCTGATTCGCAAACTGGTTGCACGGAAACCCGAGAATCATCAGCCCGCGGTCCTTATACTCCTGATACAATTTCTCAAGCCCGTCAAACTGCCCTGTCAAACCGCATTTACTTGCCGTATTGACGATCAGCAGAACTTGACCTCTATATTTTTCAAGCGGATACGTTTCGTGTTTACTGTCCGTTGCTTCAAACTGATATACTGACATTCAAATCACTCCTCTTATATGTTCTCCTCATTATAGCGTTCTAACGATAGAAAAAATAATATGTTGCTTAAGAGGGGAGTTGAGGTGGTCATTCCTGAAGGCCAGGTTTTTGCAGTTTTTTAAAATTGGGTCGTGTTCTGGCCTTCAAGCGGCTCCTGAAGGCCAGAACTTTGCGATTTAACTCATTTGCTTGAATGCCCCGATGCCAACTGCCAGATCATAATAGGAAGCACCGACAGATTTAAAAATAGTTATTGACTCTGCACGTTCTCTTTTAATTGAACCTGCTATTAACTCATATAACGCTATCGCTGTCTTCCAGTCGAATACTGCTCGTGATTCAGCTTCGATGAACTCGCCTGCTTCGTGTCTTGCTCCTTCGATATCATCTAATACTATTAGATCAGCAGTTGCAATGGTATCAATTGTGATTTCCCGCATCGACGGCAGATAAGATCCAAGACCATTGATATGAGTACCATCACGAACAGCTTGATGGTTAAATACAGCTGTTTCAGATTTAGTTGCACAGTTAATAATATCTGACTGTTTCGTCACAGAATCCACATCTTCTAGTACTTCAATGTCAGCTTTAACTCCTCTTTCCCGAAGCCTTGCTGCAAATTGCGTTGCTTTTTGTGCCGTACGGTTATACAGCAGTATCTTTTTGATATTTCTTACTTCAAGCACTCCTAAAAGTTGTTCAAATGCCATGGCTCCTGTCCCAATGACGCCGAGAACTTCAGCATCTTCTCTTGCTAGATAATCAGTAGCAATACCTGTTATGGCTCCTGTTCTAAGTCGGGTTAAGTAGCTGGAAGATAATGCAGCGAGATGTCTTCCGGTTTTAAGCTCAGATATAATAGATACGGCTTGTGAGGTGGGAAGCTCGGCCTGCGGATTTTCAGGAAAAATTGAAATAATTTTTATCAGTGAATAACCTTCCTTTAAATCTACACATGGCATATAAAGCATTGTATTACTCGATCCTGTTTCAATAACTGTTCGTTCATCTGTTTTAATTTCTTCATTACCTAAAGATACTAATGTATTTTTAACATCTTTAATGGCATGAGTCATGTGATAAGTATTCATGATCGCGTCTTCTGTAAACCACTTCATAATGTCACTCCTATTGATTAGTCGCTATCGTAAATCTTTCACTTTTTTAGTTTTAATAGCCGCTACAGCACAAATAGAAATCAAAGCAATCACAATGATATAGATAGCTACCGGAACCCAGGAACCATTGAAGCGATCCATTAAATAAGTCGCAATGAGTGGTGCTGTACCTCCGGCTAATGCAGCGCCTAGCTGATAACCTAACGTTACTCCAGTGTATCGTACTTCTTTTGAAAAAACTTCAGAAAACATTGTACCAAGTACTGCAGTGATAGGAGACCAGATGATACTCAGCCCTATAATAGTCGCAATCAGTAGCGGTAGCACGCCACCTTGGTTAATAAGCATGAAATATGGAAAAGCATATATGATCATGCCGAATGCACCTAACATATAGAGTTTCTTGCGTCCTACTTTATCACTTAATGCACCATAGAACGGAATTAACAGTGTCGTTAAAATCGCAGCTGTCATTACAATAAGCATGACAGAATCAAAAGGGACTTTAAGTACGTTAGTGGCATAACTCACGACAAAAGTTCCAAAAATGTAGAACGGCGCTGTCTCAATAAATTTTGCACCTGTTGTTATTAGTACTTCTTTCCAATGATATTTAAATGTGTCTACTAGAGGGACTCGTGGTACTTTGCCTGACTCAAGCGTTTTTTTGAACTCTGGTGTTTCATCTAATCCTTTACGAATCCATAATCCGAAAGCAACTAATATTCCACTGAAAATAAAAGGCAGACGCCAGCCGAAACTCGCAAACTGTTCCTCAGATAACAACGTTGTCATCAAGTAAAACGATAATGAACCTAATACCATCCCAATTGTTACACCCATCTGCGGCACACTGCCAAAAAACCCACGCTTTTCAGGAGGAGCATATTCAGTAGCAAGCAGTAATGCACCTCCCCATTCACCGCCAATTCCTAATCCCTGTACTAAGCGACATAATAATAGCAGCAAAGGTGCCCATATACCAATTTGTGCATAGTTCGGCAATAGACCGATGACTACTGTTGCTATCCCCATTAATGTTAAGGTCAATACTAATGTTTTCTTACGTCCTACTTTGTCACCGATATGTGCAAATATAATGCCTCCAAATGGACGAATGAAGAAGGACAATGCCAGACCGAAATAGGCAATCATCGTTGAAACAGCAGGATTATCATTTACGAAAAACTGCGTATTGAAAATAATACTCGCTACCGACGCATAAAGAAAAAAATCAAACCATTCAATTGAGGATCCCACCAAACTTGCAGTAAGTACTTTTCTTTGTAAACTTTTATCCATTTGAAACACCCCTTTTTTAAAATGAAATTTAAGTATTACTTAAATCATAATGTTGACTGAATTTTCTGTCAACGAAATTTTTATGATTCTGAAGTATTTGCTATTTGGTATAATAATCTTATTGTTTGAGGAGGTTGGAAGATGACTTTAGGAGAACGCATAAGGCTTTTAAGAAAAGAGAGAAAATTAACATTAAAATACGTTTCGAATGAGACAAATCTTTCAATAGCATTTTTGTCGCAACTGGAGACTAATAAATGTAATGCCACAATGGCAACTTTACGAAAAATTGCAGATGTACTGAATATACATCCCAGTCTGTTTTTTGAGTATGATGAACCACAAAACGAATTAACTTCGTCAACTGCAGATTTCGATTATTTAAACTTATCAAATAATGTCGATGCAATCTTTACACCACTGAAAGTTATTATTAAACCCGGCAGTAATATCAATGAAACAGTTACTCATTCTGGTCATGAATTTGTTTACTGCCTGTCAGGTATTTTGACGCTAATCGTCAGCGATCAGCAATATCAATTATCGCCAGGACAATCATATTTGTATGACGCTGAATTACCACACTACTGGTTTAACCATACAAATGAATTAGTCGAATTTTTAGTTGTGAATGAAACGAAGAAAAATTAGTTATTAAAATAAACTGGCCTTCAGATGTCTCCTGAAGGCCAGAACTTTATAATCGATCCACCAGCTTATTTTTTGAATCGGCTGACGTTCATGTTCTTTCTGCGTTTTTTCGTTTTCTTTCTCACTTGTTTGTTGATGACTCGTTTTTCCGCCGGCTGCACTTGTCGTTTTTCTGTTTCAGCGGCAGCGACTTCCATCATCTGATGACCGCCTAGATGCCAGTTGCGGATAGTTTTGAATGCTGCGATTAAATACAGTTCTGTCGGTTGCTGAGGTACGGAGGTTAATACGCCGTCCTCTACTAAGTCAGCAATGATGTTCATCAAGTGTTTCGGATGATCCAGCATTTTCATTGTAACTATCAGTGTATCCTCTAGATCTTTACGACGGACAGGGCTTGTCAAATAATCCTCAAGATACGTCAGTAGAGTCGTCAGTTCTTCTGTTGTCGGATGATATTCAAACGCAAAATATTTCTCGAATTCCTCCCATGTTTCCGGCAAAAAGTATGTTCTTTCCGGGTCAACATTTGCACCATTGAACATGCCTTCTGACATCAATGGATTTAGAATATATCCATCTTTCAATGTCGCTACACCAGAGAGTTCACTTTTCAGTTCTTCAAGCGACATCTCTATGTTCAAATATTTCTTCAGCACTGCCCTGTAATGCTCGAGCGAGAAATAGCCATACAGATTGACTGCGCTGACTAAAGCTTTCACTTCGTCATCCTGGCCTTCTGCACTGCTTCTCTCCACAACATATGCTCTTAAGTAATCTTTCACATCAGTCGGCATGAATGCATAGCCGTTTTCTGTGAAAATCAGATGATGCGGCGCTATATCTCCTTTGAATTCTTCAGCAAAATGATCTGAAATCAATAAGTGATTGAACACATTGTATTCTTCCACTGACATTTCGTGAAACATCTTATCCGCTGCTTCATTATCCTTGAACACAAAGTCGCTGATCATCGCGGCCATTGTCTCTTTATTTTTGCCGGAATAACCTTTAATTCCAAAGAATCTGCAGATTTCTTTTAAAGCATCATTTTTCTGTCTCGTTAAATAATAGACGAGTGGTTGTTCGAACTTACGAATCTGCTCACTTTCCATTTTCGCTACGTTTAATTCTTTATCAAACATAATACACCTCAACCAGCTTGTTAGTTATATAATCATTTCAGTATAAATGTATACTGTTATTTCGTATTCAGTTATTAATTGTAACATACACAAAAAGACGAAGTCACATTAACTTCGCCTTAGGGCTTATTTTGCAAATGCTTTTTCCACTTCTTTGATAGTATAAGCATCCCCATAACCAAAACCGGCAAATTCCCAAGTTCTGGCGTTCTTAGCATAAGTGAGAATGGTGTTACCATAAATATAGTTCATCATTCCTGCCTGCTTATAGCTGTATTCATACTTGCCTCAGTATTTTTTCATAGAAGTTATAGTGAAATGGCACTGTTCCTCGGGTCAGATGCCTCAAGTTTTGTGAATGGGCAGATCATAGCAGTTGATGGAGGCTGGACTACTTACTAACGGTTTGAGTTATGGCTCAAAACTTGTGCGAAATTGAGCCATATTTCAATTTATGGACCAAAACTCACGCAGAAATGGTCCACATTTCAATTTGTGGACCAAAACTCACACTAAAATGTCTGCTCTGCTATGACCCAGCGTTCCAGCAGGCGGCGGGTATAGGGCATCCACAACTGGATGAACGGTCCGAGCGTGAATGTGACGATGATGGTGCCGATGGATACGGGTCCGCCAAGCAGCCAGCCGACAATCAACACGACGACTTCCATAATTGTTCTCGCTGTCTTCAGATCGAGCTTCGTTCTTTCAATCAGCAGCAGCATAAATGTATCTCGTGGTCCTGCACCGAGCTGAGGCGTAATATATAACGCGACGCCGAACGTCATGATGATGACGCCAAGAGTATAAGTCAGTAGCTGCGCTGTAAACCCGTGAACATCAGGCAGTAAGTGATTAAATATATCGATAAATGTTCCGATGGTCAGCATGTTGACATAGACGCCGAGTCTCGGTGCTTCTTTCGTAAATAAGACAGTGATCAATACAACGACTATTCCCATGATGATACTCCATAGACCGATCGTTAAGCCGAAGTGTTTCCATAAACCGTAATGCAGTACATCCCAGCTGCCAAGTCCGAAGCGTTTTCCTCTCAGCATCAAGGCAATTCCAAGCCCAATGATAGTTAATCCCGCGACAAAAAATACCCATCTGATACGATATTGCCCCATATACATGATTTTTTCTCCTTCAAGTCATTCATGATTAAAAAAACTGCCTCTACAGGCAGTTTACTTTCTTCGTGCTGAAATAATCAACATCATCGGACGTCTGAGTTCATCTTTCATATCCGGATTTTCATCGATGAGGCGTTCTGATGGTATAGGTTCATCGATTCCTTTGATCACGAAGTTGTGCTCGATCAGCACGCTCAAATAATGAGCCATCGTCTTGTGATACTTTGTTACTGATTCTCCGAGGAAATTGGTCTGGCGTTCCCCTTCACGGTGGTAATTATCAACCGGCCAGCTCACTTTATTGCCAGCGTCATCGTATATCCAGTCCTGCGACCCATGCGCTGTAAATATCGGATGCTCAACGCTGAAGACAAATGTTCCATTGATGGTCAGCACTTGCTTCACTTCTTCGACGACCTCGCTGAAGCTTGGCAAATAATGCAGCGCAAGACTACTCATAACGACGTCAAATTCATGCGTTTCAAAGTTCAGCCCTTCAAGATCATCAAGACTGCCTTGTATATAAGTGATTTTATCTGCATTCGGCTGCTGCTTCGCACGTTCTATCATCTTCTCAGAAATATCCACACCGACCACATGCTCTGCTCCTTCGGCTACTGCATACTCACAGTGCCAGCCATAGCCGCAGCCGAGATCGAGTACATGAGCTCCCTTTAAGTCAGGAATCATTTTCTTGAATGCTTCCCATTCCCCCGCTGCTTCCAGTCCTTTTTGTGACCGCTGCATTTCACCGTATCTGTCAAAAATCGTCCTGTCATCATAGTAGTTGTTCGCCATCGCATAGTCTCCTTAAATCTCACTTAACACCTATATACCACAAAAAAACCTTTCCAATCAAGAAAGGTCTTTCTATCGCATTAACTCAGAAAACGGACGACTGTGTCGTTGAACCGTTCATATTCTTCAGCCAGTGGCGCATGGCCTGATTTATTGAACTCAAGCATATGACTTCGCTTGACCTTCTGTTCTATCGCTTCGCTTTCAAACGGCGGATTAAGTCCATCATGCTCACCAACAATTAAGAGTACTTCTTTGTCGATGAATTCCATACTATTTCTAAAATCAAAGTTAGCCATGCTTCTTGACGCAATCGCTTCTTCATCAGGAGTCATCGTCGCATAGTGACTGACGTTCTGCAGCCATTCTTCTACGATATCTTTGTTGTGATAAATATACGGTTTAAGCTTCTCCAGTACTTCATTCTTAGGTAACCCTTTAATTTCATGTCGATGTTTTGTCATCAACCGTGCATATGAACTCACTTCGCCGTGCCCTTTACCGCCGACCAGAATGAGCTTATGAAGATATTCCGGATAGTTGATCGCAAAGCCGAGACCGATATAGGCACCTAGTGAAAAGCCAAGTATATTCGCACGTTTAATGTTAAGGTGTATAATCAAACGGAAGCAGTCATCAATATGATCATTCATTGTGTAGTTAAGGGGTCTGTCCGATTTGCCATGACCTCTAAGATCGTATGTGATCACCTGATAGTACTTACTTAATTCCTCGACATTGTGATAGAACATTTCTAAGTTGCCGTTTATACCGTGGATAAGTATGAGAGGTTCTCCTTGACCTGTTACTTCATAAGCAATAGTTACAGACCCGTCAGATTTAAAAGTCACCATCATCTGAGTCCTCCTTTGTGTAACAGTACCCCGTTTTATAGTCTAATAATTAAATAATGGCTATTTAATTTTACTATTATTGTATCTCGCTGTTAAATATCCATAGAAGGTGACAAAAACATTTTGACGTCATTCACAAAGCGATCCCGTTCTTCTATCATCGGAGCGTGCCCGCTATTTTCAAATAGCATGTAACTGGAGTTAGTAATTTTTTCACTGAGCGTTTTCCCGTGGTCCGGCTGAATGAGATGGTCATGTGCTCCGCTGACTATCATCGTCGGTGCACTGATTAGATCTGACTGACTGAGAAGGTCAACACCGTCTGTCGAATGATCAACGGCTTTTCTTTCCAGATTCGTCATGCTCTCTTCTGTATCTTTCAAACCTTTCATCCAGCGGTTTACTTTTTTCAGATCATGGTACATATATCGTGATAATAACTTAGTCCGGTCATCGGGCTTCATTGTGCGTAGTAAATTTGCAAACTCCATACGGAATCGTTCCTGCGAATCATTGAACGGCTCATTGCCGACGCTGATTAATATGAGGCGCTGGATCAGTTCAGGATAACGGATGGCGATTGCCTGTGCAACCATGCCGCCAAGTCCGTAACCGATAAAGTTCGCCTGACGAATATAGAGTTCATTCATTACTGCCATAACATCAGTAATATAATCCTCCATATTGATATGAAGCGGTTTGTCGGAATAGCCATGCCCTCTCAAGTCAATCTTAATCAATTGAAAGTCATCTCTAAAGTCGCGCTCAAATGAATCGAACATCGTTGTATTCATATACTGCCCATGCAACAGCACAAGTGGATAACCCTTTCCTGTTATTTCGTAATAAATGGCAGTATCGCTGCCGCTGATTGTTATATTCATAAATTTCTCCTAGTCTCTGGATATTTTTCCGAGTTCATATACTTCTGACGATTCATCCAGATGGTAAGTATCTGTGTATTCCACTACTTTGATAATGCAGTTGCGTCCAATTCGGACCTGGTCGCCACGCACTAAGTCCGCGATGACGTTTTCGACATAAACATCACTGCCTTCTATCTCTTCAACGACAAGCTTAGCATCGTCATCTTTGAAAATCAGTCCTTCACGCATCGCTTTAATGGAAATATTGTTGGCATTGATAAACTTAATTGAACTGTCCGGACCCACTTTTATATGCAGGTCGTCAGCATTCAGTTCATCAATGTTCAACGTTCCAGTCGATTGGAACGTTGTCGTGTCGACAACGCCCGTACTTATACTTCCTTTCGACTGCAATGATTCTGCTCTTAAGCTGCGTCCTAGTTCCAGCGTTCCCTCATTATCGATAATCCGTGCACCGACGTGGTCTCCTGCTTTAATCACTGCATCAGGATGATTGGCGAGTTCTTCTGTCTCGATTGTATCCATAATGTCAAGCGTTCCTTTATTGCTGATATACGGAGCATTGAGCCGTCCTTCAACAAACACATCGCCGTCCGTTCCGATGGTCAGCTCGTGCGTTTCTACACTTGACGTAAAATCCGTTCTTACTTCGGCATTGATCTGCTCGAACACCCCGCCTTCAGCTACAAATGGCTCAGTAATATTTAATTTAGTCTCCATCAAACCAGCTCCTCTTCCAATATATCAAGTAACTCCGTCAAATGAGTAATACGGTAATCTATAATCTCCTCAGGCGGTGCTTCAAAATAACCATTATCCTTGAACACTGATACCATACCCAGTTCATGACTGGCTCTCACATCGTTGTCAGGATGATCACCGACAAACATACAGTTTTCAGGACGCTCACTCAACTGGTCCAGCATCATATGAAAAATCTGCGGAGCAGGCTTTCTGTAACCTGCCTGCTCGGAAATGACAAAGCTGGTTATACTCGTCTCAAGGCCTAGTACATCAATGATCATCGTCTGATGCTCTGTTGAGCCGTTTGTGATGATACCGAGCTTATATCCCCGCGCCTGCAGACGGCGGAGTGTATCCAGTGTATCGTCAAAGCCATAAGCAAACTGCGGATATCTGGCGTAAAAATCAGCAAGCAGATCATCCGGAGCGACGTAACTGATATCCAGCTGCCGGAACAACTGCTCATAGACTTCTTCTTTTGGAACATAGCCGTGATTGTCAAAATCGACGAAATAATTGATGAAATCCTGTTTCTGAACATTCAGCAGATAACTTTGATAGCGTTCGTACTGGTCTTCCAGAAACAATTTAAGCGATTTATCACGGTCCATCAGTGTGCCGTCCAGATCAAAGATAATAGCTTTAAGCATGATGACTCCTCCATATTTTTTATTTCTTTACCCGATTTGCTAAAATAGTAACAATACAGAGTCATCACATAGATGGAGGTTAGCATAGTGCGTAAAAATAAGATAAGCAGTGACGACTATAAAATCTTTACAGTTGAGACCATTGACCTTGAAATTAATAGCCAACGAGGAACTTTCTATCAAGTAGCAGCGCCTGACTGGGTGACAATCATCGCAGAAACAGACGGCTTATTCATTGTCGAATCTCAGTACCGGATCGGCACGGAAGAAGTGACGCTTGAATTCCCGGGAGGCGTCATCGAGCGGGATGAAGATGCGGTTCGCGCAGCTGTACGGGAACTCAAAGAAGAGACCGGCTACAGCGGCAGACCGCACGTCATCGGAACGATGCGTCCAAACCCTGCCTTTATGACCAATCGCTGCACAACGGTTTTTATCGAGCAGGCAGAACTGACAGACGCTCCTTCGCCTGACCGGTTCGAAGACATTACTGTCGACCTGATGTCGCTTCATGACATAGAGGAGGCTATTGCAGACGGACGGTTCCCGAATGCGCTCCATATTGCAGCATTATATCAATGGAAAGCACGCCGCTAAAAGAACTTCTTCTTGTTGTGTGTATCCAGCAAGTCTCCCATCCAGCCTTTTCCTTTCAAGTAGAAATAGACGGCGAAAGTGACACCGATAATCAACAGCATCGCCAGCAGATAACCGAGCTTCCAGTCGAGCTCCGGCATATGCTTAAAGTTCATGCCCCATATTGCACCGAGCAGTGTGCCTGGTGCAAATAGTGTCGTAAAAACTGTCAGCGTCTTCGTGATCTCATTGCCGCGATGTGATGATACAAGATCTTCAAAGTCCAGCAGTGCATCGATTTCTTGTTCATACGAGTCAATCAGAAACTTAGCGCGTTCCAGTCGAATACGCAACTGCTTGAAATATTTATTATCTTCAAGTTCACTGCAGAACGCCTCCTGAATGACCATGAAAATCTCAGTGACAGTCACGACTTGTGTCTTACAGAGCAGCAGCTGGTGATCCGCTTTGGCGATTGCATCAAGAATATTGATATTATTACGCTCTTTAACCTGCCAGAGAATGTCATGCAGAATCTCTTCAAACTGGTCAATCTGCTCCATATATGTTGTGGTCGTATTCTTTAAGATAACCATAAAGTTATCAATTGGCGTCCTTACACTGTGATCCGAGAGCAGCTGTTCGTCATCTGTACCGAGCAGCGTTGCGACATCAAGATCGATCAGAACGAGTTCGTCAGCCGATAAATAAAATCTAAAAGCTTGATTATCATGCTGTTCTTCTAAGTTCTGATAATAGACGTAATACCCCCACATATCACTGAAGTCCTCGACTGTCTCAATATTGACGACATTACCTTTGAAGGATACAAGATCATCAAGTCGCTCTGTCCACGTGTTCTCTCGCCGCTGTACTTGATCCGGCTCGATAAATAATTTATTCCAGCTGCCATTACTATAACGGTATACAGTCTCCATGAATTTTTCCTCACTTTATCATTGAAATTTCGTTCTTTGGTGTTAGTGATGCCTTAACTCAAACTTTGTCTGACTGTCCTTATTGTGATGACCAGCAACAACGGCAGACCGAGAAATGCCAGGACGACGCTGACCGGTATCTGGACAGGTGATAGTAATAGATTACCCAGGAAATCAGAAAATATGACAGCGAGACTGCCGGTTATGCCTGTCCAGAGTAATTTTATAGGGAATCGGTCATTCATATGAGCACATAGCTGCGGAATGATCAATCCGACAAAACCGATAATTCCGGTCATGCTGATCGTCACTGCTGTCATTACAGAGGCGGCAGTAAGGACACTATAGATGAGAGAAGTGGTATGAATTCCTAGACTCGCGGCGGTCGTGTCGCCTGCTCTCAGTATAGAGACCGCCCGTGCATTAGACAAAATAACGCCTGTACCGATGATCAGGACTGGCATTACAATCACAATATCATGCCATTCTACCGCGCCGACGCTGCCGAACAAATAACCGAGCAATGAACGTGACTTGTCAGAATTAAGCAGCACGAGTCCGTAAAGTGCACTTGAGAAAAAGAAGTTGATGAACATCCCGAACAGCACCATCCCTGTCTTCTCATGACGCTGAAACAGCTGGTGTGTCAGTACCATCACGAGCACAAGCGTCAATAAACTGAAGACGATACTTGAAACAGCAATCATACTGAAACTCAGACCCAGCACAACTGCAACCGCACTGCCAAAGCTCGCACCGCTAGCCAGACCTAGCGAGAACGAATCAGCAAGCGGATTGTTGAACACGGTCTGGAACACGGAACCAGACAACGCAAGGATAAACCCTGATACTAAGCCTAATATCAGCCGAGGCAGCCGAATGTCGAGCAGTATGGACCATTCGACTGAAGTACTCGGCATGCCAATGCCTTGCGATGTAATGAAGAGCTGCAGCACTGAACAGAGTACTACGAGAACAATAATCGCTGTTTTATTTGTCAGAAAGTATTTTGGCAAGTGCTTCAAGTCCTTTCGCTATTCGCGGACCAGGGCGCGAGATCCAGTCAGCGTTCAATGCGTAAATCCGGGAATCTCTGACTGCTGTCACTTCTTTGAAACCTCCGCGGTTCATTACTGTTTTATTGTAATCTTCTTCACTTTGACCGCTTGTCGTAATCATTACATCAGGATCTGTGCGGACGATGGCTTCTTTTGATACCGGCTGCCAGCCCTGAACCTCATGAAAGACATTCGTAGAACCGAGCTTTGTCAACATATCATCGTATAATGTCCCGCTGCCGCCTGTATATATCTCCGGTTCCGACGACACTTCCAAGAAGACGTTGTTGTGGCGAGCGTCCGGATAGTTTGTGATGACATCATCTATCTGTTTGTTCACGGCAGCAGAGAGAGTCTCCCCTTCTTCAGTACGACCTGCTGCTGCGGCAATCTGTCTGATGGTGTCGTCGATTTCCGACAGCCGGGTTGCGTCTGTCACATAGAGGACTTCGATGCCTTGCTGCTGCAGGTCACTTAAAATCTTATTCTGTGCTGCCTGGGCTGATTGATGAGCGACAATAAGCGTCGGCTGTGCCTTGAGCAATACTTCCTTATTGAGATTAAAACCGTCAAATCGGGCTTTTGTCGCTACGTCCTCTGGATAATCGTCCGCTGTAGATACGCCGATGATTTCGTTATCCAGTCCTAGTTCATATAAAATCTCTGTATTGCTCGGCATAAGACTAATAATGCGCATTGTTTTGTCATGCGACTGTTTTTCAGTTGACTGCTGACAGCCGGCGAGCAGCAATAAAGTGATGAGCAGAATTCTTTTCATGACGACCTCCTCTTAGCATTATTATAGCGAACAAGCGACGATGCAAAAACAGTTAGTATGAAAGAACTGAGTGGCGAACAAAAAAACTGCATCATAACTAAAGTTATGACACAGTATTGGTATTACATGCGTTCCGGTGCAGAGACACCGACTAAAGCGAGCGCGTTATGCAGCGTGATTCTGACCGCTTCAATCAAAGCGATATGAGCCTTCGATTTCTCGAGATCATCTGTCAGTACTTTTTCAGCGTTATAGAACTTATGGAAATGACTCGCAAGGTCCTGAATATAGTTCGTCATACGGTGCGGTGCGCGGTGTTCTGCCGCACTGTCAATCACACCTTCGAAATCAGCGACACGTTTCAATAATTCAAATGCTTTGTCATTAGTAATTAGAGAAAAGTCTAAATCCGGCTCTACTGTAATTCCCTGCTCGGCTGCTGTCCGAATGATTGAGCAAATACGTGCATGAGCATATTGTGCGTAATATACAGGGTTGTCGCTTGATTCACTCTTCGCAAGTTCCATGTCGAAATCAAAGTGTGTATCAGGGCTGCGCATTGTCAGGAAGTAACGCGCGGCATCGACACCGACTTCATCCATAATGTCACGCAGCGTAATCGCATTACCTGTTCGTTTGCTCATCTTCACTTCCTGGCCGTCCTGCAGCAGTCGTACCATCTGCATGACCTGTACTTCAAGACGATCTGATTCAACACTCAGCGTATCAAGCGATGCTTTCAGACGCGGGATATAACCATGATGGTCGGCACCGAATAAGTTGATCAGTACATCGTTACCACGCTGAATCTTGTCATAGTGATACGCGATGTCAGGTAAGAAATAAGTAAATGTGCCGTCTTTTTTGATCAGCACGCGGTCTTTATCATCACCGAAATCCGTCGTGCGAAGCCACGTAGCATCTTCTGCTTCATAAATATAGCCGTTAGTCTTCATCGTTTCCAGTGCACGGTCGATAGCCCCTGATTCGTACAACGATGTTTCACTGAACCAGTTGTCAAAGTGGACGTTGTAATCGGATAAATCCTGTTTCAGTTTTTTCATTTCGTATTCAAGACCGAGTTTGCGGAAATCTTTAATGCGCTCTTCTTTAGCGAGCTGCGCATAACCCGGTTGATCAGCCGCCAGATCTTCACCGATAGCGATGATATCTTTGCCGTGGTAGCCATCGGTCGGCAGCATGGCTTCCTGACCCAGCGCCTGGAGGTAACGTGCTTCAATAGAATAAGCGAGATTTTCAATCTGCTTGCCGGCATCATTGATATAGTATTCGCGTGTGACATCATAACCTGCTGCTGCCAAAATGTTGGCAAGTGTATCGCCGACAGCGGCATTACGTGCATGTCCGATATGAAGGTCACCTGTGGGATTAGCAGACACATATTCAAGCAGTATCGTTTCATGACGGTCGCCAGGATGATGACCAAACGTTTCTTTGTTAACGAGAGCTTCCTTGATGATATCTGTCAAATAGCTGTTGTCCATATAGAAGTTGATGAAACCAGGGCCTGCGATAGCCAGTTTTTCGACGTGGGCCTTGGAAGTATCCAGATTGTCAACGATCGCTTGTGCAATGTCACGCGGATTTTTTTTCGCAAGCTTAGTCAGTACCATGGCGATGTTCGTTGCGTAATCTCCGTTAGTCGTGTCCTTTGGTACTTCGATCTTAATGTCAGGCACTTCTGTCACCAGTTCAGCTTTCAAAATGGCAGCTTTAATTTCTTCTATTAAAGTATCCTTTAATTGATTGACGATATTCATATAGTGATCTCCTTATAGTCTAATTGATATTTGAATTGTCCGAGGTCTGCCCCGTGCTCACTCAACTTATAATGAATGACGAGTCGGCCGCCTGAATCCCATGCTTTATAATCAAGTTTTGTGGTAGTCACATCCATGACTGAACGTCCTGCAGGAGTCGTATAGACATTCTGCGTCGTTGTTCCGTAGACGAACAGAAAATCCATTCTAATTGCACCGTGCCGAGTAATACGGATTCCTTCAATGTCCATTTTTACGCGGACTTCCACTTGTTCTGCGTCCAGCACTTCTGTATAGGAAATGTAAGGGACACGCCGCTGTTTCAGTGTTCCTTCCACTTCGTTCCTATACGTCTTGACTTCATTGTTCTGATCGACTTTCTGTTCAGTTGTGACCCACACATTCATTATTATCACCTATTATGTATTATAGCAAAAAATTAAAGAAAGCAGGTACAGTGACCTGCTTTCTTTAGTGTCCTAGCTATTTTTATAGCTACCGTAATTTTACTGCTAGCTATATCAAATTACAAGTTAGTGAAATGATGTTCACAATTATGACACAAACAGCTGTTCTTTCAACGTTTCTGCTGAATTTTCCCACATTTCCGGATTGTGATTTTTCAGGAAATCCGCAAGCACCTGCTTATTGTTATCACCGATATGGTCAACAATGACGTGATGCTTCATCGACTTGTCCATCATATTGACATGTTCATGCATACGCTTGAATGCGCGTTTCTTCTCTTTGTTGACAAGCATATAGCACGCAGTGACACCAGCGTAATATGGACCGTCCTTACCGCGTTCTGTCGTCACCCAGACGAGCCAGTACGGCTTTGCTGCGTCGCCTTTCACTTCTTCCTCGTCATCAATCCACTTCACCCGTTTTTCGACTTCACTTCTCGCATGCATCGCACCGACGTCGATGAATGCGCGCTGTTCAAGTACGTCGATGAACACTGGAGCAACGTTATCGAGGCTGATAGACCCAATGTTCGTACCTTTATGACCGTCGAGCGGGTCGTTCTTTATAATATTGAATTGAAAATTACTCATGTGATCACTCCTAGTTCAATTCATTCAACAAATTAATGATTGCGCCTTTGACTTCAAGGTCTTTAATATTCAAAATCAATTCCTTCGGATAATACAGCTTATAATCCATCCGGTTGACACCTGTGATGCTGCTGATGATGACCGACTGCGTGCTGATTTCCTTAACGCGGCCTGAGCGCGTCAGTAAATGAATCGGTTTACGGTTATTGTTCGAGCCCGGTCTGTCGTAGTCATACGGCAGATCGCTGAACGAATCAGAGACGAAATAATATTCTGGATCTATGCCGGCACGTTCGAACAGTTCTGTCAGTTCACCGATTGTAATGATCGAACCATCAAAAGGCAAATATTTGAATAAATCCCGATTGACGAAACGACTTGATAAGTCACTTAAAATCGTATCGTCTTCTTCCATCCATTCCTGCAGGTAATAGAAGACCACTGTTTCATCGAGTCTCAAGTAATCTTTAACAGAGACATTCCCTGTAAAGAACGGCAGTAAATATGTCGGCAGCGATTTGAATTCATAGCCCGCTTCGTATAATACTTTCACGCGTTTAAAACAGCGATTAAGCAGCACTTCACCGCCGCGGCTCACTGGATGGAAATACACCTGCCAGTACATCTGATAACGGCTCATCAAATAATCCTCTACCGCATGCATACCGCTCTCCTTGATCATCACTTCGTTCTCCGTCGGCCGCATCAGACGAAGAATGCGTTCCATGTCGAAACTGCCGTAACTGACACCGGTGTAATAAGCATCGCGCTGCAGATAATCCATACGGTCCGCATCAATCTGAGATGAAATCATTGAGATGACCAGCTTATTCGGATGCGTCTTATTGATGACTTCAGCCACTTCTTCTGGAAAGTTCGGATGAACGCGTGACAGCACCGCATTGACTTCTGTATCCCCGGTGATGATTGCCTGCGTATATTCCTCGTGGTCCGTACCAAAGATTTTCTCGAAGCAATGCGAAAAAGGACCATGCCCCAGGTCATGCAGAAGCGCCGCGCATAGTGCGAGCGGGCGGTCTTCGTCGTTCCAGGCCGGTCTGCCATAGAACACTTCGTCTATCATCCGCCTTACAATTTCATAGACACCAAGAGAATGATTGAAGCGTGAATGCTCAGCCGAATGAAACGACAAATACAGCGTTCCAAGCTGCTTAATCCGGCGGAGACGCTGAAATTCCTTCGTCTTGATTAAATCCCATATCAATTGATCTCTGACATGAATATACCGATGTACAGGATCTTTAAACACTTTTTCCTCAGGCATTTTCTGAAATTGATAGGACATAGAGTTCTCCTTTGATGAATGTTAACTAAAGTTTACCACAAAAAAAGGAGACCTGAACATATGAGGTCTCAGAACGGTTTATGGACCAAAACTTAGGCGAAATTGGACCACAAATCAAAATGCGGACCAAAACTCACACGAAATTGAGCCACAAATCAAAATGTGGACCAAAACTCACGAAGTCTCTCACTCACTTGACGGTGAGAACAACATTTCCGACTGTTTCATAACGTGCTTCGTACTTACCGACTTCCATCGGTTTTGGCAGGATAAATGTCCCGGAAGAGACGAACATTCCGGGTTTCAGTGTCCGACCGTAGTGTGCAATTTCTTTAATGAGCCACTGCACCGCTTCTACCGGATGATTCAATACTTCTGTCGACCGCCCTTCTGCCAGCAGCTTGCCGTTAAAAAATAATTCTCCTTTAATATTTGCAATATCATCATAGGTCAGCGGCTTCCCTTCACCATAAATCACTCGTCCACTGACGGCACTGTCTGCGATGATTTCAGCAACTGTAAGATTCGGGAACCAGTTGGTAAACCGCGAATCCGGCACTTCTATCCCAGGTGCAATGAGACATTTACGCATGATGTCTTCTGCTGAATCGGTCAGCTTCAGCTCTTCCTGAACGATAAACACAAGTTCAAGCTCAAGCAGCGGTTCATTCAGATCACTACGGTTCACTGTATCTGTCAATACTGCACTGTCGCACATGGCTCCGTATAACGGCGATGTGCTCATGAACATATCCTGCGTCTGTCTGCTTGTCAGTGACACTTTATAGCCTTTAAGGGCTTCGGTCTCTTCCTTACGCTGCAGCACCATATCTTGAATATCGTAAGCACTGGACATATCAAGATGCTTCGGAAAATTTGCCCTGTTTGCTAATGTGCGGTTCTCATAAGCTTTGTACAATTCATTGACCCATGTCATATCTGCCATGCCGATCACTCCTTGTTCAATTGTTTTTTAAGCAGTCCTGTCACTACTGTTTCTCCGAATATCTCTTCCTCATATTCTCTGACGAGTTCAAAGCCATGTTTCTTGTAGAAATTCCGCGCACGCTGATTATCGCTCGCGACTTCCACAAATAACTCGTCATAGTCTTCAAAATGATTGATGCCTTGTTCCAGCAGCGCAGCTCCGATGTTATTGCGCTGAAATCCGGGCATGACGTAAATCGCTGCTAAATATAACTCACGGCCATTGATGAAATTCGCGAATGCGACGACTTCATCCTGCTCTTCAGCGACAAGGAACAACGAATCATTCAATCGTTTCTCAAGACGTTCTTCGCTGTATGCTGCTGTTAAAAACTGGGCGATTGTGTTTGCTGCCATAATATTCTGATAGGCATCATGCCATGCCATTGTTGCTGTCTTATTAATTGCGGGTATGTCATGCTGTTCTGCTGTTCTTACTTTAACCATTGCTTTCTCCCCTAATTCAATTTATATCCAAGTATTGATAGTGAATACTGTTCGCTGTCCATCTCGGCAATATCAGGCAGCCTGCCATATTCTGTGAAGCCATTGTTCTTAAAAAGTCGAAGCGCGCGGCTATTGTGTGAAAAGACAAAGGCAAGTAATGTAGTCACATCGAGTGTCGCTGCTATTTCTTTCATCTTCATCACAGCTTCCTGCCCGATACCCTGTCCTCTGAACTGCTCATCAAGATACAGACTGACTTCAACCGTTTTGTCGTATGCAGGTCTGCCGTAAAATGTCTCGAAACTCAGCCAGCCAATTGTTTCTCCGTCCTGTAAAAACAAAAAAATCGGACGTTTGTCTGAGTGGTTGTTAAACCAGGCAGTCCGACTCTCTACTGTGACAGGCTCGGTATCGGCAGTGACTTGGCGACTCGCTACAGTTGTATTATAAATCTCAACAATACGCGGCAGGTCTCGAAGCGCCGCTCGCCTTGTCTCTATCGACATGTCATCACCACCTGAAATAATATGTACATCATTATAACATTATTGTCAGAAAAATAAATATATTTACTTGAATTGCAAGTTTTTTAACAGTAAAGCGCCAAATGGTGTCACGATTTTAACAAATAATTGGTAAGCTGCCTTCTGTACGCCTCTTAAATGATTCGTATAAATCAGATGATATTCAAGCGCGGGTCGCGATCCGCGGGCAAGCTTATAATCTTTAGCGCCCGCACTATTATTGATCTTCAGTTGATTATCAATGGCATACTGATATAATAGTCCGCTCGTCATGAAATATAATCCTTTGACTGACTGATCCATGCCAAAATAAGCCGGAAACAGTGTATCGCCGACTTGCTGCACAGCCATAAACGAGATGATCTGGTCATCATCTTTTACGATAAACCATTTCAGCGTCATGTTGTGATATAAAAATCTGAAAAAGTCTGCAGTGTAATGCGGATTATGTATAGAATATTTCTCAAGATAGACCTGTTCATAGAGCGGCAGCAGCTGTCTGAATTCATTATCCGTGAGCTTATCAGTGACTGTATAACCGCTTTTCTTCAACCGTTTGATGTCTTTTCTGATGTCTTTACGTTCATTTTTGGAATGAGAATCTTTTGAATCGAACAAATAGACAGCGCGTGAAATAAGCGGATGATAACCCGCTGACTTAAATCTCGATATTTCCTCATGATGATGAATGTCGTTCAATGTCCTGAATACAATGGCATGACCCGGGAATCTCTTGGTCAGCTCTTCAGTGATAGCTGCGATATGCTGAAACTGACTGTCACAGTACATCGTCGTCGACATAAAGGACGGAAACACCGTAACAGTCTGCTCTTTCGTAAGACGCAGTATCATTCTCCCTATCTTCAGCAGCAGGAATACAGGCTGTTTAATACCTGGCTGCATAGACATCCGGTCAACTTCAGCGATCATCTCATCAATATACTGAGCAGTAAACGAATGAATCCAGCTGTCCTCGTGACTGCCGTCTTTAATGCTGATAGGAACGAGCTGACACTTGACAACCATGACGCTGACTTCTGCATGGACATTACGGATCCCTCTATCGATACCGCCCATCATGAAATTTAAATAATCAATGTTCACAGGAATATCTGTCAGCTGCTCGGTGTCCAGATCGTTCAATGTAGTATAAATCATCTGCTGTCCTCAATCATTCTATAGATTCACGATATCCTCATTCCACTCAATATCATATGTTGAAATCTTATTGACTGTAACTTTCTGCTGCCGGGCAGAAATCCACCACTGGGCACCGCTGATCAGCTGTTCGAAGAAAATGACCTTCTCACTCGGATGCCAAAACACATCTTTGCCATATTTCAACTTATCGAAATTATGTTTTTTCGGACGCATGAGCCAGTTGTAGAGCGAGACAAATATCAGCTGACGCGCCTCGTATTTCGGTTCGCAGACATTCAGATCCCACACATCAGCTTTCATAAACAAGGCACCATTTGTCGCACGGGGATTACATTCAATAAAATAATAATCACCGGTTGTATGGCATCTGATGACATCAAAAGCAATTTGATAAGACCAGTTCAGCTGACGAATGACCGATTCAATGATTGACTGCAGCTCTTCGTTCTTCTGAGAATGGAAATGAGTCGAGCAGTTATAGCTCTCATGAGCATTTGATAAATATAACGATGTCGATAAGGCTTTGCCATTGATAGCCACCGAATAAGAGCACCACTCGGTTCCTTTGATCAATGATTGAATCATAAAAGGAAACTCAATGAAATTGTCATTCTCCAGTTCCATCCGTGACAACTTACGGACCGACTGCCCGAAACGTCCGTAAGGCTGCTTGACGATATACTCATCACCCGAGAAATGCATCATAAATGCAGTCAGCTCTTCCTGCTCAGCAACATATGCTGTATCAGGAACTTTAAAGCCCATCGATTCTATCAGCCGTGTGAAATTGTACTTATTATGAACAGACAGCATTTTAGTTATGTCTTCGACCCAGACCGGCACGATGAGCTGATGCTTATATTGAGACAGGTAGAATGATTCTTCGTTCAACGGAATGATCACATCAATCTGATGCTTCCTGACTATGTCATTGATTTCGCGAATGTATTCCTCAGTGGAAAAACGTGGTGATGTCGTCACGATGAACTCTTCGATAAACTTAGAGTTCTTAATACTGACTTTTCTAGTGGAATCCGTCAAAAATACTTGCCGTCCAAGTTCGGCTTGCTGCTGGACAACTGCATACGAGATTGGTGCCCGGGCACCCGTAATCAACACACGTTCCATGTCAGATTGACACCCCTTATAGTGTTCATAGTCTATATCCAACTCAAATATAGCATCACTATATGAAGTTGATGTAAATTTACAATGAAGAAGTGTATAGCAATGTAAATTAAAAACACACAATCCACCAAGGACTGTGTGTTCACTCAATTATTTCATGCGTTTCGCTTTAAGTTTTGCATCAATCTCTTCCTGCCGGCGTTTGCGCTCTTCGTTACGTGCAGCAAGTCTCGCTTCTTCTTCAGGATCACGCTTTTGTGCCAGTCGTTTAGCGACTTTCTCCATCAGTTCATCTTCAGTGAGTGCAGCACATGGACGGTTGTTAACAAATGCGAATGTTTTCTTTCGTCCCGGGCCACAGTAGGATTGACATGCGATTTCCACTTCTGCATTTGGATCCATCTTCTCGAGCTTCGGCAGCAGTGTTCTGATATTGACTGCCTGACAGTCGTCACAGATCTGAAATTTATTGCGCATTGTTATTCACATCCTTCATATTTTTAACCATTTTATCATTGCGTTCTATCATCCGGTCGAAGTAGTCATTATACAATGCCCACACCTCGTCTGTCATCTCCAGCTGCTGGAGCTTTGCACCAAGCGATTGCATCGAGCCGAGTAATTTAAATAACACGTCTTCTACCGTCAGTTCCAGCCCTAATGACTCACTCAAGCTTGCCATATCTTCCGGGTGAATGTCAGGGTAGTTAAACTTCGTCTGCTGTCCTTGCAGTGCATGACTATAGAATTCGCGCATCAGTTCAGCACGTGCACTGCCGTTTCCTTCAACACATAGATAAATCTGGACAGCGACGCCACCGCGGACACGGCGCTGCGAGATGCCTGCAAACTTACGGTTATTAATGCTTAGATCATAGCTCCCCGGGCAGTACGAATGTTCAATTTCCTTTGCTTCAATCACAACGCCGTAATCCCTGAACATCTCTTTGATCAGTTCGTACATTAAATCATAACCCGCATCGATGGAAAAACTGCTGCCACCGTTAAAGATTAGCGAAATATTGAGGACACCGCTATCCAGCACAACGCCGAGTCCGCCGGAATTACGGACGATGGCACCATATCCTGCCTCGTTCAAATAGTCGATGCCTTCTTTCAAATGCGGAAGACGTGAATCATGAATACCGAGTATGACGACATGCTGGTGCACCCATGTTCTGATGACACTCTTCCAGCCGAGCATGCCGGTCAAGTGACAGAACGTGTCATCAAAACTGAAGGACTGCATCGGCTGCAGTCCTGAAGTGTGGTCAACATATTGCCACTTATCATGAAATAAATTCATTAAAGGGTCTGAGCTGCTGTGATGATTGATAATGAAACAACATCTTCTGTAGAACAGCCGCGTGATAGGTCGTTGACAGGTGAATTCAAGCCTTGCAGAATAGGTCCGACAGCGTCAAACCCACCTAAACGCTGAGCAATCTTGTAGCCGATGTTGCCAGCTTCAAGACTCGGGAAGACGAAGACATTCGCATCGCCCTGAATCGGAGAGTCAGGTGCTTTTTTAGCTGCGACAGAAGGAACGAATGCTGCATCAAACTGGAACTCACCATCGATGATCGTTCCTTCAAGAGCTTTTTCTTGAGATAGTTTCTCGTTAGCTAATCGCGTCGCTTCAACAACTTTTTCTGTCTCATCAGTTTTTGCAGAGCCTTTAGTAGAGAAGCTCAGCATCGCTACTTTTGGTTCCATGCCGAACGCCTTCGCAGTCTTCGCGCTCTCAATAGCAATTTCAGCTAAGTCAGTCGCTTCCAGTGTCGGATTGATGGCACAGTCACCCATGACATACTGTTCGTCGCCTCGGATCATGAAGAACACACCTGAAGTTTTCGCAACGCCTGGTTTCGTCTTGATGATCTGCAGTGCCGGACGTACTGTATCAGCTGTAGAATGTGCTGCCCCGGATACAAGTCCTGCTGCTTTCCCTGTATACACGAGCATCGTGCCGAAGTAGTTAGAGTCATTTAACATCTGTTCAGCTTGCTCCTCTGTCGCTTTACCTTTACGACGCTCAACAAATGCAGCAATCAACTCTTCTCGTAAATCGCTTGTTGCGGGATTGATCAGTTCAATCCCTTCGATAGAAACACTTAATTTGTCAGCAAGTGCTGTGACTTCTTCAGTGTCACCTAATACAATCGGTGATACGAAATCACTTTTGTTCAGTTCAACCGCCGCCTGAAGGACGCGCTCATCGTTCCCTTCCGGCAAAACGATTTTTATATTTCTGCCTTGCAGCTTATCTTTTAATACATCCAGTAAATTAGCCATAATAGCCTCCAATGCTTCTCTTGTCTTAATTCCTTATTCATTATATGACATTTCACGTCTTTTTTCACGTCATCAATTTGTAAAAGTATGAATGCGGAATTTTCAGTGGATTATGGTATATTATAGAGGACAAATCGTAAGGAGAGATGACGCAATGAACGAAGCAGCAATTACACTGGACGGCTGGTACAGCCTGCACTTATTCTATACAGTAGATTTCACGAGTTTGAAAGTGCTTGACCAGGCGGACCGGGAAGCAATGATCACTGAGCTTAAATCATTTATCGCGAAGCTGGATGACAACCACGCCGCGAAAGAAGGATCATATGCACTTTATAATATTACAGGTCAAAAAGCAGACTTAATGCTCTGGTTACTACGTCCTGAAATGAAAGACTTGAATGCTCTGGAAAACGAATTCAATAAACTGGCTATCACTGATTATTTGATTCCGACGTATTCCTATGTGTCGGTCATTGAGCTCAGCAACTACTTAGCGGGTGAATCAAACGAAGATCCTTATCAAAATCCGCATGTCAGAGCACGGCTTTACCCTGAAGTGCCGCGTTCAGAGTATGTCTGTTTCTACCCGATGGACAAACGCCGGACACCGGAAGACAACTGGTATATGCTTGACATGGACAGCCGTAAAGGTATGATGCGTTCGCACGGTATGATCGGCCGCAGCTATGCCGGTAAAGTCAAACAGTTCATCACAGGATCTGTCGGCTTTGACGACCACGAGTGGGGTGTGACACTATTTGCGGATGACGTCCTGCAGTTCAAAAAACTGATCTATGAAATGCGCTTTGATGAAGTATCAGCACGTTATGCAGAATTTGGAGAGTTCTTTGTCGGACATATTCTATCGACAGATACGCTCTCTGAGCTGTTTGAAGTATAACTATTAAAGAGTCCCGGAACATTCCAGTTCCGGGACTCTTTATTGTTTAAGTTATAGGATAATATATCTGGTAAGTGATTATTTGTAGCCTTTCTCTATTTCCTCAATCTGCTGCACTGTTGTCTTCACGCCGCCACCTGAGAAATACCAGAGATATGGATCAAGCTCAACTATGTTATCTTCTTTAACTGCATTGACATCTTTAATGACATCATTAGTCAACGCCTGCTTGCTTGATGACTTACCACCTACTGCGACTCCTCTATCCATCGCAAAAATAATATCAGGGTTTTTATCATTCAAATATTCAAAATTAATGACCTGACCATGACCTTCTGCTTTGATATCAGCATCCGCTTCTTTAACACCTAATACATCATGGATAAAGCCGAATCGTCCACCTTTACCGAATACAGATAATTCTCCTTCATTCGCAAGGACGAATAATCCTTTCTTATCTGAAGCTGCTGTCAGTTTTTTTACTTCTACGATTTTATCATCCAGCGCTTTAACGAGTTCTTCTGCCTGATTTTCTTTATCAAAGATTTTACCGAGATTTGCGGTGTTCTCTTTTACGCTGCCGATATAATCTTCTGCATCTGTTCCCATATAAAGGATTTTAGCATTTGGTGCTGCTTTCTTCATTTCATCCAGCACTTTACTTGAGGCTTGACGAGCGGAAATAATGATTACATCAGGATTTGTCTCAGCGAGTTTCTCAAAGTTAGCTTCCTTTAATGTTCCTAAGTTTGTATATTTGTCTTCTTTGAACCCTGCAAGAAACTCAGGTAATGAACGATTCCCTTCTCCTTTAGGCAGACCGACGACACTGTCCTCTACACCGAACTCCTGCAGCGTTGATAATGTACCGTAATCAAATACAGCCACTTTTTTAGTGTTTTTCGGCACTTCTACTGTTTCAGTCACTTCTTTAGCGTCACTGCCGTCTTCTTTCTCACCCATCACCTGATACGATGATTTAATCTTCACTGTCTCTGTTGACGCGCCTTCTGTTGACGTTTTGTCTTTCTCTGCTGATTGACCGCCGCATGCTGCAAGCGTCAGGATAACTACTAAAGTCAGTAATACTAATGATAATCTCTTCATTTTCTTCTCCTTTATGATGGTTTGATTTTTTCTGGATTGATTGCACGATGAACAAAGTTTTTAACTCAATTGTTTTTATTATACAAGCTGTACTTCTTCAATGAATTCGTCGACTGTTTTCGCGTCATCGAAATAGACGCAAATTTGCTGACCGAATATGCATTCGATATTAATGTCCATATCATAGACCGCTTTCAGCGCTTCTGTTGTAATCACATCATCTTTTCTGCCGTCAAGCAGCACTTCGCCTTCTTTCAGCGCTATGATATGGTCAGCGTAACATGAAGCAAAGTTGATATCATGGATGACGATGACGATTGTCTTCTGTTTTTCGCGAACAAGCTTTCGCAGCAGCTGCATCATCTGTACAGAATGTTTCATATCCAGATTATTCAGCGGCTCATCCAAAAAGATATAGTCCGTATCTTGTGCGAGCGTCATAGAAATGTAAGCTCGCTGACGTTGACCGCCTGACAGCTCATCCAGATATCGGTCCTGCATATCAGTAAGTGCCATATATTCCAGTGCTTCATCGACTAGTGCATGATCTGCTTTTGACAACCGCCCTTTGGAATACGGGAATCTGCCGAAGCTCACAAGCTCGCGCACAGTGATTTTCAGATTCGTATGGTTGCTCTGCTTCAGTACAGCTAACTTTTTAGCGACTGCATCACTTTTCATTTCAGTGATATTCTCATTATCCAGGTATACTGTGCCGGAATCCGAATCGATGAGGCGGGTCGCGGCATTCAGCAGCGTACTTTTACCGGCACCATTCGGTCCGATGATAGCAGTGATAGCACCTTCTTTAATATGCGTAGACACATTATTCAAAATAGCTTTCCTGCCGATATTGACTGATAGTTTTTCTATATTAATCATGAGCACCCTCCTTGAATAGCAGATAGATGAAATATAGACCGCCGGCAAAGTTGATCATGATGGTAATTTCAGTATTGCCATCAAATAAATATTGCGTGAGCATCTGACCGACTAACAGTGTAATAGCTGATATACAGATGATCGCCGGAATAAGCAGACGGTGTTCAAAAGTCTTCATAAACTGATAAGTGACATTACAGACAATGATACCGAGAAATGTAATCGGTCCGACAAGAGCTGTCGAGACACTGACGAGCACTGCGACGATTAAAAGCATCGAACCTGTCAGCCGGTCGATATCGATACCGAGGTTCGTCGCATGGATTTTGCCGAGACTAAGGACATCCAGTTCATGACTCTTCCTGTAAATGATGTAGAGCATCACCAGGATGACGACTGCACATATACCGAGCAGTGAAGTATTCACTGTATTGAAGCTTGCAAACATTCGGTCCTGCAGCATCAGAAAGTCATCCGGATTCATCACCATATGCATGAAACTTGAAAGGCTTTGAAAACAAGTTCCCATGACCATACCGAAGAGCAGAATGAAGTAGACAGACACATTTTTTTTGAATACCAGTTTGAACAGGCCGAGTGTAAACAAAATCATCAGCACGACTGAAATAAAAAAATTCACGTATGTATTAAACAGTACCGTACTGAATGTTCCGAACAAAAAGATGATGATTGTCTGAATAAATAAATAAACGGCGTCCAGTCCGATGACTGACGGGGTCAACAAGTTGTTTTCAGTAAGTGTCTGAAAGATGAGTGACGACACGCCGATAGCAGCACCGACAAGCAGAATAGCTGCTATTTTTTTCAACCGTGACGGCAGGACATAAGCCAGCACATTAAAGTTCAGCTGGATGACGATGAATAAACCGATTAATCCGAGAAGAACGAGAGACAACAGCCATATTTGATTATATTTTTTCTGCATAGTTCCCTCTCCTCAGCAGCAGCAATACCATGAATATGACACTTCCCAATATTCCAAGCGTCAGACCGATCGGTATTTCATAAGGGAAGATAATCAGACGGCTGAATATATCGGCGATCATGACCAGTATGGCACCGAACAGCGCTGTAAAAGGCAGTGTCTTCTGCAGATGATCTCCGACGAATAAGTTGACGATATTCGGAACAATAAGCCCGAGAAACGGCAGTACACCGATTGTCACAACTACAGTCGCCGAAACAATGGCTGCGATGACGATGCCGAGATTCATGATCTTATCGTATGAAATACCAAGGTTGCGGCTGAACGACTCTCCCATCCCTACTATCGTAAAGTGATGGGCAAAGAAATAAATCACAATGACCATCGGAATAATAATGATCAAAATTTCGTAGCGTCCTGTCGTTATCATTGAGAAATCACCGACAAAAAAATTGCCGATGCTCTGCATAGCATTGAATCTGAGTGCCATAAACGTTGCAAAACTGGAAACGATATTGCCGAGCATCAGACCGACCAGCGGAATAAAGATAGCATCCTTATATTTAATACGTCGGACAATACCCATGAAAACCATCGTGCCGATGATTGCGCTGATGATGGCAAACGACAATTTAATGAGAATATGAGCTTCGGTAAAGAAAATCATCGCAATGAGAATACCGAGTTTCGCGAAATCCATCGTTCCCGCAGTCGTCGGTGATACGAATTTATTGCGTGTCAACTGCTGCATCAATAGACCTGCTACACTTAAAGCGACTCCTGCTAGAATAATGGAGACTGTTCGTGGAATACGACTGTTCAGCAGGATGTTTTTATCGTTCTCTGATAACTTCATCAAACTTCCCGGTGTCACATTGACCACTCCTATGAAAATAGAAATGATTGACAGAATCAACAGGATTATAACAAAATAACGTAACTTCATGACAAACTCCTTCGCGAATGATAATCATTCTCATTCATCATAAGGAAAAATGACATAGAAATCAAGCGGTTTCAGAAAAAAATATACGTTACTTATGCATTTTGCTTTTCCTATAATGAACCATTAATCGTCAGAATATTATAATAAAAAAATGATATTCCAAAACGATGCTTCATGGTATATTTGAACCATTAAATGTATTAAAGGAGAACAGTTATGGAGAAAAAGTTACAGCAGACAATCGGTTTCTGGACTGCTATTACGATTGTGATCGGAACGATTATCGGTTCAGGAGTTTTTGTTAAACCTTCAGTCGTGCTGAATCATGCTGGTTCAAGCAACATGGCGATATGGGCATGGGTGGTCGGAGGTATTCTGACACTTGCGGCAGGTCTGACAATTGCTGAAGTCGGCGCACAGATTCCGAAGACCGGCGGATTGTACGCCTATATCCGTGATATTTACGGCAGCTTCTGGGGATTTCTGACTGGATGGGTGCAGACCGTTATTTACGGTCCTGCTATTATTGCATCACTGACTTTATTTTTCGGTATTCTTATTTCTAACTTTTTTAACTTGAATCAATCCACCGGTGTATGGATTGGTATCGCTGCATTGACATTCCTCGTACTGCTCAACATCGTCGGTACCTCGCTTGGCGGAGCGATGCAGAATATCACAACAATCGCGAAATTGATTCCTGTCTTCGCTATTATTGTGTTTGGTCTCCTCTGGGGTAAAGCACCTATTTTCAATCAGGATGTCTCGAACTTGATTGTCCAGAAAGACCAGATTAACTTCGGCCGCGCTGTACTTGCGACATTGTTTGCTTACGACGGCTGGATCATGCTGACGAACTTAACCGGTGAAATGAAAAACGCCAAGCGCAACTTGCCGCTTGCGATGCTCGTCGGTCTGTCTGTTGTGACACTTGCCTATGTGTTCATCAATATCGCCGTGTTTCATGTCATTCCTGCTGAAACATTGGTCGGTCTCGGCAACACAAGCTCTGCTGAAGCTGCTAAAGTACTGTTTGGGGATTTAGGGTCTAAATTTGTCAATATCGGTGTCATCATTTCGATATTTGGCTGTCTGAACGGTAAGATTATGACATTCCCGCGTGTGCCCTTTGCGATGGCTGATGATAAGCTCCTGCCATTATCAGGGCCGATCAGCTATATCAACCCTAAGACTAAGACGCCGGTTGGTGCTTTAGTTATCGTCTATATACTTGGCTTATTGCTGGTGCTGCTGACGCTGCTAATCCCATCTGTCGTCAACGCAGACTATTTATCGGAAATTTGTATTTTTATTATATATGTCTTCTATATTATGGCGTTCATTGGTCTATTCCTGCTGCGAAAACGCACTAAAGGCACTGCAAGAAGCTACTCTGTACCACTTTATCCTATTGTACCGCTTGTCGCGATTCTCGGTGGACTGTTCATTATCATCAGTACGCTGCAGAGTGATTTTCTAGGAGCCTTGTATTCCATTATCATTGTGCTGGTCGGTATACCATTCTACTTCATGCTTAAAAATAAGCAGCGTAATGTTTAAGTAACTTTAATTTCGGCTATATTCTTAAATAAATACATCGAAAAGAGGATATTAACTATGAGCAGATTTATTCGTTTACTAATCAAATTAAGCCCTATTTTATTACCTATTATTCAACGTCAATTGAACAAACGTTCAAATTCAAACCGTTATAACAAATAAAAAAAGTTCGGCAGCTGCCGAACTTTTTTTATTCCTTCTGATTAAGAATAAGATGGTCAAGTTCTGATGTCTTCATATTTTTAAGCTTTTTGTAACGAACAAAAAAGAATATAATGCCGAGTATCAACCAGGCAAACAGCGCAATGTAGCTCTCTATCGATAAAGACGCTGGCGACCCGGGAAATAATAGCAGTATAAGAAATATTAAACTGATAACCGCCCCGATAAGGGCAGATGTCTTGTAAAACGGATGATAATATTGATGTCTCTTACGATAACTGAACAGCTTGAACGCACTTAAGCAGGTCACTAAATAAGCGATAGATACACCTGTTGACGACATATCAACAATCCATATGAGGGCTGTGCGACCAAGCCATGGTGATATCAGTGCAAGACCGACAATAAAGATGATAGCTTTGTAAGGTGTATTATATTTATAATGCAGTTCCTTAAATGCATGTGGCATAACGCCTGAGCGTCCCATAGAAAAGAGCAGTCTGCTTGAACTCATCAAAAAGCCGTTAAGACCAGTAAATATACCCATTAAAATCGCTGTTGCCAGCACAGTAACACCTATCCAGCCGAACGCAGCTTCAATGACAGATCCTGTGACAAATAATTGACCGTCCAGTTTAAACTCATCTTTAAAGACCCAGCCGGTCACCAGCACCATGGCAATATAAGTTGCTGCGCCGGCAAGCAGACTGAAAACTATCAGTTTAAAAGATTTTTTCGGTGAAAAACTGAATTCTTCTGCTGTCTGAGGAATATTATCGAAACCAACGTATGCCCATGGCGCAACGGCGAGAATGATCAGTATAGACTGAAAAACGCCAAGCTCTTGATTAAAGGCAGGTTTCACATTGGTGAATGAAAACGTTGGTGTAAAAAACGAAGCAGCGAACATAAGAGCAACGACAACTGCAAGTACGACACAGCACATATACTGGATGTTCCCTGAGAAACTAGACCCTTTAATACTGATCCAGCCGAATATCAATAAAATCAATGAAGATAACACCACTTCTGTCGCATAGACATCTCAGCCTGCTATCGTATAAAGTCTGCCCTGTTCCATCAACCCGGGAAATAGAAATTTAAACAGCAGGCTGAATGCTGAGGCATTGAGTGCGACAATACAAATGTAACCGAATGTTAGAAACCAGCTTGAGAAAAAAGCAATATATTTACCAAATCCCATATAGCCGAATGCAAAGGCACCTCCAGACACCGGAAACTTCTCGACAAGCGCGCCGTAACTGATAGCGATGATAATCATCAATATCGCCCCGATCAATAGACCTATCGAGCTGCCCACTGGTCCGGCTGACTTTATCCAGTCGCCTGGCAGTACAAAAGCCCCCCACCCAATACTGGAACCGTAAGCAATTGCCCAAACAAATTTCTCTGATAAATTTTTATCAAGTGTCTGTCGCTTTTCACTGTTATTCTTCAAATTCCTCACCTCTTATAAGAAGTGGTTACCCTAAACGTATGAGGATTAAAGAAAATATTATAACTTCCATGCTGCAATAATCAATAACAGCCATGCCGCGATAAACAGCACGCCGCCGATCGGTGTAATAGCACCGAGCACTTTAATCTGTGTGACAGCGAGTATATAAAGCGATCCGCTGAAGAAGATGATCCCTGCTGTCATTAACCAGCCTGCTACGTTTAAGTTAAGAGTAGTTGTACCTGACAATACGCCGATGACGAGCAGTCCCAGCGCATGATACATCTGGTACTGTACAGCCTTCTCCCATATGCCGAGGTACTTATCAGAGAGCTTGTTCTCCAGTCCATGTGCCCCGAATGCTCCAAGAGCCACTGCTAACAGTGCATTGATCGCACCGATGATTAAAAATGTTTTCATATTCTATGTTTCCTCCTAAAAATCAAATAATGACTCGCCATTTCCATGACCGTCGTCTGTTACTGCTTTGTCTTTAATAGTGCCTCCCATCATCTTCAGCTCAGCCGCTGAGATGTCACCACTATTGATAGAAGACGGTGCTGGTTCAGATGACGCAGCGGGCATTGACGTGATGAGTGATGCCAGTGTCTGAATCGCGTACATATGTTTTTCGAATGCTGCTTGAGACACGGCGGATTTTGCAAGCGTCAGTTCCTGTTCAATCTGCTTAATCAGCTGTTGATTCATCCATGACAACCTCCTTACACCAATCAATCGGTTTGATACCATGAGATTTGAGATAATGATTCGTCTGACTGTAAGGTTTTGACCCGAAGAAGCCGCGCGATGCACTGAGCGGACTTGGATGAACGCTCTTCAGCACTTTATGCTTTGACTCATCGATCAATGACAGTTTCGCCTGCGCGGGTTTCCCCCATAAAATAAATACAACGTGTTCCTTATGGTTACTCACTGCCTGAATGACCTCGTCTGTAAACGCCTCCCAGCCGATCCCTTTATGAGAATGTGCCGCCCCATGTTCAACGGTCATCACGGTGTTCAACAGCAGTACACCTTCTTCGGCCCAGCCCGTCAGTTCGCCGGTCGAGCGCGTGCAGCCTGTGTCAGCTTCAAGTTCCTTATACATATTGCGGAGTGAAGGTGGAAACTTCGTGCCGTTTTTCACAGAAAATGCCAGTCCATGTGCCTGGTCAGGTCCGTGATAAGGATCCTGGCCGAGAATGACCACTTTCACTTGGTCGAACGGGGTATATTTGAAGGCATTGTATATATTTTTTCTGGCAGGATATATCGTTTTTGTTGTATAGGCTTTCTCCAAAAAATCGTCCATGTTCGTGAAATCATGCTTTTCTTTAATATCTTTAAAGATCGTCTCCCAGTTCATCTCATTCACCTCGTCATAAATTGTATCATATTATTCAAGCATTTTATTTTGTCATACCCTTATTTCTGATATGATATTAACAAATACAGAAGAATGGGGTATGTCAAAATGGCTTTAAAGAAAACATTAACAATCGCAGGTTCAGATACGAGTGCAGGAGCTGGTATGCAGGCTGACCTGAAAACTTTTCAGGAACATAATACGTACGGTATGGTGGCGCTCACTGCTGTCGTCACAATGGATCCTGAAACATGGAGTCACGACGTGACACCGCTGCCGATTGAACTGCTGGACAAACAGCTGAAAACAGCGTTGTCTATTCAGCCGGATGCCATCAAAACAGGGATGCTCGGTACAGAAGAAATCATCGGTCGTGCGGCACAGGCATTTAAAGATTCTAATGCCGAATACTTCGTTGTCGACCCGGTCATGGTGTGTAAAGGGGACGATGAAGTCCTTAACCCGGGAAATACTGATGCGATGATCAAAGAATTACTGCCGATTGCAACTGTTGTCACACCGAACTTATTTGAAGCGGGACAATTATCAGAACTCGGTAAACTGACTTCTGTTGAAGATATGAAAAAAGCCGCTCAAGTGATTTATGACCGCGGCGCGAAGCACGTTGTTATTAAAGGCGGCAAGGCATTGGAAGGCGCAGAAGCAGTTGATCTATACTACGACGGTGAAACATTTACGCAGTTGACGACCGATAAATTCCAGTCATCTTATAACCACGGCGCAGGCTGTACGTTCGCAGCAGCTGTAACAGCTAACTTAGCAAACGGCTTAACACCACGCGAAGCAGTCATCAATGCAAAAGCCTTTGTCGCTTCAGCAATTAAAAACGGCTGGAAAATGAACGACTTCGTCGGACCAGTTCAGCATGGTGCTTATAACAAAGTCGAAAAAATTGACGTGCAGACAACAGAAGTCTAAATCTATAGCAGTAACAGCGACACGGACATTCACGGCAGTTCAACCTGCTTAAGTAGATGTCCGTGTTTCTTTATTTTTTTAGTAGTTTTGTCTTAAAGAATTAAACGTAAGCTCAAACGGTATAATTTTTCATCAATTTCTAGTAAAATAGTAAGGTATAAATAATTGAAGGAGTCCTGACGATGGAATTAATTAACCAGGAAATCGTGCAGCAGCATTTAGATGAATTTACACATCAGCCTGTCTATCTGCACGTAGAAACAACGAACGGTGCCTATGCATCACATTTCGATGCACAAGTATTCAATGCAGGCACATTTTTAAGAAATATTCAGGTCACTTATATTCAGGCGAAGATTACAGGTGGCGGCAAAGAACCGTTCCGTGTCGGCTTGAAGCTTGATAGCGGCTGGATATATGTTCAAGGTTTAACGCATTATGAAATCACAGAAAACGGTGAATTCCTGCTGGCAGGACACAATTTCCAAGGTCAGCTGGCTGCTGCACTTGAAATCAGCAAAACACCGTTTCCGTTATAAGAGGTGTAATTATGGAAGAATCACAAGTATTAGTTATATTTCCTCATCCTGATGATGAGGCTTTTGGTGTGTCAGGGACACTCGCGAAGTTCATAAACAACGGCGTACCTGTTACGTATGCTTGTCTGACGCTCGGTCAGATGGGACGTAATCTCGGTAATCCACCGTTTGCTACACGTGAATCACTGCCTCATATTCGCGAGAAAGAACTGGATCTAGCTGCAGAAGCAATCGGTATAACTGATTTACGTAAGATGGGTTATCGCGATAAGACGCTTGAATTTGAAAAGTTAAGCGACCTTGCGGATATGGTCAGTTCGTTGATTGACGAACTTAAGCCTTCGCTTATCATTTCGTTTTACCCGGGTTACTCGGTCCATCCCGATCACGAGGCAACGGCTGATGCTGTAGTTGAGGCAGTGAGACGCCTTGCTGAAGCAGATCGTCCGAAAATGCATCTCGTTGCATTCAGCAATGATACAGCAGATGATTTAGGGGAACCTGATGTTGTTGTGGATATAGACGGGTTTGGTGAGAGAAAGCAGCGGGTGCTGGAGGCCCATGCTTCTCAGACCGGTCCGATGCTTGAGTCGCTCGCTGCTGATACACAGCAGGCGGAAGCAGCGCGTGATATGTGGTTTAAAATAGAACGATTCTATAGCTATCAGGTGATTGATTAGGAGATAAGAAATGGATAATAATTTAGCGACAAGAGAAGGTCGATGGAAACATTTCGGTTCGGTTGATCCTATTAAAGGGACAAAGCCGACAGAAAAAGAGCTCATGACTGACCTTCAAAATTCAAAAAAAGACTTTTTGTTTGAAATTGACCATGTCGGTATTAAAAATTTGACGTATCCAGTTAGAATCGGGGATTATCAGACAGCTGGAACGTTCAGTTTATCGACGCATCTAGCTCAAGACGAAAAAGGCATCAATATGAGCCGCATCCTCGAATCTGTGGAAGCACATTATGATAAAGGACTGCCGCTTGATTTTGATACATTGAAAACAGTACTCATCACGCTTCAGACCACTATGAAACAACGGAGTGCTTCGGTCGATGTCTCTGCGGTCTGGTTCTTCGATCGCTTCAGCCCAGTGACGAACTTAAAAGCAGTCGGTCATGCCGATGTGACGCTTTCTCAGACAGTTGAAGATGAGACAGTGACTGAGCAGACAGTGACGATTCAAGCTGCTGTCACTACACTCTGCCCTTGTTCCAAAGAAATCAGTGAATACTCTGCGCATAATCAGCGTGGTATCGTTACAGTTAAAGCCATGTTGACAGAAGCTGTACCTGATGACTTCAAGGAACAGCTTCTTGATGCGATGGAAGCAAACGCATCAAGCATGCTTTATCCGATTTTGAAGCGGACAGATGAAAAAGCAGTAACAGAACGTGCTTATGAGAATCCACGTTTTGTAGAAGACTTACTGCGGTTAATTGCAGCAGATTTAGTAGAACTGCCATTTGTCACTGGCTTTGAGATTGAATGCCGCAATGAGGAATCCATTCATCAGCACGATGCATTTGCACGCTTACACTATACAAAATAGGAGATCATCATGACTGAAAAAGAAAAGATGCTTGCAGGCGAACTATATAATCCACAGGATCCAGTGCTCGCCGGAGACCGTATCCAGGCAAAACTTGCAACGAGAAGCTATAATGCTACACCCGAAAATCTTAAAGAAGAACGCACAAAACGCATTAAAGAAATACTTGGATCAAGCGGCGACGCTATTTGGATTGAAAGCAATTTTAAAGTCGATTACGGTTACAATATTCATGTCGGTGAGAACTTCTATGCAAATTATGACTTGACGATACTGGATGTTGCCCGAGTTGATATCGGCGACAACTGCATGATTGCGCCAGGCGTGCATATCTATACAGCGACACATCCCGTTCAGGCAGCTGCACGAAACAGCGGTGTTGAATATGCAAAACCCGTCAAGATCGGACATAACTGCTGGATCGGCGGCCGTGCCGTCATCAATCCTGGCGTCACTATCGGCGATAATGTCGTCATCGCAAGTGGTGCCGTCGTTACAAAAGACGTTCCAGACAACGTCGTCGTCGCCGGAGTGCCTGCGAAAGTGATTCAAACCATCGAAAATTAAAAATAGCCCGCTTCCTGATATAGGGAGCGGGCATTGTTGTGTCTGTTCAAGGAATTGCATCAAACCACGACTTCATTTGAGTCAATTATCGTTAATTGCATCAAACCGCGAGTTCATTTGAGTCAATTATCGCTCTCTATCATAAATAGTATTTCGCACCTTTTGTATGACCATCTTTTTTAAAGTGCTGATTTAGTATTCTTGACACAGTAGCTCGTGATACTCCGTCACACCATTTTAATGTTTCTGACAAAGTAATCGGTTTGTTCTTTAAATAATATAGCTCTTTAACACTTGATGTAACTACTTCGTTCAACCAGTAGACTTTCCCGCATGTCGGACAGCTGACTTTCTTATGACTGCGTTCACTTAAATTCAACATCGCCATACACTGCTGACATTTTACGCCGGGCTGCATCAGACTAAAATCCGTCATAATCGGCTGGTTTAAATGAATAAATGGTTGATGATTATTCATTAAGTACTTGCCCATCTCAATATTATCCTCATAATTTCTATTAAAAGACTGATAACGTTTCAGATGATGAAGCAACTGACCTCGGAATAGCCACTTCTTCTCATTATAGATGCCTTTCAGATGAAAATCTGTATTGATATTGACGATATAGCTTTCCACTTCATAACCATGCCGCGCCGCGACTTCATTTAACAGATGATGTGCCTTATCAAGCTGAAGTTCAGGATTCGTAATGATGTTATCGTAATGCGAGAATAGCTGGCTATCTTTAAAATAATAATTCCCTTTGAAATTTTTAATATCATAATGACATATTTTGCGCTGATGAATCACCAGAACATCATACTGCGCACTGCTTTTAAATGACAATGTAATATCCCACAGCTTAACAGCATGACTGTATCCGGCAGTCATCTTAACAAACTGCTGTTCCCCGCTGTAGCCGTAGCGACTTGTACTGTAATCCCTGTCCTGCTGATCAGATAAACTATATCTTCCGTTCATCGCATCATAATAGGCCAACTTCAATGGATAATCAGCTTGTTTTAACAGCATTCTCGTCCCCCAATGTTATCGCGTAACGCCATTGACTTCCTGCAGATATTTGAAGATGGCTTTGCCGACGCCACTCTCTTGGTTGGTAGCTGTCACGTCTTTTGCGGCAGCCTTTGTTTCCGGCGCACCATTTCCCATAGCGACGGAATAATGCGCACGCTCGAGCATAGAGATGTCATTTAAATTATCGCCGAGCGTCATCGTTTCATCCATCGTTACGTTCAGTTGTTCAGCAATGGCTTCAAGCGCAATGCCTTTTTGCGCATCATTATGTGTGATTTCAATATTACCGCGCGATGATGCTGAGATAGCGAGGCTCTCGTAAGCTTGCAGTTCTGCTTTAGCGGCGTCAATTTTATCGAGATCTGCCGAGTATGCCAGAAACTTAAGCACCAGTTCGCCGTCATGCTCGTATATGTCCTCGTAGTTGTCGACTTGTTTAAGCGACCCTTGATCGATACGTTTCTGAATGCCTGCCTTAATTTTTTCGACATCTGGAACGTTACCTGCCTTAACTGCAATATCAATATAAATCTGCAGATCCTTATCCACATCTTCCGTATAAATCCCTGCATTCGTATAGACCTGGTAAAAGACATCATATTTACTCAGGATGCCAGTAATATTTTCAATCTGCTCATCGTTCAAGCTTGATGTATGCAGGATGTTGAATGCTTCGTCACGTACTTCCGCACCGTTCAGACAAATATATGGGACGACGAGTCCAGTCGACTTGACCGGTCCATTAGCCTCGTAAAATGCACGTCCAGTCGCAATCGCTACTGTCACACCGTTCTCTTGAGCAGCTTTAATGGCTGCAATATTTTCCTCAGATATTTCATGTGCTGAATTCAACAATGTTCCGTCCATATCAATGGCTATCAGTTTAATCATCTGCTCATCTCCTGTAAGTTTATACTTATTCATTACCCTTAAATAGAGTCGTTCTTATGATTCTTCTCGAGTAACTTTTTTTGTCTAAGTTCTCTGAAGAACGTCGTTAACAGCATACTACATTCATCGTGACATATACCACTGATAACAGTCGCCTGGTGATTGAAACGTGGTTCGTCCAAAAGATTCATCAGACTGCCGCTGCATCCACCTTTTGGATCATGCGCACCGTACACAACAACAGGGATTCGGCTCATAACAATCGCACCCGAACACATAACGCACGGCTCAAGCGTAGCGTACAACACACAATCTTCGAGCCGCCACGAACCCAGATGTCTGCTGGCTTCACTGATCGCCATCATCTCTGCATGATACGTTGGATTCTGTCCGGTCTCCCGCAGATTATGACCCCGTCCGATGACTTCGCCGTGATGAACAACCACTGCTCCAATTGGCACTTCCGCCATGTCACCTGCCTTGCGTGCTTCTTCAATCGCAAGCTTCATAAAAGTTTCATGATTCATAAGTCATCCACCTTCACTGTTTTGTGATACAATAACATATACATTTTATCACTACGGGAGAAAATCATGACAGTATATATTGCAATTGAAGGACCGATCGGTGTCGGCAAGAGTTCTCTCGCAAGAAAACTTGCTGACACTTTAAATATGGATACATTGTACGAAATTGTCGAAGAAAACCCTTTTCTGAGCGATTTTTATGATGATATCGATAAATGGAGTTTTCAGACAGAGATGTTTTTCCTATGCAACCGTTATAAGCAGATCAGTGACCTAGGTGATAAGAACATCGTCAGCGACTACCATATTATGAAAAATAAGATCTTCGCGCGTAATACATTGAATGACAAGGAATATGGTATGTTTGAAAAAATCTATGATGTCATGACATCTGAACTGCGTCAGCCGGATATTACCTTG
This sequence comes from Macrococcus lamae, assembly GCF_004359545.1. Lineage (GTDB taxonomy): Bacteria > Bacillota > Bacilli > Staphylococcales > Staphylococcaceae > Macrococcus > Macrococcus lamae. The sequence goes on from NZ_SCWB01000007.1 coordinate 56,764, forward strand.
TTTTTGACAGCAGATTTGCCAGTGCTAAAAAGACGCATTGCTATGCGGAACCGTGAATTTGAGGCATCAATCACAGATGATTACCTGTTGACATTGACAGATGATTATAACCGCATATGTGAACAGATGGCGGATGATAACAGCTTGTGCATCGACACGACCCACCTTGATTTCGTCCATAACGAAGCAGATTATATCCATATACTAAACCAAATAAACACAGTGATCGGAGAACAACATGTATAAAATACCAAACGATGCAGTCATCACCATTGCAGGAACCGTCGGAGTCGGCAAATCGTCACTGACAAAAGCTTTAGCAGAAAAACTAAGCTTCAGAACATCTTTTGAAAAAGTAGACAACAACCCGTATCTCGAAAAATTTTATAATGATTTTGACCGCTGGAGTTTCCATCTGCAGATCTATTTCCTTGCTGAACGTTTCAAGGAACAGAAACGCATGTTCGAATATGGCGGCGGCTTTATCCAGGACCGCTCTATTTACGAGGACGTTGATATTTTTGCGAAAATGCATGAAGAAGGCGGTACAATGTCTCCGGAAGATTTTGAGACATATCGACAGCTCTATGAAGCGATGGTTATGACGCCCTATTTCCCGAAACCAGACTGCCTGATTTATCTGGAGTGCGACTACGAAGCTGTGCTGCGGAGAATTACGGAGCGCGGACGTCAGATGGAGATTGAAACAGACGAACTATACTGGCGGGCATTATTTGAACGCTATGAAAAATGGATAGACGGCTTCAATGCCTGCCCCGTAATCAGAATTCATATCGATGAGTACGATGTATTTGAGAACATCGACACATTAGACCCAGTGATTGAGAAAATCGGTCGTGTCATCGAAGAACATAGAAAATCTCAGCAAAGATAATAAAAGTGGCGCGTAAACTGGATTTACGCGCCACTTCTTTTGATTACTCTTAATTACTCAAGTATCTCGTTGTCGATTAAATCTGCGACGCTGTCCAGCACGATATCAGCATCTCTTAAATCTTGTCTATCTCCAGAACCACTTAACACGCCGACCGTTTTATAGACGCTGCTGTTCCTGCCGAGCATGATATCCATCTCTGTATCACCGACCATGAGGGTTTCCTCACGCGTGACTTCAAGTTTCTCAAGTATCTCATCCATCAGACCTTTCTGTGGTTTCTGATGAACAGAGTTATCACTTGTGACAATCAAATCGAAATAATCACGCAGCTCATATTTATCAACAAACAGATCCATCGATAATGTATCATCCGCTGAAACGATGGCAAGCTTGTATCCACGTTCTTTCAACTGCTTTAGTGTTTCCGGTACGCCTGTAATGATTTCAATATCATCAACTTCATTATCTGTTGATAAATGCTCCATCTCACCGAGTGTCCAGTCAGCCATTTTATCACCGTTCGGCAGTACGCGCAATCGGTTAACAATGCTTTTAGCAGTGTTTGATTTCATCACCATATCAAGCTTATCATCGACCATTCCAAATGCATCTTTAATTTCTGACTTCGGGACATGGACATTCGATCTCGATGAAAATTCATTGATCAAGTCGTCCGCCAGCTTAACAATAACGCTGCCGAGCTCCATTAATGTGCCGTCTTTATCAAATACAATCAACTTTACCATGACTCCACCTCTTCTGTTTGAATACCACTATTGTACTGAGTCATTGATAAAAAAGAAAATAATACTATAAAATTTCCCGGGACATTAATTGACTTCCAGTGCAAGGTCCCCTGTTTTCACAAGTTTTGCTCTTCTTACGATAAGGAAATGTACAGCGAGTGTCACTAGCAGTGGTACAACCATTCCAGAGATGATATAGTTCAGGAACACGCCGCCGCCTTGTTCCGTCATAATCTGTATCGGTGCAATTAAGCCGCACAGTCCAAGACCTGCAATAGCAAAAGGAACGCCGAGGTTAAAGATAAGCACTGCAACTGGTCCGGCAACAGCGGCACCGACAAGCGGCGCTATTAATATATTTGGGTTTCTGACGATATTCGGGAACTGGACTTTCGGCGTACAGATAAACTGAGCGAGGAAGCCTCCTAAATCATTTTCCCGAAGACTAATAGCTGTGAAACCAACAAACTGTGCTGTAATACCAACAAGGGCTGCTGCGCTTGCATGAGGATCAAGCTGTAATGCGACTGCAAGTGCTGCGCTGGAAGCTGGTGTCATCACTAGAATCGCGAAGACCACTGCAATAACAACTGACGCGAGTAATGGATGTCCATCAACGGAAGATGTGATGGCTTTTGAGATGGCTACAAGTGCAGGAGCAATCACTTTTGATAAATAATAACCGGCTATTCCACCTGACAGTACAGCTGCGAGCGGGACTGCCATTAAGTCAAGGAATGTTCTTCCTGTGACTTTCTTACCTGCATAGGTCGCAATAATAGCGGCAAGTATTGCAGCGATCGGTTCTCCGGTCTTCAAAGTAAAGATTTCACCGGCAGACTCAACTGCGCTTGCACCGATAGTTGCTGCAATTATTGCAGAAACAACCGTCAGACCGTTAGCCCCTAAACTATGTGCAATAGCTCCACCAAGCGCGGGTGCCATCAGTAAAGTGGCTACTGTTCCGATAGTTACTAAAATGTCCAGTCCCACTAGTCCGCCAATTGATTTCAGCAGCAAACCAATTCCTAAAGAAACCAAGATGGCTGCTGAAATACCTGCTGCTCCTTTTTCCATTCTAGTAAATAAATATTCACGAGTTATCATTTTTTCTACCATAGGCATTACTCCTTTAAATTAAAGTTTTACACACCAGTCAAAGGGATCTTCTTCAGTTCCGTTCTGAATCGCAGTAAAATGATTGTACAAGTCGAGCGTAATCGGTCCCACTTTACTATCATTCACTTCAATCTCCTGGTCTCTGTACTTAATCGATCCAACAGGAGCGATGACTGCAGCAGTTCCCGAACCGAAAATTTCCTGTAATGTTCCTGAGGCTGATGCTTCAAACACGTCATCAATTGAAATACGACGTTCTTCAACGGTATATCCGAGATGCTGAGCTAACTCGATAATGGATTTCCGGGTAATACCCGGCAGGATACTGCCATTTAGTTCCGGTGTGACGACTGTACCGTCAATCACAAAGAAAATATTCATGCTGCCGACTTCTTCGACGTAACGCTGCTCTACTCCGTCAAGCCACAGCACCTGGTCGTAGCCCAGTTCTGTTGCCCGTGTCTGCGCCATCAAGCTTGCTGCATAATTGCCGGCAGCTTTCGCAAAACCAACGCCGCCACGGACCGCACGGACATATTCATCTTCCACATAAATCTTCGTCGCTGCCAAGTGATCACTGCCGTAATAAGCACCAACCGGAGATAGAATAATCATTAATTTGTAATGCGTTGCTGCACGTACCCCCAAATAGGCTTCAGTCGCTATGATGAACGGTCGGATATAGAGAGATTGCCCTTCACCTGTTGGAATCCATTCTTTTTCCAGTTTTACGAGCTGAGTAAGCGCATCTACCATAAAATCAACATCTACTTCCGGCATGTTTAACCGGGCGTTTGATTTGTTCATTCGTTTAAAGTTTTCATCTGGTCTGAACAGTCGGACGTTATCTCCAGTACGGTATGCTTTCATTCCTTCAAATACTGCTTGACCATAATGGAGTACCTGAGCAGCAGGTGACAACTCAATGTTCTGATAAGGTAATATGACTGCATCATGCCAGCCGAGTTCCGGGTCATAATCCATCGAAAACATATAATCAGTGAATAATGTACCGAAACCGAGTGTCGCAGGATCAGGTTTTTCCTGTAGTTGTTTTCTTTCAATTACTTTTAGTTGATGAGTCATATTCACACGTCCTTTAAAGGTTTAATGTATGTTAGTATAACATAATGAAAATGTGATGCAATAAATTGTTAGAAAATTTCAATTATTATATGCGCTATTTGATTTGAAAGACAAAAAAATAGACCACCGCGGTGGTCTATTATAATTATTTAGCTTTGATCGCTTCAAGCATAGTTTCTGTCATCGTATCAAGATCGAATTTCGGACTGAAGCCCCACTGTTCCTTCGCCTCTGTTGCATCGATGGAGTTCGGCCAGCTGTCGGCAATGGCTTGACGGACTGGATCAACGTCATAGCCAAGTTCAAAGTCAGGCATGAACTTCCGGATGCTCGCAGCGACTGCTTCCGGGTCAACACTCATCGCTGTGACGTTGAACGCATTACGTGTCAATAATTTATCAGCATCTGCTTCCATCAGCTGGATAATACAGTCAATCGCATCATCCATATACATCATATCCATGAATGTTCCTTTATCGATGTAGCTGTCATAACGGCCTTCGCGCACTGCTTTGAAGTAAATTTCAACCGCGTAGTCAGTCGTACCGCCGCCAGGTTCCTTGACATGTGAGATAAGACCAGGGAAACGGACTGAACGTGTATCGACTCCGAAACTGTGATAGTAATAGTCACATAATAATTCACCTGCGACTTTGTTGACACCGTACATTGTCGTCGGTCGTTGAATCGTCAGCTGTGGTGTGTTGTCTTTTGGTGTTGTCGGACCGAACGCACCGATTGAGCTTGGCGTAAAAAACTGCATCTTGTGTTTACGTGCAACTTCCAGTGCATTTAATAAACCACCCATGTTTAAATTCCAGGCAAATACAGGGTTTTTCTCTGCTGTCGCACTTAAAAGAGCAGCCATATGCATCATCGTATCAGGTTTGAATGTGTCAGCAATAGCTTCCATTCTCTCAGCATCCATCACGTTCAGCTCTTCAAATGGTCCTTGCAGGATGATGCTATCTTCTTCCGGACGACGTAAATCTGTTGCCAGTACATTGTCTGTTCCATAGATTTCGCGCAATTTCATTGTCAGCTCTGTGCCAATTTGGCCTAAAGCACCCGTTATCATAATTCTCTTCATACTTCATACTCCTTATAATGACATCTGTCTTCTGACAGTGTACATAATCATTGTTTTCACTATTATTTTAACGCTTTCATCAGCATTTGTACATCGTAAGAAAACACCGCCTCTAATATGCGGTGTTCATGATTACTTGATGATATTCAGTTCACGACCGACTTTAGCGTAAGCAGCAAGTGCTTCGTCGAGCATTTCTGTCGTATGCGCTGCTGTCGGCATATTTCTGACTCGTCCAGTTCCTTTTGGTACTGTCGGGAAGACGATTGATTTAGCGTAGACGCCCTCTTCCATCAGACGTTTAGAGAATTCCTGAGTTGTCTTCTCGTCACCGATAATACATGGTGTGATCGGTGTTTCTGAATGTCCAATATCAAAGCCAAGCTCTTTGAGACCTTTTTTCAAGTAGTCACCGTTCTCCCAGAGCTTATCGTGAAGTTCTGTTGATTCCATCAAGATATCAATGGCTTCAGTGATTGCTGCTGAATCTCCAGGTGTGAGTGATGTGGAGAATAAGAATGGACGTCCTGCTACTTTGAGCCAGTCGATGAGTTCCTGAGTACCTGCTACATAACCACCGACAACACCGATCGCTTTAGACAATGTGCCCATCTGGAAGTCAATTTTATCTTGCAGGCCGAAGTGTTTAACAGTTCCAGCACCTTTCCCCATGACGCCTGAGCCATGTGCATCATCGACATAGGTGATAAGGTTGAATTCTTCAGCAATTTTAGCGATTTCAGGTAATAACGCAACATCGCCGTCCATCGAGAAGACGCCGTCAGTGATATACATAATTTTTTTGTACTGTCCTGATTCTACTGCTTCTTGCGCTTTAGCGCGTAAATCTTCCATATCTGAGTGTTTCACGCGGATAATCTTCGCTTTAGACAAGCGGCAGCCATCAATGATTGATGCATGATTCAATTCGTCAGACAGAATCGCGTCTTCTTTGTTCATGACTGCGCTGATCGCTCCCATATTACAGTTGAAGCCTGATTGAAACGCAATAGCCGCTTCAGTTCCTTTAAATTCTGCGATCTTCTTTTCAAGTGCCATATGGACATCGAGCGTTCCGTTGATCGTACGAACAGCGCCCGCACCGACACCGTGAGAATCAATGGTCTCTTTCGCTGCTTTTTTCAGACGATCATTAGTCGCAAGTCCTAAATAGTTGTTAGAAGATAAGTTGATCAGTTCTTTGCCATCAATTTTGATTTTAGGACCGTTAGCACCCTGAACAACGTTGATTTCATTATATAGACCATTTTCCTTCAGTTCATTTAAATTAGCTGTTAAAAAATCATTCAATACTTTAGACATAATCAGGCTCCTTCTCCCTTTTTCTCTATCATAACATAAAAATCATCCTATTTAATTATACTGAAATGTCTGATAAAATCGAAGAATAAGTCGTATCAGGAGGGATTCAATGAATATTTCACAGCTCGCTTCAGCAGAACAGTCGTCACTTGTAGAACGCAGAAGATACTTACATATGCATCCTGAATTATCGTTCCACGAAACAGAGACATATCAATATATTCTCAGCCATTTAAAGTCACTACGTCACGTCCAAGTGCGTGAGGAGGTTGGAGGCAAAGGAATCGTCGCTAAAATTTCAGGCGGTACGGGCCCGACTATCGCTTTTCGAGCAGATTTTGATGCTTTGCCGATTCAGGATGAGAAAGAGGTGCCTTACAAGTCGACTGTCCCCGGTGTGATGCACGCCTGTGGTCACGACGGTCATACGTCAACGCTGCTCAGCCTCGCAACCATTCTCTCTCAGCACCATGATGAACTAGCCGGCAGTGTCGTGCTGCTCTTTCAATTCGCTGAAGAAATTGCTCCAGGAGGTGCCGCGCCAATGATCAGTGACGGGGCGCTTGAAGGCGTTGATGCAGTCTACGGCAATCATTTCTGGAGCCAGTTTGAGACGCATACCATCCACTCCGCCAAAGGTCCATTGATGGCAAGTCCTGATATGTTCGATGTCACAATTTACGGTCGTGGAGGTCACGGTGCAAAGCCTCACATGACGATTGATGCAGTGGTTGTTATGGCAGAGTTTATTATGAACATCCAGACGATTATTGCACGAAATGTCAATCCGATTGATGCCGGTGTCCTGACAATCGGTAAAGTAGAAGCCGGCAATACATTTAATGTCATCAGCGATCGTGCAACCTGCTCAGGAACAGTCCGTACATTTGAACCAGAAGTACAGAAACTTATCAGCACCGCACTTGAAAACGAACTCAAAGGTCTCGCAGTGTCTAAAGGTATCACCTATGACTTGAACTATGTGAAAGGCTATCCTGCAGTCATCAATCCTGAAGAGGGCTATGAAGTCATCAAACGTGCAGCTGCGCGTGCAGGTCTCGACTTTGCAGATGCACCGCCGATGATGATCGGTGAAGACTTCTCTTATTATTTACTCCAGAAACCGGGTGCTTTCTTCCTGACTGGTTCAGGTAATAAGGATAAGCAGACGACAGCTCCTCATCATCATCCAATGTTTGATTTGGACGAAGATGCAATGACTACAACACTTACGATGTTTCTCGCAATACTAGAAGAGGAAGGTGTCATCAATGCTCAGTAACTTAGCAGATTCGCTATACGAAGAACTGATTGACATCAGACGTCACCTCCATATGCATCCGGAACTGAGCTTTCAAGAAGAGAAGACACCTCAGTATATCGCCGACTATTTAACAGCGCTCGGCATTGAAGTAGAAACAGGTGTCGGTGGACGTGGAGTTGTCGGTCGTATGATTAAAGATCCCGATTTACCAACCCTTGCTATCCGTGCTGACTTTGATGCACTGCCGATTCAGGACGAAAAAGAAGTGCCTTATCAATCCACTGTTCCAGGTGTGATGCACGCCTGCGGACACGATGCACATACCGCTGTGCTGCTGATCACCGCTAAAATCCTAAGCGAACACCGCGAACAGTTGAACGGGAACGTCGTCTTCATTCATCAGCATGCCGAAGAAGTGGATCCAGGCGGCGCCATCCAGATGGTCGCAGATAACTGCTTACGAGGTGTCGATGCGATTATCGGTCAGCACGTCTCAAGCAGCATCCCAGTGGGTACAGTCGGTTACCGGTACGGCACTGTGACAGGAATTCCTGACGATTTCTGGATCACACTGCAAGGTAAAGGCGGTCATGCGGCACATCCAGATACAACACTAGACCCCGTTGCCGCTGGTATCCGTTTATGCAACGATCTTCAGTATATCGTTTCAAGAAAGACCAATCCGACGACTCCTGCCGTCTTGTCCATTACTATGTTCCAGGCAGGCGATCAGACAAACGTCATTCCCGATACTGCGAAAATCGGTGGCACCATCCGCACATTCGATACAGCAACCCAGCAGCATATGATTGACGAACTGAAGAAATGTCTGGACGGTCTTGTGACGACGACAGGTGTCACTTATGACTTGAAATATTTAAAAGGTTATCCGCCAGTAGTGAACACAAAAAATGAAACAGATTTAATTATCAGTGCTGCTGAAAAAATTGATAGTGTGGAATCATTAGTTGAGATTGAGCCGGCACTTGGCGGAGAAGATTTCTCCTATTACTTAGAACGTGTTCCTGGTGCTTTCTTCTATACAGGAACTAAGAATGAACATCTTAAAGCTGATTTTCCTCATCATCATCCGAAGTTCGATATTGATGAAAAAGGGATGCTGAATGCAGTGAAAATCTTTCTGCAGGCGACAGAAGATTTCTTTGAAGGAGGAGTACGATGAGCTGGTTAAATGAAGTCGAACAATACAAAGAAGAATTGATTCAGATCAGACGATTTCTGCATGAACATCCGGAATTATCATTTCAGGAGGAACAGACAAAGAACTATATCGCAGATTATTTAGAAGCACTCGATATACCTGTGAAACGCGATGTCGGAGGCAATGGTGTTCTCGGCTTTATCAACGGTGGGAAACCCGGACCGACTGTCGGTCTACGTGCAGACTTCGATGCACTGCCGATTCAGGACGAGAAGGATGTTCTTTACAAATCCAAAGTCCCTGGCGTCATGCATGCGTGTGGTCATGATGGTCACACAGCGATGCTTTTGATTACAGCTAAAATATTAAAGCAGCACGAAGAAGAACTGGCAGGAAACGTTGTACTCATTCATCAGCATGCTGAAGAAGTACTGCCGGGCGGTGCGAAGTCAATGATAGAAGCAGGTGCACTTGACGGAGTGGACTACGTCTTCGGAACACATACAGCGAGCTATATTCCAGTTGGAACCATTGGTTTTTGTCCGGGTCCCGCCTATGCCAATGCCGATGCATTTAAGATTCATATACAGGGAAAAGGCGGTCACGGGGCTGCACCTCACGAAACACGAGACGCCATTATTGCGGCGAGCAGCCTGATTACTCAGTTTCAGACCATCATCTCCCGGTCAACGAATCCGATGGACACAGCAGTTGTGACAGTCGGAGAATTTAAGTCCGGAACCGCATTCAATGTTATCGCAGACACGGCTTACTTATCTGGCACAATCAGAACATACCTGCCGGAAGTGAAAGCGATGATCAAAGAACGTATGAACGATTTGATTAGATCAGTTGAAATCGGCTATCATGTCTCAATCACGCTCGACTATACAGATGGCTATCCGGCGCTTTTCAACCCTGAACGTGAAACAAATTGGGCAAAGTCATTAGCAGAAGACATCGATGGTACAGAAGTCATTATTCAGCCGGCTTCACTCGGTGGAGAAGATTTCAGCTATTATCTACAGGAAAAGCCAGGCACTTATTTCTATACAGGCGTCAAGAACGAATCCATCGGTGCTCACTATTCTCACCATCATCCGAAGTTCGATCTGGATGAAGATGGCCTTATACATGGCGTAGAAATGTTTTTGAAGATTGTCCAGAATATCACTACACTGACAACTGACTGAATAAGTTATAAAAATATATAACAAAAAAACCTATGAGGCGTCCCTCATAGGTTTTTAAAATTCATTTAGTATGAATTATTTTTCGATTACAGATACAACACCTGATCCAACTGTACGTCCACCTTCACGGATAGAGAAACGAGTACCGTCTTCGATCGCGATTGGTGAGATTAATTCAACGTCCATTTCGATGTTATCGCCAGGCATTACCATTTCAGTACCTTCTGGTAAGTTAACTACGCCAGTTACGTCAGTTGTACGGAAGTAGAACTGTGGACGGTAGTTAGTGAAGAATGGAGTGTGACGTCCACCCTCTTCTTTTGATAATACGTAAACTTCAGCTTTGAATTTAGTATGTGGAGTGATAGTTCCTGGTTTAGCTAATACTTGACCACGTTGTACGTCTTCACGAGCAACCCCACGAAGTAACGCACCGATGTTGTCACCAGCTTCAGCGTAATCCAATAATTTACGGAACATTTCAACACCAGTTACAGTTGTTTTAGATGGTTCTTCAGTTAAACCAATGATTTCAACTTCTTCACCGACTTTAACTTGTCCACGCTCAACACGTCCTGTAGCTACTGTACCACGACCAGTGATTGAGAATACGTCCTCAACTGGCATCATGAATGGTTTTTCAGAATCACGTTCTGGAGTTGGGATGTACTCATCAACTGCGTTCATCAGTTCCATGATTTTATCTTCATATTCTTCAACGCCTTCTAATGCTTTTAAAGCAGATCCAGCGATTACAGGTACATCGTCGCCTGGGAAGTCATATTCAGATAATAAGTCACGAACTTCCATTTCTACTAATTCTAATAATTCTTCATCGTCAACCATGTCAACTTTGTTTAAGAATACTACTAATGCTGGAACACCAACGTTACGTGATAACAGGATGTGCTCACGAGTTTGTGGCATTGGGCCGTCAGCAGCAGATACTACTAAGATACCGCCGTCCATTTGAGCAGCACCAGTGATCATGTTTTTAACATAGTCAGCGTGTCCTGGGCAGTCTACGTGTGCGTAGTGACGTGCTTCAGTTTCGTACTCGATGTGTGAAGTATTGATCGTGATACCACGTTCTTTTTCTTCAGGAGCGTTATCGATTTGATCGTATGAACGCGCTTCCCCACCTAATTTTTTTGCTAATACAGTTGCGATAGCAGCTGTTAAAGTTGTTTTACCATGGTCAACGTGACCAATTGTGCCGATATTGGCATGAGTTTTCGAGCGGTCGAATTTTTCTTTAGCCATTTTGAAATCTCTCCTTAGAATATAAGTATATTAGATCTCATGAGAGATTCTCACCCTCATGAGGTAAAGCTATAACTCTGTTATAAAGCATTTCATTGGAAAAATCAATTAGAGTTGATTAAAGGAATTATTGTCCTTTATTTTTCTTGATGATTTCTTCAGAAATTGATTTTGGTACTTCTTCGTAATGATCGAATACCATTGAGTAAGTTCCGCGACCTTGTGTGTTAGAACGTAAGTTTGTTGCGTAACCGAACATTTCTGCAAGAGGAACGAATGCACGAACAACTTGAGCGTTACCACGAGCTTCCATACCTTCTACACGTCCACGACGGCTTGTTACGTCACCCATAATATCTCCCATGTATTCTTCAGGCATTACGATTTCTACCTTCATCATAGGTTCAAGGATGATTGGATCACATTTTTTAGCAGCTTCTTTAAGTGCAAGTGATGCTGCTACTTTAAAGGCCATCTCAGATGAATCGACATCATGATAAGAACCGTCGACTAAACGAGCTTTAACATCGATTAATGGATAGCCGGCAAGAACACCGTTTTCCATTGAGTCTTTAAGACCTGCTTCTACAGAAGGAATATATTCACGAGGAACTACCCCACCGACGATAGCGTTTTCGAATTCAAAACCGCCACCTACTTCGTTAGGTTCGAACTCAATGTGAACATCACCGTACTGACCACGACCACCTGATTGACGAGAGAATTTACCTTGAACGCGCGCAGCTGATTTGAACGTTTCACGGTAAGATACCATTGGCGCCCCAACTGTACATTCAACTTTAAATTCACGTTTCATACGGTCAACTAAAATGTCTAAGTGAAGCTCACCCATACCACCGATGATAACTTGTCCTGTTTCAGGATCAGTATGCGCATGGAATGTTGGATCTTCTTCTTGTAATTTTACAAGAGCGTTAGTCATTTTGTCTTGGTCAGCTTTAGACTTAGGTTCAACTGACAAGTGGATAACTGGCTCTGGGAATTCCATAGATTCAAGGATTACTTGAGTCTTTTCATCACAAAGTGTATCACCAGTCGTTGTATCTTTAAGACCTACTGCTGCTGCGATATCTCCAGAGTAAACTGAAGAGATCTCTTCACGAGAGTTAGCGTGCATCTGCAGGATACGTCCTACACGTTCACGTTTACCTTTCGTTGCGTTCTGTACGTATGAACCTGAGTTCAGAGTACCTGAGTAAACGCGGAAGAATGTTAATTTACCAACGAACGGATCAGTCATAACTTTAAATGCAAGTGCTGCAAATGGTTCTGAATCATCCGGTTTAGCTACGATTTCTTCTTCTTCATCATCTGCAGAATGTCCGACGATTGGTTTAACATCAAGTGGTGATGGTAAGTAATCAATTGCTGCATCAAGCATTAATTGAACACCTTTATTTTTGAAAGCAGTACCTGCTAACACTGGGAAGAATTCAACGTCACAAGTTGCTTGACGGATAGCCGCTTTCAGTTCAGCAGCACTGATTTCTTCACCACCAAGGTATTTTTCCATTAACTCTTCGTTAAAGTCTGCAACTGCTTCGATTAAAGCTTCACGCTTTGCTTCAGCATCTGCCAGGAATTCTTCAGGAACTTCAGTTACTTCAATGTCAGTACCTAAGTCATTTGTATACGTGTGAAGTTTCATTTCAACTAAATCAATGATTGCATTGAAGTCATCTTCAGCACCGATAGGCATTTGAATTGGGTGAGCATTAGCTTGTAATCTGTCGTGAAGTGTTCCAACAGAGTAATCGAAGTCTGCACCTGTTTTATCCATCTTGTTGATGAATACAATACGAGGTACGCCGTATGTTGTCGCCTGACGCCATACAGTTTCAGTCTGTGGTTCTACACCTGATTGAGCATCAAGTACAGTAACAGCACCATCAAGTACACGAAGTGAACGTTCAACTTCAACAGTGAAGTCTACGTGTCCTGGTGTATCGATGATGTTGATACGGTGACCATTCCACTGAGCTGTTGTTGCAGCTGAAGTGATCGTGATCCCACGTTCTTGCTCTTGCTCCATCCAGTCCATCTGTGAAGCACCTTCGTGCGTTTCACCGATCTTATGGATACGGCCAGTATAATAAAGAATACGTTCAGTAGTCGTCGTTTTACCAGCATCGATGTGAGCCATGATACCGATATTACGAGTGTTCTTCAAAGAGAATTCTCTTGTCATGGGTATTCTTTCTCCTTCCAGGAATTGTGTTTATATTTAGAAAGAGACCAATGGCATGCAGGAACCTAAGCCCCTGCTGCGATTGGTTACTTTCATCTTACCAACGGTAGTGAGCAAATGCTTTATTTGCTTCTGCCATTTTGTGAGTATCTTCACGCTTTTTAACAGCACCACCAGTGTTGTTAGCAGCATCCAGGATTTCATTAGCTAAACGCTCTTCCATAGTTTTTTCACCACGAAGACGTGAGTAGTTAACTAACCAGCGTAATCCTAAAGTTGTACGACGCTCAGCGCGTACTTCTACAGGTACTTGGTAGTTAGAACCACCGACACGGCGAGCTTTAACTTCTAATACAGGCATGATGTTATTGATAGCTTCTTCGAAAACTTCCATAGCATCACGACCTGAACGTTCTTGAACTAAATCGAACGCTGAATAAAGAATTTTTTGAGCAGTACCACGTTTACCATCGATCATAATTTTGTTGATTAATTTAGTAACCAATTTTGAGTTATGAATCGGATCCGGTAATACGTCTCTTTTTGCAACAGGTCCTTTACGAGGCATGAATAATATCCTCCTTCCACAGTATATTTGTTTGCTGATTTAGTGTCTAGCGGGACAGTAATATTTACATAAATGAAATATTATTTTTTAGCTTTAGGTTTTTTAGCACCGTATAATGAACGGCTTTGCATACGACCGTCAACACCTGAAGTATCTAACGCACCACGAACGATGTGGTAACGTACCCCTGGTAAATCTTTTACACGTCCACCACGAATAAGTACAACACTGTGTTCTTGTAAGTTGTGGCCGATACCAGGAATGTAAGCATTAACTTCGATATTATTTGATAAACGCACACGTGCATATTTACGTAACGCTGAGTTAGGTTTTTTAGGAGTCATTGTACCTACACGAGTACAAACACCACGTTTTTGTGGAGATGCAACATCTGTAGCTTTTTTCTTATGACTGTTGTAACCTTTGTTCAATGCAGGTGCAGTTGATTTTTTAATTTTTGAAGTACGAGGCTTCTTAACTAATTGGTTAATAGTAGGCATTTTAATTGTCCTCCTCTCTGGTCTTTAATTCCACACATCCAGGTGGTTCATTTTTTGGGTAAATAAAAATTTTGTAAGAATAATGGCTTACAAACCATCTTTCAAGTAAGCAGCGATCATCGCCTTCACTTGAATTCCGAACTGATTACCGAGCTCAAGACGAGACTCACTGAATGCAATTGGAACATGTTGCTCCTGTGCTAATAACAGCACATCGGTTAATAAGTGGATCTGAACATCCTTGGCAATCACAAGTGATGCAGCCTGATGATCTTTTAACGCCTTAAGGGTTTCCTTAAGACCCACTACATATTGATTAGAATGTACTTTTTCATTAGACATAAAATCCTCCAAAGCGCTTCTTCATCAACCTTAATTATTCTAACACCATTTAAGAGGCGTGTCAACAATATATGAATAAATAATAAGGACGGATCCAGCTAGGATCCGTCAATATCATTATTCTGTTACAAATGCTTCTTCCGGTTCAAATTCCGGCTTACCTTTTTCGTATTCAACGCCTGAATAGCGTCTCATACCAGTACCTGCTGGAATCAATTTACCGATAATAACGTTCTCTTTAAGTCCGAGTAAGTCATCACGTTTACCTTTAATCGCAGCATCCGTTAACACACGAGTTGTTTCCTGGAATGATGCAGCAGATAAGAAACTTTCTGTTTCAAGTGATGCTTTAGTAATACCCAGTAAGACTGGTTTCGCTGTCGCTGGACGTTTTCTGTTTTTGAATACTTCGCGGTTTGCATCTGTGAATACGTGAATATCAACAAGTGCACCCGGTAATAATTTCGTATCGCCTGCTTCAATGATGCGGACTTTACGTAACATCTGACGTACCATGACTTCAACGTGTTTATCAGAAATTTCTACCCCTTGCATACGGTAAACTTTCTGTACTTCTTTAAGCAGGTAGCTTTGAGTCGCATTCAGTCCTGCTACAGCAAGTAATTCTTTCGGTTCAATTGAACCTTCAGTCATGACTTCACCGCGGCTGACTTTCGTGCCGACTTCTACTTTCAGTCTAGCAGTTGCAGGTGCGAGGTACGGACGTACTTCGTTTTCACCTTTGACTTTGATTTCCTGCATGCGGTCTTTGACGATGTTGATTTCAATGACTTCACCATTGATTTCAGAGATGATCGCCTGACCTTTCGGATTACGCGCTTCGAATAGCTCCTGAATACGCGGTAAACCTTGTGTGATATCGGCTCCGGCTACCCCACCTGTATGGAATGTACGCATTGTAAGCTGTGTACCTGGTTCACCGATAGACTGAGCAGCGATTGTACCGACTGCTTCGCCGACTTCAACTTTTTCACCTGTTGCCAGGTTTTTACCGTAACATTTTTCACAGACACCATGACGTGTGTTACATGTGAATGCTGAACGGATGTGCATTTCTTCAATTCCTGCATCGACGATATTTTTAGCGATTTCAGCTGTGATCAGCTCGTTAGCACTCACTAAAATTTCTTTCGTTTCAGGATGACGCAATGTCTCGCGAGAGTAACGACCTTCAAGACGTTCAATGAACGGTTCAATCAGCTCTGAACCTTCTTTGATTGCAGAGACAGGTAACCCTCTATCTGTGCCACAGTCTGCTTCGCGGACGATGACATCCTGCGCCACGTCAACAAGACGACGAGTCAAGTAACCTGAGTCAGCTGTCTTAAGTGCTGTATCGGCAAGACCTTTACGCGCACCGTGAGTTGAGATGAAGTATTCAAGTACTGTCAGACCTTCACGGAATGAAGATTTGATCGGTAACTCGATGATACGACCAGCCGGGTTAGCCATCAGTCCACGCATACCCGCAAGCTGCGTAAAGTTAGATGCGTTACCACGGGCACCTGAGTCACTCATCATGAAGATCGGGTTCAAGTTATCAAGTGAGTTCATCAGTTTCGCCTGGATTTCGTCTTTCGCTTTCGTCCAGATATCGATGACTGCTGCATAACGTTCGCTTTCAGTAATCAGACCACGTGTGAACTGTTTCGTTACTTTATCAACTTTTTCTTCAGCTGCGCCGATAATTTCCTGTTTGTCAGGTAATACGACGATATCAGATACACCTACTGTGATACCTGCACGTGAAGAATATTTGAATCCTAAGTCTTTCATTCTATCAAGCATTGTTGATGTATCTGTAAAGTGGAACTTATTGAATACTTCAGCAATAACCTGTCCTAAGAACTTCTTGTTGAATGGTTTGACTAGGGGAGTATTTTCTAAATACTTCAGCAGTCCTTCTTCGGATAAATCAGTTGCTTTGATGAAGTAATGATCTGGTGTTTCTTCTTCAAGGTTTGATAATGTCGGCTCATTGATGTAAGGGAATGATTCCGGCATGATTTCATTGAAGATGACTTTACCGACCGTTGTCACAAGAAGTTTTGAATTCTGTTCTTCTGTGAACGTCGGGTTGTTGAACGCGCCTGCGCTCACTGCAATACGTGAATGCAGATGAACATAGCCATTTGTGTAAGCCATAATCACTTCGTTCGTATCTTTGAAAATCTTACCTTCTCCGATAGAACCTTTACGTTCAAGCGTTAAGTAATAGTTACCTAAGACCATATCTTGAGATGGTGTAACAACTGGTTTACCATCTTTAGGGTTCAGGATGTTCTGTGCAGCGAGCATCAGCATACGTGCTTCAGCCTGTGCTTCTTTAGATAATGGTACGTGAACGGCCATCTGGTCACCATCGAAATCGGCATTGTAAGCAGTTGTTACAAGCGGATGAAGACGGATTGCACGTCCTTCAACAAGTGTCGGTTCGAAGGCCTGAATACCTAATCTGTGAAGCGTCGGTGCACGGTTTAACAGAACCGGATGTTCACGGATAACGTCTTCTAGAACGTCCCATACTTCTGCATCCATACGTTCAATTTTACCTTTTGCGTTCTTGATGTTTGTTGCGATTTCACGTTCAACGAGTTCTTTCATAACGAACGGCTTGAAGAGTTCAAGCGCCATCTCTTTAGGAAGACCACATTGATACATTTTAAGGTTAGGACCTACGACGATAACTGAACGACCAGAGTAGTCAACACGTTTACCAAGTAAGTTCTGACGGAAACGACCTTGCTTACCTTTCAGCATATGAGACAGTGATTTCAAAGGACGGTTACCTGGTCCTGTTACCGGACGGCCACGACGACCATTATCAATGAGTGCATCAACTGCTTCCTGCAGCATACGTTTTTCATTCTGAACGATGATACCAGGAGCACCTAAGTCAAGTAAACGTTTCAGACGGTTGTTACGGTTGATGACACGACGATATAAATCGTTCAAGTCACTTGTCGCAAAACGTCCACCGTCAAGTTGAACCATCGGACGGATTTCCGGTGGAATAATCGGTAGAACATCTAAAATCATCCATGATGGATCATTTCCTGAGTTACGGAATGACTCAACCACTTCAAGACGTTTGATTGCTCTCGTTAAACGTTGTCCTGTTGCTGATTCTAATTCTTCACGAAGCGTTTTAAGTTCTGCATCAAGATCGATTGAAGTAAGAAGATCCTTGATAGCTTCAGCACCCATCTTCGCTGTGAACTGACCAGGGTATTTATCATAATACTCACGGTATTCGCGTTCAGATAGCAATGATTTCTTCTCAAGACCAGTCGGACCTGGATCTACAACAACATAAGATGCAAAGTAGATGACTTCTTCAAGAGAACGAGGAGAGATATCTAGCAATAAGCCCATACGGCTTGGAATGCCTTTGAAGTACCAGATATGAGATACAGGTGCTGCAAGTTCAATGTGGCCCATACGTTCACGACGTACTTTAGATTTAGTAACCTCTACGCCACAACGGTCACAGACCATTCCTTTATATCTGACACGTTTATATTTACCACAGCTACATTCCCAGTCTTTTGTAGGACCGAAAATCTTCTCACAGAATAAACCATCTCTTTCAGGTTTTAATGTACGGTAGTTAATTGTTTCCGGCTTTTTAACTTCACCAAAGCTCCATGAACGGATTTTTTCAGGTGAAGCGAGACCTATCTTCATGTAATGAAAGTTATTTACATCAATCAAAGCCCTACCTCCTCAAGTTTTATATTAATCAAGCCGGGCTGATATAATGCATCATCAGCCGGGCAATGTGTATCTTATTTAAGACAGTTATTATTCAGTGATTCGAGCTTCCTGCTGCTGATCAAGATTGATCTTATTATCGATGAAGTCGTCATCTTCCAGATCCCGCATTTCGATTTCTTCGTCTTTGTTATCCATGACTTTAACATCGAGTCCTAAACTTTGTAATTCTTTCATCAATACGCGGAATGATTCCGGAACACCAGGTTTAGGGATGTTTTCACCTTTAACAATCGCTTCGTATGTTTTCACACGTCCGACTGTATCATCTGATTTGTAAGTCAGGATTTCCTGTAATGTGTAAGCAGCACCGTAAGCTTCAAGTGCCCATACTTCCATCTCACCGAAACGCTGTCCACCGAACTGAGCTTTACCACCGAGCGGCTGCTGAGTAACAAGTGAGTAAGGACCTGTTGAACGCGCGTGAAGTTTATCGTCAACCATGTGCGCAAGTTTCAACATGTACATGACACCGACAGATACGCGGTTATCAAACGGCTCACCAGTACGACCATCATAAAGGACAGTCTTACCGTCACGAGCCATACCCGCTTCTTCGATTGTTGACCATACATCTTCATCGCTCGCTCCGTCAAAGACTGGAGAAGCAACGTGCAGACCTAAATACTTGGAAGCCATACCTAAGTGCAGCTCAAGAACCTGACCGATGTTCATACGTGATGGAACTCCAAGTGGGTTCAACATGATATCAATCGGTGTACCGTCTGGCATAAATGGCATATCTTCTTCAGGTAAAATACGTGAAATAACACCTTTGTTACCGTGACGACCACACATTTTATCTCCGACATGAATCTTACGTTTCTGTACGATGTAAACGCGGACTAACTGATTAACCCCTGGAGACAGCTCATCACCGTCTTCACGGTTGAAGACTTTGACGTCAAGAACAATACCACCGGCACCATGAGGAACACGCAGTGATGTATCGCGGACTTCACGGGCTTTTTCACCGAAGATTGCGTGCAGAAGACGTTCTTCAGCTGTCAGTTCAGTCACCCCTTTAGGTGTTACTTTACCGACCAGGATGTCGCCGTCTTTTACTTCAGCCCCGATGTAAACAATACCGCGGTCATCTAAGTTTTTAAGCGCGTTATCAGAGACGTTAGGAATATCACGAGTAATTTCCTCAGGTCCGAGTTTAGTATCACGGGCTTCTGATTCATATTCCTCAATATGAATAGAAGTATAGACGTCATCTTTGACAAGACGTTCGCTCATGATAACAGCATCCTCGTAGTTATAACCATCCCAAGTCATGAAACCGACAACGACGTTACGTCCAAGTGCCATCTCACCAAGTTCCATAGAAGGACCATCAGCTAAGATTTCACCTTTAGTGACAACGTCACCGACCGCAATGATTGGACGCTGGTTGTAACATGTTCCTGAGTTAGAACGTGTAAATTTAGATAATTTGTAAGTATCTAAATCAGTCTCGATTTCTTTGCCGTTTTCTTCAACAATACGGCGTACTTTGATTTGACGTGCTTCTACGTGCTCAACACGCCCTTTATATTTCGCAACAACTGCTGCACCTGAGTCACGGGCTGCAACGTGTTCCATACCTGTACCGACGAACGGTGCTTCAGGAATCATGAGCGGCACTGCTTGACGCTGCATGTTCGCACCCATCAGTGCACGGTTTGAGTCATCATTCTCTAGGAACGGGATACAAGCTGTAGCAGCAGATACGACCTGTTTCGGTGATACGTCCATATAGTCCATACGTTCACGTGCCATTGTCGTATTATCGCCACGGAAACGGCAGACGATTTCATCGTCAATGAAAGCACCGTTATCGTCAAGACGCGCATTTGCCTGTGCAACCACATAAGCATCTTCTTCGTCTGCTGTTAAGTAGTCGATCTGAGATGTCACTTGGTTCGTTTCAGGATCTACTTTACGGTAAGGTGTTTCGATGAATCCGAACTCATTGACACGCGCATAACTTGACAATGAGTTGATCAGACCGATGTTTGGTCCCTCTGGTGTTTCAATCGGACACATACGGCCATAGTGAGAGTAGTGAACGTCACGTACTTCCATGCCGGCACGCTCACGAGTCAGACCACCGGGTCCTAATGCAGATAGACGACGTTTATGCGTCAGCTCAGCGAGCGGATTTGCCTGGTCCATAAATTGAGATAACTGCGAGCTACCGAAGAATTCTTTAGTAGACGCAATGACTGGACGGATGTTGATCAGCTGCTGCGGTGTGATTGATTCTGTATCCTGGATACTCATACGTTCACGTACGACACGCTCCATACGAGACAATCCGATACGGAACTGGTTCTGTAACAGTTCACCGACTGAACGGAGACGACGATTACCTAAATGATCGATATCATCTGTATCGCCGACACCATGCAATAAATTGAAGAAATAGCTGATTGAAGCAACGATATCCGCTGGTGTGATGCATTTTACTTCATCATCAGGGAATGCATTACCAATGACTGTTGTTGTACGTTTTTCTTCATCACCAGGAATATAGACTTTAACAGACTGAATTTCTACAGGCTCGTCTAATAAACCGTTCTCAAGGTCATAGACTTTGCGGTTTGCGTTATTTTCAAGAACTTCCATAATGCTGTCAAGGTTACGACGGTCAAGAACTGTCCCTTCCTCAGCAACAATTTCACCGGACTCAACGTCAACAATCGGCTCAGCGAGTGTCTGATTGAACAGACGGTGTTTTAAATGGAGTTTTTTATTCATTTTATAACGACCGACGCTTGCTAAATCATAGCGTTTTGGGTCGAAGAAACGAGAATATAATAAGCTTCGGGCATTTTCCACTGTTGGCGGCTCGCCTGGACGTAAACGCTCATATATTTCGAGTAATGCTGTTTCTACTGAATCTGTGTTGTCTTTATCTAATGCATTACGCAAATATTCGCTCTCACCTAACAAATCAACGATTTCCTGATCGGATGAGAAACCTAGCGCACGTAACAGCACTGTGATCGGCAATTTACGCGTGCGGTCAATACGAACAAATACAACATCTTTTGCGTCTGTTTCATATTCCAGCCAAGCACCACGGTTAGGGATAACTGTTGCACCAAAACTTACTTTACCGTTCTTATCAACTTTGTCATTGAAATAGACGGACGGTGAACGCACTAATTGAGAAACAATGACACGTTCTGCCCCGTTGATCACGAAAGTACCAGTGTCTGTCATAATCGGGAAATCTCCCATGAAGACTTCTTGTTCTTTCACTTCACCAGTTTCCTTGATAATCAGTCGAACTTTGACACGGAGCGGCTTAGAATAAGTAGCATCATGATTTTTAGCTTCATCTAAATCATACTTGGGTTCACCCAATTTATAATCGACGAATTCTAAAGAAAGATTACCTGTGAAGTCCTCAATCGGAGAAATGTCACGGAACATTTCAAGAAGACCTTCTTTAAGGAACCATTCATAAGACTTAGTTTGAATCTCAATTAAGTTCGGTAGTTCTAAAATTTCGGAGATACGCGCGTAACTTCTACGTTTGCGGTGTCGTCCATACTGGATAAGTTGACCTGTCAACAGATTCACCCCTCAAAAATTGTGGTTACCTTACTCTCTGACAGACATAAGACAAAAAGAAAACGGAATCCAAACAAACCCCATTTTCGTTTTTTATAGACTTAGTTCTGCCAAATTTTAGCTAGAAAAGTACACACTTATTGAATTTAAATTTTTACATTCTATTACTATAACAGACTGACCCTGTCAGGTCAACCTTTCACACTCTTTAAAATATAATAACCTTTGTCTTTAGTGACGACTTCTACGTTGCCAAATAAACCAGCCATACGTTTCTTAGCAGACGGCATACCCTGCTTCTTCTGAATGACGACGAACAGTGCACCATTCTCGTTCAAGTGGTCAATGCTCTGATCAATAATTTTGTTCACCACATCTTTACCTGCACGGATCGGCGGGTTAGTAAGTATTGCATCGAAAGCATTCTGAACAGCATCAAGTGCATCACTTTTGTAAATCGCTACATTATCGATTTTATTAGTTTTCTGATTTTCTTCGGCCAGACTGAGTGCACGTGCATTGACATCAACCATCTCAACCGTACTCATCTGACTGGCTTTAGCAACCATCAGACCGATCGGCCCGTAACCGCAGCCGACATCGAGAACGCGAGTATAGTGACGGGAGTCCTTGAGGTACGCTCTGACCAGGACGTCAGATCCATAATCAATGCCTCCCTTAGAAAACACACCGCTATCTGTCTTCAGCTCCAGGTTGTAATCATCGTAGCGATAAGTGAACGAGGACGGATTTGATTCAACATCCTGTTCTTCACTGTAATAATGGCTCATCATTAACCTCCACAGATTAATTAATAAAAAAGAAACCCGTTATCAATAATAACGGGTTTTAAATGGAAGTGACAAATTATTTAACTTCTACTACTGCGCCAGCTTCTTCTAATTTAGCTTTTAATTCTTCAGCTTCGTCTTTAGAAACAGCTTCTTTAATAGTTTTTGGAGCGTTGTCTACTAAGTCTTTAGCGTCTTTCAAGCCAAGACCAGTTGCTTCTTTAACAGCTTTAACAACTTTGATTTTTGAAGCGCCAGCAGATACTAATTCTACGTTGAATTCAGTTTGCTCAGCTTCAGCAGCGCCGCCGCCAGCTGCACCAGCTGCTGCTACAGGAGCTGCTGCTGTTACACCAAATTCTTCTTCAATAGCTTTTACTAAGTCGTTTAATTCTAAAACTGACATTTCTTTGATTGCATCGATGATTTGTTCTTTAGTCATGATATTATTTCCTCCGTTTTTTAATAGTTTAGTTTATGCTTCTGGTGTTTCAGTTGTTTCTGCTGCAGGAGCTTCTGTTGCTTCTGCTGTTTCAGTTGCAGGAGTTTCAGCTGGTGCTGCTGCTTCTGTACCTGTATCTTTTTGTTCGCCGACTGCTTTAACCGCATAAGCGAAGTTTCTCATTGGTGCTTGTAATACTGAAAGAACCATTGAGATAAGACCTTCTTTTGAAGGAAGTGAAGCGATTGCTTTAACTTCTGCGTCTGTAGTTACTTTACCTTCGATGATACCTGCTTTAATTTCTAATTTCTCGTTTGTTTTCGCGAAATCAGCAATAATTTTAGCAGGTGCAACAACTTCCTCGTTAGAGAATGCGATAGCGTTAGGGCCTGTAAGGAATTCTTCAATTCCTTCAACACCTGCAGCTTGAGCCGCACGACGTACCATCGTATTTTTGTATACGTGGAATTCGATGCCTGCTTCACGAAGTTGTTTACGTAGTTCAGTTACTTGCGCAACTGTTAAACCACGATAGTCAACAATAATTGTAGATACTGAGTTTTTGAACTGCTCAGTGATCACTTCAGTTTTTTGTTGTTTAAGTTCAACTGCTTTAGACATTATGACACCTCCATTTAGATTTTCGTGCTTTTCTAATATGAATTAAAAAAGCACTTTTCACCCATGGTAAAAAGTGCTTGAAGATTCAAGTCAATTTTCACCTCGGCAGGATGATTAAGCTGACGCCCCTGCTGTCTTAGGTTATGAACACAAAGTACACTATAACGTGCAATTTGTAATCTGTCAATAAAAATTAGTTACGGATTTCGCTTGGGTCTACTTTAATACCAGGGCCCATCGTTGTTGAAACCGCGACTGTTTTGAAGTAAGTTCCTTTAGATGATGCTGGTTTAGCTTTAGCTAACACGTCTTTAAGAGTGTTGAAGTTTTCCACTAATTTAGCATCGTCAAATGATACTTTACCGATTGCTGCATGTACGATACCAGATTTCTCAGCACGGTATTCTACTTTACCAGCTTTGATTTCCTGAACCGCTTTAGTAACGTCCATTGTCACAGTACCAGTTTTAGGGTTTGGCATTAAACCTTTAGGTCCTAAGACACGTCCAAGTTTACCAACTTCACCCATCATGTCAGGTGTTGCAACGATAACATCGAAATCGAACCAGCCTTGGTTGATTTTGTTGATGTATTCAGTATCACCAGCGTAGTCAGCACCTGCTGCTTCAGCTTCTTTTAATTTTTCGCCTTTAGCGAATACTAATACGCGCTGAGTTTTACCAGTACCGTTTGGCAGTACTACTGCACCACGGATCTGCTGATCATTTTTACGAGTGTCGATTCCTAAACGGAATGCAACTTCAACTGAAGCGTCGAAGTTAACAGTGCTTGTTTCTTTTGCAAGTTTGATTGCTTCTTCTACTGAGTAGAAAGATGCGCGATCAACTTTTTGAGCGGCTTCTTGATACTTTTTACCTTTTTTAGCCATTGTTTATTTTCCTCCTTATAGTGGTTTTAGCGGAATTTCCTCCCACGTTTGCACTGCAGAACAATGCAAGAGCAGACGTCATGACGTCTGCTTTAAAAAACATTTATTATTTGATTTCGAATCCCATGCTGCGAGCTGTACCTGCGATTATACGCATTGCTGCTTCAACGCTTGCTGCGTTCAAGTCTTCCATTTTTTCTTCAGCAATTTGACGTACTTGGTCTTCAGATACTGTAGCAACTTTGTTTTTATTAGGTTCGCCTGAACCTTTTTCAACTTTAGCTGCTTTTTTAAGCAATACTGCTGCAGGTGGAGTTTTAGTGATAAATGTAAATGAACGGTCTTCAAATACAGAAATTTCAACTGGAATGATTAAACCTGCCTGCTCTTGTGTACGTGCGTTAAATTCTTTACAGAATCCCATGATGTTTACACCCGCTTGACCTAATGCTGGACCAACCGGTGGAGCTGGATTAGCTTTACCTGCAGGGATTTGCAATTTAACAACTTTGATTACTTTTTTAGCCACGATGTGCACCTCCTATAATATCGTGATGTGGTCACAGGGTATGATATTTACCCTCCCACTCAAACAACGTGCATAGCACGACCCTAAAATAATAGCATTTTTAAGAGTCGTTTGCAAGTGTATTTTTACTTTTAATTTTTAATTGATGATTATAATTTTTCGACTTGATCAAATTCTACTTCTACCGGTGTTTCACGGCCGAACATATCAACCAGTACAGTCAATTTGTATTTCTCAGCATCAAGTTCTTTTATTTCGCCGACCTGGTTAGTGAATGGTCCAGATGTCACACGCACCTGTTCACCGATTTCCAGTTCAACATCGATTGTTTTTTCAGCCATACCCATTGATTTCAGGATGAATCTTGCTTCATCCGGCAGTAATGGATTAGGTTTTGAACCTGCACCAGCAGACCCGACAAAGCCTGTCACACCTGGTGTATTACGTACAACGTACCATGATTCGTCTGTCATCACCAGTTCAACAAGCACGTAGCCTGGGAATGTCTTTTTAAGTGACGTTTTCTTTTTACCATCTTTAATCGTTGTTTCTTCTTCTTCAGGAATCACAACGCGGAAGATTTGGTCCTGCATGTTCATCGATTCCAGACGCTTCTCCAGATTGTCCTTCACTTTGTTTTCGTATCCGGAGTAGGTATGGACTGCATACCAATGTTTTGTAGTTTCTTCAGACATAATGTGCCTCCTAATTAATTAGCTTGATGAGTTCTGTAATTCCCATGTCGATTGCAAAGAAAAATAAAATAAAGAACAATACAGTCAATACAACGATCGTCGTATCACGTACTACTTCTTTGCCAGTCGGCCATGACGTCTTCTTCATTTCCGAGACAACGCCCTGGAAGAAGTTTTCTTTCTGCATGTTAAAGCCTCCTATAGAGATTCCTTATGAATCGTATGTGCATCGCATGTCTTGCAGTATTTCTTAAGTTCCATGCGAATGATTGAATCTTTTTTTGCCACCGTGTAATTGCGACTGCCGCAAACCGAACAATTTAATGCTGCTTTCTTCAATGAGGTTCACCTTAATCCTATTTAATATACAAAGTAAAGTTTCACTTGTCAACGCATCAAATGACTCAGTACCTTTTGTTTCAACCGTTGGTGCGCATTTCTGACGATGCGTTCTGCGCGGTCTTCCAGAATAGAAATTTCACTCAATGTCAGTCCTGCCAGCAGATGTTTTGCCATACGGTATTCCAATGGACTGAGACCAAGTGTCACGGGATTAATCTGTTCAGATAATTCCTTGTAAATACTGATGGACTCAGGAGAAGCCTGCGAATAATCACCCAGTTCTTCTTTAAGTGTCCGTCCTTCGTCTGCCGACAGCGGCGCATCCAGACTGACAACAGGAATCCGCGTTCTTTGCTTCTCTTTTCGGATCCAGTCGATAATCCGATACTGCAGCAATCTCAAGTAATACGGTTTAAATGTATCACACTTTGCGCTGTCATAGTCAATGGCGGCATGGTAGAGCAGAATGAGCGCTTCCTGATATAACTCATCTCCATCTATACGACTATGCCTGCTCAGATAAGTAAGAATTAACAGTCGCATGCGGACGACCAGCAGCTCAAATGACTGTTCACTGCCACATTTGATTTCCGCCACAAGTTCTTCATCTGTCTTAGTCTCGTACAGTTCTTCTGTCTCGAATAATATAAATGTCAGAGCTTTAAACAAAAGTTAACACCTCACAGTAGTATTAACTTGAGTTTACAACAGATTGTCAAATATCGACAAGTCCTTCTCATGAAATAATAAATTTACTCATCCAGACCGCGTCTTAATCGTTCTAGACGCAGTTTTGTTTCCTCATCGATATCAATTCTTGTTCTTGGCTTGAAAGTATTCATCTCTTTCATATCCTGTTCAAGAAGCTCTTTATCCTCATCCAGCTCTGTCAGGAATTCACGGGATGAGATGCGCAGCGCTCCTGTTCCAAAAATGGCATGCTGTTCAGACAAGTCACTTGTTACGACTGTAATACGTGTAATGTGCTTATCGTATAAATCATAGACGAGACGTTCAATAACTGAGTCAGCTGTTTCCTTTTCTCTTGAGTAGATGATTTTGACGCCATGAAACCATTCTGTTGATTCTGCCCGCTTCACATCATAGGCATCAAATACACAGATCAGTTCCCCCTGCTGTCTTGCATCATAGTTGACAAGGTCCAGCAGCAGCGCTTTACGAGCTTCCTCGAGTGATTCAAGTGCGAGCGCTTTTAAGTGCTCACTTTGTCCGATGACATTGTAACCATCTACTATGGTATAAAATTCTTTCATCAGTCGATGGTATTTCGCTTTCGATAGACTTCATACATCAACAGACCAGCAGCGACTGATGCATTTAAGCTATTGACATGACCAACCATCGGCAGATGTACAAGGAAGTCACACTTCTCTTTGACTAGCCTGCTCATTCCCTCTCCTTCAGAACCGATGACAATAGCAAGCGGCATATCCGCTTCCATTTTGCGGTAATCGACAGATTTCTTCGCATCAGTTCCGCAGACCCAGAACCCGTGCTCTTTCAGACGATCAATGGTCTGCGCAAGATTTGTCACACGCATTACCGGAACATGCTCGATCGCCCCTGTTGAGGCTTTTACTACTGTTGAGTTCAGCGTGACAGAACGGCGTTTAGGAATAATAATTCCATCCACTCCGATGGCATCTGCTGTCCGGATAATGGATCCCAGATTGTGCGGATCTTCCAACCCGTCCAGAATCATGACAGTAGCCGTTTTACCCTTTACCGCCTCTAAAAAATCTTCAAGCTCTGTATAATCGTATGGCGAAATCTGTGCAGCAATGCCTTGATGCGGAACATCGCTCATCTGATCAAGCTTGCTCTTTGGTACTTGCTGAACCATGATTTTACGGTCTTTCAGCAAGTCAAGAATCGGTTTAATCTGCTGCTTATTGATGCCCTCCTGAATAAACACTTTGTTGATTTCACGGTCAGAGGATACTGCGCTCTTCACTGCATGTCTGCCGACGATAATATCTTCGTTCATCTGCGTTCCCTCTCTTCGCACAGCGCCACTATTTTAATAAGTAGTTCTTGAAGACGCGCTTCTTCACCTGCGAGCTGCAGGTAGCCGATGACTGCTTCTAAACCAGTACTTTTCTTATATGTGACGACATCTGTATTTTTTGCTTTCGTATGACTCTTGGCATTGCGGCCGCGCATCAGTATGTCCTGTTCCTGCTCGTTGAAATACTGCTCTGCCAGCAGTGCATCGTATGTCTCTGCCTGACTTTTTGCTGAGACATAGAACGTTGCTGCACGATGCAGTGCATTAGGTTTCGCCTGCAGCTTCATGATGACGTGCTGTCTGACATGCAAGTCCAGTATCGCATCTCCTAGATAGGCAAGCGTCAGCGGATTATAGAGATTCGCTGCATTAACCACGACGGAATCTCACACCTTGCGCAGTATCTTCGAGGATGATGTTCTGCTCTTTCAATAAATCCCGGATTTCATCTGCACGTTTGAAGTCTTTACTCGCCCGCGCCTCCTGCCGTTCTTCAATCAGACGCTCAACCTCTTCGTCAAGAAGACCGTTGTCTTCCTGCAAATCAACTCCAAGTACTTCGCTCATTATGCCGAATACTTCAATGAACCGCTCAATGACTTTCAGATCAGTTGAAGTATTAGCGTTATAGACGTTGGCAAGCTTGGCCAGTTCATACCAGCTTGTTACCGCATTTGCAGTATTAAAGTCATCGTCCATTGCTTCTTCAAATCTGCCGAGGATCGCATCGATGTCAGCTATTATTTCCTGATGAGAGACCACATCAACAGAAATACGCTTTCGTTCTACAAGTGCCTGATAAGCATTTTGAATTCTTTCAAGTCCGGATTTAGCTGAGTTGACCAGTTCCATATTGTAATTAATCGGATTGCGGTAATGGACGCTGATCATAAAGAACCTGAGCACGTTCGGATTGATTTGTTTTATAATATCATGCACGAGAATGAAGTTACCGAGCGACTTACTCATCTTCTCATTGTCGATATTGATGAAGCCATTATGCAGCCAGTAATGGGCAAATGATGTATCGTTATGCGCCTCAGACTGAGCAATTTCATTTTCGTGGTGAGGGAACGTCAAATCGCTGCCCCCTGCATGTATGTCAATGGTATCGCCTAAATGTTTACGAGCCATCACTGAACACTCAATATGCCACCCTGGACGACCTTCTCCCCACGGGCTGTTCCATTTGATCTCGTCCGGTTTCGCTGCTTTCCATAGCGCAAAGTCGAGTGCATCTTCTTTCAGTTCTCCTTGCTGGATACGCGCACCGACTTTCAGCTCATCAATCGACTGCTGACTGAGTTTGCCGTAACCATCAAACTTGCGTGTTCTGAAATAGACATCGCCGCCATTTGCATAAGCATAACCTTTGTCAATCAGCACTTGAATGAAGTCGACAATGTCGTCCATGTGATCCATCACTCGCGGATGAACGGTCGCTGTCTTACAGTTCAGCGCATGGGTGTCCTCAAAATACGCCTTAATGAAGCGGTCCGCGACTTCCGGAACAGTTTCACCCAGTTCATTTGCTGTGCGAATCAGTTTATCATCCACATCCGTAAAGTTTGAGACATAATTGACATCATAACCTTTATATTCAAAGTAGCGGCGAACCACATCAAAGCTGATGGCAGGACGCGCATTACCGATATGAATATAGTTGTAGACTGTCGGTCCGCACACATACATGCTGACTTTTCCTTCTTCGATCGGAACAAAAGGCTCTTTTTTTCGCGTTAATGTGTTATATAACGTAATCATCTTTAATCTCTCCATTTCTAGTCGCTTCTATTTGGCGTTCCAGTTCTTTCAGTTTTTCGAATACCGGATCCGGAAGATCGGTATGCTCAAAGCTTTTTCCGACTTTTCTTCCGTCTTGTCTGACGATTCTTCCAGGGATGCCGACAACTGTCGTACAGTCAGGTACATTTTTTAGCACTACTGAATTTGAACCGATATTGACATTGTTTCCCACTTGAATGTTGCCGAGCACTTTCGCTCCGGCAGCAATGAGTACATTATCGCCGATATCAGGGTGGCGTTTCCCGCGTTCCTTGCCGGTACCACCGAGTGTCACTCCCTGATATATCGTCACGTTATTGCCAATTGTACACGTCTCACCGATGACTACACCCATACCATGATCGATGAATAGTCTTTTCCCGATAGTTGCTCCCGGATGGATTTCAATCCCTGTGAAGAAGCGGGATACTTGACTGATCACTCTTGATATAAAAAACAACCGCCTGTTAAAAAACCAGTGAGCAACAAGATGCCACCATACCGCATGCAGACCAGAGTATGTCAGAAAAACTTCCAGACCGCTGCGGGCAGCCGGATCCTGTTCAAATACCATGGCAACGTCATCTTTAATACGTCCTAACATCGCGTTCCTCTCTTTCCATGAAATATAAAAGACACCTCTGACATGTGTCAGAGGTGTCTAAATTAATAAACACGGTTCCACTCTTCATTAATGATTATTATCATTCACTCATTAAAGTTATGAAATTAAACAACGGAAGGTGCATTCAATTATGCCAGTACGCCCTTTCACCAGCCGGACGCTCTCTAAGTGTATGACACAATTTACTCTGTCTTCCTGATTAAGTTCTATTATAATGTGTTTTAATTAAATATCAAGCACTTAAGCACAATAAGGTGCGATTCGTGCCAGCACTTTGTCTTTGCCGAGTAGTTCAATCGTGTTCGGCAATTCAGGACCATGTGTCTGACCTGATACGGCGACACGGATCGGCATAAATAAATTTTTGCCTTTAATGCCCGTTTCCTTCTGCACAGCTTTAATCGCTGCTTTCACTGATGCGGCATCAAATGTTTCGAGTGCTTCTAGTCTCGCAGAGAGCGCTCGCATCAGTTCAGGAACCTGCTCCCCGTTCACCACTTCTGTCGCTTCTTCGCTCAATGTCAATTCTTCTTTGAAGAACAGTTCAGATAGCTCGACAATCTCACCGGCATAACTCATCTGCTGCTGATATAGTTCAACGAGACTCTTCGCCCACGTTAATTCATCAGGTGTCGGATGCTCCGGCACAAGACCGGCTTTTTTCATATGCGGCAGCGTCATGTCAAACACTGTGTCCAGATCTTTTTCCTTCATGTACTGGTTATTGATCCATGCGAGTTTCACTTTGTCGAAAAAGGCCGGTGATTTGCTCAGACGGTTTTCATCGAACATCTCAATGAACTGCTCTTTAGAGAAAATCTCATCTTCACCGACTGGAGACCAGCCGAGCAGCCCGATGAAGTTGAATAGTGCTTCCGGCAAATAACCGAGATCGTGATACTGCTCAATGAACTGGATGATAGAGCCGTCCCGTTTAGATAACTTTTTCCGTTCTTCATTAACGATCAGCGTCATATGGCCGAATACCGGGATATCATAGCCTAGCGCTTCATAGATCATCATTTGTTTTGGTGTGTTTGAAATATGATCATCGCCGCGGATGACGTGTGTGATAGCCATAAAGTGGTCATCGACCGCTACTGCAAAGTTATAAGTCGGGATGCCATCCTTTTTCAGAATCACCCAGTCACCGATGCCGTCAGATTCAAATGATACTTCACCTTTAACCATATCATTGAATGTATAGACTTTACCTTGTGGTACACGGAAACGGATACTCGGCTTGCGGCCTTCAGCGATAAAAGCATCTTCCTGGTCTTTCGTTAAATGCGCATGCTGACCACCGTATCTCGGCATTTCACCGTGGGCGATCTGCGCCTCGCGTTCTGCTTCCAGCTCTTCAGATGTCATATAGCAGCGGTACGCTTTATCTTCTGCCAGCAACTGCTCAATAATCGGATTATAGATGTCGCCGCGTTCAGACTGACGATAAGGACCATAACCACCGTCCTTATCAACTGACTCATCCCATTCAATACCCAGCCACTTTAAGTAGCGCAGCTGTGACTCTTCACCGCCTTCAACATTACGTGCCGTATCTGTATCTTCAATACGGACGATAAAATCGCCGCCATGATGTTTTGCAAATAAATAGTTGAATAACGCTGTACGCGCATTACCGATATGAAGGAAACCTGTAGGTGAAGGTGCATATCTCACTCTTACTTTATCCATGTTTGTCACTCCAATTTAATTATTCTTCGTTAATAATACCACAGCTTGTGCGGCAATTCCTTCTTCTCTTCCTAAAAAGCCCATCTTCTCAGAAGTCGTTGCTTTAATATTTACTTGATCAATATCGACTGCCAGAAGCTCACTGATGATACGGCGCATTTCATCGATATGTGGTCTGAATTTCGGACGTTCTGCCACAATGGTCGCATCTACGTTACCGATGATATAACCTTTAGCTGTTACTTCATTGTAAGATTCCTGCAAAAGAATTTTTGAATCAGCATCTTTGAACGCAGCATCTGTATCCGGGAACAATTTACCGATATCTCCGAGTGCCGCGGCACCGAGCATGGCATCAGTAATTGCATGCAGCAGTACATCTGCGTCACTATGTCCAAGCAGTCCCTGATCATGAGGAATTTCAAGACCGCCGATTATCAATTTTCTGTCATCAGCAAGCTGGTGGACATCGTAGCCAAAGCCTATTCTAAACATATTATCCCTCTCTTTTCCTGAGAATTGCTTCCGCAAAGTATAAATCTTCTGGTGTCGTCAGTTTGATGTTATCGTAGCTGCTTTCAACGACATGGACTGGCATTCCTGTACGCTCTACTAGAGACGCATCATCCGTCCCGAGATAAGCATCGTCTTCTGCCAGCCTGTACGCCGCCTGCAGCACGTTATATGTAAAAGCCTGTGGTGTCTGAACGAGCCACAGCGTCTGACGGTCAGGTGTACTTGCCACTTGATTGTCCGTCACTACTTTAATTGTATCTTTTGCAGGAACTGCTGCGATTGCTGCCTTGTGAGCGATAGCCGCCTCGTATAGTTCGTCCAATGTTTCATGTGAAATAAACGGACGTGCACCGTCGTGTACCATGACAATAGTTGTCTCAGGGATTTCCTTCAGCACATTGTAAATGCTATATTGCCGTTCACTGCCACCGACAATGATGTTCTTTACTTTCGGAATGTCACGCAGCAGATGTGACAGCTGCGTGATCTCCTGTTCTTTCGCTGCCAGATAAATCGCAGCACATTTATTATGTGACTGAAACGCTTCGACCGTTCTTCTGATAACAGGGATGCCGTCAACTTCAAGGAAAACTTTATTATGACCGCACCCCATTCTTCTGCCCTGCCCTGCTGCAGGGATGATCACTGTATACATTACTTATCGGCTACTTTCTTCGTGAATATAATGCGTCCTGATGACGTCTGAAGAATAGACTGGACTTCAACCAGTTTCTCCTGATTGATAAAGTTCTTACCGTGTTCTAATACAACCATCGTGCCGTCTTCTAAATACCCGACTCCTTGGTTTTCTTCCTTACCGGCTTTTGTAATCAGCAGCTTGAAGCGGTCTCCCTGCTGAACGACTGGTTTAATCGCCTCAGACAGATCATTGACGTTCAACACTTTGATTCCCTGAACTTGGCACACTTTGTTCAAGTTATAATCCGTCGTAATAACACTCGCATTAGATTCTGCTGCCATTTTTACGAGCAGCTGATCCACTTCCTTGATTTCCTTGTAACCAGGATGAAATTTAACAGGATGCCCTGTTTCTTTCAATTCATTTAAAATATCAAGGCCGCGCTGTCCTTTATCTCTCTTCAGACCATCCGTCGAATCCGCAATCAACTGCAGTTCATCAAGTACCCCTTGCGGCACAATGATCGTTCCGTCGATAAAACCGCACTTGACGATATTCAATATACGACCATCAATAATCGCTGATGTATCAAGCAGTTTCGTTGCGTCAGTCACTTTACGTTTACTGCCCTGAAATCTTTCAGGCAGTAAACTTTGAATCTCTTCACGTTTTTTGAGTCCTACCTGAAAACCGAGATAGCCAAGTATGACTGCCAGTACAACAGGAATTGTGTTCTTCAGCAATGTAAGACCAATGGTGTCAAAGATCAAACTGACCATAGACGCAATCATCAGCCCCATCATCATTCCGATAGTGGCAAAGATAAGTTCCATAAAACTACGTTTCAGCAGCAGCCCTTCTCCTCTTTCAATCAGTGCTACTACTTTATCAATCGCCCAGTAAAACAATAATAAGAAGACAATAATACCGATTGTCCCGTCCACATAGTTATTCAGGACAAGCGGGTGAACATTAAATCCGAACGCTTTGATGACCTCGGGAATCAAGAAGATACCGAGCGAAGCACCAATAATAGTAAATAGCAGAAGTACAAGTCTTCTAAGCATAGCGTCACCTCCTCAAGTTAATTAAATGCAAGCCTCAGAGCTTCAGAAATATTTGCGATACCGATGACTTCAATGCCCTCCGGGAAATCCCAGCCGCCGATATTGTTCTTCGGTATAATCGCGCGTTTAAAACCAAGCTTTGCCGCTTCCTGCACACGCTGTTCAATACGAGCAACCCGCCGTACTTCACCCGTCAGTCCGACTTCTCCGATAAAGCAGTCATCACCGCGCGTTGCCTTATCATTGAAACTTGAAGCAATACTGACGATGACACTTAAATCGACAGCCGGTTCATCAAGTTTAACACCGCCCGCTACTTTAATATACGCATCTTGCTGCTGCAGCAGTAATCCCTGCTTTTTCTCAAGGACTGCCATCAACAGACTCAGACGGTTATGATCAACACCTGTCGCCATTCGTCTTGGGTTATGGAAAGTTGTCGGTGTGACTAATGCCTGCACTTCAACAAGCAGCGGACGTGTGCCTTCCATCGTTGCTACAATGGTCGAACCAGCGACGTTTTTTGTACGTTCTTCCAGGAACATCTCAGATGGATTCAGCACTTCGTTCAGTCCTGTATTGCGCATTTCGAATATACCCATTTCATTCGTTGAGCCGAAGCGGTTCTTAACTGCCCGCAAAATACGGTAGCTGTGATGTGTATCTCCTTCGAAGTATAATACCGTATCCACCATATGTTCAAGCAATCGAGGTCCGGCAATCTGCCCTTCCTTCGTTACATGACCTACAATAAATGTCGCGATGTTCATATTCTTTGCCATACGCATCAATTCCTGCGTACATTCTCTGACTTGTGACACTGAACCCGGGGCTGAAGTCACTTCCGGATGGAAAATAGTCTGAATGGAGTCGATGACAAGAAATTTCGGATTTGTCTTCTTCACGGTCTCGTGAATGATCTGAAGATTAGTTTCAGCATAGACGCTCAGTTCTCCGGCATCTTCATTCAGACGGTCAGCACGCAGCTTAGTTTGTCTGACAGATTCCTCACCTGAAATATAAAGAACAGCGTTTTCTTTGGATAGTAAGGCACACACTTGAAGCAGCAGCGTTGATTTCCCGATACCAGGATCGCCGCCTATCAGAATAAGAGATCCCGGTACAATGCCGCCACCGAGAACACGGTCAAATTCGCGGATATATGTTGTTGAACGCGGAGTGCTTTCTTTCGTGATATTCTTAAGCTTTTCCACACGTTCAGTAGAAGATGATTCAGTGATTGCCGTTTTCGGTCCTTTGGCTTTATATTCTATAACTTCTTCCATCTGGTTCCAGGAACTGCAGTTCGGGCATTTGCCCATCCATTTAGGAGATTGATACCCGCAGGCCATACATTCAAACGTTGATTTCGTTTTCGCCAAGAAAGTTCCTCCTGTTTCAATATGGTATTATTGTAAACTGTTTCACGTCTCAATACAATTAAACCCTTAATGCCATTGCATTAAGGGTTTTGAATCAAGTGATAAAATATATGCTTTATAGACCATCAGAACTTGAGAGACGTCTATGCTTCTTCTGCTACTCTTTCTTTTTTCTCAACAGTGAACTCATCATCTTTAAAATCAATGACGATATCCTGTCCAGATAATGTTTCGCCACGCAGAAGTTCTTCAGACAGTTTATCTTCAATGTTCTTCTGAATTGCACGTGCAAGTGGTCTCGCACCATATTCAGGGTCATAACCTTCATCAGCGATTTTTTCTTTCGCTGCATCAGTTAATGTAATGAAGATATCCTGCTCTTTCAGACGTTTTGCCAATCCTTCGACCATCAATGACACAATTTCTTTCAAGTGTTCTTTTTCAAGTTTGTGGAAGACGATAATATCATCGACACGGTTTAAGAATTCAGGACGGAACTGATTTTTAAGTTCATCCATCATCGTTTTACGGATAGTTTCATAATCTGGACCGACATCACTTGCACCGAAGCCGACAAACTTATTATCTTTCAGTTCCTGTGCACCGACGTTTGAAGTCATAATGATCACCGTATTACGGAAATCGACTGTACGTCCCTGTGAGTCTGTCAGACGACCGTCATCCAGTACTTGCAGCAACATATTGAAGACATCCGGGTGAGCTTTCTCTATTTCATCAAATAGAATAACGGAATAAGGTTTACGGCGTACTTTCTCAGTCAACTGACCGCCTTCTTCATGACCGACATAACCTGGAGGTGAACCAACCAGCCGTGACACACTGTGTTTCTCCATAAATTCACTCATATCAACACGAATCATTGCGTCTTCTTCCCCGAACATTGCTTCTGCTAATGCTTTCGCAAGTTCTGTCTTACCGACGCCTGTCGGACCGAGGAAGATAAAGCTGCCGATCGGACGTTTTGGATCTTTCAGTCCCGCACGCGCACGACGAACCGCTTTAGAAATAGACTCAACAGCGTCAGACTGACCGATGACACGATCATGCAGAATTTCTTCTAAGTTAAGTAGTTTCGCTGATTCTGTTTCAGCGATTTTGTTAAGTGGTATTCCTGTCCACTGAGCAACTACAAGTGCGATGTCATCTGCAGTCACTGATGACTCTGACTGACCTTGTGCTTTCTTCCATTCTTTCTTCGTATCATCTAGTTGCTGTTCGAGCTTAGATTGTTTATCGCGAAGTGCTGCCGCCTGTTCGAACTCCTGAGAGTGAACTGCTGCATCTTTTTCTTTCTTCACCTGCTCAAGTTCAGCTTCAAGTTCTTTCAGGCTTGGTGGTGTTGTATGGTTACGTAGTCTGACTTTAGAACCTGCCTCGTCGATTAAATCGATTGCTTTATCTGGTAGGAATCGGTCAGAGATATAACGGTCACTCATCTTTACTGCCGCTTCCAGAGCTTCATCTGTAATAGTGATGCGGTGATGCGCCTCGTAGCGATCGCGCAGACCTTTGACAATTTCAATAGCATCTTCCACATTCGGTTCATTCACAGTCACCGGCTGGAATCGACGCTCAAGAGCTGCGTCTTTCTCAATATATTTACGGTATTCTTCAAGAGTAGTCGCACCGATACATTGCAGTTCTCCACGGGCAAGTGCCGGTTTCAGGATGTTCGATGCATCGATTGCACCTTCAGCACCGCCTGCACCAATCAATGTATGAAGTTCATCGATGAACAGAATGATGTTACCGGCAGAATGAATTTCCTCCATTACCTTTTTCAGGCGTTCTTCAAATTCGCCGCGGTATTTCGTCCCAGCTACAACGGTACCCATATCAAGGCTCGTCACGCGTTTACCTTTTAATGTTTCAGGTACTTCATTGTTAACGATAGCTTGTGCCAGTCCTTCAACAATTGCAGTTTTACCAACACCCGGTTCCCCGATTAAGACCGGATTGTTCTTTGTACGACGGCTCAATACTTCGATCACACGAGTGATTTCATTGCTGCGTCCGATAACCGGATCCAATGTGCCGTCTTTTGCGATGACTGTCAAGTCACGTGCCAGACCATCAAGCGTTGGTGTCGCCTGCGATTTTGCAGTCTGCGAATTTTTAGTGCTCATTTCAGGGCTGCCAAGTAATTTAACGACTTGTGCCCGTGCTTTCGTAATGTTCAGATCAAGGTTAGCAAGGACACGTGCTGCTACGCCTTCATTTTCACGAATCAGTCCGAGTAAAATATGTTCTGTTCCGACGAATGAATGGTTTAATTTGCGCGCTTCGTCTAATGATAATTCGATGACTTTTTTAGCTCGCGGTGTATATTGAATCGTTCCTGACATTTCAGAGCCATGACCGATTAACTGTTCTACTTCAGTAATAATTTTTTCTTCAGTGACATCAAATGTTGCAAGTACTTTAGCAGCAATGCCTTCTGGTTCTTTCACGAGACCGAGCAGCAAATGCTCTGTACCTATATTATTATGCTGTAATCTGATTGCTTCTTCCTGTGCATGTGCGAGAACTCGCTGCGCACGTTCTGTTAATTTTCCAAACACGATATATTTCCTCCTTTAGAGATGTTCTCTCAACATCTTTGCTCGTTTTTCATTGACGGGTATGTCTTCATCTATAGTCGCTAAAAACGGTGGCTGAATGGCTACCATCAACTCATTGAAGCGAAATGGAAGTTGTTCAACAATCCCCATATCGATACCCATTTTCAGTTCACTTAACCGTAAACTTGCTTCTTCAGCGGTGATCATTTGCGCGTATTTCAATATTCCAAGACTTCTATTGACACGGTCTTTAGTTTCAATGTAGTCATACTCTTTAAGGCGCTCACGCATGCCTTCTTCTTCAGTTATGATCTGATCCACAATCTGCTTCAGGTCTTCAATGATCGCTTCTTCCGTCTTACCGAGAGTCAGCTGATTGGATACTTGATACACATGGCCAAGCGCCTGCGTTCCCTCGCCATAAATACCGCGGATTGTATAGCCGAAACGGTTAATTGCCTGGGCAATACGGCCCATCCGGTTCATTATAGACAACCCCGGCAGATGCAGCATGACGCTTGCACGCAACCCTGTACCGATATTCGTCGGACATGTCGTCAAGTAACCAAGCGTCTCGTCAAATGATAAGGTCAGTTTCTCATCAATCAAGCTGTCTACTTCCTGTGCTCTGTTATATAGATCATCGAGTGATAGATCACGACCAAGTACTTGAATGCGGATATGATCTTCTTCATTAACCATAATACTTACTGATTCATCATCATTTAAAAAAACTGCACCATGGTCCTGACTAAGTAGTTCCTTGCTGACTAGATGTTTTATCACCAGCATTTGCCGCTCATTTTTATCAAGCTCGCTTAAGCGCACTTCTTCATAGTGAGGGTTCAGTACTGATGATACTTCTTCAAGTACTTCCAGAGCTGTACTTTCAGAATACATGAGCGGATGAACAAAATTCTCAAGATTTCTGGCAAGGCGGATACGTGAACTTAAGACGATTGGTTTCTCTATCTCCTGCTGCATCCAGTCGCTGAGCGTATGACTTAAATGTTTATCCAGCATTTATTCTGCCTCACTTTCCTTCAATGCTTTAATTTCATCTCTGACATGGACAGCCTGTTCAAAGTTCTGATTATCAACCAACTCTTTCAACTGCTGCTCAAGTGTTTCAATCTTTTTCTTGCGGGCAATCTTTTCAGCTGATTTCAGAGGAGCCTTGCCGACGTGCTTCTGATTACCTGCCTGTACTCTTTCGACAATACGCGGCAAATAAGCTTCAAACGTCTCATAACATGTGTTGCACCCAAATTTACCGATATGCAGTGATTCACGGAGTGTCAGTCCGCAGTTCGGACAAACTTCCTGACGGCCAGTCATCTCACCTGACGCAAGAAGATGCTTAAGCAGCTGATTCATTGTAAATTCATCTTCATTAAAGTTCATAGCGTTCTCTCCCTAAAGCTACTGGTATTGAAGTATTGTCAGTACATTCTGTAGAATATTGGCGCGAATACGATCTCGATATGGTACATCTACATATAATATATCACGATGAATCGTCACTAATAAAAGACGTTTCTCACGCAATGTAATCAGTTCATTCTGATACAAACCTTCTATAATATGTTCAGCATTCTGCTGCGTAATCTGACTACCTGTTAATTCTTTCAGATGATTGATAAAAGCAGACTGATTATTAGATTCAACTTTTGTGATTCGAATATAACCACCACCGCCTCGCTTACTCTCAATTGCGTAGCCATGCTCGTTTGTGAACCTCGTTTTAATGACATAATTTAATTGAGATGGCACGCAATCAAATTTTTCAGCGATATGTGCACGTTTAATTTCAACTACATCGCCACTTTGTTCAAGCAGCTGCTTCAAGTATTGCTCAATGATATCAGACATATTTTTCATGACTTCACCTCTTTTTGACCATCTTTGACTTTATTATATGACCAAATTTAATTGAGCGCAAATAATATGTTTTCATCTGGATTTACATTTTCTTAAAATTACATTTACAAATACTAAAAATTTTTATACCGCTTTCATTTTAAATGTAGTATGATATTAAAAGCGAAAAAATATAGATCTATACTATGAAAAAGAGGTGTCACTTTGAATTATATTATTGGTATTATCGGTTTAGCTGTCTTCTTACTGCTTGCCTGGGTCATCAGTTCAGATAAAAAAAATGTGAGATGGCCATACATCGCTATTATGATGGTCATTCAGTTTCTACTTGCATTCCTATTGCTTAAAACACCGTATGGTATTAAGTTTGTTGGATGGTTAGCAAAAGGTTTCAGTTATTTACTAGGTTACGCTGAGCAGGGCGTCAACTTTGTATTTGCGGGACTTGAAAATCCGGCTATCGGCAAAACACCTGCAGCTTCAACTTTCTTTATGGATGTCTTACTTCCTATTACATTCATCTCAGCTTTAATCGGTATTTTGCAATATCTTAAAGTATTACCATTCATCATTAAATATTTAGGATTAGTTATTTCTAAAGTTAACGGCATGGGGAAACTTGAATCTTACAACGCGGTTGCTTCAGCTATTCTCGGACAATCAGAAGTATTTATCTCATTGAAAAAACAATTACCTTATATTCCAAAACATCGTCTTTATACATTGACAGCATCAGCCATGTCTACAGTATCGCTGTCAATCGTCGGTGCTTACTTCACAATGATTAAACCAGAATACGTCGTAACAGCGATCGTGTTGAACTTATTCGGCGGATTCATCATCGCTTCAATCATCAATCCTTACCGTGTATCAGATGAAGAGGAAAACGAAGTGATTATGACTGAAGAAGGCGAAAAACAATCGTTCTTCGAAATGCTCGGTGAATACATCCTTGATGGTTTCAAAGTAGCAATCATCGTTGGTGCGATGCTGATCGGTTATATCGCATTGATCGCAATGCTGAACGGTATCGTTGATGCATTCACACCTGGCAAGATGAACTTCCAGACAATTCTAGGTTACGTCTTTGCACCGCTTGCATTCTTAACAGGAATTCCTTGGAGTGATGCAGTACGTGCCGGATCAATCATGGCAACAAAACTTGTATCTAACGAATTCGTCGCAATGCTTGATATCCAGAATATCGTCAATAACAAAACAGGTGAATTATCAGAACGTGCAATCGGTATCGTTTCTGTATTCCTAGTTTCATTCGCAAACTTCTCATCTATCGGTATCATCGCAGGTGCGATCAAGTCACTGAACGATAAACAAGGTGACGTTGTAGCAAGATTTGGTCTGAAATTGTTGTACGGTGCAACACTCGTATCATTCATTTCAGCGACAATCGCAGGATTCTTCTTATAACAACAAAAGACGGAGTGGCTTAAGCCATTCCATCTTTTTCTATTCGCCGATATTCCCGTCAGCGTTCCCATGATTAAACGATACGATCTCGTTCACTTCATGTCGGCTGCTGTCATGAGGGCTCTTTACGCCTTTACCTATAGCGATGAACATCACAGGGTTATAGCGTTCTTTATTGATGGACAAGGCATCCAGCACTTCATCCCGTTCGAATCCACCGATCGGATTCGTATCATATCCGTGGTCTTTTGCAACCAGCATCAGCTGCATAGCTGCCAAGTTCGCATCCATCATTCCTTGTACTTTAATATAGCTCTCAGGTGCCTGCGCGAGCGCTCCTTTAAGCGCTGCTACGTTTGTTGTCATTACTTCCTGCGGCATATAGCCGAGATCGACACTCTTGCCGTATACACGCTCGATATCCTGAATATGCGTATTATCCGACAGAACAAGAATAAAAGCAGCACTTGTTTCAAGCTGACGCGTGTTGAAACGCACTAAATCCTTGATGGCTGCCTTAGCTTCGTCTGATTCCACAATGACGAAACGCCACGGCTGCAGATTGACTGACGACGGCGCTTCTGATGCAAGTTCTATCATTTCCATCATTTCTGCACGAGGAATTTTGACGTTCGGGTCGAATTCTTTGACTGACTTTCTTGTTTTAATCGCTTCTGTGAGTGAAAGGCTCATCATTTAAAACTCCCTTTAATATAATGAAGAATTATAACATGTATAACAACCCGCCGCTATTAACCGGCTCACCAAAAACGCCGGCAGCAGCCGGCGTTCAGGTTATTGATTCTTCGCAACCATCTCTTCGATGAAATACTTCATGATTTTATAATCGTCTGTCAGTTCTGGATGGAACGAAATACCTAAGTATTTGTCCTGCTTCACTGCGACCATCTTGTTCTCCACTTCACTTAGT
The DNA here is from genome assembly GCF_004359545.1 of Macrococcus lamae. GTDB lineage: Bacteria > Bacillota > Bacilli > Staphylococcales > Staphylococcaceae > Macrococcus > Macrococcus lamae. Next base: position 99,759 of record NZ_SCWB01000007.1, read on the forward strand.
ACTTCAACCTCGTCTTCTACCGACATGATATGCGGCGCGCGGATGAAGACGGCGTTCACCTGCTCTTCTATCCCCTTCACATCCAAGTCAGCTTCAAAGCTATCAACCTGGCGGCCGAAAGAGTTACGTTCTACTTTGATGTTCATCTTCTTCAGATGTCCTTCATCGTAACCTTCAATTTCGTCTGCCAGCAGAATGAGACCAGCACAAGTGCCATACATAGGAAGATCACTTTCTCTAAGAACCTCTGTAAAACCATACAGATCCATCAGCCTGCGCATCGTCGTTGATTCGCCGCCAGGGAGTACTAAGCCGTCAATGTCTGACAGCTCTTCCACACGCTTCACGGGTAAGCCTGTGTGGCCGCTCAATTCAATCTGCTTCAAGTGCTCACGGACCGCACCTTGCAGAGCGAGTACACCGATGTTCAGTTTACCAGCCACGTTCACTCATTCTTTCTTCAAGAGATAGCGAGTTGATATCGAGACCTTTCATCGCTGCGCCAAGCTCTTTAGAGAGTTCTCCGATGAGTTTATAATCCTGATAATGCGTTGTTGCCTGCACGATTGCTTTCGCGAATTTTTCAGGTGATTCTGACTTGAATATACCTGAACCAACGAATACACCATCAGCACCCAGTTCCATCATCAGTGCCGCGTCCGCCGGTGTTGCAACGCCGCCTGCAGCAAAGTTGACGACCGGTAATTTACCTAGCGCTTTGATTTCTTTAAGTACTTCATAAGGTGCACCAAGTAATTTTGCTTCCGTCATGATCTCATCATCATTCATCACAGAAAGCTTACGGACCTGTGCGTTCACTTTACGTAAGTGACGGACAGCTTCTACGATATTGCCTGTACCCGGCTCACCTTTTGTACGTAACATTGCAGCACCTTCACCGATACGACGGGCTGCTTCTCCTAAGTCACGACAGCCGCAGACGAACGGAACAGTGAATTCATCTTTCTTTAAGTGGAACTCCTCATCAGCCGGAGTCAGTACTTCTGATTCATCGATGTAATCCACGCCCATCGCTTCTAATACACGCGCTTCAGTAATGTGACCGATACGACCTTTCGCCATCACCGGGATAGAGACCGCGTTCATCACTTCCTCAACAATACGTGGATCCGCCATACGTGCGACGCCGCCTGCTTTACGAATATCGCTTGGCACACGTTCTAATGCCATGATCGCAACTGCACCCGCTGCTTCAGCTAACTTCGCCTGTTCCGCATTGACAACGTCCATGATGACGCCGCCTTTTTGCATTTCTGCCATACCACGTTTGACTTTGTCTGAACCTATAATTTTAGACATATGTACACTCCTTTAAATTCAATACATCTATAAATTTAACGAAGAAACTGATATTATAAAAGTGCCAGATATAACAAAAACTAAAGGGTCAGTGATTAGAATGGAAATGCTTACATATAAATTTACAGAAGATACGTTTCTCTACCAGCAGCTCTATCAGTTCATCAAGGACGATATCCTGTCAGGCAGACTGTCACATGATGAAAAACTGCCATCCAAAAGAAAACTGAGCCAGCACTTGAATCTCAGTCAGACGACAATCGAAATTGCTTACCAGCAACTGCAGGATGAAGGTTTTATTTATTCCAAGCCAAAAGTCGGTTATTTTGTTGAAGCCATTGAAACGTTAAATAAGGCTCCTGAAAACAAAATGAGTTTCACCTCACCGAAACCAGCAACAGCTAAACAGTCATTTAAAATAGAGGATAGCCATCATACGAGCTTTCCATACCATCTCTTCAGAAAGTATGCCAAAGAAGCTTTTGAGGCTGAGATGGACGGACTTCTCGAACGCGGACATATACAAGGAGATGATGCCCTCAGAGAACAGATACGTCGCTATCTCTATCACTCACGCGGGGTTAACTGTACAAATGAGCAGATTATCATCGGCAGCTCCACTGAACAGCTCTTCACGCTTGTAACACGTCTATTACATGACGCCACCTACCAGATAGAAGATCCGGGCTATCCGCTGATCCGTAAAGTACTGAATTATGAACAGAAACCTTACATTCCAATTGAAGTGGATGATGAGGGTATTGTGGTCAAGGCACTTCATCATCAAGCGAATGTCGTTCATGTTACTCCAAGTCATCAGTTTCCGACAGGTGCAGTCCTATCAGCAAGAAGAAGGACAGAACTGCTTAAATGGGCAATAGAAGAAGACCGCTACATCATTGAGGATGACTATGACAGTGAGTTCAGATACAAAGGACGCCCGCTAAAAGCGCTTCAAGGACTCGACTCCCACCAGAAAGTCATCTATATGAGTACTTTTTCGAAATCCATCTTTCCAAGTATAAGAGTTGCTTATCTCGTACTGCCTGACGCTTTGATGGATAAATATCATAAGCTCGATGATAAACCAAATATCACCGTACCTCGGCATATGCAGTATATGATTACGCAGTTCATGCAGTCAGGCGAATTTGAACGCAATATCAATCGAACCCGTAAACTCTATAAGAAAAAGCTCGATATTGTTTTAGATGCCTTAAAACCATTCGATGGTCAAATCTCTATCAGCGGCGAGCAGGCAGGAATGCATTGTGTGCTGTCTTTCAATGAGACAATCTCTAAACCAGAAGATATCGATATTAATCTCATCAGCGATTATGCAGAACAAAAACAACAAAAATACCACCATCAGCTCATTCTGGGCTACGGCGGTATAGAAGAGCATTTAATCAAAGAGAGTATCTACACTTTACTGAAAAAAATCATACAAAAAAAAGAGACCTGACAGGTCTCGGTGCGGCTCATCGCATATGTGTCTGCCCGGCAACGTCCTACTCTCGCGGGACGTCAGTCCAACTACCATCGGCGCTCGAGAGCTTAACTTCTGTGTTCGGTATGGGAACAGGTGTGACCTCTCTGCCATCGTCACCAGACAGGGTGGAGCGAAGGGATATACCCTCAAAACTAGATAAGCAGGAGGAAGAAGGGTCCTTACCAGCTCGCCGAGCTGAAAAATCTTTAAATTGATTAAGTCTTCGATCGATTAGTATCTGTCAGCTCCACACATCGCTGTGCTTCCACCTCAGACCTATTGACCTCATCATCTCTGAGGGATCTTATAACCGAAGTTGGGAAATCTCATCTTGAGGGGGGCTTCATGCTTAGATGCTTTCAGCACTTATCCCGTCCATACATAGCTACCCAGCTATGCCG
>NZ_SCWB01000008.1 GCF_004359545.1 Macrococcus lamae
CCTTTGTATTGGATTTGGATGTGTATTACTACCTCCAACCATTATAAAGGACTTTTTTTGTACAGAAAATAAATTTTTAGAATATTCCATTTAAAACCGTAGGTTGAAATATTTTTATGCAACACTAGTGAAATAATATAATTAAATTATATTTATAAATTAGCAGAAGTTAATACAAATTTCTCTAATATATTTAATACTTCAAAAGGAAGAGACAACAAAAAAGTCAGAAAATTGTAGTTCTGACTTTTTCCTTAATTAATACTGCTTCAAGTACTGATCTCTCTCCCACTCAGACACCTGCATGCGGTACATATCCCACTCTATTGTTTTAGAGTTGATGAACTGACGGTAAATATGATCGCCTAATGCTTCTTTGATGATTGCATCATTTTTCATCGCTTTGATAGCTGTATATAATGTTGACGGCAGATCTTCTATTCCAACCGCTTCACGTTCTTCACGGTTCATGTCATAAATATTTTCGTTAACTGGTTCTGGTACTTCCAGTTTATTCTTAATGCCATCAAGTCCTGCCTGTAAGATGGTCGCAAGCGCCATATATGGATTTGCTGATGGATCAACTGAGCGTACTTCCACACGAGTCGATAATCCACGTGATGCCGGAATACGTACTAATGGTGAGCGGTTCTGTCCGCTCCAGGCGATGTATACTGGTGCTTCATAACCTGGTACGAGACGTTTATAAGAATTGACAAGTGGATTACATACCGCTGTAAATCCTCTCGCATGTTTGATCACTCCAGCAATGAAGTGACGTGCATCATCTGATAGCTGCATATCTCCATCTGGATTAAAGAATGCATTTTCCTTTTCGCCTTTGAACAATGATACGTTGAAGTGCATTCCTGATCCACTGACACCGTATAATGGTTTCGGCATAAATGTCGCATGTAGGTTATGCTTACGTGCAATTGTCTTAACGACAAGTTTGAACGTCTGAATGTTATCACAAGCTGTAACTGCATCTGCATATTTAAAGTCTATTTCGTGCTGACCTGGTGCTACTTCATGGTGCGATGCTTCGATTTCAAAGCCCATATCTTCTAGCTCGAGCACGATATCACGACGGCAATTTTCACCGAGGTCTGTAGGTGCCAAATCAAAGTAACCACCGTTATCATTCAATTCTAACGTCGGTTCACCTTTTTCATCCAGTTTAAACAAGAAAAATTCAGGTTCTGGTCCTAAATTAAAATCACTAAAGCCAAGTTCTCTCATCTCTTCGAGTACGCGTTTTAAGTTGGCACGTGGGTCACCATCAAATGGAGTTCCGTCTGGTTTGTAAATATCACAGATTAAACGAGCTACTTTTCCTTTATCGGAAGTCCACGGGAAGATAACCCATGTATCCAAATCAGGATATAATTTCATGTCAGATTCTTCAATACGGACAAATCCTTCGATTGATGAACCATCGAACATCATTTCATTATCTAATGCCTTTTTCAGCTGACTGATAGGAATCTCAACGTTTTTGATTGTTCCTAAAATATCAGTGAACTGCAAGCGTAAATATCGGACGTTCTCTTCTTCTGCAAATCTGATAATATCTTCTCTTGTAAATTTAGCCATGTGTTCCTCCAAGGTTTTATTTATAGAATCTTGATAAATCTCCGCGGTTTAAAGGGACGTCTGTTGTGTTTGGTTTAATAATGATATCTTTGTACAGCCGTTCACGAATCCGTTTATCTTCAGATGAATGACTTGTCTCCTTATCAGCTAGAAACTGTTTGATTCCTTTAATATTAAAGCCTTTTTCCAGCATCACTTTAATTTCAAGTAATGAATCAAGATCATTCATTGAAAACAGACGCTGGTTGCCGGCTGTCCGTTCTGGTTTAATTAAGTTCTGATTTTCATAGTATCTGATTTGTCTCGCTGATAGTTCAGTGAGCTTCATCACAACACTCATCGGAAAAACGGCCATACTTCGTCTAATCGCGTCTGACGACATATAACTGCCTCCCTTAACAAGAACTTACTGATAATTTAGCACAAATGTTTAAAGAAAACAAATCCATGTAAGGTTTCCTCACATGGATTTGTTTCTATTATCTATCGTCTTTCTGTTTCAAGTAATAATATATTCTTTTCTATCATCGTTTCTACAGCTTGTATAATGGCTAATTTCACATGTTCGTAAGTCAATCCACCTTGAACGTACGCTTCATATGGTGCGCGGATAGGACCATCTGCTGTCAGTTCAATCGATGCACCTTGTATAAATGTTCCTGCTGCCATTATCACATCATCTTCATAACCAGGCATATATGCCGGCATCGGAGCAAACTGTGAATTGATTGGGGACGCAGCTTGAATAGCCTCACAGAAAGCTATCATTTTATCCGGATCATTAAATGTTACTGCCTGAATCAAGTCTGTACGTTCAACATCAAATTTTGGTGTTGTCTGCATACCGAGACGTTCCAGAAGCGCTGCTGTAAAGACGGCACCTTTCAAGCTCTGACTCACAACATGAGGACTTAAAAAGAATCCTTGGTACATTTCGTGAAGACTATAGAGAGATGCTCCCGCCTCTTTACCTATCCCTGGCGCTGTCAGACGATAACCGATTCGTTCGATCAAATCCTTATTGCCGGCGATGTAGCCGCCAATCTTACATATTCCACCACCCGGATTCTTGATGAGCGATCCTGCAATCAGATCCGCACCCGCTTCAATCGGTTCCCGTGTTTCGACGAACTCTCCATAACAATTATCCACGAATATAATCTTTTCAGGAAATTGTGCTTTTATAGCCTGACAAATGTCTTCTATTTCACTGATCATAATTGAAGGTCGCGACGCATAGCCTTTTGACCGCTGAATTGCTATGACTTTTGTTTCCAGTCTGATGGCATTAAGGACTGCTTTTGCGTCGATTTTACCATTTTTTAATGAAATAGCGCGGTAGCTGACACCATTCTCGATCAATGAACCGATGCCATTGCCATTGATTCCTATAACTTCAAGTAATGTATCATAAGGCTCTCCTGTGATATACAGTAGTTCATCGCCATGTTTCAGATGACTCGTCAACGCCAGAGTAATAGCATGCGTTCCAGAAATGACTTGCGGCCGGACGATCGCATCTTCTGCTTTAAACACTCGTGCATATAATGCTTCCAGCTGGTCACGACCTGTATCGTCATAACCATAACCGAATGTTCCTACAAGATCACTTTCTGAAATCCTCTGGTCGCGAAATGCATCAAGAACTTTTTTTTGATTGAATAGTGCCCGTGTTTCTATTCGAGTGTGCACGGGTCTAATTTGTTCTTCTATTGTGACTACTAATTGCTGGAGTTGATCATTCATCTCTTACTTCGCTCTTTTCTGTCTTCATAATTCTATTCACCGTACCACTATCAGTACGTTCAAACCCTGTCATATGATATATATCCCGCTCTTCATCATAATCAATCTTTGATACCATCGTGTCTTCTTTCAGCTGACTAATAGCTTTTCCCTGATTGGTATCGATATCTAACTGATAAGGTGTCATCTGAGATTTGATAAATCGTGAAATAAAGTGTTTAACTCTGTCAATATCCTCATGCTTTCTGGAGGAAACAACTAATGTATCATGTGATTCTTCCTGAACGTCACCATCCACAAGATCGCTCTTATTTAGCAGCATCACAGTCGGTATAGTTGTCATATCAAGAGATGCCAGCAAATGATTTACCGTTTTAATATGGCCTTCATAGTTAGGATGACTCCGGTCGACAACATGAATCAGTACGTCAGCATACTTCGCTTCTTCGAGTGTTGAACTAAATGCTTCAATCAGATGTGTTGGCAGCTGCTGAATAAAGCCTACTGTATCTGAAAGAATAACTCTAAATCCTTCATTGATCTGCATGACTTTTGATTTCGGATCCAGTGTCGCGAATAAGAGATCTTCTTCAAACGTCTCGCTTTGCGTCAGTTGATTGAACCATGATGATTTACCGGCATTTGTATAACCGACCAGTGCAATCTGAAAGACCTGGCTTTTCTTCCGTTGAACCCGGTAACGTTCACGATGAGCTTTAATATCCTCCAGCTGGACTTTAATATCATGAATGCGTGACCGGATATGACGACGATTGGTCTCAAGTTTCGTTTCACCTGGCCCTCTCGTTCCAATGCCGCCCCCAAGACGGGACAGACTGACGCCATGACCTGATAACCGTGGGAGCAAGTATTCGTTCTGTGCCAGTTCAACTTGCAGCTGCCCTTCTCTTGATTTTGCCCGCTGAGCGAAAATATCAAGAATTAGCTGAGTTCTGTCTATAATCTTTGCATCAAATATATCCGATAAATGCCTTGACTGACTAGTCGTCAGTTCATCGTTGACGATAATAACATCAAATGCTATGTCTTCACGGTCAACTTCTTCAATGATCTCTTCGATTCGTCCTTTGCCAAGATATGTCTTAGCGTCTGAACGGTCTCTATTTTGTACATATTGACCAACTACTTCAAGACCCGCCGTTTTACTGAGAGATACCGTTTCTGATAATGATTCCTGAAACTGAAAATCACCTTGTGACTTCAGCTGCACCGCAAGAATGACTACGCGCTCTCTTTCTTTCTTCGTTTCGTTCATAGCTTCACGTCCTTTGTTACAGTGTAACGGAAATTCAACGAAAAAAACAGGTGCAGCTGCACCTATCCTGGTCATACTACAGAGCCTATTCTACAAAGGTACTGATCGCATGTTTGTAAATCAAGTTCTGCTTATCTCCGACTTTAATAAGGATGACATATTTATCAAAGTCCAGTACATTCCCCTTCATCTGAAATCCATTGAGCAGAAATACAGTCAGCTCGGTGCCTTCGTTCTTATATTTATCTAAGAACTCATCCTGTAAATTGTGTGATTGTGTCATAAAGATTCCCCTTTTACTTTAATTGTTAATATGTTCACCATGTCATCCATGGATATTGCCGTCATATCGTACCATTCAAGAGACATCTGGTTGCGAAACCAAGTAAGCTGCCTTTTTGCAAACCGTCTGGAATTTTGTTTCAACTGTATGATTGCTTGTTCTCTATTCATTTCACCATTAATATATGGCATTATTTCCTTATAACCGATTGCTGTCATACTTCTTGTGTTGCTATATCCAGCATCCATCAGCTGAGCTACTTCTTCAATTAAGCCTTCATCCATCATGAGGTCTACGCGCCTGTTAATTCGCTCGTACAACAGTTCACGCGGCATATTCAATCCTATTAACAGCGTATCATATTTAGGATGAATTGTCTGATTTTTCGATTGAGTCGTAATCGATTGATTATGCATTCGATTGAAAATAATAGCCCGCATTAGACGCTGTCTATTATTTTCATGAATCGTATCACTTGCTGCCGGGTCCCTTTGTCTCAGTTCGTCAAATAATTCTTTAGTCGAATAGTCGTCATAAAATTTTAGCCAATGATCTCGTTCTGCTGCATTTTCTTCTCTGTATTGATAATCGAACAAGACAGACTGAATATAGAGACCCGTACCGCCGACAATCATCGGTATTTTTCCGCGAGCATGAATGTCTTCAATTAACGGAACAGCCATTTCTTTGAACTGAGCAGCAGAATACTGTTCATCAGGATTTAAAATATCTATCAAGTAATGAGGAATTCCGTCCATCTCTTCATTTGTGATTTTTGCGGAGCCAATATTCATACCACGATACACTTGGACGGCATCTCCGCTGATGATTTCTCCGTCTATCTGTTTTGCGAGTTTTATACTGAGCGCCGTCTTACCCACTGCAGTCGGACCGACGATGACTACTACTTTTATCGATTTATCCATGTTTGATAATTCCTTTGAGCCATAATAATATTCGATCGAGCACTTCGTCCTGATTTGTTTCAAACAGCACTTCATGGCGAGACTGCTTATACAGTTGAACTCTCACCATTTTCATACCAGCATTTTTATATAATTTGCCGAGTTTTTTAATTCCTTTGCCGTAATTCGAGAATGCATCTTCTTCTCCGGAAACTAATAATATCGGCATATCTGCATTCATTTTCTTCATTTCTTTGATTTTCTGCGTACGCTTCATGGCTCGCAGTATTTCTGCCAGCGCATTGAGTGACATATCAAAGCCAGTGTATGGATCATTGATAAAACTTTTAACATTGTCGATATTGCGACTTAACCAGTCACTTTCTGATTGAAGCGGTTTGATTTTTTTGTTAAATTGCTTTAAAGACATCTGATTAATATAATTAAGTTTAGCTTTTTTACCGAAGATCAGCATGAGTGCATTTAATGCACGTAGCGAAACTTTATGACGCCCTTCATAATAACTCGTGCCGCTTAATACTAATGCATCGAATAATTCAGGGAAAAGAATGACATATTGTCTGGCAACGATTGAACCCATGGAATGACCTACTAAGATAACCGGCTTATCTTTAACAACTAGTGATTCCAGTACTTCTTCTGCATGTCTGGCAAGTGCTTCGATATGTTCAAAGTGACCACGTGCTTCTTTGCTTACAGATTTACCATGGCCCATATGGTTATGCATAATGACTTTATAGCCCAGCTGTTCAAAATATTCTCCGATCGCGTAATACCGTGCCATATGTTCTGCCATTCCGTGCAGCAGTTGAATCGTTCCTATTGGATGCTCGGGTTCAAATACTGCTACTTCTATTTTTTGATTATCGTGCATCGACATTATAAATTCCTGCATCGGACATCCCACCTTTGTAAATATTATACTACAAAAAACACCTGGTACCTTTAGAAATATAAAGGCATCAGGTGTTATTATGTTTAAAATAATTATTCTACAGATACTTGGATAGCAGGCTCTACAGCTTCTTTAATCAGTTCATCCAGTTCAATCGTATATTGTTCTTTTTGTGAATCAGTGTAGTTCAATAATTGTGCCATAGCATCGATGACTGCTTCTTTGTAGCTATACACTGTAGCAATATCGAAATACAGCGAACCCGTTCTACGTACAAAGAAGTCTGCAGGTTTATAGACCATTTCATTTTGAATGCTATATACCAGCTGGCTGTATAATACTAACGGCAGACCATTGACTTCATCACCGAGGCTCGCATGTGCAATGCTTAATACTTGCGGTGCATTAGAGCCGTATCGATTAATAATATGCAGCTGCTCTTCCACTGTCAGGCCGAGCGCCGGATTATTATTCATCATATCGGCCTTATATTCTTTAAACCCTTTAGAACCGCCAACGTCGCCGCCGGAAACAGGCGTATGTTTTGTCTGTGATGCTGGAAATTTCAAACCATACTGCTCTTTCAGTCGTTTCGCTACTAAGTCTACTATTCCTTCAGCCATATGACGGTATCCGGTTAACTTACCACCTGCGATTGTAAGAAGACCTGAATCACCTTCCCAGATTTCATCTTTCCGAGAGATTTCAGATGGATCTTTACCTTCTTCAAGAATTAAAGGACGAATGCCTGCCCATGTAGATTCAATATCTTTATCCGTAACATCAACAGTCGGGAACATATAATTAATAGCAGCTATTAAATAATCTCTATCTTCCTGTGTCACTAATGGAGAGGTTTTCTTATTGTTATAAAATGTATCAGTTGTACCAACATAAGTTTTTCCGTTACGAGGAATAGCAAAAATCATTCGTTTATCCTGCTCTGTATCGAAGTAGACAGCTTGTTTTAATGGAAACACGCTGCTGTCAAATACTAAATGAACGCCTTTAGTCAGTCGCAATTGTTTATTGTTTTTTGAGTAATCGCCGCCGCGCACTTCATCAACCCACGGTCCTGATGCATTGACGACTTTTTTAGCTAAAATCTCAAATTTATGGCCGCCGATCAAGTCATCAGCATTAATTCCGATCACTTGTTCATGATTGTCGTAGACGAATCCAGCAGCTTTCGTATAGTTGAGAATATCTGCACCAAATTCTGCTGCGCGTTTCATCACTTCAATAGTCAGACGAGCATCATCCGTCCGATATTCAACATAATATCCGCCGCCACGTAATCCATCTTGTTTAACTAGTGGTTCACGTTCCTTTGTCTGCTCAACAGACAGCATTTTTCTTGTTTCTTCTTTTTTTACATCTGCTAAAAAGTCATAGACTTTCAGTGCAATAGATGTAGTAAAGGGACCGAATGTTCCTCCCTTATGCATCGGTAACAACATAAATTCAGGAGTCGTTACATGCGGTCCATTTTCGTAGACGATGGCACGTTCTTTTCCTGTTTCAGCCACTACACCGATTTGCAGTTGTTTTAAATAACGTAAGCCCCCATGGACAAGCTTCGTAGATCTTGAACTAGTCCCAGCTGCAAAATCCTGCATTTCTACAAGCGCAACTTTCATGCCACGCTGAGTTGCATCCATAGCGATACCGGCTCCTGTTATTCCTCCGCCGATTACAACAAGGTCATATTCCGTACGATTCAATTTAGAGATAATCTGTTCGCGATTTAAACTTGAAAATAACATATAATATCCTCCTAAAAAAAGTGAGACTTCTCCTACATAAATGTATTCAAAGTCTCAATTCTCTGCTTATTATTAACTTGTATTAACTATAACATATTTCTGACTGCCATTCTAATATTATGCCTGGCTGTTCGGTTTAAACACTTGTGTCGCTTTGACAGCCTGCTGCCAGCCAGAATATAGCTTTTCACGGTCATCTGCTGACATTTCAGGTGTAAATTCTTTGTCCAGCTTCCAGCGTTCTTCAATCTCATCTTTTGATTCCCAGAAACCGACTGCTAGACCCGCAAGGTAAGCAGCACCAAGCGCTGTCGTTTCGTTCACTTCTGGACGTTGAACAGGAACATCAAGAATATCGGACTGGAACTGCATGAGGAAGTCGTTTTTAACTGCGCCACCATCTACCCGCAAGTTTTGAAGCTGGATACCTGAATCCTTCTCCATCGCATCCAGTACATCACGAGTCTGATAAGCGAGAGATTCAAGAGTCGCACGGACAAAATGCTCTTTTTCAGTGCCGCGTGTAATACCATATACAGCGCCGCGTGCTTCAGAATCCCAGTACGGTGTTCCAAGTCCAACAAACGCTGGTACAACATAAACACCTTCTGTTGATTCCACTCGAGCTGCATATTCTTCTGATTTTGCGGAATCATTGAACATACGGAGACCGTCGCGCAGCCATTGAATGGCACTACCCGCTACAAATATAGATCCTTCAAGCGCATAGAATACTTTGCCGTCAATACCACACGCAAGCGTTGTCAGTAGACCACTTTCCGATTTTACTGCTTTCTCTCCTGTATGCATTAACATAAAACAGCCTGTACCGTACGTATTTTTTGCCTGTCCTTCTGTGAAACAAGACTGACCGAAGAGCGCTGCCTGCTGGTCGCCGGCAATTCCTGCAACTGGAACTTCCTGACCGAAGAAATGGTGTTTGACGGTGTTGCCATATATTTCGCTTGAAGGCTTAACTTCAGGCAGCATGTTTGCTGGAACTGTTAAGTACTCGAGCAACTTTTCATCCCATTTCAAGTCGTAAATATTGTACATTAAAGTACGGCTGGCATTCGTATAATCAGTGACGTGAACCGCACCACCTGTCAGTTTCCAGACTAGCCAGGTGTCAATCGTACCGAATAACAGGTCTCCTTTTTCTGCTTTTTCTCTTGCACCTTCAATATTGTCAAGAATCCACTTCACTTTTGTGCCGGAGAAATACGGGTCAAGTAATAGTCCAGTTTTATCGCGGAATTCCTGCTCAAGACCTTGACCTTTCAATTCGTTACAGATGTCCTGAGTCTGACGAGACTGCCAGACAATGGCGTTGTAGATCGGCCGGTCTGTCGTTTTATCCCAGACGACCGCTGTTTCACGCTGGTTTGTAATCCCGATACTTGCTATCTGGCTTGCATTGATATTTGATTCTGTCAGTACTGAAGCAAGAACCGCAAGCGTTGTAGACCAGATTTCATTGGCATCATGCTCCACCCATCCTGATTTAGGAAAATGCTGTTTAAATTCACGTTGAGAAACACCAACGACCTGACCATCTTTGTCAAATATCATCGCACGTGTACTCGTTGTTCCTTGGTCAATAGATAAAATATACTTCTCCATTAATATTCTCCTCTTTCCTACATTAATTTAGCTTCTTCACCTTTAAGAACGGATTTGTTCATAACGACTCCGAGCAGCAATGTCAGCAGTGTCACTAAGAAAGATACCCAGCCTATCATGTTGATTTCACCTTTAAATAACAAGTGATAAAGAGTAGCACCCAGCATACCGCCAGCAATCGGTCCTAAAATCGGAACTATCGCGTATTTCCAGTTCGAACCGCCTTTATTAGGAATCGGCAGCAAGGCATGTGCAATACGTGGCCCGAGGTCGCGGGCAGGATTAATTGCATACCCTGTTGTTCCACCTAAGCTCAAGCCGATAGCTGTGATTAATCCACCGACTATCAACGGATTCAATCCATCAGTGAATTTATTGGCACCGATAAATAACAGACCCATCACTAAAATCATCGTACCAATAATCTCGGAGATAAAGTTAGCAACAAAGTTCGGATAAGCAGGCCCTGTTGCAAATACACCTAACTTTGCGCCTTGATCTTCTTCGTCAGCAAAGTGCGGCATATAATGAATCCATACTAATACTGCACCGATAATCGCACCAATCATCTGCGCCAAAATATACATCGGTACTTTACTCCATTCGAACGCACCGTCTACCGCAAGTCCAATCGTAACCGCAGGATTTAAATGAGCACCGGTAATGTTACCGACGGCATATATTCCCATCACAACCGCCAGCCCCCAACCGAGTGCCACGACAATCCAGTCACTATCTTTTCCTAATGCCCCTTTTAAGCTGACGTTTGCTACTACACCACCACCGAAGAGAATCAGGATGGCAGTACCGACTAGTTCTGCTAAAAATTCACTCATAACATCTACTCCTTTATTTTATTATGCCAATAAACAAGGAAAACCATTATTCATAATCTATAGATTAAAAATAATGGTCTCAAATCTCGTCCAAATTTATTAACTTACCATAATGGTAACTGTTCATGCAAACGCTGTCAAATAAATTTCTAACGATTCGGTTCGTAATGCTTCCAGAGCGGTTTGTTACTTGTCGTAATTAATTCTGCTCCATGTGCTAATGCTGCTTCTACTTCTTCTACGGTTTCGATCAGTCCTCCGGCAATAATGGATTTGCCTGATTTAGCTTTCACTTCATCAATGACTTTTGAGGCAATACCTGGCATCACTTCAACATAATCGGGATCCGCCTGCTGAATTAGCGAGAAACTTCTCTGCAAGGCACTCGTATCCAATATAAATACTCGCAGCACCGTCTTCATGCCGAGATGCTTCGCCTTTTTAATAAGCTTTGGCTTTGTTGTGATGATTCCTGCAGGTTTATATTTCTGGACGATGTATTCAACAGCCGCTTCATCAGCAGATAGTCCTTTAATTAAATCAAGATGTATATATGCTTTCTTATTTGCAGATTTCAGCAATTCTAATATGTTTGTCAAATGTCCGATATGCGTATCAAGAATGACACATGTCTCATAGTTCATTTTGTTGAAACGCTCAATGTCTCTTATTTCTCTGATCGCTGGTAATATCATTACATCACTCTCTTAAATAGTTTTTCGAGGTCATAACTTGTAAATTGAATGGTAATTGGTCTGCCATGCGGGCAAGTATACGGCTCTGAAGTAGCACTCAAATCTTTAATCAGACGTGTCATATCCTCATGTCGCAAGTAATGATTGGCTTTTATCGATTTCTTACAGCTCATCATAATGGCCGTTTCTTCTCTGAATTTATGCAGATTGACCGACTGATGATTTAAGCAGTAGTCGATAATATCTTTAATCGTTTCTTCGGCGTCTTCCGGGAACCACGTCGGCACTTCTCTGACAAGGTAGTCATTACCGCCGAAGTTTTCAAGAGTAATACCGACCGAATGCAACTCGTCTACATGACGACTGACTCGCAGCGCCTCGTCATTAGTGAAGCTCAATGTGATCGGAAATAGTAACGGCTGCACAGCATGAGTCACATTGCCAATTCTTTTTTTGAAATATTCATATTTTATCCGCTCCTGAGCCGCGTGCTGATCGATCATATACATTCCTCCCTCATTCTGAGCGACAATATAAGTACCGTGCACTTGTCCGACAACTTCCATATAAGGCAGTTTCCGCTCATGTATTGATGAATCGAATAATGTCGAATCTTCAGACTCGTTTATAGACACGGATGCTTCATTTAATTTCGGTTCATAATCAGCCGGGAGATTTGGCAGTTCATAATTACTTTTAGACATAGCTTCACGAATTTCTGTTTTGTTCTTTGTATCATGATTTTCAGAAGTTGGATGATGATGTTCAGGCAGTGGCAAATCTATCGTTTCTTCATTCTTAAATAGATTCTGCTGATCATATATGAGTTTCTGCTGTTCAAATTTCTCCAGCACTTTATTTTTTTTGACTTCAACTTTTGGAATCAGTGATTGGCCGAGAAGCGCCTGTTTTATGAGCTGCTCGATAAGCGACATTAATTCCGCTTCTTTAGATAGTCTAACTTCCTGCTTTGTTGGATGAACATTGACATCGACAAGAGCTGGATCCATAACGATGTTAATCGCACCAATCGGATATCGACCGATTGGCAAAAGCGTATGATAGGCGGTCATAATAGCTTTAGTAAGCATAAAATTACGAATGTAACGACCATTAATGAAGATTGAAATATAATGTCGGTTCGCTCTTGTATGCTCAGGCTTTGCAACTAGCCCGGTTACCATGTAATCTCCAGTCGTTCCGGATATTTCTACTAGATCCCGGGCAATTTTCATTCCATATATGGAAGACATGACTTCAGACAGTCTACCATTTCCAGTCGTCTGCAGCATGACTTTGTCATCTGCATAAAATGTAAACCGTATATGACTGTGACTCATCGCAAACCGGTTCATTATATCAGTGATTTTGCCGAGTTCTGTATGCAGACTTTTGACGTACTTCAGACGCGCAGGTGTGTTATAAAATAAATCGCTTACTATAATTTCCGTCCCCTGCTTAGCACGTGTCAGTGACTTTTCCATTGTATGGCCATCAACTTTAAGCAGATGACCGAGTTGACCATCTGCACATGTTTTTAATGTGACTTTGCTGACAGCAGCGATACTTGCCAGCGCCTCGCCTCTAAACCCAAGTGTACGTATATGAAACAAATCATGGTTACTTTTAATTTTGCTTGTCGCATGCCGACTTAAGGCAAGAGGCAGATCTTCTTCAAGTATTCCTGTACCGTTATCAGTGACGATGATGTACTTCAATCCTGCCTCAGTCACTTTAACGGTTATTTGTGTACTGCCAGCATCTATAGC
The DNA here is from genome assembly GCF_004359545.1 of Macrococcus lamae. Taxonomy (GTDB): domain Bacteria; phylum Bacillota; class Bacilli; order Staphylococcales; family Staphylococcaceae; genus Macrococcus; species Macrococcus lamae. Next base: position 13,412 of record NZ_SCWB01000008.1, read on the forward strand.
ATTTTCCACGAGTTCCTTGACGACTGAAGCTGGTCGTTCGACTACTTCACCAGCTGCTATTTTATTGGCAAGCTGTATATCGAGTTCCTGTATTATACCCATTTAATTCACCTACTTTATGTGATCCTGTAATTCCTGCAATTTAATCAATGCTTCAATTGGTGTCATTCTGGCTATATCAAGTCCTTTAATCTCTTCTTCGACAGTTGAACTGAAGAGATTGAAAGACGTCTGTTCATATATGTGCTCATGCTTTTTCTCAGGCATGATGTCATGATTACCTGCCTGCTCAAATATTTGCAGTATGTCTCGAGCACGTGTGATGACGGTTTCCGGCAGAGCAGCTAGTTGTGCCACATGAATTCCGTAACTGTTCTCAACAGCACCCGGCATTACTTTATGAAGAAAAATAAGTTCACCATTGTATTCTTTTGCCGCGACATGAATATTGGTCAGACCATTCAAAGTCTGATCCAGCTGCACAAGTTCGTGGTAGTGTGTCGAAAACAATGTTTTCGCCTGAATATGGTTATGAACATACTCAATCATCGCCTGTGCGAGACTGAGTCCGTCATAAGTTGATGTGCCACGACCAATCTCGTCAAATATAATCAGACTGTCTTTAGTCGCATTGTTTAACGCGTTTTTCGCTTCGAGCATTTCTACCATAAAAGTACTCTGTCCGGAAACTAAATCGTCTGCTGCGCCGATACGTGTGAAAATCTGATCAAAAATTGGAAGTTCTGCCCGGCTGCATGGCACAAATGATCCCATCTGCGCCATAATACTGATTAAAGCGACTTGACGCATATATGTGCTTTTTCCCGACATGTTAGGACCAGTAATTAAATAAATAAATGCATCATCGTACAATTCACAATCGTTCGGCACATAATCTTCACGGCTCATGACCTGTTCGACGACTGGGTGTCTTGCATCACTCAAATTTAATAAACGGTCAGCTGAAAACTCCGGCTGAACATAATCATTTCTTTGAGCGACCTGGCTGAAGTTCTGCAGAACATCCAGGACTGCGATACGTTTAGCTGCTGCCTGCAGTATCGTTAGAAAAGATTTTAATGTCTCTCTAAGCGTCACAAACAAATCGTATTCAAGATTAATGGCTTTTTCTTCAGCACCTAGAATGAGCGCTTCTTTTTCTTTTAATGATTCAGTGATAAACCGTTCTGCGTTGGACAGGGTCTGTTTTCTTGTATATCCAAATGCATCAGCATCAAACTGATGGAGATTTGCTTTTGAAATTTCAATGTAATAGCCGAATACTTTGTTATAGGCGACTTTTAACGAGCGGATACCCGTTCTCTCACGTTCCTGCTGCTGTAGTTCATTCAGCCACAATTTGCCGTCTTTAGAAGCAGAACGGAAAGTATCAAGCTCATCGTTAAATCCTGATTTAAAAATATTTCCTTCTTTAATGGACTGCGGCGCATCATCGTTCAATCCGTCGAGCAAAGTAACGATCTCCGGCAATTGATCATCAGGAATCGGATTGATACTTAGTTTAGACAGGAGTTGATTGATCACCGGCAGCTGTTCCAACGAATACTTAAGCTGCACTAAATCCTTCGCATTGACATTTCCGAAACTGATGCGGCCTACAAGACGTTCTATATCGTAAACTTCATTCAATGCTGTCCGCAGTTCATCCCGTTCAATAAAGCGATCGTTAAATGTCTTGACATGCTGCAGCCGCTCTTCAATTTGAGCTTGATTGATCAGTGGCCGTTCTATCCATTCTTTAAGAAGACGATGTCCCATCGGGGTTTTTGTTTCATTAAAAATAGACAGCAACGTTCCTTTACGTGTTTTCAGACGGATACTTTCAGTCAGCTCCAGATTGCGTTTAGCATATAGATCAAGCCTCATATAATCAACCGCATGATAATACACCGCCGGCTCAATATGAGCGAGGTTCCTTTTCTGTGTCATCGTCACATAATCGAACAAGAGATGGACCGCCGGCTGGAGCGTCGCCTCTAACTGCCCGGCCTGCTCGGGTAAGTCCGTTGACAGCTGGTCATGTACTGACAGGACTGTCGTCACTGCCTTTATTTTCGCAGTCAGCGCATGATTGAACGGTTCAGCTGTTATGATTTCACTTGGCTTCACTGCTGCAAGTTCATTGAAGAAGGTCTCTTCATCGCACAGCGTCACTTTCAGCTCTCCCGTGGATACATCACAATAAGCAATATTAAAATGCTCTGCGAGAGAGACAGCCATTAAATAGTTATGGCTGCCTTCATCCAGCGAAGTATCCATCACCGTGCCGGGTGTGATGATCTGCACGACTTCCCGTCTAACCATTCCTTTGACTTCTTTAGGATTCTCCATCTGTTCGCAGACAGCGACTTTATACCCTTTTTCAATCAGCCGTTCAATATAGCCGCGTGCTGAATGATGCGGGACACCGCACATCGGTATCGGATTTTTCTTATCACGGCGTGTCAGTGTGATTTCGAGTTCTCGTGCAGCGGTCACTGCATCGTCGTAAAACATTTCGTAAAAGTCACCAAGGCGGAAAAATAATATACTGTCCTGATGTTCTTCTTTCATCGCTAAATATTGAGCCATCATCGGCGTCGGTTTCATACACTTCAATCCTTTATAACTTAATAATGCCACGTCTCGCAGTCACCTTGATCAGTATGGCCGCAATGGTACTGCCGATTATGCTGTTGATAATAAACGCCGGCATAATCACTTTCAGCACAGTAATATCAGTGTTCATCATCCACATGACCGGGATACATATGAGACTGCCGATCAGTCCAGTGCCGATTGCTTCACCGATGACTGCAAAGCCCACTTTCTTATAACGTCGATACAACAGGCTGGACAGCAGTGCACCAATCATACTGCCCGGAAAAGCAAAAAATGTACCTGTACCGACCATATTCCGGATGATAGAGCTCATTAATGCCTGCATGACGGCAAACCACGGGCCGACCGTTACCGCACATACAACATTGATCAGATGCTGCATCGGCAGCGCTTTAATGGGACCGAGCGGGATATAGATCAGCTGACTGAGCAGTACGTTCACGGCTGTAAGCAGTGCAGTAAGTGTCAATTTTCTAGTGCGTGCTCTCTCCATTTTCTTCTCCTATGTAAAAAATAGCCGATTCATACTGAACCGGCTCATTTTTTAGTTTCCGCAGCCAGGTGCTGCATTCGCACGTTGTGCGCCTGTTTCTCCTGCTAAATAATCTCCACCGGTAGAAACCACAATCTCATCGGTGACGGTCTGGCTGATCGCATGTGACACCATCTGAAGCAATGAATTGACTTCTCCCTGCGCTTCTTTGAACTGATCGACAAGCGGCATCGCGTCCAGTTCCTTCTCGACGTTCTCGATTTTTGCCTCGACCATTGTCAGCGCTTTTTCCTTGCCGTAATTCTCGAAGTTCACTGCCTGTTTCTGCAGTGATTTGAGCGATGCCATCTTCTCACGGACGGTCTGATTCTCATGAATCTGGGCTTCCGCACGTTTGAAGAAGTCCACTGCTTCTGTATTGGCCATCATATGACCAAGTTCTTTAGCCTTTGCTAAAATTTCATCATTTGTATACATTAATTTGCCACCTCTGCTGGTTCTATTATTTCAATCAGTTCACCGTTCATTGAATAGCGTTTTGTTTCCGTCACGCGGACGCGGACGATTTTGCCGACAGCGTCAACCGGCCCCGCAAAATTGATGAGCTTGCTCTTATCAGTGTAGCCTGCTAAAATCGCGTCGTTTTTCTTCGAGGGCCCTTCGCACAGGACAAGCACTTCCTGCCCTAAGTAAGAAGCGAGTTTGTGCTCCGTATGATGCTCAACGACTTTGTTCAGACGCTGCAGCCGGTCTTTCTTCTCACGCATCGGCACGTTGTCCTGCATTTTAGCGGCAGGTGTCCCTTCACGCGGTGAATACAGATAAGTATAAGCATGCTCAAAACCGACGCGCTCATACAAATCTATTGTATCTAAAAACTGCTCTTCCGTCTCATTTGGATAACCGACAATAATGTCTGTCGTCAGCGCCACGTCCGGCAGTGCCCGGCGGATATCTTCAACAAGCTGCAGATAGCTTTCCCGTGTATATTTACGGCCCATGATCTTCAGCACTTCGTTATTACCCGACTGCACCGGCAGATGGATGTGCGGCATAATATTGCCGCCGCGGGCAATGACTTCAATCATTCGGTCATCAAAGTCCCACGGATGACTTGTCATAAATCTCACGCGCGGAATGTCGATCTTCTGTATATCTGCCATCAAGTCACCAAGACCATAGTTCAATCCTTCAATATCTTTACCGTAGGCATTGACGTTCTGACCTAGCAATGTGATTTCCTGGTAGCCCTGACGCGCAAGATCGCGCACTTCACTGATGATTTCCTGCGGCAGACGGCTGCGTTCCTTACCACGTGTGAACGGCACAATGCAGTATGTACAGAATTTGTCACAGCCGTACATAATATTGACCCAGGCTTTAATCTTACCGTTACGTACTTTCGGCAGATTCTCAATGACGTCGCCTTCTTTTGACCATACTTCCACTACTATTGCTTTAGATAGATAAGCTTCTTCTAAAATCGCCGGCAGACGATGGATATTATGTGTACCGAAAATCATGTCGACATTTTGATATGATTTCATTATTTTATTGACTACTGATTCTTCCTGACTCATGCAGCCGCAGACACCGATCAGGACATCCGGTTTTTCAAGTTTTAAATGTTTAAGATGACCGATTTCTCCAAATACTTTGTTCTCAGCGTTCTCACGAATTGCACACGTATTAAGTAGTACAACATCAGCTTCATTGACATCATTTGTCGCTGTGTATTCGAGTGCTTCTAAAATACCCGCCATGACTTCTGTATCATGCTCATTCATCTGACACCCGTATGTCCGGATGAAGAATTTCCGTCCGCGGCCAAGACCTTGATATTTTTCTTCTATAGTAAAATCATTGTGATATTGAATCGCTTCTTTTCCACGTTTTTTAGCATCTTTCAGACTAGGCGGCTGATAGACATGCTCAAAATATTTACTGTAGTCTTTTTCAGACTGCTTTTCAGATGGTACTTTTGTAACCAGTAATCTGCTTTCCTCATTCATTAAAAACCCTCATTCCGCTTGTTAATCATCTATATAGTATAGTACGAAACAAGTGTTTTATCAAAGGTTTTTGAATCAGTCAAGTAGCTCATCATTATCCGTATGCGAGCTGTTTACCATATGATAGTAAATACCGCGCTGTTCAAGCAGTTCATGCTGATAACCTTGTTCAATGATTTCTCCTTGCTGCAATACAATGATTTTATCTGCTTTTTTAACAGTATTCAAACGGTGGGCGATGACGATGCTGGTCCGTCCTTCCATCAACCGGTCAATGGCTTCCTGCAGTTTCATTTCAGTTACTGTATCAATGGAACTAGTAGCTTCGTCGAGCAGTAATATCGCAGGATCCAGTACAAGCGCGCGAGCAATGGAAAGCAGCTGTTTCTCACCTTGAGACAGACTGGAGTCCTCACCTGATATCATCGTGTCGAAACCTTCCGGTAAACGCATGATAAAGTCATAAGCATTGGCATCTATGGCCGCCTGAATAATTTCTTCATCTGCTGCATCTCGTTTACCGTATTTAATACTGTCTTTAATAGTCCCGTCAAATAAAAAAGGATCCTGAAGAACATAAGCAATTTGACCGCGCAATGTTTTACGGGGAATATTTGAAACCGATACCCCGTCAATTAGAATATCTCCACCGTTAATATCATAGAAGCGGTTAAGCAGCTGTATAATCGTCGTCTTGCCTGCACCTGTAGCACCGACAAGCGCCACTGTCTCACCAGGTAATACTTCAAATGATACACGATTGATAATATTTTTCTGTTGTTCTTTATTATATTTGAAAATCACATCATTGAATTGGATACCCCCTTCAATCAGCAAGTCACGGTTATTATTATCTATATCCGGCTCTGATTCCTCGTCAATAATAGAAAACACACGCTCAGCTCCTGCAAGAGCTGACAATACTTCATTGAACTGATTGGCAAGATCTGATAATGGTCTTGTGAACTGTCTTGCATATTCTGCAAAGATGACAATCGTTCCTACGGTCACACCATAACCATTCAACGCAAGAAGTCCCCCAATACCCGCTACAATAGCAAATGAAATGTTATTCAGCATATTCATGACTTTAGGAATAGTACCTGAGTACGTAATCGCCCAGAAGCCGTTCTCACGCACGTTTCTGTTTTTCTCTTCAAACCCATTGATGACTGTTTCTTCCTGTGAGAACACTTTAACAACTTGCTGTCCTGATATAATCTCTTCGATATAGGCATTCATTTCGCCGAGCGCATTCTGCCTTTTTTTGTAGAGTGGTCCTGTACGTTTTGTAATCCAGCGTGTTGCGATTAACATTACAGGGATAATAAGCATCGTAAGTAATGTCAGGACTGGACTGAGTATCAGCATGACTATTATTGTACCTATAAGAGTCACTATACTAGATGTAAATTGAATAAACGAAGAGTTTAAGACTTTAGAGACGTTTTCAATATCATTGGTCATCCGGCTCATCAGTTCCCCGTGCTGACGCTTATCAAAAAAAGGAATACCAATAGTCTGCATATGACTGAACAACTTCATACGGAGTCTGTATATTGCTTTTTGCGCAATATCGACCATAAAAAAAGCAGCGAGATATGTGAGTATGGATAATGCGATATAGACACCGGACAGCAGCAGCAGCCGGTTCAGTAATCCATCAAACTTTTTCGGAATAATCATATGGTCAATAATCTGACCAATAATATACGGACCAATTAAACTCAGGAGGGACGTCACTATGACGAGCAGTATAACGAATATAAGCAGCCACTTACGATCTTCCATCAATTGCCAGAGTCTGTAAAGGGTCTGTTTCCAGTCTTCAGCTCGTTTGACTTCCATCTTCGGTCTGCGCTTTAAGTCTTCTTTAGCTAAAATCTTATCGTGTGAGAACACATCTTTAATCATTCACTGTCCCCTCCTGACTTGCTACTATTTCATGATACAGCTGTGATTGTTCAAGCAGTTCACTGTGTGTTCCTAGTCCTACAATTTCACCTTTATCGAGCAGTAAAATTTGATCAGCTGTTTTAGCCGTATGTATTTTTTGAGTGACAATGATGCGGGTCATCTCGAGATCTTTCAGAGCATCAAATAATTTGTTCTCGGTATGAATATCCAGTGCGGACGTACTGTCATCTAGTATGAGTATGCCCGGTTTTCTGATCAATGCACGGGCAATGGCAAGACGCTGTTTCTGACCGCCGGATAAATTGACTCCTTGCTGACCGACACGCGTTTCATATTGCTGATCGAAACTCATAATAGAATCATGAATTTGTGCAAGTTGTGCTGCACTCTCGACCTCTGCGGTCGATGCATCATTATCACCCCAGCGGACATTGTCGTTGACACTCCCTGTAAAGAGAACGGTCTTCTGCGGAACATAACCGATATATTCACGAAGCAAATTGATATTCCAGTCATTAACATTTTGTTCTGCTACAATCACTTGACCAGATGTCGCCTGATACATTCTAGGAATTAGACTAAGCAGTGCCGATTTACCGGAACCTGTCTGCCCCATAATGACAAATTTTTCTCCGGCATTGACTGTAAATGAAATATCTTTCAGTACATATTGCCCTGACGATGGATATTTAAATGACACTTGGTCAAAAATGACGTTACCGGCAGACTGCTCTTCATATGGCTCCACTTCCATATGTTTTTCATCAGCTGGAGTTGTCAAAATTTCGCTCATCCGGTCTGCACTTGCTTTCGCACGTGAAAAACTGATAATGATAAATGCGAACATTGAGAAACCACCTTGCATTCTTAATGCATAGTTGATGATTGCCACTAAATTACCGACTTCTATTTGATTCGTACTTATAGCATCTGCACCGAACCAGATCACTGCAAGCAGCGATAAGTTCATAACAATCAGCAGAACAGGCATAATGCTTTCCATTAACCGCATAGCTTTAATTGTGTCTCTTCTAAGAGGCGTAGCAATCTGGTCGAACTTCTCTGTTTCATATGGTCCGTTCAGGCTCGATTTAATGAGTCGTACGCCTTCCAGATTCTGCTGAACAAATCGGTTCAGACCATCCATACGCTGTTGTATGCGCAGAAATATCTTCATCCCGGTTCTAGCTGTGATAAATAAAAAGATGGCAAGAAACGGTGTTCCAATGACAAGATAAACCGCAATACTTGGAGCAACGATAAAACTCATTATAATACTTCCAATCACCATAAGTGGTGCTTTCAACATGATTCTAAGACTCATAAACAAAACCATTTCCGTAGCTATGACATCACTCGTCAGTCGCGTGATAATACTCGAGGTTCTGAAACGCCCTAATGTTTTCACGGAAAAATTCTGTATTCTCTTAAATATGGCATTTCTCAGATCGTAGGAATACATATGACAGACATGAGAAGCAATAAATGAATTAATGATTCCTGCTATAAAGGCCGCTAAACTGATGCCTATCATAATAAGCAAATACTGACTGACATAGGATGTATCATTTTTTAAAATTCCATTGTCGATAATACGACTCATTAATACAGGAGCGTATAAATCTACTGCTAGTTCAACGAACATCAACAGCACAGCAAAGATAATCAAGCTTAAATAGGGCCTTGTAAATTTTAAAATAACTTTCATCTCATCACCATTCTTTCGTAATCCGATATATTAATTCATATTATGACATAATCCTTTAGGTGTTGGAATTGATAAATCAGTTGCTTAAGAATTTAGTGATCATTATAATAAGATAGATTGAATTTATCTGAATAGGAGTATGACAATGAACGTTATTTCTGCATTAATTGATTTTATTCTTCATATTGACGAGCACTTGATTAATATCGTTAAAGATTATGGCACGTTAACCTATGCAATATTGTTTTTGATTATCTTTGTTGAAACAGGACTTGTTATTATGCCCTTTCTTCCCGGTGATTCTTTGCTGTTCGCTTCTGCTGCACTTGCCCCGCAAGGAGCACTTAATATCTGGCTGCTGTTTCTCGTTTGTACTGTTGCTGCCGTGTTAGGCGATACTGTGAACTATCATATCGGAAAAGCAGCGGGTCTCGGTGTGACGAAACATCGGACATTCGGACGTTTCATCAAAACTGAGCATCTCGATAAAGCAACGGATTTCTTTAACAAATATGGTGGCAAAACAATCATTATGGCAAGATTCATGCCGTTTATCAGAACATTTATTCCTTTTGTTGCTGGTGCCAGCCGTATGAACTACAGGTATTTCATCATCTTCAATATTATTGGTGCAGTACTCTGGGTCGGCATCTGCCTCGGCCTGGGATACTTTTTCGGTAATATTCCCATTGTCAAAGATAATTTCGAAATCGTGCTGATTCTGATTATTTTAGTGTCGGTCCTTCCAGCACTGGTCAGCGGTATTCGCGGACTTCTGAACGCACGTAAATAACAAACCACTTCTCATTTGAGAAGTGGTTTTTTGCTCTCTATAGTAAAAAAAGTGAGTAGAAAACTGGTTTTCTACTCACTTTCTCGAAGAAAAAGAGAAGAAAACTACTTTAAAAAGTACCGCACGCCCTTACTCACACCTGTTTTAGTAAAATGCTCAGTTAAAACACGTGAAATAGTCGAACGTTTACTTTCAGGAATAAATGTCTTTATTTCTGCTGGTGTGATTCCGTCACCTTTTAAGATAAATAATTCTTTTAAATTATATTCAATCAAATATCGCATACCAATCTTTCTTCTACAGAAACTACAGACAATAAACTGTGTGCTGTGAGTGTTAAAGGCCGGCAGCTTTTTACATAACGGGCATTTATATCCTGTCCGGATATTAACAAGGGGCACTCGGTCAAAATAGTCATACTGCTGAAGTGGCTGATGCAATTTAATTAAATGCTTTGCGAGACTGATATTGGATCCCTTCAAATTATTATAACCGGTTAAAGATTTCAAAACATTTTTCAATTGTGATCTGAATATCCACCGGTCAGACGGCGCTCGGTCATTCAAGTTAAACTGATCATTGATAAAGACCATATAACTTTCCAGCGTAAACCTTCTGTCAAATTCGAATACAAGTTTCTCAAGATAATGATGGGCGCGTATGAGCTGCGGCTCTGGATTTTTAATAATTCTGTCATTTGACGATACTAGATTACCATGCTGCAACGTATAGTCACCTTTATAATTTTTAATATCAAAATGCATCACAGTGTACTCATGAATGACGATGAAATCATACTGAACTGCACCGCGGTATGGAAGATTTACCGCAATATCCCAAAGACAAATACATTCCTTATACTCCTGCAGCAAGTCATACATGACGCGCTCTCCAATATAACCATGGCTGCTTGTCATGTAGTCATCCTGCTGTTGCCTGTTCATATGATAACGATTAGTGAGTGCCTCATAATAGCCGATTTTTTCTGAAAGACAGCCAACTTTGAGGAACATCCTCCACCTCCTCAGTTAACATATCATAATAATGTTAACTGAGTGTTAAACTTATAGAATATTACCTCAGCAGTTCAAGCAGTTCCTCTCTCAGTTTCTGACTGGATTCAGCAGTCATTTCCTGCAACGTCTTATAAATTTTTTTTATAGTCGCAGGTTTATCTTCCAGCACGACAATTTTATCGGATAGTTTTATCGCTTCTTCAATACTATGAGTGATCATCAGCACAGTCCGCTTCTCAACCTTCAATATGTCTTTCAGCCACTGCTGCATATCGATACGAGTGATTTCATCAAGTGCACTAAATGGTTCATCCAGCAGCATCAACTGTCCGGATGTATTTAACGCTCTAAGAAACGACACCCGCTGCCGCATGCCCCCGGAAAGCGTTCCAGGCATATCATCTTTAATTGCTGTGAACCCGCACTTGTCTATTAACTCGAGCGTCCGTGCATGATTGACCGTTCCACGGATTTCCTGACCAAGCTCGACATTCTCCATGACTGTCCGCCACGGCATAAGTGACGGTGTCTGTGGCATATAAGACACGTGCCCTGTTTTTCCGATAATCGACCCGCCATTAAGCAGCACTTCACCACTGCTCGGCTCCAGCAGTCCTCCGATGATATTGAACAGCGTTGACTTCCCGCTGCCGGAAGAGCCGATAATTGTCACGAAATCTCCTTCGCAAACTTCAAGGTTGACCTTTTGCAGTACTTGGTTGTCTCCAAACTGATGACTCACATCTATTACGTCGAGCAGCTTATTCACGATGCCACTTTACCACCCTTCTCTCCAGCAGACGAATCACACTGTAAATCACTAATGCAAATATGATAATCCATACAATGGCGACGAATACTTTATCCACTTGAAACGCCCGCTGTGAGATAATCATATATTTCCCGAGCCCTTTATCACTGCCGAGCCACTCAGAAATTATTGCACCCATTACGGAATACGTGCCGGCTATTGTTAAACCATTGAAGAAATATGGCATGGCATTCGGCCATTCAAGTTTCTTGAAAATCTGCATACGATCCGCACCACTGATTTTCATATAGCGCAGCAAATCTTTATCAGCCGACTTAAATCCTTCCAGCAGACTGACGGTCACCGGAAAGAAGCAGACAAGTGTAATCACAATTAGTTTCGGTAGCAGACCAAAGCCGAACCAAATGACAAGAAGGGGCGCGACAACGATGACCGGAATATTCTGACTGATGATCAGCAGCGGATAAATGTATGGTTCAAGGACTGGAATGAGATGAAGCAGTACAGCTACTATAATTCCGAAAACGACGGACATTAGCAGGCCTTCCAATACAAGCAGCATTGTCGGTATAAGATGTCGACTGTACTCATCAAATCCTAAAAAGAATTCTTTCACTATAGCACTTGGCGCGGGCAGTGTATAAGCATCGACCTGTAACCATCTGACCAGCATCTCCCATACTAAGAGAAGAACAAATAAAAATAGTCCAAATTTTATAGTGTCTTTCATCGATATTTCTTCACGAGTTCATTCATCGAAGCATTCTCCGCATGATAGAACTTCACCTGTGAAATAATACTTAGACAGCCCAATTCCCTCATCCGCTTGTTCATCTGTTCAATAAGTATCAGTAATTCAGCCATTTCTCCTTCTATTGTAGTCTCTAACGGAGAGACTAAAAACGGCAGTCCTGATGCCTCTATTACAGCAATCGCTTCATCAACATATGGAATGAAATCTTCGCCGTTCGGTGTTTTAGGGACAATTTGTATACTCATCAATGTATCAGCCATTTTTATTCCTCCACAAATTCGTTAGTAAACGCATCATCTGCTTTAAATTCATTTTTGATCACTTTATTTTTCTTCATAAAGTCAGCATAATTTTCCCAGACAGCAGCGTCCTGTATTCCCCAGCTAGAGGCATCGTCTTGATATTTGTTCTTTAAGTATAGTTGACTTTTCTCGACGAGTTCACGCTTACTTTTGAGTTCGGGCGCTTCTTTAATTAAAATGTCGGCACTTTTCTTTGGTTCTTTAATCGCATAGTCATAGCCTTCTTTAACAGACTGCATAAATGCTCTCACTGTCTCTTTGTCAGACTTAATATATTTTTCATTAGCAATAAACAGCGGTGTATAATAATCGAGATTTTTGTCGTAATCGACTAAATACTGCATGTTCACTTTCTCTCCGCGCGTTTCGGCTTCAATTCCTGTCCAGCCGTAAAACACCCATGCAAAATCAATATTCTTCTTTGAAGCCGTAAAGAAATCGGTGTTTCCCATATTGACGACTTTCACTTTGTTCGGATCTGCTTTTTCTTTTTCCATTACGGCATCAATAATCGGCTCCTCGATCGGCGCACCAAAGCCGCCGTAAGTCTTACCTTCAAAGCCTTTAGGAGATTCAATCCCTTTTGATTTCAGACTCATAAAACCGCTCGTATTATGCTGGATGATGGCTCCAATTGATTTGACTGGAATTCCTTCATCACGAGCCTGTGTCACGGATTCCTGCGCGCTGATACCGAACTGTGCTTTACCCGCCGCAACAAGCTGATCAGCTGTCACGTCTCCTGGTGTCTTGATTGTGACATCTAAACCATGTTTTTTAAAGTAACCGTTCGCTTTTGCGACGTACACTCCTGTATGATTCGTATTCGGTGTCCAGTCGAGCATCAATGTCACTTTTTTTAATTCATTTTTTTCTTGCTTAGGTGCTTTTTGACTTGATGAATTGTTTCCGCACGCTGTAAGCAGCACACATGACACCCCAAATAAAATTGCTTTTTTCACAGGTTTTCCTCCATTAAAAAAACACACAACCTACAGAAAGGTTGTGTGCCAGGACACTTCCCTCCGCTAGTATGAACTAGATCAGGTCGATAAGGGTTTAGGAATATTCCAGTCTCAGCACAAATGTGCTCCCCTAGTGTTTTTGATTATTTCACATGATGTGATTATTTAAATTGTAACATAAGTTCATTGAAATCTTCTTCTTTTATTTCAATATTTTCTTTCACGAGTGATGGGCTGTAGCCATCAATCTGTTCAGCATAGCTTTTTGTCACCGTATCTTGATAAACGATTCCAGTCACTAAGCCATCATGTTCCATGACTGTTGACAGTGCCATCGCCTTATTTGAAGGATCATAGTCTTCAATGGTACTGAGTTTAGTGATGTTTTCTTTGAACCAGTCGTATGTGTTCACTTTATTATAGGTTACACATGGTGAGAACACATTGATGAACGAGAAGCCTTTATGCTGGATGCCTGCTTCAATGATCGCTGTCAGTTCCTTAATGTCCGAAGAAAAACTTTGAGCGATAAATGTAGCGCCGCTAGTAATCGCAAGCTGCAGCGGTGAAACGTTCTGTTCAATGGCACCATGCGGCGTTGTTTTAGTGACAAATCCCGGTGCAGAGCTTGGCGACGTCTGACCTTTCGTCAGACCGTATATCTGGTTGTCCATAACGATGTAAGTAATATCAATATTACGGCGAAGTGCATGAACGGTATGACCCATTCCGATCGCAAAGCCGTCACCATCACCGCCGGACGCAATAACAGTTAGTTCCTGATTCGCCATCTTCACGCCTTGTGCAAGAGGTAATGCACGGCCATGAATCGAATGAAAACCGTAAGAATTTACGTACCCTGACAAACGACCTGAACAGCCGATACCCGTAATGACTGCAAGGTTTTCCGGTTCAAGACCGACACCCGCTGCGGCTTTTTGAATCGCAGCCTGCACGGAAAAGTCTCCGCAGCCTGGACACCAGTTCGGTTTAACATCATTTCTAAAATCTTTGAATGTAGCCATTTATAATAACTCCTTTGTTGTCACAACGGAATTGATTTCGTCTTCAATTTCATGTGGCAGAATCGGTGTGCCATCATATTTTACAAAACTATGAATTTTATTCTGATGGTTCACGTTCATTTTAATAATTTGAGCGAGTTGTCCCTGATAGTTGTTCTCAGCAACGATGACTTGTTTTGCTTTGTCAAAAGCAGCTTGTACTTCTTCCGTCGGGAATGGGTGTAGCTGTTTAATATGCAGATGGTTCACAGATGCATCCACGCGGTCCATCGCTTCTTCAATCGCACCATACGTTGAAATAAAGCCAATGACTAAAACGTCAGCTTCTTCAAAGCCACCCGTTTCAACGACAGGTTCTGAAATTTTTAAGTTCGCGATTTTCTCCATCCGTTTTTTCATCTGTTTAATACGGTTGACAGGACTTTCAGACGGCTTGCCGTCTTCACCATGTTCTACACCAGTGACATGATGAATCCCGTTTTTGACACCAGGAATCGTACGGGGTGACACACCGGATTCTGTCACTTCATAACGTTTGAAATAGTCTTTATTTTCACGTTCAGGCACTTCAGTGATCAGATTACCACGTTCAATTTTAATCCGATTATAATCAAGTTCTGGCACAGTCTGCTTGCCGAGCGATAGCTGCAGATCACTTAAAATAATGACCGGACATTGATACTGCTCTGCTAGGTTGAATGCTTCAACTGTTGTATAAAATGCATCTTCTGCTGTTGTCGGTGCAACGACTATTTTCGGAATATCACCGTGGGTACCGTAGATCATCTGCATTAAGTCTGACTGCTCTTGCTTCGTCGGCAGTCCGGTAGAAGGACCTCCGCGCATCGTATTGATCACGACAAACGGCTGTTCAGTCATTCCTGAGAGTCCGATTGCTTCCATCATCAATGAAAGACCTGGGCCTGCTGATGCTGTAAAAGATCTCACGCCTGCATAGTTCACTCCGATTGCCATAACGGCTGCCGCGATCTCATCTTCCGTCTGAATGACCGTTCCATTAAATTTCGGTAATTTATCTATCATATATTCCATGATTTCAGATGCCGGTGTAATTGGATATGCCGCCATAAAGCGTGCACCGCCCGCAATGGCACCTAATGAAATGGCTTCATTACCAATCATAAACAGATGGCCGTTTTCATTGCTCGGAGCCATATTAAACGCCTCGTTAATGTCAGCGCCGTATTTTACCATTTCTTCTACACCAAGTTGCAATGCCTGCTTATTCAGTTCAACGATTTTATCGCCTTTTTTCTTGAACAGTGATTCGACCAGCTCCTCGAACGGCTCAAGTGACATTCCAAGTAACTGTGCTGTCGCCCCGACCGCTACCATGTTTTTCATCAGAGCTGTACCGAGTTCTTTTGCCATTTCAGTAAAGTTTATTTCGACAAATAAACCTGTGTAATCTTCAGGCTTTTCAGGCTTAAATTTACCGTCTGCTAAAATAATGCCGTCTGAGTTCAGTTCATGATAGTTTAAATCAATGGTTTCCTGATCAAATGCCACTAATATATCTAAGTCATCGCTAATAGCATAGACTGGTGTCGTAGAGACACGAATTTTGTTATTTGTATGACCGCCTTTAATACGACTTGAAAAATGTCTGTATCCGTATAAATAGTAGCCTTGTCTATTTAAAGCAGTGGAAAAGATTTCACCTGTCGATTCAATCCCTTCGCCCTGCTGTCCGCCAACTTTCCACGAAATTTGTGATCTCACATCACTAACCTCCTAAGAATTCTCTTTATCTAATATAACAGATAACCCACACCAGAACATGTCCAGCGTGGGTTTTCACTCAAAAATCATACTAATGGCCGATAAGGGGATGATCATCGTTGATCAGAATCCGCTTCATCTTCTTAGTATGTCCTTCTTTGTTCAGTTCAATAAAGACGCCTGACAAAACACCGCGCCCTTTCTCGTGGACGACATGTCTGACAGGCAGACCAGTAACAAAACGGTGGATGACTTCATCTTTATTGATGCCAAGAATACCGTCATAATGGCCCGTCATTCCGACGTCTGTAATAAACCCTGTTCCTCCGGGCAGCACGCGCTCATCAGCCGTTTGAATATGTGTATGGGTACCGACGACAGCACTGACTCGTCCATCAAGATAATAACCCATGGCTCCTTTTTCAGATGTTGTTTCTGCATGAAAATCCACAAAAATATTAGCCTTTTCTTTCTCAGCTTCTGCAATCAATTCATCTGCTTTCTTGAACGGACAGTCAATCGACTGCATAAACGCCCTGCCTTGCAAATTGATGACAGCGAGCTTCTCCTGATTGTATCGAATGATCTTCATACCGACGCCTGGTGCCTCGTCAGGATAATTGGCTGGTCGAATCATTTTAATGTCCTGATCCAAAAAATCATAGACCTCACGCTGCCCATACGTATGATTGCCGAGCGTCACCATATCAACGCCCTGCGTCATAAATGTCTTGTAGATCTTCTCCGTAATTCCGCGCCCGTGAGCAGCGTTTTCGCCGTTGACAATTGTAACATTCGGTCTATATTTAGTTTTCAGCTGTGGTAAATAAGTTTCAAGCATCTCACGGCCGATTGCACCGACAATATCCCCGATAAATAAAATTCTCATAGTTAACTCCTTGTTCGTTACTCATATTTTTTTAGTACAACACGCAATTTATGGTAAAATAATAAAAAAAAGTTCAGGTGACCTATGACCAGTTATTATATTATTGCCATCATTACGACCATCAGTACATTCGTCAGTCTCGGTTTCTCATTAGAAGCCGTGCTGACTTCGAAGCAGGACCATCAACTCACTGTACACCCTTGCTCGCAGCACTGCTGTGACATTGCTCAGTATAGCCCCTTATTTTTATCATAATACCGGTTTTCTGCTGGCCGTTACTTATGCGATTATTACCATTCACTTCTTGGATTCTCTTATTGGATTTTATATAAAAAACCGGATGTGTTCAATCGGTCCGCTAATGACGTCAATTATCCAGTTTCTATTAGTCCAGATACTTCTATAAAGACGGAAACTCATGGTTTTCCGTCTTTTCAACTCTCTGAAATTATTTTTCAAAATGCTGCTTGTTGTCCTTATCCAAATAAAATTCAAGCTTCACTTTGTCATCACTCGTACGATAATAGTAGTAATAGTTCGGATCTTTCTTCACTTTTACTTCCACCATGTAATTCTTATCACCGCTTCTATTCGCCATAAATCCTTTTGCTTTAAAATCTTCTTTTTTCACTTGTTTTTCTTTGACCATATATTCAGCGACCCTGTCCTGCACTGTACTTACTTTATACTGGATGAACCCGTAAATGCCGGCAAAAAGAATGGTCAGTACAAGAACAATGCTAAAAATCCATTTTACTGTTTTATTTGTCATACTCATATTCCTTTCAATGAACTTACTCTTACTTTACCATAAAAAAACATCCCCCGAAGGGAATGTTATTTCGCATATTCAACTGCACGCATTTCTCTCACGACGGTCACTTTAATGTGTCCTGGATACTGCAGTTCTTCTTCGATCTGATTCTTGATGTCCCGTGCGATGCGGTGGGCTTTTAAGTCATCGACTTCTTCTGGCGTCACGATGATACGGATTTCACGTCCCGCCTGGATGGCGAATGATTTCTCGACACCATCGTAGCTTTCAGCGATTTCTTCTAATCGTTCCAATCGTCTGACATAGTTCTCAAGCGTTTCACGTCTCGCACCCGGTCTTGCTGCACTCAGTGCATCTGCTGCTGCGACAAGAATTGAGATGACAGACGTTGGTTCCACGTCACCATGATGTGAATGAATCGCATTGATGACAACCGGATGTTCCTTGTATTTCTTCGCAAGGTCGACTCCAATTTCAACATGGCTGCCTTCAACTTCATGGTCAATGGCTTTACCGATATCATGCAGCAGTCCAGCACGTTTCGCTAAACTCACATCTTCTCCAAGTTCCGCAGCCATCATGCCTGCAAGGTGCGCAACTTCAACTGAATGCTTCAATACGTTCTGACCATAACTTGTACGGTACTTCATCCGCCCGAGTATTTTAACGAGATCTGGATGCAAGTTATGAATACCGAGCTCAAATGTCGCTGCTTCTCCTGCTTCTCTGATGACTTCATCAACAGATTTGCGGGCTTTTTCCACCATTTCCTCAATGCGTCCTGGATGGATACGGCCATCTGAAACAAGATTTTCAAGCGCAATCTTAGCGATTTCTCGTCGGATCGGATCGAATCCCGACAAAATCACCGCTTCAGGTGTATCATCAATAATCAAATCGATACCTGTCAGCGTTTCAAGCGTTCGGATATTTCGTCCTTCACGGCCGATAATTCGTCCTTTCATCTCGTCGTTCGGTAAATTAATGACCGATACTGTAGATTCTGATGTGTGATCTGCTGCTAAGCGCTGAACAGTCGTTGCCAGCAGCATTTTCGCCTTCTTGTCTACTGTTTCCTTTGCTTCTTGTTCTTTTTCTTTCACTAATACTGCTATGTCATGAGAGAGTTCTTCTTCGACCTGGTCAATAATTTCCTGTTTCGCTTCATCTTGAGTCAGTCCGGAGATGCGTATCAGTTCTTGTTCATGTTTCACTATGATATCTTGAACACTTTGCTCTAACGCATCAACTTGATGTTGTTTTGCTTCAATTTTAGATTCTTTTTGTTCTAAAAGCTCATCTTTTTTATCTAAAAGATCGCTTTTTCGATCTAAGTTTTCTTCTTTTTGAAGTAGCCTTGCTTCTTGTCTCGATAAGTCGGATCGTCGATCGCGGTATTCTTCTTCCAGACGATCGCTGCGAAGCTGGTACTCTTCTTTCGCTTCAAGCAGCTTTTCCTTTTTTAGACTTTCAGCTTCTTTTCTAGCTTCTTTAACAATATGATCACCAGTTTGTCTTGCCTGAATCTGCTGGTTCGTCAAATTCGTCTTTGCTAGATAATAACCGGCAGCAACTCCTAGAATGATGCCAAGCAAAATGCATAAGGCGTATAGCATAACATAAACACCTCCTTTTGCTTAATTATCTAGTTATTCATAGAGAGTTAACCATATATAATTTGGAATTATATATATTAATTGTACGTTTTCACAAGTAGTAAAGTCAAGGCGGTCAAACTAAATAATAACAGACAAAAAACTGAAGCCATGAAGACTTCAGTTCTTTGATCTTACTATACTAATTCATCTTCAAATAGATCGTCCATTTTATTTTCTGTCGCGTCTGTAGATTCTGCAGCAGTAGCTTCTTCTACTTCGCCTTCCTTCGGTATAATACCGATTTCCTGACGGATTTTAGTGTCGATCTCCTTAAGGATTTCTGGATTTTCCTTCAAGTACATTTTTACATTCTCTTTACCTTGTCCCATACGTTCACCATTATACGAATACCACGCACCGGATTTTTGGATAATTTCATGTTCTGCACCTAAATCAACAATTTCACCTTCACGCGAGATTCCTTGTCCGTACATAATATCTACTTCAGCAACGCGAAACGGAGGTGCCACTTTGTTTTTGACAACTTTAATCTTCGTACGGTTACCCACTACTTCAACACCTTGTTTTAACTGTTCAGCACGTCTCACTTCAAGACGGACCGAGCTGTAGAACTTAAGGGCACGTCCACCTGGCGTTGTTTCAGGATTACCAAACATAACGCCGATTTTTTCACGAACCTGGTTGATGAAAATAGCAATTGTATTGGATTTAGAGATAGCCCCTGACAATTTACGCAGTGCCTGAGACATTAAACGCGCCTGCAGACCCATATGTGAATCGCCCATCTCACCTTCGATCTCTGCTTTTGGAGTTAACGCGGCAACTGAATCGACAACGATGATATCAATAGCACCACTGCGCACGAAAGCTTCAGCAATTTCAAGTCCCTGTTCACCATGATCAGGCTGTGATAAATAAAGCTCATCAATATTGACACCGAGTTTTTGCGCATAGACAGGATCCAGTGCATGCTCTGCATCAATAAATGCTGCAACACCGCCCTGAGCCTGTACTTCTGCAATCGCATGAAGTGCAACGGTTGTTTTACCTGAACTTTCAGGACCATAAATCTCAATGATTCTTCCTTTAGGATAACCGCCTATACCTAATGCACCGTCCAAAGTAATCGAACCGCTGGATACTGTAGATACATTGCGGGATGTATTCTCGCCCAGTTTCATGACAGCACCTTTACCAAATGATTTTTCCATATTCTTAATAACTGTATCTAAAGCTCTCTGACGTTCATCCAAATATATATCCTCCTTAATAACACAAATGTTATTAGCTGATTTTTGTCGTTCTTATATATATAACTATACTGATTTCTTAATCAAATAGCAAGCAAAAAGCAAACGTTTGTTCGTATTTTTTTGTACAGAAAATCATGAAAAATTGACAGATAATCACGAATTACTGATCAATCTATTGCCGTTTTTAATGAAATAACAACAGTTTTTTAAATTCTGTGATTCAAAAAAAAGAACAGCCTATGCTGTTCTTATAACTATTTTGAGTTTTTAAATACATCGCGGCCATGGTAAAAGTACTCAATACCTGACAAAATCGTAAAGAATACAGCGACATACATGAGCCAGTAACCTGAGCTAAATCCAAGCCAGTTGACAAATGGCTCATTTAGCAGCATCAATGTCATTGCCACCATCGTCACTGCTGTCTTAATTTTACCAAGTTTACCTGCTGCTGAGACATACCCTTGTTCTACTTGTAGCAGTCTGAGTCCTGTGACCGCAAATTCGCGTGCAATAATGACAATAGCCATCCATGAAGGTAGAACATTAAGTTCTACCAGCGCGATCAGTCCTGACGATACTAATAGTTTATCTGCCAGCGGATCTAGGAATTTCCCCATATTGGTTACAAGATGCCATTTACGAGCTAAGTAGCCATCTACCCAGTCTGTCAATGAAGCAAAGATAAAAATCAAAGCACCGATAAACTGTTCGATGCGCATATCATAACTACCAAGAATACTGATATCTCCCATATTAAAATCTGCGAGTAAAAATAATAAAAAAATAGGAATCAATAATACGCGGGCGACGGTAATCTGATTCGGAATATTCATTCATCATCCTGCTTTCTCTTTAATCTGTTGAATCGATAGAAAACTGGTAAGTTCTCGTGATAAGTCCGTCAGCTGTCTTCGGAACATCAACCTTCTGATTGTTGATAAATACATCGAGATCAGTTGAATTTCCTGATATTAATGTGACGGTTTTCACCCCTGAATCTAAAGCCATGGTTTTGTCTTTCACTTCTTGATAAGCATAGCGTTTATCATTATCATCATAAACTTGAATCCATGTTGCAATGCCGGAACTTACTTTTAGTATCACTCGTTCATTGGTCGATACGTCATAGCTCAGGGCGGCACCGTCAAATGAATTATATTTGACCGATGTCTTTGCGACTTTCCCAGGTTTCTCAGTTTTTTCTTCGTTTTCGTTCTTCTGCTTTTTCTCAGTCGTTTTCGACTTATCTTCCTTTGACTCTACGTTGACATCCCGGCTCTGGTTGATGTCTGACGCCAGCCAGCCATCGTTATCTGTCGACTTAAAAAATACTTTTGCACTGAGCAGCCAGATAATGCTGATAACGAGCGTCAGACCCAGTAGTGAAACAACGAGCTGACGAATCAGCTGATCATCTTTTTTTCCTATAGTCAGCGTTTCGTCTTTCAAACTTTTTTTCGCCTCTGCCGCAGATATCCGGCCTGACGGAAGTTCGTCTTTATGTTCTTCAATCAGCGATTTAGCGTTAAGATTCACATTACTTGCATATTTTTCAATAAATCCAATCGTATAAGCGGGATTAGGTAATGATTCAAAATCATTCCGTTCAATCATTTCGATATATTTTCGCTGAATCTTAATTTTCTGTTCAAGGTCTACCAGCGTCATACCCAGTGACTCACGTTTATGTTTTAGCTTACGTCCAATAAGCTGCATGTTTCGACCTCCTTACTCAAAAAATCCAAAGCCATCATTGTTGAAGAGATGATTCTTACTCACTTGTTCATAAGTAATCTGCTGATCTTCAGATTCTCTCAGCTCAATGATGTAATCAAAGTCCTCCAGTGTAAACTCACTGTTCTCAACAAATAAGTCTGGATGCTCAACAACTTTGACAGCCGGCATTGTCATCACTTCCTTGATCAGCTGCATATGTTTCATATCTGTCTGCTTCACACTGACTGCGCCGTCAATAATATAAATGTAATTGCTATCATATTCTCCTTTAAAGAGTGAGCTCCGCACAGTTTGTTTGATCATTGTAGAAGATAGAAACAGCCATTTTTTATGAGCACAGACGCTGGCAGCTACTACTGATTCCGTCTTACCGACACGAGGCATTCCTCTTATACCGATAAGACAGTGATTCTCTTCCTTGAAAAGTTCCGCCATAAAATCGACGAGTATACCAAGTTCTTTTCTGACAAATCGGAATGTCTTACGGTCATCAAGGTCACGTTTAATATAGCGGCCATGTCTGACTGCCAGCCGATCTCTCAGCTGCGGTGTTCGAAGCTTAGTGATTTCTATTTCTTCAAGCTGTTTGACTATATTTTCAAAACGCCCCACTTTTTCCATATTATCAGTCTTCAGCAGTAGTCCACGTCGACCCTGATCCACTCCATTGATCGTAATAATACTAATGCCGAGCGTCCCAAGAAGACTGGAAATATCACCAAGCAGACCAGGTCGGTTTAATTTGATTTCATACTCGAGATACCATTCTTTATGCATCATATGCCCCCTTATATCAACCAGCCGGCGTTGATTCTCACTATTTGACCTGTAATATGTTTTGATTGGTTATGCAATAAATAAAGTACAGTATGCGCGATTTCTGATGGATCAATCAGTTCCCCTTGAGGAATTTCATCCAGCAAAAGCTTGAGATCGTCAGAATTAAACACATCAGTCATTCTACCGCTGACGAGTCCTGGTGTTACTGCATTGACAGTAATGTGACTGGGTGCCAATTCTTTCGCCATTGCTTTGACAAAGCCCAGCTGACCTGCCTTCATAGAAGAGTAGACAGCTTCCATCGCAGCACCTGTCTCTCCCCATATTGAACTGATTACAACTATATTACCACATTGCTTATAGACGAGCGTAGGAATAATCCACTGGACAATGGTAATTAAATTCTTCAGATGAATATAGTATTGTTCGTCAATCATCGAAGGTTTGATGTCCTGCAGCAGGTCAAACTGAGTAGTTCCAGCAGCATAGATTACTCCATCAAGATCATCAAAAAAATCGGGCCGTTCGTTTAATTCTACTGTCATGTCCGCCTGCCAAAAACTGATATTCTGCCCTGCCCATCTCTCTTCAAGTGCAGCAGGGTCAGCCTGAAAGTAGTGGCAGACCACAAGATTTCCCGCTGCGAGTAGTTCATCGATGATGACACGGCCGATATCACCGCTGCCACCAGTCACTAAATATTTAGCCATTCGGTGTAAGCCTGCTGTCAGTCATTTGATGGATATTTATTTTCTTAAACGTATTAAGGCTGTCAGCTAATGTCATATGTTCTAAAATCGGCAGAATATCAAACAGCATCGCCCCGTTAAAATAATAACGGGTAAACTGGTTGGCAATATATTCCGGGGAATTTAAGCTCGAAATATATTCACCAATGGTCTGCTTAACGAGTCTTGAAAATTCTGCATCGCTGAATGAATACGATGCCAGGCGTTCCATCAATCGCTTTTTTAATATATCCGGCTGTTTTGATGTACCGGCGATAAAAATATGAGAAAATGTCGGCTCAAGAGAAAAACTGTACCCGAATGTATCATCTATCAGCTTTTCAGCCAGCAGTTCGTGATAAAAAGCCGTCTGCTCCCCAAACAATAAATCCAGAATAAACATCACTTCAAGTTCTGTCTTGATCATTGACTGGTCGAGCTGGTGAAGATTCGTTTTAATACCAAGCATCATCTTAGGCTGCTGTACATCCGCTGCTTGCGTAAGTAATTGTTCACAGATGTCCTCCGGCTCATTGATCATTGCTGTTTCAGCAAAATACTGAGTATCTAATACTGCATATTGATTTGCCTGAACGAACTCTGCAATTGTATTTGGCTCAATATTACCGACGATGAACATCACCATGTTTTCAGGACGATAGAATGTGTGGTAACAGCTATATAACTTCTCAGCCGTAATTTCGTTGATGGACTCAATACTCCCTGCAATGTCTTCTTTTACAGGATGGTGATGATACATCCCCTGCAGTGTCTGATAGTAAAGTCGGTAGTTAGGCTGGTCCTGATACATCTGGATTTCTTCAGCAATAATACCTATTTCCTTTTCAACTGATTCTTTAGAGAAATAAGGTTCCTGAACCATTTTAATCAGCAGCTTGATATTCGCTTCAATATTATCTACTGCGGTAAACAAATAACTCGTACGGTCATATGAAGTGAAAGCGTTGGCAGAAGCCCCGTTAGTTGAAAAGGAATTGAACATATCTCCCTGTTCTTTTTCAAACATTTTATGCTCTAGAAAATGTGCGATTCCTTCTGGCATTTTCGTCATTTTACTGCTGTTAAATGGCACAAACTGATTATGCAGAGAACCATAACGAGTTGTTAAAGTGACATAAGTCTTTTGAAATCCTTTTTTTGGAATAACAAATAATTTTAATCCATTTGTAAGCGTAGTTTCAAATAATGATTCATCTATTTGCTGATATACTAATTTATTCATGATTGCACCTCATTTGTCAGGCAGTAAATAGTATGGACAGCAACGCGCTGCGCAACTTCGATGACATGTTCTGCTTTCACATTTTCTATCCCTTTAATCCACTCTTCTGTTGTCAGTTTAATATCTTCGAAACCTTTAGCATAAGTCGCTTCTATCCATCCTTTAGGTCTATCGAATGTTTCTTTTTTATGCGTAATCAGCATCGTTTTAGCAGTATGTAATAAATTCTCATCGAACTGTCCTTTTTTTATCAGTTCATGCTGTTCCATGATAGTGCTGATTGCCAGTTCACGTGTATCCTTGTTGACGCCGGCAATGACATATAATAATCCGAGCCGGGCATCAATCTGGGAATGAATCTGATAGGCGAGGCTCATCTTCTCTCTGACATTCATGAACAACAGACTCATCACATCACCGCCAAAGATCTGATTGAACACAATAAATGCGAAATAATCCTGAGTTCCATATATCATGTCAATCGTCATACCGATATTTATCTTTGCCTGGGTCGTATCAGACTGTTCATTGAAATATTGCGGTGATGTAAATTGAGGAATTTTTAACTTTTCAAGTGAGACTTTACCTTGAGGCATATGAAGATATTCTTTGACGTCTTGAACGGCTTGTTTCCCATCGATATCACCGATAATAAAGATTTCTTTTTCATCTTCAGTCCACATTGACTTGTATGTCTGGTAAATACTTTCCGGTGTCACCTCCGGCAATTTTTCTTCAATACCGTAGCTTGGAAAGCGGTAGTCCTGCGTTTTAAACATTTCCTTCATCAGCTGCTGATAGCCGTACTGTGTTTTATTATCTTTAATGGACTGAAAGCGGGCTTTAAGCAACTGCTTTTCTATGTCTACTTTACCAGCATGAAACGCTTTGTTTTTACACAGAGGATTATTGATGACTTCTGCCAGCAGTTCAAGAGCACGCTGCTGCATATTTTCAGAATGACTTAGAAACTTATCATTTATAAAATCAATACCAATTGTGACAACATGCGCAGTCTTCTGCTTTGTCACATAACTATAGAGATTAGCACCGTAATTTTCAGCCAGCACATCATGCATCAGCTGCTCAGTGGGGTATTTCGCAGTAGCTTTAGTCATCAGTTTAGAGAGCAGCGCTCGTTCAGTCACATTGTTCTCATTGATTGGTGCTTTAAATTTTACTACGATAGAAACTGTTTTAAATTTTTGTTCTTCGTTTATATGTATGGGTATCATGTCATCACTTCATTTCCCGCTTAATTTGGAATTTCATCTGGTTTGATTTGAAATAGTTCATTGAATATAGTACCGGCATATCCTCTTCGTTATAGTGAACCTGCTTAAACAATAAAAGACTTTCTTCCGGTGCACATTCAAGCGCATTTGAAATATAAGGCTCATAACTGATTGCGTCTATTTCAGATGTCGCATAAGCTACTTTAAATTCAGGATTATCCTGCAATATTTGCAGCAGCGAAATTTTATCATTTAAATGAAGATAGTCTAAATCCGGCTTTTTAATTTTATCCAGACAGTAAGCAACGGGCATACCATCAGCCGTCCGAATGCGTTCAACGACTGTAATCATCTGTTCATCTGTTATATTAAGTAGTTTTTTATCGTCCAGGGAAGGGATTTCAGGATCCTGGCTGATAATAATTGTTCCAGCAGTATAGCCGGCTTCTTCAATCATCGCTGTAATACTACGCAGTTCGTTGACAGGATAAAAAAAGGCCGGTTCAGGTTTGACGCAGTAACCCTCCTGATATTTCTCTGTTAAAATCTGTTCAGTGATCAGTTCTCTGATAGCCTGTTCAACATCATCCTGTGATATATCTAGTGTGCGGGAAATTTCATATAAACTAGGTATAGGCATATTAGGCGTAAATTCTTTTTGCTCAATATTCATGATAATCCAGTCTTTAACGATTAAAATTGTTCTTTCAACGGACACCATTCATTCCTCCATCATTCATTCGGTTGTTCTATTAATACTTGCCGCGGCTTACTTCCGGACGCCGGTCCAATCACTTGATTCATTTCTAGTTCATCTATTAAACGAGCAGCTCTATTATATCCTATTCTAAACTGCCGCTGTAACAATGATGCACTGGCTTTTTGATGAGCTACGACAAATTCATATGCTTCAAAATAAAGAGCGTCTTCAGAAGGTGATTCTTTCGTAATCGTTTCATCAGGTTCTAGTTCCTTCACATAGTTAGCTGACTGCTGCTTGGTCACATAGTTCACGACAGACTCAACTTCTTTGTCTGAAAGAAATGCGCCTTGAATACGTGTAGGTTTAGACTGACCAGAAGGCAGAAACAGCATATCTCCCCGTCCAAGTAGTTTCTCTGCTCCTTGAGAATCAAGAATGGTTCTTGAATCTATTTGTGAACTCACTGCAAAGGCAATTCGTGAGGGAATATTTGCTTTGATTAATCCGGTAATGACATCAACAGACGGCCGCTGTGTTGCTATGATCAAATGAATGCCCGCTGCTCGAGCCATCTGTGCGATTCTCATGATTGCACTTTCAACGTCTTTACTGGCGACCATCATCAAATCTGCGAGTTCATCGACAATGACAACAATGTATGGCAGCTTGGCATTTTTCTCACCAAGTTCTGTATTCTGTCTCGTTAAATATTGATTATATCCTTCTATGTTTCTCGTGCCTGTATGACTGAACAGATCATAACGACGTTCCATCTCACCAACAATTTTCTGCAGCGCCTGAGCAGCTTTCTGCGGATTCGTCACTACGGGAGTCAGCAGATGCGGGATACCGTTATAGACATTCAGCTCGACCATCTTAGGATCAATCATCATCAATTTGACTTCATGAGGCTTAGCATTCATCAATATACTTGTAATGATTCCGTTAATGCACACCGATTTCCCGCTACCCGTTGAACCGGCAACTAGTAAATGAGGCATTTTATTAAGTTCAGCAGTAATGGCATCTCCCGATATATTTCTGCCGAGTACCACCTTTAATTTGTTTTCTTCTACCGGCTCGTCTTCAAGAACTTCCCGCAATGTAACCATCGATACAGAGTTATTAGGCACTTCAATACCAACAGCTGACTTGCCTGGTATCGGTGCCTCTATTCGTATATCTTTCGCGGCAAGTGCGAGTGCAATGTCATTGGATAAATTAACGATACGACTGACTTTTACACCCATCGCCGGCTGCACCTCGTACTGGGTAACAGCAGGACCAATTCTAATCTGGCTGACTTTAGCATTGACACCAAAGTTCTTCAACGTTGATTCCAGTAGCTGACCGCGCTGTTTAATCGTTTTCATATCGGATTTCACTCCACCAGCCGGAAGGTTGAGTAAATCAAGCGGCGGCAATATATAATTCGGATTTTCATCATCTGTCACAGGTTGTACCGACTGCTCTCTTACCGGTTGTTCCTTCTTGCGCGACTCATGATGTGACAATGGAATATCTACTGATTCTTGTTCAGTTTGGACTTCAGTATTCAGCTCCTGCACAACTTCAGTCGTATAAGAAGGCTCTTCCATCGGTATTTCAGGAAATTCCGAAACATCGATGACTTTTTTCTTTTGGTTTGATGAGAAAGACCGGCTGATTTTCAACTGTATCATGCGTGTCACACGAAGCAATTGATCGAATATGACTTTTGACTCCGCTCTGATTGAACGGTTTGAAATCAGTATTCCAGCAACGCCGAGTACAAGCAGTGCAAATATCAGTGCACCTATCGAACTGATTAACTGGCTCATTGACCACTCCAGTGCATAACCTAAAATTCCACCGCCCTGGAAATGAAAATGATGATCCGATTCCATTTCGAATATCCGATTGAACGTTGGTCTAGTTTGTTTCGACGTCAGATGACGCACTGATTCAAACAAAAGACAAAGTCCAGTCTGCAGCGTTATCCAGCCAGCAAGCCTTCTGTTCAATGGAACGAAGCGTTTGTTCAATGTGTGGTATATCGTCAGCATGGCGATAAATATATATGTAAAGTAGCGGGCACTCCCGGTGAGGAAAATCATAAGACAGTCAATCGCAAGTCCGAAAAGACCGAACCGAAGAATACCTAGCACCAGCAAGGCAAGAATAATAAGTGCTGTTAAATAAACGACCGGAGTTTCATGCTTTTTAGACTTACGTTTTTTGACTTGCTTTCTTTTACTGCTATTCGTTTTTTTAATTACCAACACTGACACCTCTCATGATAAACAAATAAACAAGCCTAAGCTTGTTTATTTTGTATTATCAAATTCTAGATTTCTGAAATAACCGGAATAATCATCGGTCTTCTTTTCGTTGAATCATAAAGGAACTTCCCTAACTTATCGCGCATATCTTGTTTGATTTCTGACCATTCAATACGATTTTGCATTAATCCTTCTTCAACAATGGCACGTACTTTATCTTCTGCTTCCTTCAGAAGTTCTTCACTTTCTCGTACATAGACAAAACCGCGTGATTGAATTTGAGGACCAGCAACGATACGTCTGGTTTTTGGGTCAAGAGTGACGACTGCGATAAATATGCCATCTTCAGCGAGAAGGCGGCGGTCACGGAGAACGATATTACCGACATCTCCTACACCGATACCATCTATTAAGACGTTGCCAGCATTTACTTTTTCATTCGCTACCATCTTTTCACCATCAAAGTTGACGACATCACCTTTTTCCAGTAAAAAGATATGCTCAGGTTCAACTCCTGTTTCAGCCGCAAGTTTTGCATGGGCAATCTGCATTTTAAATTCACCTTGAACGGGAATGAAGTATTTCGGCTGCATTAAGTTTAGCATTAATTTGAGTTCTTCCATACAGCCGTGACCTGAAGCATGGATTTTCTTGTTAGTCGGAACGACATGAGCTCCCGCTTTAACGAGATGATTGACTGTAGAACCTAGAATGACTTCCATACTGGAAGATGGCGTCGTTGTAATGAAGACAGTATCGCCTTCTTCTATATTCATGATGCTGTGTTTCTGCAATGCCATATGTCCTAACGCTTCAATCGGCTCTCCTTGAGATCCAGTTGAGATGATGACAATTTCGTTCTTTGGATAATTACCAACATCTTTAATAGGAATCAACAACTGATCTGGAATATCGAAATAACCAAGCTTACGTGCAATATTGAATGAACTTTCAAGCGATTTTCCGAGGAAAGTCACTTTACGTTTGTTTCTAGCTGCAGCAGTCAAGACTTGCTGAATGCGGATGAAATTTGATGCGTAGCATGAGACGATAATACGACCGTTTGCTTTTGCAAATTCATCATTAATATGGCTTTCAATGACGTTTTCCGGCGTATTGTAACCCGGTTTTTCTGCTTCAGTAGAATCACTAATCAGTGCCAGCACACCATTCTCTCCAATAGCACTCATTTTAGACATGTCAGGGCGGTAAGGTCCCTTTACACTCTGGTCAAACTTAAACTCACCTGTATAGACAATTGCCCCATGAGATGTATGGATGCAGACTCCTAGTGCATCGGGAATACTATGAGTCGTATTGAAGAAAGTGATATTCACTCCTTTAAAACGCATGACAGATTCATTATTGACTGTATAGTATTTCAATTTCTTGTCAATCTTTGCTTCTTTCATATGGTCTTTAACTAACGCTAACGTCAGACGTGATCCATAAATCGGTGCATCAATCTTGCCGATGATATATCGCAGTGCACCGATTGCATCTTCGTGTCCATGTGACAGAAAGATCCCTTTCAGACGGTCTTTATTCTCAATGACATATTGGATATCAGGAATAACGACATCTATACCCAGCATTTCATCTTCAGGGAACATCAGACCCGCATCGAGCATGAACATCTCATCATCTACTTCTACAATGTACATGTTCTTTGCTATTTCTCCGACACCACCGAGCGGAATGATTCTAATATGGTTGTTTTCTTTCTTTACTAAATTCAAAATAGTTCCTCCTAAAATTCTTTCCCGTACAAAACATATTGTCTTTATTATAAGCTATTTGAATCTTATAACACAATAAAAAATAGGCTAGGAGGTCGTTAATCAACGTAAAAAGTAAGTTAATTGTACCTATACTTCAGTGTAGGATTTCAAAAAGTCATTATGGTTTAGTCAGCGTCAGCATGGCTGGCTGGCTTGCAAGCATGTTAAGGACTGCCTGGATATCTGTCAAAGTAACGGCTTCAATATGTTCTTCAAATTCCTCAAGTGTAATGACTCTGCCGTAATACATAAAACTTTGACCGTTACGCATCATAATATGACCATCATAATCATTGTTCATATAAGCATTCGTAATTAAATATGTTTTAGCCTTCGCAACTAATTTTTCTGTCACGTTATTTTTAAAAGACTTTAACAGCTCATTTATTTCCTTCACTGCTTCATCCACTGCTGAATGATCACAAGCGATATAAATTGAAAACACGCCACCTTCATTGTAGGAATCAAGAGAGGAATACACGTTATAGCATAACCCGAGTTCTTCCCTCAATCTTCTGAAGAGCGGAGAAGAGACTGATTCACCGAACATTGAACTGAACAAGCTGAATGCATCATATAACGGGTGATGATATCCTACAGCATCATAACCGATTATTAAGTGTGCTTGTTCGTAGTCATAATGCATGACGTCCTGAAAAGATTCAAAATGAAAGCTAAGCGGCTCACCATACACCGTTTTCCTCTGTTCCATTCCACTGAACGTTTCAAGCAAACTTTTAGAATCGTTGCCTGAGTATGAAATGATAATATTGTCTGCTCTATAATATTGATCATAAAACGACTTCAGCACATGTCTGTCAATGGTGACAACTGATTCTTTTGTACCGAGTATCGGTTCTGCAAACGAAGTACCTCTGAACACTTTGTCTTGAAAAATTTCATAAATCAGTTCTTCAGGATCATCTTCAGTCATTTTAATTTCTTCCAGGATCACTTGTTGTTCACGCTTTACTTCTTCTTCTGGAAACGTTGAGAAGTTAAGCATTTCACTCAGCAGTTGAACCGCCCGATGTTCATAACGCTGAAGCGTCTTAATGGTATAGCATGTATATTCCTTCGTCGTATACGCATTAACTTCTCCGCCGATTGCATCCATTTCCTCAGCCAGCTGTTCTGCATTGAACCGCTGT
Source organism: Macrococcus lamae (assembly GCF_004359545.1). Classification (GTDB taxonomy): domain Bacteria; phylum Bacillota; class Bacilli; order Staphylococcales; family Staphylococcaceae; genus Macrococcus; species Macrococcus lamae. The sequence continues at coordinate 45,692 of NZ_SCWB01000008.1, forward strand.
GTTCCTTTGAACAGCATATGCTCGATGAAATGCGCTGTTCCTGCTGGGTAACTTCCTTCATGTTTCGTTCCTACTTTAACAAACGCTGCAATATGTACGGTTTGATGTGCACTATGTTTATCCAGGACTACAAGTCCATTATTTAACTTCAATCATTAACCTCTTCCCTATAAAAATACCGGGACCATTCAGTTATTCTTCGGTTTACTCAGGCATGCTGATTATCGAAGAACACAGTTATGTGTCCCAGCTTTTCATTTACTATTCTGTTGTGTCTGCCTTCTTACTTTCTGCAAGTAGTTCTTTTCGTGACGCATTGACACGGCCTTGGCGGTCAATTTCAGTTACTTTGACTAAGAACTGGTCACCAAGTTTGATAACATCCTCAACTTTGCTGATTCTTTCCTGAGCAAGCTGTGAAATATGGACGAGCGCATCTTTACCCGGGAAGATTTCTACGAATGCTCCGAATTTTTCAATGCGTTTCACTGTTGCCATGTAAACTTCACCGACAACTGCTTCACGGACGATGTTTTCAATCAGGCGTTTAGCCTCCTCAATCATCGCAGCGTCGCTTGAACCGATAAACACAGTACCATCCTGCTCGATATCCAGTTTGACACCTGTCGCATCAATGATTTCATTGATTTTTTTACCGCCAGGTCCAATGACGTCGCGAATCTTGTCAGGATTGATATGGGTAATTTCGATTTTAGGAGCATAAGCGCTTAATTCAGCACGCGGTGCACTAATAGTCTGCATCATATGATCCATAATATGCATACGGCCGATTTTTGCCTGCTCCAATGCTTCACGTAAGATGTCTTCAGAAAGACCATCAATTTTAATATCCATTTGTATCGCAGTAATTCCGTCTTTTGTACCCGCTACTTTAAAGTCCATGTCCCCTAATGCATCTTCCATCCCTTGAATATCTGACAAGATGGTATAATTTTCGTCTTTTTTCACAAGGCCCATGGCAATACCGGCAACGGGTGCTTTAATTGGTACCCCTGCATCCATTAATGCAAGTGTTGACCCACAGATAGATGCTTGAGAACTTGACCCGTTGGATTCCAGAACTTCAGAGACAACACGAATGGTATATGGAAAGTCTTTTTCGTCAGGAATGACTTGCAGCAATGCACGTTCGCCAAGTGCCCCATGACCAATCTCACGACGACCAGGAGCACGGATTGGACCTGTTTCTCCGACAGAGAAGTTCGGGAAGTTATAGTGGTGCATATAGCGCTTCTGTTCCTCAACACCAAGACCATCAATAATCTGGTGCTCACCTAGCGCTCCAAGTGTAGCAACTGATAGGGCCTGAGTCTGTCCTCTCGTAAACAGACCGGAACCATGTGCCCGTGGCAAAAGTCCTACTTCGCTGTCAAGTGGTCTGATTTCATCTGGACGGCGACCATCAGGACGGATTTTGTCTTCTGTAATCTGGCGGCGAACTTCTTCTTTAATCAAACCATCGAACGTTTTATTAACGACAGTAAGTATTTCTGCGTCCTGACCATCATATTTCTCAATGATCTGAAGTTTAACCGCTGTAATGTTTTCTTCACGTTCAAGTTTATCTTTCGTCTGGATAGCGGCTGCCAGACCCAATTCTTCAGCGTATTTTTTCACTTCATTTTCAACGATCTCGTTTGGTGCAGCAGCTATAAATTCTTTTTTCACAGGTGCCACATCATTGATGATCTGTTCCTGGAATGCCACTAGTTCTTTAATTGCTGCATGACCATACATGATTGCTTCAAGCATTTTGTCCTCAGGCACTTCCTTAGCGCCCGCTTCTACCATGTTCACCGCATCTTTATGACCCGCTACCTGTAAGTCTAAAGCAGACTCGGCACGCTCAGCAACTGTAGGATTGATGATTAGTTCACCGTCTACCAATCCGACGTTTACACCTGCAATTGGACTATGGAAAGGAATATCTGATACAGCCAGTGCTACTGATGACCCAAGCATCGCAGCCATTTCAGGAGTATTATCAGGATCCACACTCATCACTATAGAGATGACTTGAATATCATTGCGGTAACCTTTTGGAAACAACGGACGAATTGGACGGTCTATTAAACGAGCAGTCAGTGTCGCGTCTTCACCCGGGCGTCCTTCACGTTTATTGAAACCACCCGGAATTTTTCCGGCTGCATACAATTTTTCCTCATAATTGACCATTAACGGGAAGAAATCGACATCCCTAGGTTCTTTTGATGCAGTTGCAGTAGAGAGCACGACTGTATCGCCGTATCTGACAAGTGCCGATCCATTTGCCTGCTTGGCAAGCTGACCGACCTCTACTGTTAACGGGCGTCCTGCCCATTCAGTTGTGAATACTTTTTTCTGAGACATTAAATTGCTCCTCTCCAATATATATCATCCATCATATCATTTATCCAATGCTTGAGGTATATTTAGACATAAAAAAATCGAAAGACACAATTGTCTCTTTCGATTGTAAAAGATTAACGACGTAATCCTAATGATTTAATTAATTCACGGTAACGTTGAACATCGTTTTCACGTAAGTAAGTCAATAAGTTTTTACGACGACCTACCATTTTCAAAAGTCCACGACGTGAATGGTGGTCTTTTTTGTGTGTACGTAAGTGCTCGTTTAATGCGTTGATTTCAGCAGTTAAAACAGCGATTTGTACTTCAGGTGACCCTGTATCCGTTTCGTGTACACGGTACTGAGCGATTAATTCATTTTTGCGTTCTTGTGTAATTGCCATAATTAAATGACCTCCTATAATTTAATTGACACCATGACCCGAGCAAATCGTCGGAGTGATCGATAAGCCAAGGAAAGGTACTTGACAAGTATAGCATTTCTATCAAATTAATCAAGCGAAATATCGGCTAACAGCTGTTCGGCTGTTAATTTATCCTGACTGATCTGAGCAATAAGAGCATCGATGCCATTAAACTTCTGCTCTGGTCTGATAAATTCGTGCCAGAATACTTCAACCCGTTCACCGTATATGGATTCCGCGAAATCAAAAATATGAACCTCTATTGAAACAGCAGAGACGGCTGGATCATGGAAAGTCGGCTTATAACCGATATTGCAGACGCCTTTCAATACTTGATCGGATCCAGTCCGTCTCAAAGTGACAGCGTACACACCAAGTTTTGGCAGAACATATGATTCATCAGGTGCCACATTAGCAGTAGGAAAGCCGATGGTGCGTCCTCTTTTCTCACCTTGAACAACAAGACCTGAAATTTTATAAGGACGACCAAGCTGAGTATTTGCCTCTATGATATTGCCATCAACTAATGCGTTTCTGATCTGTGTCGTCGCTATCTTTTCAGAATTCAGCTCCTGCTTCTCAACAACTGTTACATTGAATCCCTGCTTATCAGCTTCAAGTTTTAGCATATTGCCTTTACCGAATTTACCGTAAGTAAAATCAAAACCCGCAATCACTTCTTTCACATGATTATTCGTCAAATAATCTTTAATGAAGTCTTCTTCTTCCATTTGAGCGAACCGTGACGTAAAAGCAACCACAAATAAATAATCAATCCCTTGCGCTTCTAATATACGTTTTTTCTCGTCAAGCGGTGTCAAATAATCCGTTCTTTTCTTCTCAGGATTTAATACAACTGACGGATGAGGATCAAATGTCATCACTGCTTTAGCAAGATGTTTGCTATCGGCAATGGTCTTCATTTTATTGATGACTGACATATGACCTAGGTGCAGCCCATCAAAAAAACCGATAGCAAGAGCCACATCAGGATGATTATACATCTCTTCCAGGTTCTGATTCGTATGTATCGTCTTCATCATTATCACGTTCTCTTTCTCATATACTTTACAAACAGTGTATCAGAAAATAACGCGTTAAAGACAAAAAAAGATTTCATCGTCAAGATGAAATCTTTTAAGGAATTACCCTTCCTGCTGTACCATTTTCACTAATGCACTGGCAATCGCTTTTTTCTCTTCGCCTTCTGCATTGTTCCAAAGTTCATTAAGAACTTTTTCTTCACGGTTTTTGGGTTCTTCATTTTTAGCTAAGTAGTCAGCTAATTTTTCAGCGGCTTTGACAATTGCGTCATCGCCCATACCTAATTTTTCAGCTCTGCCAACTTGCTTATTTAAATATCCTTTAAAGTTATTAAAGCTCTCTAAAATCTGATCTTTATCTTCCTGGGACATGTTATTTACTTGTTCTTCTGGATTTAAATTTGCCATTATTCATTTCTCCTTTTTTGGACAGTATCCTTTTTTGAGTATGAAACTATCAATACTTTAATTTCAATGCGTATTGATAATAAATGTATATCCTTAAACTACAAGTTCAAACACATATTGATGAAATTTACATATAATTTACTAACTAAATACTTTTATCGCTTTAACTTGTCCAGCTTTTTCAGGATGCGGTGCATAGATTGCTAATGCTTTTTTTTCAGACACTATAACAGTTGGTTCGGTTACTGGGAGCTCATCCATACGAAATTTCTGACCATTTTTTACTCGAGTTTTGATTGTTTCATCTACAGATAACTGAGGTAAATCTTTCAGACCCTCTTCGATGGGACGCAGTAACAATTGGACATCCTCCGTTTCCGCTATCTGTTCAAGCGTATAACAATCTTCCAGCATGAAACCACCGCTTTCAGTACGAGTTAGTTTTGACATATGACCAACAGTGTTCAGCTTCTCTGCAATCTGAGTAGCCAGGGTACGAATATAAGTCCCTTTTCCGCATGAAACTTCAATAGAAAAACGCATGGTATCATCACAATAATGGAGATCAGTTGTTCTTTCAATGTTCTTAATATGAACCATGCGCGTAGGACGATCAATGACTAAACCTGCTCGTGCATATTCATATAATTTCCGACCCTTTACTTTAACTGCCGAAAACATAGGTGGCATCTGTTCAATATGTCCTGTCAGTGCAGCGAGTGCATCGTCTATTTCTTCATTACTGTATTGGTCATTCACTATCTTATCGGCAGAAATAATCTCTCCAGTCTGATCTTCAGTTGTCGTCTGAATACCTATAGTAATTTCCGCCGTGTAGCGTTTCCCACTATTCATAATATAATCACTGATTCTCGTCGCCGGTCCAATACAGATCGGAAGAACTCCGTCTACTTCAGGGTCCAGCGTTCCCGTATGTCCTACTTTTTTTGTTTTTAGTATTTTTCTAAGTTTAAACACCACGTCATGGCTCGTCATACCTCGTGGTTTATTGATAGCAAGAACACCGTTCAACATTGTCATACCTCCATTAAAAAAGCAGATAGTAAGTACTATCTGCTTTTTATCCTTTATTTAAGTCAGCAATCATTCGTTCTATCTTATTACCATAGTCAATAGACTCATCATAGACGAACTTAAGTTCAGGCACAATACGCAGCTTCATGCGCTGACCGATTTCTGTCTTCATAAAGCCCTTTGCTTTCTCAAGACCATCAAGAGTTTCACGGCGTTCTTTATCATTCCCTAGCACAGTCACATAAACTGTAGCAAGAGATAAATCACCTGTCACTTCAACTTCAGTAACAGTGACAAAACCGACACGTGGATCTTTAATCTTTTGGCTGATCACTTCACTCAGCTCTTTTTTCATTTGCTCGCCGACACGTTCTTTTCTATTATTCATTCTATCACCTCAATAATCATTACCCTTATTTTATTACTGCAATGTATATTATTATAGGGTTTTCGTCTCATGAAGTCAAAGTGTGTGACAGCTAATGTCTAAAAATAGATGGAGAATGGGTATAACGTTATGAAGGAGGGATAATTGTGAATATCAATGACTTAACGCGAGAACAGTTAATCAGCCTTGTAGAAGAACTCCAGGAAGAAAATCGTGCATTGAAAGAAGATGCAAAACTTCAGGAACAAGATGCCCATGACACTGATGACTACAGAAATGCACTTGAAAAAGATGAATAAGATAAAATAAGCCCTTCCACTAATTTTAGCGGAAGGGCTTATCCAGATTACTTGAAAAAATGACCAGTATATAATTAACTGCGTTTTATCTCTTCCATCACGAATGCTTCAAAGATGTCGCCTTCTTTAATGTCGTTGAAGTTTTCGATTGTGATACCACATTCGTAACCTGCAGACACTTCTTTTACATCATCTTTGAATCGACGTAATGCATCAACAGCACCTTCATAAACTACAATACCATCACGGATGATACGGACGCTTGCGTTACGAGTAATCTTACCTTCAGTAACATATGAACCTGCGACTGTACCGACTTTAGAAATATTGATTGTCTGACGAACTTCTGCCTGACCGATGACTTTCTCTTCGAATTCCGGATCAAGCATCCCTTTCATCGCATGTTCAATCTCTTCGATGACTTTGTAGATGATACGGTGGAGACGCATGTCCACTTTCTCTGCTTCTGCTGCACGTTTTGCATTATTATCCGGACGAACGTTAAAGCCGATAATAATACCGTTCGATGCTGATGCAAGCGTGACATCTGATTCGTTGATTGCGCCGACTGCTGTATGAATAATACGGACGTTTACACCTTCGACATCGATTTTCATCAATGACGCTGCCAATGCTTCAACTGAGCCTTGAACGTCCCCTTTAATGATAACATTCAAGTCTTTCATTTCACCCTGCTTCATCTGTTCGAACAGATTATCAAGTGAAACTTTTTGACTTTCCTGACGCTGCGCCATGATGTTCTGCTGCTGGCGAGCTTCACCGATGCGACGCGCTTTTTTCTCATCTTTAAAGACGACGAAGCGGTCTCCAGCAAGCGGTACATCACTTAATCCTGTAATTTCAACTGGAGTCGAAGGTTCAGCAGACTTAATCCGCTTACCTAGATCGTTGACCATTGCACGGACACGACCATAAGTATTTCCGACAACGATAGTGTCACCGACTTCAAGTGTACCATCCTGAACAAGTAATGATGCTGCAGGACCACGGGATTTATCAAGTTCCGCTTCAATGACTGTTCCGATCGCTGAACGCTTTGGATTTGCTTTTAATTCTTCTACTTCTGTAATCAATAGAATCATTTCAAGCAAGTCATCGATACCTTCACCGTTAATGGCTGACAGCTGAACGAAGATTGTATCGCCGCCCCAGTCTTCCGGATAAAGACCATATTCACCTAGCTCCTGCATGACACGGTCAGGATTTGCTGTCGGTTTGTCGATTTTGTTGACAGCAACAATAATAGGTACTTCAGCTGCCTTCGCGTGATTGATCGCTTCAATCGTCTGCGGCATCACACCGTCATCTGCTGCCACCACAAGAATGGTAATATCAGTTACTTGCGCCCCACGTGCACGCATCGTTGTAAACGCCGCGTGACCCGGTGTATCCAAGAAAGTTATTTTTTTGCCGTTATTATCAATTTGATACGCACCGATATGCTGGGTGATTCCTCCCGCTTCTCCGGCAGTAACACGCGTGTTCCGAATTGAGTCAAGCAGTGTCGTTTTACCATGGTCAACGTGACCCATGATAGTTACAACCGGCGGACGTTCCTGTTTGTCTGCCTCTTTTCCTGCTTCATCTTCGAAGTATGTTTCTAGATCTGTCGCATCAATAATGACTTCCAGTTCTGCTTCTACTTCGTATTCAGAACAAATCAGTTCAATCGCATCTTCGTTTAGTGCCTGATTGATGTTCGCCATAATACCGACCATAAATAATGTTTTTACGATTTCAGACGCGTCTTTATTTAATTTGTCTGCAAGTTCACCGACTGTAATACCTTCGTGGTATGTAATTTTAGACGGTGTCTCTTTAATGACCGGTGCCTGTTGAACAGCAGGTTTATTGCTTTTGCCTTTACCTTTTTTGTTCTGTCCCGGGCGTTGTCTGTTCTGGTTCGGGCGGCCTTGATTATTTGGACGGCCTTGATTATTGTTCGGACGTTGCTGGTTCGTCTGACCTGGTTTTTGAGCGCTAGTATTTGGACGTTGTCCATTTTGTGCCGGTTTTTGTCCGTTATTGTTTGAATTCTGAGCTGGTCTTTGGTTGCTGTTAGCTGGACGTTGTCCGTTTTGAGCTGGTTTTGAACCAGTGCTTGCTGGACGCTGCTTTTGACCTTGCTGCTGATTATTATTCTTGGCACTATCTTGTTGTTTCGCAGTATCTTTTTTAAAGACTTTATCCAGCGCTGTAATTTCTTTTGGTTCCAGCATCTGCATATGACTTGTCACTTCAACATCAATTTTTTTAAGCTCATCGATAATATCTTTTGATCTTAAATTCACTTCTTTTGCGTATTCATATACTCTTTTTTTACTCATAGGTTCTCTCCTCATTGCTCTCACGAATCATCGCTTCAAGTTTTTTTGCAAAACCTGCATCAGAGACGCCGATGATGACGCGTTCGTCCTTACCGATGGCGTAGCCGAGTTCGTAACGCGTACCGAATTCAACACATTTCACGCGATAAGAATGACATTTATTCGTGATGTTTTTTTTAGTATTTGCTGATGCATCTGTTGATACAATGACCAGACTGACTTTATTTTTACGTATTTCGTTGATGACCAGTTCTTCACCCGTCGTCAGTTTTCTCGCACGCATTGCAAGGCCGATGAAATTTAGTATTTTGTCTTTAATCATCGCTTCGGAATCATTTCCCGGTAGATCAGACGAATAATTTCATCATAGATCGGGGACATTTCATCTGGATTGCTGTCAAAAAACTGTTCCAGCCGTTTTTTTTGACGTGCGCTTTCGACTAGCTCAAGATTTTTCGACACGTAAGCACCGCGACCATTTGCTTTACCTGAAGGGTCGACGGACATCTCGCCTTCTTTTGAACGCACAACACGAATCATCTCTTTTTTCGGCTTCATTTCCTGGCTTAAAATACATTTACGCATGGGAATCTTTTTCTGCTTCATTTAAATCCCCCTTATTCTACTGGATAGATACCCGCTTCTTTAGCATCAGTCTCACTCTTAATATCAATCTTCCAACCAGTCAGTTTAGCTGCAAGTCTCGCATTCTGACCTTTTTTGCCGATAGCAAGTGACAACTGATAGTCAGGAACAATGACTGTAGTCGACTGATTTTCTTCATTGACCAGCACATCGACGACCTGCGATGGGCTTAACGCATTTTTAACAAATGTTTTCGGATCTGCGCTCCATTCAACGATGTCAATCTTCTCGCCGCCAAGTTCGTCAACAACGGCACCTACTCGTGCTCCTTTTGCACCGACACAAGCGCCGACTGCATCTATATCTGGATTTTCTGAATAAACACTGATCTTAGAACGGTCCCCCGCTTCACGAGCTATGGATTTTACAATAACAGTACCATCAAAAATTTCAGGTACTTCCTGCTCAAATAACCGTTTTAGCAGACCTGGATGACTTCTTGAGACAAAAATCTGAGGTCCTTTAGTAGTCTGTTCAACTTTGTTGACATAAACTTTAATGCGCTCAGTCGGACGGTATACGTCGTTTGGACTACGTTCCGCATCTGACAAGACTGCTTCTGTTTTACCCAATGTGACATAAACATAACGATGGTCCACACGGTCGATGACGCCAGTCATAATGTCGTCTTCTTTATCGATAAATTCATTGTAAAGAATTCCGCGTTCTGCATCACGCAGGCGCTGCATCACTGCTTGTTTAGCAGCTTGAGCACTGACACGTCCGAAATCTTTCGGTGTCACGTTTTCTTCGAAGATATCACCGACTTCATAAGCAGGATTCGATTCAAGTGCCTGTTCAAGAGATACCTGGTCTCTAGGATTCTCTACTTCTTCTACGACGTCTTTACGTGAGTAAACCGCATAAGATCCATTGTCCATATTAAGTTCCACACGGACATTGCTCGCAGAATTGTAGTTCTTTTTGTAGGCAGTGATTAAAGCTGCTTCAATTGTTTCAATCAGTACTTCTCTTGGAATGCTCTTTTCTTTCTCAAGAAAATCAATTGCATTCAATAACTCATTATTTTTCACTTCAGTTCCTCCATCACTAGAAAATGACTGCACGTCTGATCTTTGCGATTTTCTTTCTTGGCAGTTCAAGTTCTTTAGTTCTCGTCTTAATCTTCACTGACATTTTAATGGTTTCCGCGTCATAACTGAGCAGTTCGCCAAGCCATTCTTTATCCCCATCAATCTCTTCATACAGTTTAACATATATCGGATTTCCAACAGCTGCCGCGTAATCCTTTTCCTTTTTCAGAGGGCGTTCAGCACCTGGTGATGACACATCCATGAAGTATGCTTCTTTAATAGGGTCTTCCTTGTCCATCACTTCACTGATCTTTTCACTGGCGACAGCACAGTCGGAAATATCAATTCCCTCCGGCTTATCGATCGCAATACGCAGATAAAAATCCGGTCCTTCTTTAACATACTCAACATCAACGAGTTCAAAGCCAAGGTCGGCAACAATGGGGCTGACCAGTTCCTCTACACGTTCAGTGATTTTGCTCATATAGTCCTCCTTCATGATACAAGAAGAAAAGAGCGGGATATCCCACTCTTTCCGTCGTTAGAGTATTTTCTTTAAGCAACATTATTATAACATATTATTCTGCTACCGACAAACCTACAAATCAAAGATACTCAGTTGTGCTTTATCAGGCATGTCATTCAAAGTACCGAGTTCTGTCAGATAATCAATGATTTTCTGCGAAACACCGGCTTTTTTGTTGAGTTCTTCTTTCGACAGAAAAGGTCCTTCTTCTCTCGCTGCAACAATTCTACGGGCAACGTTCTCACCAAGACCCGGTACTGCGATAAATGGTGGAATAAGTGTATCACCTTCAATAATAAAGTCAAACGCGGTACTTTTCTCAAGTGAAACCGGCTGCATGCGGAAACCGCGCTGTGCCATTTCATTCGATAGTTCAAGTACAGTCAGCACATCTTTCTCTTTCTTGGCGAGGTCATGAAACTTACTGTAGTAATCTTTGACTGTCGCTTTAATCGTATGCTTATCCTTAGTCATCGTCAGCAGATCGAAATCAGACGCCCGTACTGTAAAGTAACTTGCATAATAAAATAGCGGATGATGTACTTTAAAATAGGCGATACGAACTGCCATTAAAACATAGGCGGCGGCATGTGCTTTCGGGAACATATATTTGATTCGCTTGCACGATTCAAGATACCATTCAGGCACATTATTTTCACGCATCGCTTCTTCAAACTCTTCTGTCAGCCCTTTACCCTTACGGACTGATTCCATGATTTTAAAGGCAAGCGATGGTTCAAGACCTGCATACATCAAGTAAACCATAATGTCATCACGACAGCCGATAACGCCGGACAGGTCACAAGTTCCCGTACGGATCAGCTCCTGAGCATTACCGAGCCAGACATCTGTTCCGTGTGACAATCCAGAAATCTGAACAAGTTCAGAGAACGTACTCGGCTTCGTATCTTCTAACATCTGACGCACGAAACCAGTTCCGAATTCAGGCACCCCGAATGTGCCGGTCTTACACAAAATATCTTCTTCTGTAACGCCGAGACTCGCTGGACTTGAGAAGATTTTCATTGTTTCTTTATCGTCAACTGGAATAGTTTTAGGGTCAATTCCTGATAAGTCCTGCAGCATGCGAATCATCGTCGGATCATCGTGACCAAGTATATCAAGTTTCAGCAGATTATCATGGATAGAATGAAAGTCAAAGTGGGTGGTCTTCCACACTGAATTCTGGTCATCTGCTGGATATTGAATCGGAGTGAAATCATAAATATCCATATGTTCCGGTACAACGATAATACCGCCCGGGTGCTGACCTGTCGTCCGCTTCACACCTGTACAGGCCTTGACCAGACGGTCCACTTCAGCTCCTCGCTTATGCATACTGTTATCGTTTAAATAGCCTTTGACATAACCGAATGCAGTTTTCTCTGCAACTGTACCGATTGTTCCTGCACGAAATACTTTATCCTCACCGAACAGCTCTTTCGTATAGTTATGAGCTTTCGGCTGATATTCGCCGCTGAAATTCAAATCAATATCCGGTACTTTATCTCCTTTAAATCCAAGGAACGTCTCAAATGGAATGTCCTGTCCTTCCTTAATGAAAGGGACATCACATGTCTCACACTTTTTGTCTGGCAGGTCAAAGCCGCTTGAGACAGATCCATCATCAAAGAAATGGCTTGCTTTACACTTCGGACATATATAATGCGGGGGCAGTGGATTAACTTCTGTGATCTCAGTCATGGTTGCGACAAAACTGGAACCGACTGAACCACGTGATCCTACTAAATAACCATCATCCAGTGACTTCTTCACGAGTTTCTGTGAAATCAAATAAATAACTGCGAAACCATTGCCAATAATACTTGCAAGTTCTTTCTCGAGGCGCGCGGTGACAATATCCGGCAGCTCATCACCATAAAGTTTACGGGCATTGTCATAGGACATCTCTCTGATTTCTTCGTTTGCTCCTTCAATGGAAGGTGTATACAGTTCGTCACGTATAGGTACTACGCGCTCAATACGGTCGGCGAGAGCGTTCGTGTTTTTAATGACAATTTCGTAAGCCTTCTCTTCTCCAAGAAACATGAAGTCGTCCATCATCTCGTCCGTCGTTCTGAAATGTGCATCTGGAAAACCACTCTTATTCAACGGGTTACCCGGCATTGATGCAATCAAAATCTCACGGGCAATCTTGTCATGTTCATATAGATAGTGAACATTTCCAGTCGCAAGCACCGGTTTATCCAGTTTCTCACCGACTGCAATGATGCGCTGATAAATTTCTTCAAGTGTCTTGTTATCGCGAATTAAATCACGCGCTAATAAATGTTGATACAGTGCTTTCGGCTGAACTTCAATAAAGTCATAGAATTCCGCGATTTTCTCTACTTCAGCCTGGTCTTTATTCATGACGGCCGTAAATACTTCACCGTTATCACAGGCACTGCCGACCAGCAGCCCTTCTCTATTGGCATTCAGCAGTGACCGAGGGATTCGAGGTGTACGGTAAAAATAACTGACGAGTGATTCACTGACAATTTTGAAAAGATTTTTCAGTCCGGTCTGATTCTGAACAATTAATGTCACATGAACAGGACGAGCACGTTTGTATGCATCCTGATTCGATAATTTCTTATCGATGTCCATATGGTTAATGACGCCGAGCGCTTCCATCTGCTTCAGCATTTTGACAAAAATATGAGCCGTTGTTTCTGCATCATATATCGCCCGGTGATGCTGCGTAAGCTCGACTCCGTACCTCTTCGCAAGGAAATTCAGACCATGTTTACCCATCTCGGTGTTAATGGTACGGGACAGCTCCAATGTATCAATGATTCCATTAGTGCTCGCTCCTAAATGCAAACGCTCAAATCCTGTGTCAATAAACCCCATGTCAAAGCTTGCGTTATGAGCAACATAAATCGCATCGCCGACCCATTCCTTGAACTCAGTCAGTACTTCCTTGATCGGCGGCGCACCAACCAGCATATCATCCGTAATCCCTGTCAAACGTTTGATAGTTTCATTCAATCGTTCACCAGGATTGCTGAACCGCTCGAACTTGTCAATTATTTCTCCGTTCTTCACTTTAACGGCCGCAAGTTCGATAATTTTATCATACTGAGAACTTAAGCCTGTGGTTTCTACGTCAAAGACAACGTAAGTACTGTCATTCAACGTTCTGTCAGTCGGATTGTAAGTAATCGGCACACCGTCATCTACCAGCATTCCTTCAATACCGTAAATCATCTTGATGCCGTTCTTTTCAGCTGCGGCATGAGCGTCAGGAAATGCTTGAACAACGTTATGATCGGTGACCGCAATGGCCTGATGTCCCCATTCAGCTGCCTGCTCGACATATTTACCGATATGCGAAATACCGTCCATCTGGCTCATGCTGGAATGAAGATGGAACTCCACTCGTTTTTCCTCTGATTTATCTTTCTTAGGAGATTTCTTGATTTCGTGAATATCATTCAACATCATCACTAAATCTCTGATAAATGTATCTTCTTCAATTCGACCTTGCGCACGCACCCACTTGCCTGGTTTCAACGCTTTGAAATGCTCCAGATCGTTCTTACCTTTTCGCGTAAACATTTTTAAGGTCAGCGAATCGGTATAATCTGTAATTTTTATTTGAGCGATATGCCGACCACTTTTCAGCTCTTTTATCTCAACATCAAAAATGACGCCTTCAATAGCCGCTTTAAACTCTTCTTCAATAATAGAAGAAATCGGACGAATCAATTCGACATTAATTTCTTTACCGATGGAGCAGACATTCACTTCATCACTATCTTCTTCAGCGCGCTGACGCTGCATTTCAGCCACTCGTTCGCGGGCCACTATTGCACTTGTCGTATCCTCTTCCTGTATATGCGCTTCCAGTGATTCAAGTTCTTTCTCATGCGCTTCTTCAGAAATTTCAAAGATAATTTTATCTACTGCAAGCCCTGCATGATTAAATGCCTTTAAGAGCGACCCGTTACATGCTTTCTCAAGGTGCTTCTCTTCTACTTCATTATGTACCTGAAATTTCAGCACAGTTCCTGAGAAGTAATACTTCTTACCTTTAAGCTGCACTTTCAAGCTCGGACTGATAGCCGTCTGCTCGATACAATGATCGACATAGCCGGTCAATTTATCTGTTATATCTGACTGGTCAAGAGCTTTAAAGGACACACTGACATCTGCAATATGACTGAATGCTGTTTTAAGTTCATTGCAGAACTGAAAGTATAAATCACTTGGCAGGATGACTGGGCTCGTGATATAAAAATGCCATTTTCTATCTTTCTGCGAAATATCTAGACGTTCAATTGAGCTGCCTCTAATGATTTCTTCCGGAAAGACATTAGTCATTTTCAGCTGTGTCAAAAGTATTTTAAATTTTTCATATTTATCTGCCACGCCAGAACCACCTTCTCAAAATAAAAAGTAACACGCGGAAAGCGTATTACTTTTAGCTTCATCTATTATATCAAAAAACTAGTCGAGCGTACCGTATAAAGAATCAATTGTTGCTTTGAGTTCATCAACTTTGACGTCAAATGATTCTCCCGATTTTCTCAGCTTCACTTCAACCATTCCTTCTGCCGCATTTTTACCGACAACAATGCGCAGTGGTACACCGATTAAATCTGCATCATTGAATTTGACGCCCGCTCGTTCAGAACGGTCATCATACAATACGTCATAATCTTGTTTAAATGTTTCATAAAGCTCATCGGCAAGCTCTCGCTGAACATCTTGCTTTGGATTGACTGAGATGACATGAATATCGTAAGGTGTGATGGATTTCGGCCAGATGATGCCTCTGTCATCATGATGCTGCTCGATGACTGCCGACAATGTACGGGATACACCGATACCGTAGCAGCCCATAATCATTGGGCGTGCTTTGCCTTGTTCATCGAGGAATGTCGCTTTCATCGATTCAGAATATTTGGTTCCAAGCTTAAACACTTGCCCGACTTCTATACCTTCAGCAAATTTCACTGGACCACTGCCGTCAGCTGATTGTTCTCCTTCCAGAATAAAACGGAAGTCATCAAATTCCTTGACGTTGAAGTCACGACCAATATTTGCATTAATATAGTGATATTCTGTTTCATTTGCTCCTACTGCCAGGTTGTTCAGATCCTGTACTGAATTGTCTGCGTAAATTTCAATTTTGTCGACACCGACTGGACCAAGTGAACCTGGTTTGGCACCCATAATACCTTCAATTTCAGCTTCTGTCGCCATCTCGACAAATTCAGTGCCGAAATAGGACTTTACTTTAATATCGTTCAATTCATGATGTCCACGAATAAGAAACATGACATAGCGATCGTCCACTTTGACAATCATTGACTTGACGATCTCATCGAGACGTCTGCCAAGTAAATCAGCAAGCTGCTGCGCAGTCTTGACTCCAGGCGTATGGATTTTTTCAAGTGATTGTACTGCTGTATGCTCAGGATTCGGCTTATAAATGACTTCGGCTTTCTCGATATTTGCTGCATAGTCACTTCCGTCTGTGTAGGCGATTGTATCTTCACCGATCTCAGCAAGCGCCATAAATTCGTGCGTATGACTGCCGCCGATCGCTCCGCTGTCTGCAATGACTGGGCGGAACTTCAAGTTGACACGCGTGAAAATATTGGAATAAGCACGGTACATATCCTGATAAGTTGCATCCAGTGATTCTTCAGATGCATGGAAGCTATAAGCGTCTTTCATAATAAATTCACGACCGCGGAGCAGACCAAATCTCGGACGCTTCTCATCGCGGAACTTATTCTGAATCTGGAATAGTGTTACTGGCAATTTCTTATAAGATTTTAGTTCATCACGTACAAGAGACGTAATGATTTCCTCATGAGTCGGTCCGAGCGCAAATTCACGACCGTGACGGTCGGTCATGCGCATCAGCTCAGCGCCATAACTTGGCCAGCGACCACTTTCCTGCCAAAGTTCTGCTGGCTGCAGGGCAGGCATCAGAATTTCTATACCGTCAATCGCTTCCATCTCTTCACGGACAATGGCTTCTATTTTATTCAGCACACGCTTTGAAATCGGCAGATAACTGTAAATACCACTTGCAATCTGCTTGATCATACCAGCTTTAAGCAGCAGCTGATGACTTTTAGAATCCGCATCATTAGGAACTTCCCGTAATGTCGGAATAAACATTTTTGACTGCTTCATTAAGTAATCCTCCTTAATTTAAAAGAAATAACGTTGTATATCATTCCACGTCACCATAATCATAACGAAGAATAAAAATACGGCTCCTATTGATATAATGACTATCTCAGCTTTTTTGTTCACCGGACGCTTGAAAATCGCCTCATAGATGACGAACAGAATACGACCCCCGTCAAGTGCTGGAATCGGCAGTAAGTTCATGATGCCTAGGTTAACTGATAATGTCGCAGTAAAACCAATAAGTGGTAGTATTCCAAGTGACGCAATCTTTTCAGTATTCTTATAAATTCCAACCGGTCCATTCAGCATATCGAATGAAAAGGTTCCCGTGAAGATGCTGGCAAATAATGCACCGACGAGATTAAAAATCATTAGTCCAGTACTGAATGTCGTTTTTATACCATAAATCAAAGGGTCAATCAAACTATCGTGTACTAGCAGCGGATTGATGCCTATTACTGCCCTTTTGTCTTCTTTTGATGTTGTTGATACATTCTGAATCTTAGGAGTAATCTGTTTTGACAGTTCTTTGCCATCACGGTCAATGATGATCTCATGTTGTTTAATATCATGACTATTAAAATATGAGGTCATATCTTCCCATTTCGATATGGATTCTCCGTCAATACTGACAATTCTATCTTTCGTGACAAGGCCTGCTTTATCTGCCGGACTATCCTGCATGGTACCACCAACGATAGCTTTATCGGTCGGTGTTCCTGTTGCATAGAAATATCCGATAAAAAGCAGCAGCGCCAGTATAAAGTTAAACAGCGGGCCGGCAAATAATGTTAAAAATTTCGGCCATGGTTTCTTATTCTTGAATTGAAGGTCTCGCGGTGCTATCTGAATCAGGTCACCTTCACGGACGAAGTAAGCTTTTTCAGCGATCGGGTAAGTGACCTTTTCATTCGTATACTGGTCAATACCTTCGATGAACAGCTGGTCTTCAAAATCACTGTCGCTTACTTCCAGCTGCTCAATCTGTCTGAACTGATGCTGGTCGTCAAGAATAACGTGAGTCACTTCATTGTGTTCATTTTTCTTGATGCTCACTGTCATACCGGCAGTTACCGGATTCTGCTCCATGCCGCTTCCGGCCATCATGACATAACCGCCGACCGGCAGAAGTCTGATTGTGTATAACGTTTCATTCTTTTTATAGGAGAAAATCTTCGGTCCCATCCCGATCGCAAATTCCGGACACATAATGCCTGCACGCTTAGCAAAGTAAAGATGACCGAATTCATGGACCGTGACAAGAAGACCAAAGACAATAATAAATGAAATGATTCCAAGCATAGTTTACACCTCGTAATGACGTGATTTGTAGTCAGCGTCGATTTCTAGTATCGTCTCAAGGTCAGGATTCAATATGACGTCATGTGCCTGCATTTCCCGTTCAATCAGTGTCTCGATGTCGAGGAAGCTGATTTTTCCGTCTAGAAACATTGCGACAGCTACTTCATTGACTGCATTCATGACAACGGGCATAGTGCCGCCGATCCTAATCGCATCGTATGCAAATTTCAGACATCTGAAACGCTCAACATCCATCGGCTTGAAGTTCAGTTGTCCGACCGCGGCAAGATCCAGTCGTTCTGCCTGTCTTGGTAATCTATCAGGGTAACTGAATGCATATTGAATGGGCAGACGCATATCCGGTGTTCCGAGTTGAGCCATTACACTAGTATCATTGAATTCTACCATAGAATGAATAATACTTTCTTTATGAAGCACTGTCTCTATGCGTTCGACTGGGAGATCAAACAGCCACTTCGCTTCTATCACTTCAAGTCCTTTATTCATCATCGTCGCTGAATCAATTGTAATTTTTTTGCCCATTGACCAGTTTGGATGATTCAATGCATCTTCAAGCGTCACCGATTCAAGATCCGCTCTCGACAAATCTCTGAACGACCCTCCGCTTGCTGTTATGATTAGCCTTTCAACGGATTTTTGGTCCTCACCGTTCAGGCACTGATAGATCGCTGAGTGTTCAGAATCAACGGGTAAAATGCTGACCCCTTTTTGTCGCGCAGCGTTCATAACAATTTCTCCAGCTACAACAAGTGTTTCCTTATTAGCAAGAGCGATATCTATTCCGTGTTCTATCGCATGGAGCGTCGGTTTTAACCCGATACTTCCCAGAATTGAGTTTAACAGAATATCATTTTTGTGGTAGCCGGCAACTGTTAACAGGCCTTCTTCACCTGTCACAACTTTGACATCGAAGCCTGATAACTGTGCTGCATCTTCTTCGTCCTGGACACACACTACATCCGGTTTGAATTCTTCGATTACTGCTTTTGCAATATCGATATTTCTGCCGACTGAAAAGCTCACAAGCCGGTATTGATGTGGATGTTCTCTAATGACATCCAAACCTTGCATCCCGACAGAGCCACTTGCACCTAATATTCCGATATGTTTCATATTTTCACCTAACCTTGAAAGTTAATTAATAAAATGTTCATCAGTGGCAGTACGAAGATGAAGCTGTCGAAGCGATCTAAAATACCACCATGACCTGGCAGCAGCGTACCTGAGTCCTTTACATCAAAATGGCGTTTCAAGGCGGATTCGACAAGATCTCCAAGTTGTCCGAACATGCTGAGCAGCCATGTCACTATTAGCAGTGGCACAAGGCTGAGCGGCATATCATAATAAATACTGAATATAATGGCAACAAGTGTACTGCTTAAAATACCGCCGACAAATCCTTCTATCGTCTTGTTAGGACTGATTTCCGGCCATAATTTATGCTTTCCGAACAGACGACCGAAAATATACGCTCCTGTATCCGTCAGCCAGACAATAAGTAGCGCGAACAGCAGAAAATGCAGTCCTGCGTTATTCCGCGTTTCATAGAAATACATAAAACCGATTCCTACATAAGCAACAGCAAGCATACAGAATGCTGCATCTACAAAGGTAAACCTGTTCTTTGAGACAACTGTAAAGCTCAGCAGTATTAAACTCATGACGATAAGAAACGGTACCTGATACTGCATCTGGACAAGTTCGCTGCGCTGTGGCGACATAATCAGACATAAGGCAATCAAACTGATGATTCCTGGCAGCGAATACAACTTGATGTGTTTCATGTTCAATACTTCTTTCAGTGCGACGATGGCCAGTAAATAAGCTAAAATCAGCACAGGCCAGCTGCCGTAAATAACAATTGGCAGAAAAATAGCCATAGCAATAATGGCTGTGATTGTTCTTGTTTTCATTCTTACAGTCCCCCAAATCGGCGTTGACGGTTATTATAAACTTCTATCGCATGATCAAGATCCGCTGCAGCGAAGTCAGGCCAGAATTTATTTTCGAACACAAATTCACTGTATGACGTCTGCCAAATGAGAAAGTTACTGAGTCTTTCTTCACCAGACGTTCTGATCAGCAATTCTGGATCAGGAAAATGCTTCGTAAATAAATATTTGCTGAATAGTTTCTCATCAATGTCACTGAGCACAAGTTGATCGTCTTTATAGTCTGCAGCAATCATTTTCACAGCTGACACAATTTCCTTGCGGCCTCCATAATTCATAGCAAATATAAGTTTTAACCCAGAATTATACTTTGTCTGTTCCTTCGCTTCAAGCAATGCATGTTTCGTATGATCCGGCAATTGATCGATAAATCCAATTGACTCCACTTTGACATTGTTGTCAATTAATTCAGGTAAAAATGATGATAAAAAATCACCAGGCAGCTTCATTAAATAATTCACTTCATCTTCTGGACGCGACCAGTTTTCAGTAGAAAATGCATATAATGTCAAATACTTAACCCCGATATCACTTGCATGACGGGTAATTCGTTTCACCGTCTGCATCCCTTCGTAATGACCTTTTACACGTGGCATTCTACGCTGTTTAGCCCAGCGGCCGTTACCATCCATAATGATTGCGATATGCTTAGGTACAGATGGATGAACGTGTTTCTCTAATGAAGAACTTTTCTTGAATAAATTAAACATACGTTCCTCCAGCTATTCATATTACTATTTCTTTATTCTATCATAACCCATAATTGAAGTCGTTATTTTTATTAATATCACTATAAGCAAAAAAA
This sequence comes from Macrococcus lamae, assembly GCF_004359545.1. Lineage (GTDB taxonomy): Bacteria > Bacillota > Bacilli > Staphylococcales > Staphylococcaceae > Macrococcus > Macrococcus lamae. Next base: position 66,431 of record NZ_SCWB01000008.1, read on the forward strand.
GAAGCTGAGATACGTCTTTCTTTGAATTGCATTCAAAGATCAATGTAGCTCAACTTCATTCATTTTGATTTAGACTGCCATGATATCACTTTCTTTATTGTCTGTCAGTGAATCAATTTTTTTGATGTAGTCATTAGTTAAGTTCTGAACGTCTTCAGTGAAACCTTTAAGATCGTCTTCTGTCAGTTCACCCGATTTTTCAGCTTTTTTCAGTGCGTCATTGGCATCACGACGGATATTACGAATAGCTACTTTAGCGTTTTCCGCTTCTTTCTTCGCTTCTTTCACCAGTTCTTTGCGGCGTTCTTCTGTTAATGCCGGTACAGTAATACGAATGACATTTCCATCAGATGTCGGATTCACTCCAAGGTTGGCCTGATTAATCGCTTTTAATATATCATCAATGGATGATTTGTCATAAGGTGATACAACTAACATTCTAGCTTCCGGCACTGAAATACCAGCCAGCTGCTGCACCGGTGTATCTGCTCCGTAGTAATTAACTGAAACACGATCAAGCAAATTAGCACTTGCATTACCTGCACGAATGCCGGCGAAGTCACGTGTTAAACTATCGATACTTTTAGACATTTTGTCTTTTGTTTCATTAATAATTGCTGTCGTCATTATTATTCTCCTATCATTACTTAGTGATCGTTGTGCCGATAACATCGCCTTTTACAGCGCGTTTGATGTTACCTTCCTCCATAATTGAGAATACCACGAGCGGTATATCATTGTCCATACAGAACGAACTTGCTGTGGAGTCCATTACCTGCAGACCTTCCTGCAGCATCTGGATATAAGTCAGTGACTCATACTTTTTAGCTGTCGGGTCAAGTTTAGGATCAGCTGAATAAACACCGTCAACATTGTTTTTGCCCATCAGAATAACGTCCGCTTCCATTTCAGCTGCACGCAGCGCTGCAGTTGTATCAGTTGAGAAGTAAGGGTTACCGATACCAGCTGCAAAGATCACAACACGTCCTTTTTCAAGGTGTCTGATTGCACGTCTTCTAATATAAGGTTCAGCGACCTGTTGCATTGCAATTGATGTCAGTACACGAGTGTCGCAGTCCAGCTGCTCCAGACTATCCTGCAGTGCCAGTGAATTCATGACAGTAGCAAGCATCCCCATATAGTCGGCTGTACCACGGTCCATTCCAAGGTCACTGCCTGTCTTGCCGCGCCAGATATTTCCACCGCCAACGATAACTGCTATCTCACAATCCATTTGAGCGACTTCTGCGACTTGTTTCGCAATATTTTTAATAATCACAGGATTGATACCAAATCCTGCTTCTCCTGCTAGAGCTTCTCCACTTAACTTTAATACGACACGTTTATATTTAGATGTTTCAATCAATTGTGATCGCCCTTTCAGAATTTAATTTTTTACTTCTTTACTGGTGAAAGAAGCGCCCAAAACTATATGTATTATATCAGTAATCACTTAAAAAGTTAAACTGTTTTCATGGTCATTCTCTAGTTTTATGTAAAAAAAGGGACACGACTTCTCGTGTCCACTATAACTTAGTTTCCTTTAATCTGACCCATTACTTCATCAGCGAAGTTATCAGAACGTTTTTCAATACCTTCTCCGACTTCATAACGGACGAACGATTTCAATGTGCCGCCTTTTGATTTTAAGAATTCAGCAACAGTCTGATCCGGATTCTTAACGAACGGCTGATCTACTGCACAGATTTCTTCAAGATACTTACGAAGACGACCTTCTACCATTTTCTCAACGATATTTTCAGGTTTTCCTTCATTTAAAGCCTGCTGTTTAAGAATGTCTTTTTCGTGCTCTAATTCTTCAGCAGAAACTTGTTCACGAGAGACAAATTTAGGATTAAGTGCTGCGATATGCATCGCGACGTCTTTAGCAGCAGCTGCATCAGTAGAGTTTTCAACGACTGCAAGAACACCGATACGTCCGCCCATGTGTAAGTATTCGCCGAAAGCATCTGCATCTGTTTTAGTCGCTAAAACGAAACGACGTAATGTTAATTTTTCACCGATTGTTGAAATCGCTTCGCTCATTTTATGTTCAACTGTGTTACCATCAGTCATCGTTGAAGCCATCAATGCATCAACGTCCGCTGGTTTAGTTGTTAAAATGTGATCTGCCATATCTTTAACTAACGCTTGGAATCCTTCGTTACGAGCAACGAAATCTGTTTCAGAGTTTAACTCTAAAAGAACAGCATCGTTACCGTTAGAAGCAACAAAAGTTGTTCCTTCTGCTGCGATACGGTCTGCTTTTTTTGCTGCTTTCGCGATACCTTTTTCGCGCAGGTAGTCTACTGCTGCGTCGATGTCACCATTAGTTTCAGTCAATGCTTTTTTGCAGTCCATCATACCTGCGCCAGTTCTTTCACGTAATTGTTTAACGAGTTGTGCTGAGATAGCCATGAATAAATTCCTCCAGATAAAAGTTATATGTTCACAATTTCATCATACTAAATTGCATGACGAAAGGCGAAAAATTTAATTGATTACTTTTAAAAAAGGTGATAAGACATTCAACTTATCACCTTTTTTATAATTAAGCTTCAGTAGTTTCTGCTGGTGCTTCTGTTGTTTCTGTAGTTTCTGCAGCAGGAGCTTCTGTTAAATCGATGTTCTGCTCTGCAGCAACTTCTTCGTTAGAAACGCCTTGTTTAGCTTCCAGGATTGCGTCAGCCATTTTACCTGTTAATAATTTAACGGCACGGATTGCATCGTCGTTAGCTGGGATAACATAGTCGATTTCGTCAGGATCACAGTTTGTATCAACGATACCAACGATTGGAATGTGTAATTTTTTTGCTTCAGCGATCGCGTTACGCTCTTTACGAGGGTCAACAACGAAGATTGCTGACGGCATAGATTTCATGTCGCGGATACCGCCTAAGAATTTGATCAGACGATCGTATTCTTTTTTAAGTTCTACAACTTCTTTTTTAGGAAGAACGTCAAAAGTACCGTTTTCTTCCATTTTTTCGATTTCAGCAATACGTTTAACACGTTTGTTGATAGTTTTGTAGTTAGTAAGTGTTCCACCTAACCAACGTTGGTTGATGTAGAACTGACCTGAACGTTCAGCTTCTTCTTTAACTGATTCCTGCGCTTGTTTTTTAGTACCGACGAAAAGAACAGTACCGCCTTCTTCAGCAACAGATTTCATGAAGTTATAAGCTTCTTCAACTTTCTTCACTGTTTTTTGAAGATCGATGATGTAAATACCATTTCTTTCAGTGAAGATGTATTTCTTCATTTTTGGGTTCCAGCGACGTGTCTGATGACCGAAGTGAACACCAGCTTCTAACAATTGTTTCATTGAGATAACTGCCATTTTAATTTCCTCCTAGTGGTTTATCCGCCATTACAGGCAATTTTGACAACAGCATGGGCTGCACCAATCAAAATACTTAACTGTAATGTGTGAATTAGCTCATTTGAGCCGTTTATTAATATATCATAATAGAAGAAAAAAAACAACCATTTTAATGGCTGTTTTCAAGTTCTTCAAGGAACTGTTCCTTTTTAATTTTGATGAAAGTCCCTTTCATTCCTAATGAACGGGATTCAATGACACCGGCACTTTCCAGTTTGCGCAGGGCATTGACGATGACTGAGCGCGTAATACCGACACGGTCTGCAACTTTCGAAGCAACGAGCAGCCCTTCTGAGGCATTTAATTCTTCAAAGATGTGCTCAATCGCTTCTTTTTCAGAGTACGATAGTGAATTGATCGCCATCGTAATCGCTGCTTTATCACGTGCGACCTGCTCAATCTCAGTGTGCTTCTCTCTCAAAATTTCCATTCCAACGACTGTCGCCGCATATTCACCGAGAACTAAGTCGGTATCGTCAAAGTCTTTGTCTACACGACCAAGTACTAGTGTTCCGAGGCGATCACCGCCACCTTTGATCGGGATAATAGTCGTCTGACTCTCTTTAAATAAATCTTCACTTTCTGGTGGAAATACAGTCAGCCGGTTTGATAATGGAATGTTTGATTCTGTTCTATCCACTTCTGACAGCCAGTCAGTATATTCTTTAGGAATTTGACGCTCCTCAAGCATTTTAATAATACGTTCATTCTTTAAAAGTTCATTGACGCCGAATCCTAAAATCTTCCCTTTTCTCGAAACGATAAAGACATTGGACTGCATCGTTCTACCGAGATGGTCAGCCATATCTTTAAAGTCAACGGCCAGACCTTTGTGTTCCTGTAATAATTTGTTGATTTCACGAGTTCTAGTTAATAAGTCCATCTTGATTCTCCTCTTTATAAGATAAATTCACTTAAGCTCTTGTTTTTTGAAATTGAACCAAGTTTTGATTCAACATACTGCTTAGTTATTTCTACATGCGCATTCGGCATTTCTGACGCTTCAAAAGATAAGTCTTCAAGCATTTTTTCAAGAATCGTATGAAGGCGTCTGGCACCGATGTTATCTGTTTCCTGATTCACTTCGTAAGCAATTTCAGCGAGACGTGTAATAGCTTCATCTGTAAAATTAATCGTTACATCTTCTGTTGCCAGCAGACTTTCATACTGCTTCAGTAAAGACTGCCGCGGTTCACGCAGAATTTTTTCAAAATCCTGAACCGATAACTTATCCAGTTCAACTCTTATCGGAAAGCGCCCTTGAAGTTCAGGAATTAAATCGCTTGGTTTAGAAACATGAAAGGCACCTGCACCGATGAACAGTATATGTTCAGTGTTCACTGCACCATATTTCGTCTGAATCACACTACCTTCAACAATCGGCAGAATGTCCCGCTGCACACCTTGACGCGATACATCCGGTCCACTGTTGGAGGAACCGGCAATTTTATCTATCTCATCAATAAATACAATACCCATCTGTTCAGTCAGCTGTATCGCTTCCTGATTGACCGATTCCTCGTCAATCAGTTTTGAAGCTTCTTCATCCACTAGAATAGGACGAGCCTTTGCGACAGAAAGACGACGCTCTACTTTCTTCTTCAGCATCATCTGACTCAGCATATCCTGCATATTATTTTCCATGCCGGGCATATTGAACATCGGGGCGTCCTGTTCCACTTTGATGACAATCTCTTCATTCTCGAGCAGTCCTGCCGCGAGCTTTGAACGGATATCCCGACGTTTAGAACTGATTTCCTCTGTTACTTCCTCATCGTCGGTCTGATCATTAAAACTCGGAAACTGGCCGCCGAACAGTGATTCTAAAGGATTACTCTGAAACTGCTGCTTCTTTTTCATCGCAGGCACAAGTAGCTTAACGAGCCGTTCTTCTGCCTGCTGTTCAGCTTCAATGATGACTTCTTTCTTCTTCTCTTCTTTGACAAGCCGAACACCGTTTAGGACAAGATCACGGATCATACTTTCAACATCGCGTCCGACATAACCGACTTCTGTATATTTAGTTGCTTCAACTTTGACGAATGGTGCACCGACAAATTTTGCAATACGTCTTGCGATTTCTGTCTTTCCGACTCCGGTCGGACCAATCATCAGAATATTCTTCGGAATAATTTCCTGCTGCAGATGTTCGTCCAGCAGCGAACGTCTATAACGGTTGCGGAGACTGATCGCCACTTTCTTCTTCGCTTCTTCCTGACCCACAATATATTGATTCAGTTCATTCACAATTTCTTTTGGCGTCATCTTCATCTTAACGTTCAATGTGATGCCTCCTTATAATTCTTCAACGATGATGTTGTGATTCGTAAAGACACAAATATCAGCAGCTGTCTCAAGACTAGCCTGAGCAATTTCTTTTGCTGTGAGGTGCGATGCATGCTTTTTGAGTGCACGTCCCGCACTCAGTGCATAGTTACCGCCAGACCCGATAGCTATAATATCATCATCAGGCTGAATCACTTCGCCCGTACCGCTGACCAGCAGTAACTCATGGTCATTCATCACAATTAACATCGCTTCAAGCTGACGCAGCATTTTATCTCCCCGCCATTCTTTAGCAAGTTCAACGGCTGCACGTGATAGATTTCCATCATATTCAAAAAGCTTTGCCTCAAATTTCTCAAACAAGGTAAACGCATCGGCCACACTACCAGCGAAACCTGCGACAACCTGATTATCGAACAATCGTCTGACTTTCTTCGCAGTCGCTTTCATAATCACCTGTTCACCGAGCGTCACCTGACCATCGCCACTCATTGCAGAGCAACCATTATGTCTAATTGCAAATATTGTTGTTGCATGCATTGCCAATTGTTTCCTCTCCTTTATGCACGAGGATGTGCATTCAAATACGTTTGTCTCAGATGTTCTTTTGTAACGTGAGTATATCTTCCTGTCGTCGATAAGTTAACATGTCCGAGCAGATCCTGAACCGTTCTGAGATCGGCTCCTTCATTTAGCAGATGGGTCGCAAATGTATGACGCAGTTTGTGGGGATGAATGTCCGAAACACTTCCTGCCCGCTTGATAATCTGATCCAGCACGTATCTCACACCTCGTGCTGTCAATGGACCCCCTCGGTTGTTAACCAGGAGATAATGATGGTCACGGACATACTGCTGTCTTAAAGGAAAATAATTGCGGAGACTTTTCAGCGCAAAACTTCCAAAAGGTACGATTCGTTCCTTATTACCTTTACCGAGCACTTTAATGACCATCATTTCTTCATCTATATCTTCAAGCTTCAAATTCACAAGTTCAGAAACGCGGATTCCTGTTGCATAGAGCAGTTCAAGTATGAGTTGATCTCGCTTATGAAACGGCTTCCCTTGGTCAATCTCTGCAAACAACTGAGACATTTCTTCTTCATAAAAAAATGCCGGTAAATACTGGTCCTTTTTTGGATGAATCAACGCATCAAACGGATTAACTTCATCTTTATCAAGCTGGACAAACCGGTAGAACGTTTTCAGACTGGATATTTTACGCGAGACAGATGTACGCGTTAGTTTTTTTTCATATAAATAGACTAAATAACCTCGTGCCTGCTGATAACTGAACGTTTCCAGTGTCAGACCTTCACGGTTTAAATAGTCTATAAAAGAACGGACATCATTGTCATAAGCGGTGAGGGTGTGGATAGAGAAATTCTTTTCATTCTTCAAGTATGCATTGAATGCACTAATCTGCTCTTCCACTTTCTCACCTCCAGTTATCTGAATTGTATCACAATTCAAATTTCTTTGACAATCAATATTATAGCGTGACCTTAAATTGCTCCAAGCTGTCAAGCGCTCGTTCAGCAAGAGCCTCGTAACGCTCTTTCTTGTCTTTAATACGTTTCTCGAGTGGTGGCAGCAGACCGAAGTTCGCATTCATCGGCTGAAAGTTCTTGCTGTTTGTATGAGTGATATAATATGCCATTGCACCGATCATTGTTTTTTCAGGGAATGTAATCGGCTGGACGCCTGATAATAATTTAGCAGCGTTAATCCCTGCAATGAGTCCGCTTGCTGCACTTTCGACATAACCTTCAACGCCAGTCATTTGTCCGGCGAGGAAAAGATCATTCTTCCCTTTGAACTGATATGTCTGCTCAAGATTAGTCGGTGAGTTGATAAATGTATTACGATGCATCACACCATATCTGACGATATCGACATTTTCAAGACCAGGAATAAGGTTCAGCACTTCTTTTTGTGCGCCCCATTTCAAATGTGTCTGGAAACCAACGATATTATACAAAGTGCCGGCTGCATCGTCCTGACGCAACTGTACGACAGCATACGGACGCTCGCCAGTCTTAGGATCTTCCAGTCCAACCGGCTTCATCGGACCGAACAATAACGTCTTCTTACCACGGCGAGCCATCTCTTCAAACGGCATACAGCCTTCGAAGTAAATTTCTTTTTCAAAGTCTTTTAATGGCACGACTTCAGCAGCAGTCAGCGCTTCATAAAAACGGTCAAACTCCTCTTCTGTCATTGGACAGTTCAAATAAGCCGCTTCACCTTTGTCATAACGTGATTTTAAATACACTTTGTCCATATCGATCGATTCTTTCTCAACGATAGGCGCTGCAGCATCATAGAAGTAGAGATGATTTTGACCGGTCATTTCCTGAATGCTCTTAGATAAATGCTCAGTCGTCAGTGGACCTGTTGCTATAATAGTCGGGCCATCAGGGACTTCATTGATTTCTTTATTGATTACCGTGATGTTCTCATGATTTTTCAGCGTGTCAGTAATATAGCCGCTGAATTCATGACGGTCGACGGCCAGAGCACCGCCTGCAGGTACACTTGCGCTGTCAGCAGCTTTAATGATCAATGAGTCCAGACGGCGCATTTCCTCTTTCAGTACGCCGACACCATTGGTCAGTGCATTTCCACGTAATGAGTTAGAGCAGACCAGCTCTGCAAATTTGTCTGTATGGTGGGCAGGCGTCTGCTTAACAGGACGCATTTCATATAAGTTCACTTTGATGCCGCGTTTCGCCAGCTGATAAGCCGCTTCTGAGCCGGCAAGACCTGCACCAATTACGTTAATCGTAGTCATTGTAATTCCTCCTTGTATCCTCACTGATTGTAATATATTCTGACTATTAAATAAACCATTAAATACTGAGTAGATATATCGTTCGTATTACGAATAATTCAGCTGATAATATTATAATCACTCAAAAAACCCGTCTGAAGAGAATAGAATTCTCACTCAGACGGATTATTATCAGATATTTTATTGTGCTTTCTCTTCATACTCGCATTTCGGGCATGCCACTTGCATCGTCTTGCCTTTCTTTCGTTCAACGAGCTTAGTTTCGCACTTCGGACATTGACGTGCAACGGGTTTATCCCATGATATATAGTCGCATTCCGGGAAGTTCGTACAGCCATAGAAAATTCGGTTTTTCTTCGATTTACGTTCAACTACTTCTCCGTCATTACATTTCGGACAAGGGACACCAATTGATTTGACAATGGCTTTCGTATTACGGCAGTCAGGGAAGTTGGAGCAGGCCATGAACTTACCATAGCGGCCCATCTTAATAACCATCGGCGAACCACATTTCTCGCAGTCTTCACCTGCGGGTTCATCCTTGATTTCTATCTTCTCCATCTCAGCCTCTGCACGGTCGACGTGCAGTTTAAAATCACCGTAAAATGTCTCAATGACTTTCTTCCATGTGATCTCACCATTTGCTACTCGATCAAGCAATGCCTCCATGTTCGCTGTAAAATCTACTTCAACGATTTCCGGGAAGTATTCTTTTACAGATTCATTGACAATCAAGCCAAGCTCCGTCGGATAGAACTTTTTCTGGTCGATTTTCACATAGTTACGTTTAGTAATGGTGTCAATCGTCGGAGCATAAGTTGACGGCCGGCCAATTCCTTTTTCTTCAAGTGTTTTAACAAGACGCGCCTCTGTATAACGTGGTGGCGGTTGCGTGAAATGTTGATTTTCATCAATATTTTTCGCTTTGACTTGATCGCCGACAACGAGTTCAGGAAGCCTGTTTTCGCCTTCTTCTTCAGTATCGTCTTGCCCTTCTACATAGACACTCATAAATCCTTTGAATTTTACTGTCTGACCATTTGCACGGAACTTAATAGGTCCCTGTACTAAATCAACAGCAACTGTATCGATGACTGCTGCTGCCATCTGGCTTGCCATAAAACGTTCCCAGATAAGTTTGTATAATCTTAGCTGATCTCTCGACAAGTAAGCTTTCATCTCATTAGGCGTTCTTAGAGCGGACGTCGGACGTACTGCCTCATGGGCATCTTGAGCACCTGATTTCTGCCCGGCTGCTTTACGTTTAGATAGATACTGTTCACCGAACTGATCCTTAATATAGCCTGCTGCTTCTGCTTTCGCAGTATCTGATATCCGCGTGGAGTCAGTTCTCATATAAGTAATCAAACCCACTGTCCCCTGTTTCTTCAGGTCGATCCCTTCGTATAACTGCTGAGCAAGCATCATTGTTTTACGGGCTTTAAAGTTCAGTTTACGCGCTGCTTCCTGTTGCAGACTTGATGTTGTAAAAGGATTAGCAGGATTTCTCAGCTTTTCCTTTTTCGTGACATCTGTCACATCAAATTTGTCTGATGTCAGCTGCTTAACAATTGCTTTGACATCATCCGCTGCTTTCAACTTTGTCGGTTTATTGTTTTCATGAATGAATTTCGCTTTAAACGTCACACCTTTATGTTCAAACAATCCATCGATCGTCCAGTATTCCTCAGGTTTAAAAGCATTGATTTCTTCTTCGCGGTCAATAATCAGCTTAAGTGCCACAGATTGAACACGGCCCGCTGACAGACCTTTTTTAACTTTCTTCCATAGTACAGGTGAGATGTTGTAACCAACAAGACGGTCAAGCGCACGTCTTGCCTGTTGAGCATCTACCAGCTCGTGCTGAATCGCACGGGGCGTTTTAAAACTCTCTTTCACTGCATCTTTCGTTATTTCATTGAAGACCACACGTGACTGTGCGTTTTCGTCTATATCCAGTAAATGTGCTAAATGCCAGGCAATCGCTTCACCTTCGCGGTCTGGGTCACTTGCCAGGTAAACATGTTTAGCTTTCTTCGCATGTTTTTTCAGTTCCTGTACAACGGGTCCTTTACCACGAATTGTAATATATCTCGGTTCAAAATCATTTTCAACATCAATGCCCATCTGACTTCGTGGTAAGTCTCTCACGTGTCCCATAGAAGCAATGACCTTATATTTTTTTCCCAAATATTTTTCAATGGTTTTTGCTTTTGCAGGCGATTCAACAATGACAAGATTTTCTGCCAATTGTATCTCCCCTTTAGATCAAACTTTTTCGTATTCAAGTGTAAATGATAACGGTAGCTTGGAATAGTTGTCAATTAATAAATGTTAAAACTTGTCGTTATGTGTAATCTTCGAGAATATCACTGACCGATAGACATACCTTTGCTCCTTCTGAAATTCTTAAGTTACAGCCTTCAGAATAAATACTGGTAATCGGTCCTGGCAGGCAGTAGACGTTACGGTTCTGGTCAAGAGCCTGGTCACATGTGATTAAGCTGCCGCTCCGTTTTTTCGCTTCAGTTATTAATGTTCCCTGACATAATCCGCTAATAATTCTGTTTCGTTCCGGAAACTGCCATGGACGCGGGCTTATGTGCGGTGGATATTCACTGATCACTAAATGCTGCTGTTCTAAATACTTCCTGAGCAATGCAGTCTCCTCAGGATAGTGTAAATGATGACCAAATCCAAGTACACCGATTGTCTTACCGCGGTTCTTGATCGTTATCACATGAGCATCAGAGTCCGTTCCTTTAGCCAGACCGCTGACGATAACCATATTACTTTGAACCAGCTCGGGTATAAACTGTTCTAGAACCGTTGTCGTATAATCCGTCCGTTCTCTCCCACCTACTACAGAAAGAAAGTTTTCCTCATTTAAGTAAGACAGATTGCCTTTACAGAATAACACAAATGGATAATCACATATTTCAAACAGTAGTCTCGGATATTTCTCTTCATTATAATAGACAGGTGTTATCCCTTTGTCATTTAACTCGCTTTTTAGCGACTTGATATCCATCGTCTGCAACCGTCTCAGTTTGTCGTGCATCCTGGAATCATTAAATTCGAGCAATAAAGACTCATATTTTAAGTTGATATAATTGAAACAGCCGAACCGCTCCTTAAAGCGATGTAGCTGCGCTGTAGAAAATCCTGCATATATCATCTTTAAAATCATATCTTGATCCATCTTCTCACCTCAACTTTATGTTAATGAGGAGATGTTTAGCCAGTATTAACAGCCAGTAAAGATGTGAGAGTTGAATGTAAAATTTATTGCGATATCGATAATGCTACTCATTACTGATCACATAAAAAAAGGCAGACCGCAGTCTACCTTTCATAATATTATTTAACAGTCAGACATTTTTTATAAAGTCCATCTTCTTCTTTAATGCGCTCTACTAATGTAGAACCGATGTCAGATGGCGTTGCTGCTGTTTTGATGCCTGCAGCGTTCATTGCTTTGATTTTTTCTGCTGCTGTCCCTTTACCGCCTGAAATGATGGCACCAGCATGGCCCATACGTTTTCCTGGAGGTGCAGTTTGTCCGCCGATGAAGCCGACAACAGGTTTTGTCATGTTCGCTTTCACCCATTCAGCTGCTTCTTCTTCAGCTGTACCGCCGATTTCACCGATCATAACGACCGCGAGTGTCTCAGGGTCATTATTGAATGCTTCTAAACAGTCGATGAAGTCTGTACCATTGACCGGGTCTCCACCGATACCGACAGCTGTAGTCTGACCGATACCTAGCTGTGTTAATTGATGTACCGCTTCATAAGTCAATGTACCAGAGCGTGATACAACGCCGACATGTCCTTTTTTGTGGATGTAGCCAGGCATGATACCGATCTTACATTCGTCAGCTGTAATGACGCCTGGGCAGTTTGGTCCAACGAGACGTGTTTTCTTGCCTTTCATGTATCGCTTTACTTTAACCATGTCAAGAACTGGAATATGTTCAGTGATACAGATGGCAAGATCTAGTTCAGCATCGACACATTCTACGATCGCATCTGCTGCAAATGGAGCTGGTACATAAATAACTGAAACTGTTGCACCTGTTGCTTCAACTGCTTCTTCTACTGTATTGAAGACTGGTACGCCCTCTACTTCCATGCCGCCTTTACCAGGTGTTACTCCAGCGACGATCTGTGTGCCGTATTCCAGCATCTGCTTTGTATGGAACAGCGCTGTTGCGCCAGTGATACCCTGTACTAATACTTTCGTATTTTTATCAATAAAAACTCCCACGAATTTCTCCCCGCTTCCTATTTAGCTTCTTTAACTAATTCAACGATTTTCTCTGCGCCTTCTGCCATTGTGCCGGCAGGTGTAATTGCTAAGCCGGAATTGCTTAGAATTTCTTTACCTTGATCAACGTTTGTTCCTTCAAGACGCACAACGAGTGGAATTTTGAGTTCTAATTCTTTAGCTGCTGCAACGACACCTTCAGCAATGACATCACATTTCATGATTCCTCCGAAAATATTGACGAAAATACCTTCGACTTTGTCATCACGTAAAATGATTTTAAAAGCTTCTGTTACTTTCTCTTTCGTTGCGCCGCCCCCTACATCCAGGAAGTTAGCGGGATTTCCGCCGAAGTGGTTAATCGTATCCATCGTCGCCATCGCAAGACCTGCCCCATTGACCATGCAGCCAATGTTGCCATCCAGTGCGATGTAAGCAAGATCATATTTTGATGCTTCGATTTCTTTCGGATCTTCTTCTTCAAGATCGCGAAGTTCTACGATATCTTTATGGCGGTACAATGCATTTGAATCAAAATTGATTTTAGCATCTAGAGCCAATACGTCACCTGAACCAGTCGTTACGAGTGGATTGATTTCAATGATAGATGCATCTTTTTTAATGAATACATCATATAGACCCATCATAATTTTTACTGCTTTATTGACAGATTCTTTTGGAATATTAATATTGAAAGCAAGTCTTCTTGCCTGATATGGCATTAAACCAGTCACAGGATCAACGACTTCCTTGAAGATTTTTTCAGGATTTGATTCAGCGACTTCTTCGATTTCAGTTCCGCCTTCTTCTGATCCCATCAACACAACTGAGTCAGTTGCACGGTCAAGTACGAACCCAAGGTAGTACTCTTTTTGAATGTCGCAGCCTTCTTCCACTAATAAGCGTTTTACTTCTTTTCCTTCTGGACCTGTCTGATGAGTCACCAGAACTTTACCAAGAAGTTCTTTTGCGTAAGCTTTCACTTCATCAAGATTTTTAGCAATTTTAACACCGCCGGCCTTACCTCGTCCCCCAGCATGAATCTGTGCTTTAACTACATAGACGCCAGGTTTCAATTCTTTTGCTACTTTAACAGCTTCTTCAGGTGTATAAGCCACTGAACCATCAGGTACAGCTACACCCATTGAGCGAAAAATTTCTTTTCCTTGATACTCATGGATATTCATTTTCCATCCTCCTAAAATACGGGTTAAATTTTGCTTACAGAACAATTATAGAAAATGAAAGCGTTATTGTAAACCGTATTCGGCTATAAATTGATTTCTATTCGTGTAGCATTTTACTCTTAACCGGCTCAAATGTCACTCGATGAATCGGAGTAATCCCTAAACGCTCAATCGCTTCCAGGTGTTTCTTAGTCCCATAACCTGCATTGTCGGCAAACCCGTAGCCCGGATACTGCTGATCATAGTCAGCCATCATTCTATCGCGATATTCTTTAGCAAGAACACTTGCCGCACTAATTGAGACACTCCTTTCGTCTCCTTTAATAATCGCTTCTTCTATCAGACCGGTATTAAGCTGCATGGCGTCGATGAGGAGCACAGATGGCTTCACTTTCAGCGCTTCAACTGCACGTTGCATCGCGAGTTTACTTGCCTCATAAATATTGATTGCGTCAATTTCTTCAATACTGGCGATGCCGATCGCATAATCGCTGACCGATTCCAGCAGCAGCGTTTCCAGTGACTGACGTTTGCTGCGTGATAGTTTTTTGGAATCCGTAAGTCCCGGATAATAATGATTGTCCTCCAAAATGACTGCACAGGCGACTACTGGTCCAGCTAGAGGTCCACGGCCGACTTCATCGATGCCACAGATGATTTCATCCTTATACTGATTTTCGAACTGACTAGCCAGGTTATAATTGATACGCTGCTCACGTTCCCGGGCAATCGCGCGTCGTCTACTGTCAATCAGCTTTCTTGCACCTACTCGGGTTTCAGCTGCATACAGTGCATCAAGTTCATGGTCATCAGTCAGTAAAGTGAGCTTTAATTTTAAATCACTCAACTTCATCTATGTTCACATTGTCCTGTTCCAGTTCATCTACTCTATCAAATGTATAGCGCCCGAACTTTGCGTTTCGTATTTCACGGATGACGAGTTCAACGACAGACTCATAATCGACTTCGCCACCTTTATTCTTCATCCCACGGCTCTTACCGATTGCATCAAACAGCTCGATATAAGGTGCCTCTTCTGTCACATCGATATAATAATGTTTATTCAACGTTGCAAGGTCAAATTTCTGAATAAACTCAAGTCCATAGATAGCTACTTCATCCAAGTGCACGATACTGTCCTTAATGGCACCCGTCAGACTTAGCTTCTTACCGACGAGCTGATCTTCAAACTTCGGCCACAGTATTCCTGGTGTATCAAGCAGCTCGAGTACTTTACCAACTTTAATCCACTGCTGTTTCTTTGTGACCCCAGGTGTATTGCCGGTCTTTGCGATTGATTTCTTTGCCAGCCGGTTGATCAGCGTTGATTTGCCCACATTTGGAATACCGACAATCATTGCTCGTATGGCGCGCGGTCTCAATCCTTTAGCAGCCAGCCGGTCAAATTTCTCTTTTGTCACATGCTCTGCTGCTTTAACAACTTTATCAAGGTTTTTACCATTCTTTGCATCAAGCATTACGGGATAGATCCCTTGTTTTTCAAAATAACTTATCCATTTCTGTGTTTCACGCGGATCAGCCATATCCATCTTATTCAGCAGTACAACTCTCGGTTTGTCTTTAATGACTTCATCAATCATAGGATTACGTGACGAAAAAGGAATACGGGCGTCGAGCAGCTCGAACACACAGTCGACCATTTTTAATTGTTCTGTCACTTCTCTGCGGGCTTTTGCCATATGTCCCGGGAACCATTGTATTGTCATATAATGACCTCTTTTCTAAAAATATTCTGATTATCATTTATACTAAAAATATAATATAATAAGTTATTCATTTCATTAAAATATCATATGTTTCGAAGGAGCCGTTATGAAGCTGTCACTCGTTGTTCCGATTTATAATGAAGAAAGAAGCATTGAACGCCTATATCATACTATCACAAAAATAGCAGAACAGAATCAGTATCATTACGAATTGCTTCTTATTAACGATGGATCACGTGATCACTCGCTTGCTATTATAGAGAATTTAAGTTTCAAGGACGATCGAGTCAAATATCTTTCGTTCTCCCGAAATTTCGGTAAAGAAGCAGCTATGCTTGCCGGACTGGAAGCAGCTGGAGGCGATGCTGCAATTATCCTGGACGCAGACCTACAGCATCCACCGGAACTGATACCGAAACTTGTCGCAGAATACAAAGCAGGATTCGACCAGGTCGTCGCCCGGCGAAACCGACGCGGGGAATCAATGCTCAGACGGTTGCCGACGTCGTTATATTACTCGCTTATCAATCGAGCAGTCGATGTCAAACTGACTGACGGTGAAGGGGATTTCCGTCTGCTTTCAAGAGCAGTGATCGATGCGATTCTATCGCTTGATGAGTACAATCGGTTTTCAAAAGGGATATTTGACTGGGTGGGATTCAATAAAAAGACAATCGAATTTGATAATGTTACGCGTTATGATGGCAAGTCTTCCTTCTCAATGTTCAAACTGATGGATTACGCAATAGACGGCATACTCAGCTATAACAACAAACCGCTCCGGGTCTGTTTTTATTTCGGTGCCTTCACGCTCGCTGTCAGTCTCACTTATATACTCGTTACGTTAATACAGATTATCAGATCAGGAATCGATGAACCTGGCTACTTCACCATTATTTCAGCCATCTTATTTCTCGGCGGTGTTCAGCTTTTTAGTCTCGGTGTCATCGGTGAATATATTGGAAAGATATACTATGAGACGAAGAAGAGGCCGCATTACTTAGTACAGCATACCAATATTGAAGAAAAGTCGGATGATGCATGAGTAAATTTATTAACCACCCTTTCGTCAAATTCATCTTTGTCGGTCTGTTCAATACGGTTAACTACTATATCGTCTACTTGCTGCTGTTAAAGACAGGATTGCCCTTTATGGTGAGTCACATTTCAGGGTTCTTATGGGCATTCATCATTTCGTATTTGCTGAACTGTTACTATGTCTATCAAGTCAAACTAACGTTAAAAACATTGCTGCAGTTTCCATTGACTCAGGTCGTCAATATGGGACTACAAAGTATCCTGCTCTATTTATTTGTTAAAGTGCTGCATATTAGCGCAACCCTTGCACCGTTTCCAGCCTTGTTGATCACAGTGCCAGTAACTTATGTGCTGTCCAAAAAAATTCTGACAAAGGAGCCATCATGAAATCATTTAAACACACCCGCCTGACAACTATGATTATGTATATGATGATTTTTCTGGCTTTAGCTGTTTTAGGGCATAGCTTTTATATTTATCGTTTTCTTCAGGATGGAACTATTTTCACTGGTCCGAATGACGGTCTGGAACAGATGCTGCCGTTTCAACTTTTTCTTTATGAGAAGTGGTCGCATGGTCAGTTTTTCTATGATATGAGCTTCGGTCTCGGCGGTGACTACTATACTGATCTTGCTTATTATTATTCGACCTCTGTCGTCTTTTATTTAAATATGACAGCCGTCTGGTGGCTGAATCTGATCTTTAACTTTAAGACAAATACCATTCAGTTCTGGGCGGTCAATGTGTTCTATATATCAATCGTCAAATCAGCGGTTGCAATGTACTTTACCTATCTTTATCTGAACTATTTAAAGGTCAATCGTCCAGCAAGCCTGCTCGGTGCATTTTTGTTCCTGACGTCTGCTATTTATTTCCGTTTTACGCTATACTGGTCTTTTTTTTCTGATGTTTTCATCTTTTTGCCGCTGCTGCTTCTCGGTATAGAGAAATATATCCAGGACAAAAAGAAGTTATGGTTCATTGCGGCAGTTTCATTATCACTCATCAATAATTTTTACTTCGCATATTATCAGATGCTGTTCGGTGTCATCTACTTCATTTTAAGGCTGACCTTTAAGTCAGATAATGACCGGGCATCGAGACTGGAACAATGGAAAGCATTTGTGACGATGGCAGTTCTCTCACTAGGTATGTCGATGTTCAGTTTCTTCTACGGAGTCAAAGGCTTTTTCCAGAACGACCGTGCTCCATACACAGACCCGATGAAATTATTCAATGAGTTCGATCAGCATGCCAATATCTTCTATGATAATTATTTGGTCATTGTACTTTATATTACGTTACAGGCGCTTTTCACCTTCAAATTCTATCGTCAGTATTTCTACAGGTTCTTCGCTATTATGACGATTGTTTTAATATATTTAAGTTTTATGCCGTTCATCGATTCAGTGTTCAATGGATTTTCAGCACCTCAAAAACGCTGGCATTATTTGCTCACATTCTTCTCGAGCGGACTGATTGCGATGTATATTTCACAGTTCAGAAAGATTTCTGTACAGAATTATCTGTATTCACTGTTTCCCGGCTTTATCATTATCATTGTCAGCTATATTTATATTGACAAAAAGGTTGAATGGATCTGGTATTTGCCGGGCATCGCCATTATCGGACTGATCGTTTTACTGACTAAAAACAAGCCGCTTCAATACTACTTCTATTACGCACAGATTGCTGTCATCATGCTCTTTAACTGGCATGTCGTCAAAGAACATAACATTTACGATAACTACAATCCTGGAATCAATAATCGTGCGAAGATGTCTTATATCGAGTCAAGCGTCTATAATTCAGAACTCCAGCAGCATATTATCGATGACTTAAAAAAGAAACTGAACCCAGGCGAGCGAATAGACTGGCGTGTGCTTGAGCAGGATAATACACCACTTTATCAGAACTTCCCGGGTGTCAGCCTGTATTCAAGTATTTTTGACGGCGCGCTCATTGATTTCTATTATAATGAACTGAAGATTAACTTGAAGGAAGAATCCATCAGCCGCTACTCGACCTTTCAGTCACGAAGCAATCTGGAATCTTTATTCAACGTTCGTTATCTTGTCCGAAAAGACTATCAAAAAGACATTCCAGCAAACTTTAAACTGATTGACACGCAGGGAAAATATCAGATTTATGAAAATATGCTTCCACTGCCAGTCGTAAAAGTCACTAACACTGAGTACAAAAAAAGCGATCTGAATCATCCCTTGCAGCGTGAACAGGCGATGATAGACGGAGTTGTTGGAAATAATTTAGCAACAAATTCTCAAATACCCGAGACTGACAACCTGTTGTCAGCCAGTAAGATTACCGCTTCAGGCGCACAGTGGAAACAGTATAACCACACATTAGTCGTCAATCCACCAAGCGGCGGTGTTGTCGTCGATCTGCCGAAAGAAGCGCTTAAAAAATATAAGGATTTCTATATTGAGCTTTACGCGGAACTCACATCACAGGAGAGCAACATCCAGATCAATGTCAACGGCTATGCGAACAATAGGCTATTTAAATCAAGTAAATACCGTACACATCAGGATCATCTGCTCTACCGGGTCACACCTAAAAACGGAAAAATTCTGATTGGTCTGACGAAAGGGACCTACAAATTCGAGATTAAAGGAATATACGGAGAAGATTACAAAACATTAAAAAATGCGCCGAGAAAAAACAATATTAAATTTACTGAAGATGGCAATCATATGACAGTCAGTATGGATAATCAACAAGCCGGCTATCTTGTCACACCGATTATTTTTCGTGACGGTCTCACGGCTAAAGTCGACGGCAAAAAAGCGGAAGTTGAACGCGGCAACTATCTCAAAGCTGTCGTTAAAGTACCAGCCGGTGCAAAAGAAGTGAAATTTAGTTATGTACCGCCATACTTCTACTTGATGCTCGTCATATCAATCGTGTCACTTATACTAGCAATTCTCTATCTTTATCCTCTGAAAAGGAAAATCAGAAAATGAAATATAAAACATGGGCTATTACTTTATTTCTGTCGCTCGCTGCTCATAGTGTCGTTATCTACAGATTTCTCACTCAAGGGATTTTGTTTTCAGGAAAAGGGGACAGCATTGCTCAAATGGTCCCTTTTCAGCTCTATTTATTTGAACAATTCTCTAAATTTAATTTTTTCTATGATATGGGGTTCGGCATCGGCGGTGATTTTTTTAGAAGTCTCGCCTACTACTACTCCACGTCGCCGATTGCCTATGTTAACTTTGGCATCGTCTATATTCTGGACCTGTTCCTGCCACTCAACACAGGAAGTCCAGACTTCTGGTTCGTCAATCAGATTATCGTGTCAATCTTTAAACTTAGTGCCATTTTGTATGTGACTTATCGACTGTTCACATACTTAGGTGTCAACAAATACGCCAGTATGGCAAGTGCTTTTTTATACGCCTATTCAACCGTCTACTTCTTTTTCACATTCACCTGGAGTTTTTTCAGTGATGTTATGTTTTATCTGCCACTTAGTATTGTAGGGATGGAGCGATTTTTCGCTGAACGAAAAATCGGGATATTTATTTTAGGAATTGCGCTGACGCTGCATTCCAATTTTTATTTCAGTTATTATCAGTTTATATTTGTACTCTTTTATTTTATTTACCGAACGGTTTATCCAAAGGCGAGTGACGTTGTTTCAAGACAGACAAAACTTCTGACTATCGTGATAGCAGCACTCATTGCTGCGATGGCGAGCGCTGTCGGATTTTCTACAGGCGTGACGAGCTATTTGATGAACGACCGGGCACTGCCGCCAATAAAACTAAAGCCGTTTATCGATTTTATGGTGCATTACAATTTATTCTATAACGGTTACTATGTCATTATTCCATTTCTTACCGTGATGGCATTATCAACGATACGTCTTTATAAAAACTATACGTTCCGATTATTTGCTGTGCTGACGTGGATCTTTCTGGCAGGATCGTTATCACCGTTATTCGATAGTTTTTTCAACGGATTTTCTATTGACCAGAGACGCTGGGTATACATGCTT
Organism: Macrococcus lamae; assembly: GCF_004359545.1. Classification (GTDB taxonomy): domain Bacteria; phylum Bacillota; class Bacilli; order Staphylococcales; family Staphylococcaceae; genus Macrococcus; species Macrococcus lamae. Next base: position 87,137 of record NZ_SCWB01000008.1, read on the forward strand.
GTCTTTTCAGCAGCAGGTGTTGTTGCTGTCTATCTTCATCATTTGAAATCACTAACAATGAAGGAATTGATCATTTCACTCATTCCAGTGACGATAATTTACAGTTTATCTGTCATCGGTACCGGTAAAACTCTCGTCTGGCTGTTTTTCATACCAGTCATAATAATCATCATAATATTATATGTGATAAGACCAGCTCGTGCGACTTATCAGTTTCTTACAGCAGTTATTATCATCATGAATCTGTTCTTCGTTTATGATTATATACGTGAACAGATAGATACTCTTCACCCTTTTAACGAGCATGATCTGAAGTTTGTACAGTCCGGTAACTATAACAGTAAAGTCCAGCGCTCACTCGTCAATAAAATCACAAAAAAAGAACCATCAGCACGAATTGACTGGCAGACATCTGCGACTCACAATACGCCCATGTATCAACACTTTAACGGTATTAAGCTCTACTCAAGTATATTCGACAAAGATATTTATCAGTTTTACGACAAAGAATTGTTTGTGACGATGGATACTGACAGCAACAGTATTTACTACCGGCTTGGCGAGCGCGCTAATTTATACAGTCTGTTCAACGTGAACCATTCTATCCGAACAAACAATATAGCGACCTTGCCTTATGGTTTTAAAGAATTGGATACAGCTAAAGACAAGGAAAAGCGTTACACTGTCTATGAGAATACAAATGCACTGCCACCTGTGCGCGTCACTGATAATATTTATAACCCTGCTGAGCTGACGACACCGATTGATCGTGAACATGCGATGTTACAAGGTGTTGTCTTGGCACAACCATCCAATAAAAAGATTCAACCGGCAAAAAACTTAATGTCAGACGCTGCGATGACGCTCACCCATTCTACTTATGATGGTAAAACTCTGATAGTCAATCAGGATCAGGGCGGCATGACCTACACACTGCCTAAGACTATTTCAAGTCGTTACAAAGATCTGTATGTCGACTTAAGTATAGAGCTGAAAACTCCAAGCCGTTATCACTATGTCTGGATCAACGAAATCTATCAGTCGAGAAAACCTCTGGATGATGATTACCGACGCTTTAACCCGACCATTACAATGAGAATAAAAGCGTCGGATAAAATACAACTGAAATTATTATCAGGCACATACTCTTATCACATCAACGGTATTTACGGAGAAAACTACAAGACACTCAAAGATGCTGTTCATCAGCCAAAACATACTCTGACTGAAAAACGGAACAAACTAATTGCTGACTTGAAACCGCACGCTGCAGGATATGCGGTCATATCTGTTCCTTACTTAAACGGTATGAAAGCAAAAGTCGATGGACAGAAAGCAGACGTGCAGGAAGGCAATTATTTAATGACGGCGGTCAAAGTAAATAAAGACGCCAAGCACGTTATGCTGACCTATACACCGCCTTACTTACATCTGCTGCAGCTAGTGAGCATACTCGGCATTATCCTTGCTATCTGGTTCTCACGTAGAATGAGAACACAGAAGACGCGCTCTGCCATCAGTAACAAAGAGGAGATAGAAACACTCTCACCTCCTGGTGAATAAGAAAAAGAAGTGAAAATCATATCACGTGATTTTCACTTCTTTTTTTACTTCGTTTTAATTTATGAAATGGTCTTTAATATTTTTATTCCACATCATCAAACTGACTTTCATATAACCCTTTATAGAACCCTTGCTCGGCAATCAGTTCATCGTGACTGCCTTGCTCAATGATATCCCCGTCTTTCATCACAAGAATAAGGTCAGCGTTACGGATCGTTGATAGTCTGTGTGCAATGACGAAACTTGTACGTCCTTCCATCAATGTATCCATTGCCTTTTGAATCAATATTTCAGTCCGTGTATCGACATTACTTGTCGCCTCATCCAGGATCAAAATCTTAGGATCAGAAAGAATGGCTCTTGCAATGGTCAGAAGCTGTTTCTGTCCTTGAGAGACGTTACTTGTCTCTTCATTCAAGACCATGTCATAGCCATTCGGCCACGTTTTGATGAAGTGGTCAACTTGAGCGTCTCGCGCTGCCTGCTCAACTTCAGCATCACTCGCTTCAAGATTGCCGTAACGGATATTCTCGCGGATTGTCCCGTTAAAGAGCCATGTATCCTGAAGGACGATACCGAATAGCTTTCTCAGTTCTTCTCGTTTGAAATCCTGAATATTAATGTCATCTATTTTAATAGCACCACTGTTGACGTCATAGAAACGCATAAGCAGTTTAATGACTGTTGACTTTCCAGCACCTGTTGGTCCGACGATCGCAACTTTCTGACCCGGATTTACATGTGTCGTGAAGTTATTGATAATTGTTTTATCTGGATTATAGCCGAAGTTCACCGCTTCAAAGTCCACTGCGCCTTCGACATAGACATGTTGACCGTTCACTTCATAAGTTGTTTCCGCTACAGAAAGTGCATTGCCATCATCTTTGATTTCTTCTTCCTCATCGATGATCGCGAATACTCGTTCTGTCGCTGCAGCTGTCAACTGCAATGTATTACTGATGCTTGCAATTTGTGCAATCGGCTGATTGAATTGTCGTACATATTGAATAAATGCCTGAATCCCACCGACGGTCATCGTACCTTTGACCGCAAAATAACCACCGAGTATACAGATGACGACATACGTGATATTGCCGATGAACATCGTGATCGGCATAATTAAACTCGATAAGAAATTCGCTTTCCATGCTGACTTATATAATGTGTCATTATATTCTTCAAATGTCTCCAAAGATGATGCTTCTCTATTAAATGCTTTAATAATTGTATGATTACCGAGCATCTCTTCGACGTGACCATTGACGAGACCCAGCGATTCCTGCTGTTTTTTGAAATGAATCTGAGAGTTCTTCATAATCAGCACTACTGCAATCATTGAGACCGGTAATGTCAGAATCGCAACAATCGTCAGCTGCCAGCTGATAGAAAACATCATGACGATAATACCTATAAGCATCGTAATAGATGTAATGATCTGAGCGAGGCTTTGATTCAGCGTCTGGCTGATGGTATCGATATCATTCGTAATACGACTCAGTACATCTCCTTGAGATGTCTTATCATAATACTTAAGCGGTAATTTGTGCAGCTTCTTATTAACATCTTCTCGTAGTGAATAAGTGACTTTCGCTGTAACACCACTCATCACATAACCTTGCAAATAGTTGAACAGTGCACTGATTATATAGAGACCGACAAGTATCAGCAAGATGCGTTTAATTTCCTTGAAGTCGATGCTTCCTGTGCCGTTCACTTGAGCAAGCACACCTTTAAAGAGAACATCAATCGCATCTCCAAGTATTTTTGGACCTACTATCATAAATACAGTAGATACAATTGCCAGAATGACTACGAGGAATATCATCATCTTATATTCAGCGATGTACCGGAAGAGTCGTTTGAGCGCTTGTTTCATATTAGATGGTTTATCCTGTTTCATGATAGCTCCTCCTCTGATAATTGAGATGACGCAATCTCGTAGTATTCCTGGCTCGTTTTAAGTAATTCCTCGTGTGTCCCTCGTCCGACAATTTCCCCTTTATCAAGGACAATGATTTGTTCAGCGCCCATAATAGATGTGACACGCTGCCCGATAACGATAATCGTTTTCTGCCCCATCTGGTTGAATAAAGCGAGACGTAGATTCTTTTCAGTTCTAGCATCAAGTGCACTGAAGCTGTCATCAAAAATCAGCACTTCAGCATCTCGTAAAATCGCTCGTGCAATGGCGAGACGCTGTTTCTGTCCGCCTGACAAGTTACTACCGTTCTGTGAAATTTCAGTATCTAGCCCATCAAGTTGTGTTATAAATTCTGTTGCCTGAGCAATGTCCAGCGCACGCAGCATTTCTTCATCTGTCGCGTCTTCTTTGCCAAGCTGCATATTAGAACGAATGGTCCCTTTAAGTAAAGACGCTTTCTGCGGCACAAGTGCTACTCGGTCTCTTAAATCTTCCAGTCGGACATCCTTTACATTAATACCATCTAACAGTACATTACCAGCTGTCGCGTCATAGAATCGAAGCAGCAGATTAATAAGAGTAGATTTCCCCGCTCCAGTCGAGCCGATGATTGCTGTCATTTCTCCTGGACGTGCGGTTAAATGGATGTTTTTTAAGGCATATTCCGTCGCACCTTCATGTTTGTAGCTGACATTTTTAAACTCAACGAGTCCGAAATGATCACTGAATAAAACCGGATCTTTCTTGTTCTCGATAGATAGATCTGTCAGCAGCACTTCTTTAATTCGTCCGGCTGACACGGCAGCCCGTGGAATCAGAATAAACGTGAATGACAACATGAGGAATGCCATAATAATCTGCATCGTATATTGAATGAATGCCATCATATCACCGACCTGCATCGATGCATCCGCAATGCGGTGTGCGCCAACCCAGACAATGACCAGTGACACGCCGTTCATAATCAACGTCATGACCGGCATCATCAGTGACATTACACGACCAATAAATAGATTTGTATCTGTCAGATCTTTATTCGCGACGTTAAAACGGACTTTCTCGTGATCAGAAGTCCCAAAAGCTCGGACGACCATGAGACCGCTTAAAAATTCGCGTGACACGAGATTGACACGGTCGACTAACTTCTGGATTCTTTTGAACTTAGGAATCGCGAGCGCCATGATGATTGCGATAAAGACAAGAAGAATGATAACTGCAGCAGCAATAATCCAGCTCATGGAGTTCGATTTATTCATCGCCATAATGATACCGCCGGCGCCCATGATCGGTGCATAGCAGATCATGCGAATACCCACCATAAAGAACTGCTGAATCTGTGTCATATCATTTGTTGAACGAGTAATAAGAGAAGCAGTAGAAAAACCATCAATCTCTTTAAATGAGAAGCTCTCGATCTTCCTGAAGACATCACGACGCAAGTTACGCGTCAACCCCGCAGCGATACGTGATGACAGTAAACTCACGAGAATCGTCGCGATACCCCCGATCAAAGCAATACCAAGCATGAGTAATCCTATCTTGGTGATGTATTTCGTCTGAGTCTTCGTAATATTAAGTCCTAACTCGCCATAGAATGATTTCGTCAGACTGACTCCAATCTGTTTCGTCAAAATATCATTATCAGCTTTTTGATTACGATATTCCACTTTTTTAGCAGCTGGCAGCTGATCGAGCATCGGCTGTAATGCATAAAGCTTTGTCACATCCATCTTCTGCTCGGTCGGCTGTTTAGTGTCCGATTTCTTTTGTGATTTTGAGAAATCATTCAGAGCATTGAACAGACCAAGACTGGACTTGTTAAACGTCTGATTCAACGATTTCTGTTCTTCACCAGAAACGGCTTCTCTCTTATAAAACTGACCTTTCGCTTTTTTGTACGTCTCTTTGTAGTTAGAAGCATCTACTAACTTGTAGTACTGATTGACCTGTTTCATCTGATCAGTCGTCATAAACGTCTGCATCAATTTCATACCATCCACACTGATTGCTTCAGGCGCAGCATCCGTGACGCCATTCTGCTGAATACCGACATCGACGATATCTGACATATAGTTCGGCAGACTTAAGTCGCTGAAAGCCTGAACAAATAAGAAGACAATCGCTAGGATTAAAGGCACAATAAAAGCTTTCAAATATTTAAATATGTATAACACATTCTCACTCCTTCTTACACAATATTTTTCGTCATCTGATAAATCATAAGTGTTAGTATGTTTTCCGTCAATAAACAAAACTTATGGTAGTGTCGTATAACAAAAAAAGCACCCTGACTGCTCAGGATGCTTCTCGCTTCTATTAGCGAATTTCTTTAATACGAGCCGCTTTACCACGAAGGCTGCGTAGGTAGTAAAGTTTCGCACGACGTACTTTACCACGACGTAATACTTCTAACTTCTCGATTTTCGGAGTGTGTACTGGGAAAGTACGTTCTACACCCACACCGTAAGAGATCTTACGAACCGTGAAAGTTTCAGAGATACCGCCGCCACGACGTTTGATAACAACACCTTCATACAACTGAACACGTTCGCGAGTTCCCTCTACGATACGCACATGTACTCTTACTGTGTCACCAGGACGAAATGATGGTAAGTCTGTACGCAATTGGTCTTTAGTAATTGCATCGATTAAAATATTATTCATGTTTTCTTCTCCTTCTGCCTATGTTCTTAAAACTTAATTTCAGCGGACCATAGTGATTGTTGTGTTTTCACACTCTTAAAATCATATCACATTGCTCTCACTCTGACAAGAAAAAATCTTGACAGCATTTATTTATTCTTCAAATCCTAGTGTCTTCAAATATTTGATATCTGATTTAGTCAGCGGGTAAGTGTCAAGTAGATCCGGACGGCGTTCGTAGGTACGCTTCAGCGACTGCTCGTGCCGCCACTGGTCAATCAGTTTGTGATTACCGCTCATCAGCACGTCAGGGACTGTTATGCCGTTATAATCTGCTGGTCTCGTATACTGCGGATGTTCAAGTAATCCTGATGAAAACGAATCGTCTTCATGCGACACTTGATTGCCGAGCACATCTGGAATAAGTCTCACAATGGCGTCTGTCATCGTCATGGCTGCCAGTTCGCCGCCCGTCAGCACGAAGTCACCAAGAGAAATTTCATCAGTGACAAGTTCCGTCCGGATGCGTTCATCGTACCCTTCGTAATGGCCGCATATAAACACTAGATGTGCAGCATGCGCGAGTTCTTCTGCCTTCTGCTGGTTAAAGGGCGATCCTTGCGGACACATGAGTATGACACGTGTCTCTTCGGTTGTATGAAGCGCCGACATCGCATTGAATATAGGTTCCGGCTTAAGTACCATGCCTTGACCCCCACCATATGGATAATCATCCACTTGCGAGTGCTTGTTATTCGCGTAATCCCGGAAGTTCACGGTATTCAACGCGACAATTCCTTTAGCCTGCGACCGTTTCATAATTGAATGATTCAGTGTTTCAAACATTTCTGGAAACAATGTCAAATAATCGATTCTCAAGATAACAGCCCGTCCATTGCCTCAATTTCAATCGTCTTATTATCGATATCAACTTTCTTCACGACGTCTTCAATATAAGGGATGAGATGTTCCTTCTCGCCTTTAACAACCCAGACATCATTTGCACCGGTTTCAAAGATATCGGTTACACGGCCGATTGGCATTCCTTCATTAAATACTGTGCAGCCGATAATATCATGATAGTAGAATTCATGTTCATCCAGTTCAATTTCGGCTTCTTCCACATCCTGAAACAAATCAGCTCCTTTATATTTTTCTACGAAATTGATGTTGTCCAATCCGTCGAACGTCAGCAGATGAAAGTTTTTATGAGTCCGGTAACTTTTAATTTTTACGATTTTTTCTTCCTTGCCTGACTGAATGATCAGTTCATTACCTGGCTTAAACCGTTCTGTAGTGAAATCAGATGCTGATAACACTCTTACTTCTCCTTTAATACCATGCATATTGACAATTTTACCGACGTTTACTTTCATATTATCGCCTCCTAATAAAAAAAGAGCACCACACGGGCACCCTTAATCAATTTCTACAAACACTTTTTTGCCGGACTCGTGACGACTGCTGGAAACCAGCGTACGGATGGCTTTCGCAATCCGTCCCTGCTTTCCAATCACTTTGCCCGTATCATCAGGGTGTACACTCAAATGATACGTCACACTATTCGTATGTTCTTCCATGGAAAATTTAATTTCTTCCGGATGATCGACGAGCGGTTCAATGATGGTTTGTAATAATTGTTCCATTATTACTTAGCAAGTTTAGAGTTATGGAATTTCTCCATAATTCCTTGCGTAGATAAAATGTTACGTACTGTATCTGTTGGTTTAGCACCATCAGCTAACCATTTTAAAGCTAATTCTTCATCAACTTTGATTTCTGCTGCTGGTTTCGCAACTGGATTGTAAGTTCCGATTGCTTCGATGATACGACCGTCACGTGGCGCACGAGCGTCAGCTACAACGATACGGTAGAACGGGTTTCTTTTTGAACCCATACGTGTTAAACGAATTTTAACTGCCATAATATAATTCTCTCCATTTCATTTCTTAATCTCAAGTACATACTATAACAGTAAATCATATTCCTGTAAAGTGTTTTTTCTTTACATATTTAAAACTTAGGTCATTCATATTAACTTTTATGATTAAAAACAGGGCATTACATTAGAAATCAAATGAAATTCCTGATATCTTTTAACTACATTCATCCATGAACATGATGAAAACAAGACAGGAAGTGTAAAAGGTTTGAACAAACAACTAAAATGGAAATGGTGGTTGATCTCCTTCTTTTCCTTAATTATTATTCTTATGATTTCTATCATATTTGTTGTCGGCTATCGCGTCAGTAATATCTATACACATTTGACAACTCCAGACAATACTTTGCGGGCTGACCGTACTTATTTAAACAGCATTAACTTTAATAAAGAACAGTTTCTCAATCAATATCACAACAAAACCATTAAATTAAACTCTTCAAAGTATAATCATACATTTGAAGGACAGTTGATTTCTCCGCAAGTAGCATCTAAAGGAACAGTTATTATGGCTCATGGACTCGGCGGATCAAGACAGTCCATCTACCCAGTAGCAGATATATTCCTCAGTTTAGGTTATTCTGTTTTTGCGATTGATCTTCCGAATGCAGGATCAAGTACGAGCACACTTAATACATTTGGTATACGCGAAAGTTATGATGTACTGGATGCTATCAATTATATCGCTAAAGACAATAACGATAAGCCGATGATTTTATGGGGTATGTCATATGGCGCCGGTGCTGCCGCAATAGCTGCGGGGAGAGATGATTCAAAAATAGATAATATTATTCTCGATTCCCCTTTAAGTGATCCAGAGGTTATGATCGTCCAAGGACTAAACTTTATCAAACACTCAGAAAATGTACCGCCAAAACTTATTAAATATTCAAGTGAACTTTATACGACTATCCGCTACGGTTTTTCTATCGATTCCATGCAAGCAGATAAGTGGCTGAAAAATACTGAAAAACCTGTTCTCATCTTGTCGTCGAATAGTGATAAAGTAACGCCACCTTTCATGGCTGAAGCACTCTTTGAAGCATCAAGCAATGAAGACAGCCGAATAGTAAAGTTCCACAATGTCTCGCATGCCATGCTTTACTATGATGAGAAGGAACGTTACGTAAAAGCCATCAGAGATTACCTGAAATAAACAAGCTCGGGATGCTAATAGTTGTCGTTCGAATCATATCAGTCTGCTACATTCATAGCATCTAAATTGATGATTCAAATCACTGGACTATTATCCCGAGCTTGTTTTAATTTTAGTTATTCTTCGTTCGGATCATTTTCTGCATCTTCATGCGTTTCGTGAACAGTACCTTTTTTATGATCTGGTCCTGCGTAGATTGAATAAATCTTCAGCGGTTTTTTTCCATTATTAGTAACGTTGTGCCATGTATCCGCAGGAACAATAATCGCATCATCAGCCTTAACTTTTTTCTCAAAATCCAAGTTTTTCTTAGTGGATCCCATCTGACATAAGCCTTCGCCCTGTTCAACTCTTAAAAACTGGTCAATTCCTTCATGTTTTTCAAGACCGATATCATCGCCCGGCTGGATTGTCATCAATGTCACTTGCAGCTTTTTCCCAGTCCAAATCGTCGTACGGAAATTCTCATTTTCAAGTGTCATTCCTTCAATGTTGTCTACAAACGGTTTCTTACCTTGATCTTCAAAGTTATAAGCCATTATAATACCTCCTGAAAATTTTAATTGCATAGAGTTATACCCTGTTCTATCACCCTTCAATCTCAAAGAGCTTAAGATTATCATGACTTTTCAGGCAGTGTTCTGACAAAAAATACTAGCACGATGGTTTGCACCAGGAGCATCATACTTAAAGCTATTCTAATATATAAGTGATCAATCATATAAATAGAAAATCCGACAACGATATAAACGCTGATTAGCAGCTGTATCTTTTTCTTCAGCGTATAGCCACGGTGCTGCCGGAAATCCTCAACATATGACTGGTAGGGCTTAGTCTGTATCAACCATTGATGAAATCTATCAGAGCTTCTTGCAAAGCAAAGTGCAGCGAGCAGCAGAAAAGGAGTCGTCGGCAGAAGAGGCAGCACAACACCAATGAAGCCAAGAATCGTACAAATCGTGCCGATTATCATTAATAAAATCCTCATCTGCTTCCCTCCTTGTTTTTCTTATTTTAACACTACTCTGCTATCGGTGCTCATTGATCGAATTCAGAAAGGTCATTGAGCAGCCCTTTTAAATGTCTCGCATCTATTTCATCTTCTATCACTGTTTCTTTATCTACCAGCTTTCCCTGTTCAATAACAAAATGTCGATTGGCGACTGCCTGGTTGAAATAGCGGTCGTGACTGACAAAAATAATCGCACCTTGATAATTGACGAGCATATTCTCAACGATCTGCTGCATCGTGATATCAAAGTAATTGGTCGGTTCATCTAGAACGAGTAGATTCGCTTCTGAAAAATAAAGCTTAACGAACGCGAGCCTGCACTTCTCACCCATTGACAGATGTTCAACGATGTCATCCATGCGTTCTGCTGTAAAACGAAATGATGCAAGGATCGTTCGAGCAAAGCTGACGTCGATTTCATTTTCAAGTATTTCTTCTAATACCGTATTATTCAAATTCAACTGCTGCAATTGCTGTGAGAAATAGCCGATATGTGTCTCAGGATTGACTGCAATCTTCCCTTCGTTAGGCGACAGTTCACCGATCAGTAATTTGAGCAGAGTGGATTTCCCGCTCCCGTTACGCCCTTCAACTGCAATTTTGTCACCTTTTTCTATCGTGAACGTCACATCGGATATTATCTTTCTATTATCAAAAGATATGCCTACATGCTCAAATCGCGCAAACTGCCTGGCATTAAATGTGGTGGAATGTATAGATAAATCTGTCCGAAACTCTTTTTTACTCTTTCCTTCAAAATGATCGATTTTCTGCTGCAGTTGATGTTCTTTAGATTTATAACGCTTCGCAATTTTAGCGACTTTCTTCTGTTCACCAGGATCTCTGACACCCGCTTTTCCCGCCGCTTCATGATGCCATTCCTTCATTTCCTGAATCATTCGTTTCATCTTCTGTTTTTCTTTTCTTTCTTTATCAATCAGCGCCGCGTTTTCTTTTCTCATCCGTTCTTTTTCTTGCAAGTAGCAGTCATAATTCAAATGATAAGTTTTTGACCCATCTACGTTAAGCTCCACTATTTTTGAAGCAGTGTCATTGATGAAATCTCGGTCATGAGAAACAAAGATGATCGTTTCCTTCGATTGTTTCATCCAGTTTTTCAGCCACTCTTTCGTTTCACCATCAATATGGTTCGTTGGTTCATCAAATAAAAATATATCCGGTTGACTGCTTAATAACTTAATCAGTCCGACTTTTGTCTGCTCACCACCGGATAACAAAGACACATTCTGTTCTGCCATTTCTTCATTTAAATTAAAGCGTTTCATCATCTGGATGATTTCATTCTCAAGCTCATAACCGCCTTGTTCAATATAATCACTGATTAAATTAATATCCAGATTCTTTTGCTGCTTGAGCTGATATAGCTGTGGATTTACCGCAATGATAAAATCCAGCACTGAGCTGTCTTCTTCAATGGATTGTTCGAGAATACCGGTATTAAACTGCTCTGCAAGCTGACGCATTAGCACGGACTTGCCGATTCCATTATCGCCGATGATTGCAATATGCTCGCCGTCATCAATCGTAAAGTGCACATGATCGATTAACATTTTGTCGTCTACCATTAATTTCTGATTGATTGTCTTCATGCTGATTCCTCCCAATAAAAAATCTCCCACATATCATGTGAGAGAAATCGAGACTAAATAAGCTTTACTGAACGTAAAGACATCAATAGACAGAGTTATCCCGATAACATTTCACATAATATGCTGTTCGCATCATTACCATGTTATCGAATAATCATCCCTTAAGTGATGCCTCCTTTTGTAAGTTACTTCTAAAGTAACAAAATTCAGATTAAAAAGCAAATTTACATCAATCTATTTATCTTTAAAATAGTCATCGACAATCGGCTTAACCTTTTCGCCATATAACTGAATGGCCTGCATCGTTTTCTCGTGCGGCATAGAACCCATCGGCAAGTGAATCATGAAGCGGTCAATACCCAGCCCTTCGACCGTCTCGATGATCTTCTGTGCGACGCGTTCCGGGCTGCCGACATATAACGCGCCGTGTTCAATCTCATGCATATAAGACTGCTCTGAATAACGTGGCCAGCCGCGCTCTTTTGCGAGTACATTATGACTCGCTGCTGTCGGTGGATAGTAGTCTCGGAACGCCTCTTCGTCAGTCTCAGCAATATATCCCCATGAATGTGTTGCAATCTTCAGCTTGTTTTTATCAATTCCCGCACTTTCAGCGGCTGCATGATACACTGCGATATTCTGACGGAATCGCAGCGGACTGCCTCCAATTATTGCATACGTGATTGGCAGACCGAGTGCCCCTGCTCTGTAGGACGACTGAGGGGTGCCACCAGTCGCAAGAAAAATCGGAATTTCACTTTGCACAGCTCTCGGATAGACACCTTTATTGTCAACCGGACGACGCGTTGACCCTGACCACGAAACCTTCTCGTTTTTATTCACCTGCATCAGTAAATCTAGTTTCTCCTCATACAGGACCTCATAGTCATTTAAGTCAAAACCAAACAGGGGGAACGATTCGATGAATGACCCACGCCCTGCCATAATTTCAGCACGCCCGTTAGATAATGCATCGAGCGTTGCAAAGCGCTGATAGACGCGTATCGGATCATCAGACGACAGCACAGTCACAGCAGACGACAGACGAATATGACTCGTCTGAGTTGCCGCAGCGGCAAGTACCGTCACCGGATCAGACACTGCATAATCTTCCCGATGATGCTCGCCAAGCCCGTAAATATCTAAACCCAGCTTATCAGCAAGCTTGATCTCCTCAACAATATTTCTGATTCGCTCATCAGCAGAAATTTTATCCTGTATGCCATCAGGTGTATGAATCGCATTATTGTCGCCGAATGATGTAATCCCTAATTCAACTTTCATTAATTATCACTCTTTCTAGTATATTATTTATATTTGATATATTTATTATACTACAAACGAAGGAAAGTGTATAGTTGGTTGTTTGAGTTTGATTCTAAACTTACGACACTTTATTCAAAGTGTACCAAGTTGGTATAGTCAACTGAAAATCTTTATAATATTTTCGTTGAACCGCATACTCGTTTCTCATCACATCGATCTGCTGTTCACCATAAGGCATTGCCCATGGTAAGGACGAAAGCGCATTAGTCACTATATAAAGTTTTAGCAGCCTCCAGAATATATCAGGCACTTCATTATTGAAGTACCCGTTAATCATCCCGCTTGCAAATAAGGGGCTGACACTGACACACCATGTAATCCTGTTAAATTCTTCATAACCTTCTCCAAAATCTGCACGATCAAAGTCTATAATAAAAAGTCGTTTCTCATTATCAACTACCATATTACCGATATGGTAATCACCATGATGATATACAAACTTTGAATTTGTTACGTACCTTCTATTTTCTTCAATAGTACGAAGTGCTAATCCTTCATCGTCATACTTAAGTGGACATTCATTATACATTTTTATCTTACAATCAATCTTGTCGTTATAATAGTCTGCCCAGCTTGAATCAGAATGATAGGGTATGGAGTGAATCTCTTTTAATATACGACCTGCATCATGTCCAAGTCGATACTGTTCTTCAGGCTCAGTGTCACCTATATAGTCTGCCGCTTCCTGGCCGTCAATCCACTCATATAATATAAAACAAGTATCATTGAATACTCCATGTTCAATCAGCCTTTGAACCGGTAAACCTAGAGCAGTACACTGTTCAACAAGATTAATTTGTTTCTGCATCTGATTGATTCTATCTATAGTGGATACTCTTAATAAATATGTATCATGCTGCTGGTCTTTAATGATATATTTCTGGTCAACAGACCACCCTTTATTAAACGCTTCTATTGATTTTATATCAATTGATTTAATGAAATTGTTAATTAACTGAATATCATCATTATCCATATAATTTAAGTTCCTCCGTTAGATGGTTCAAATCCATTGGCCATTCTTCAACTACTACATGGTCCCAGAAACCGTCATTCTGATACCTTGGAATGAGATGCACATGAAAGTGAGTGCCATCATCCATGACCCGTCCATTGTTGCTCACTATCGTCACACCATAAGCACAATGACTTTCTAAGAGAGCTGTGAGCTGCTGTTCCAGCATAACAAGGTCAACCAATGCATTTTTAGGCAGTTCACTGATATTCATATAGTGATGGTTCGAAATGATCAGAAGATGACCCATTTGAATCGGATCTATATCATAAACAACTTTAAAAAACTCTGTTTGTGTCAGCACTTGCTGGTCTGTGATATCCTGACAGAAAATACAATGATTCATCCTACACCCCACATAATCAATTAGTAGACAATTATGACATTTTTGTAAATCATTATATAATAGTATTAATCATTATAAGGAGATCACTATGAATAAATCAACCTATAAAATATACGCGCCGTTATTAATGATACTTGGTATCATTATAACTTTCACTACTGAAACGGGATTGTAAAATAAACTGTGTAAGTAGAGGGCGTACGACTCTGCTACGCAGTTTATTTTTTTAGTGATAAAATCGAATTAACTTTTTAAGGAGGTCTATAGATGGCTAAGAAAAGACGTGATCCAA
>NZ_SCWB01000009.1 GCF_004359545.1 Macrococcus lamae
GTTATTACGTAATTACATCAGTAAAAAAATGGATGATCGCTACCTCTGTTTAGGTGTTTTCAATTTTTAAATTTTCGTAGAAAATAAAAGTTCAGAAAATTCTGTATTTATTTATGCAACACTAGTGATTCTGAATATATAGTATAATTTTTCAAAAAGGAGAAATCGGATGACTGATGTGATGAACCAGCCAAGACATTCAGAAGTAGACCTCTTCATCTCTCAAATAACAGATGAGACGCGGAAGAACGATGTATTTCGTCTGCTCCAAATCTTTGAACAGACATCTGGATTTGAACCCAGAATGTGGGGACCGTCGATGATTGGTTTCGGTAAATATCATTATATGATCGATGAAAAATATGAAGGAGATGCTCCTTTAGTAGCCTTTGCACTGAAAAAAACAAAAATCAATCTATATTTGGCTCATTGCAATAGCGGCAGCGGGAAAGAACTGAAAAGTCTTGGGAAATTCAGCAAAGGAAAGTCTTGTCTTTATATTAAGGAAGTTGATGATATTAAAGAAGAAGTGTTGCAGGAATTGATAGTACAGTCTATTAGTTATCTGAAGAATATGTATCAATAATAAAGACAAGTGCTATGCACTTGTCTCATTTGATGTATGCTGCTGTTCGATTTCTGAAGAAAATAGACTTCTCTCAAGATCGAACAACTTATTATATGAAGCTTGATCGATGCTTTCCAGACACACAGAACCTGCTTCAAGACCGGATATAATTTCTATCTCGATGCCTGTAGCTGTGGCTATTTGATAAGCAGTAAGTTTGCCACTGAATAAATGTTCGAGGCGTCTCAATATAATCACCCTTAATTTGAATTATTATATTAATTATAGAGCATAGACTGATGAAAGGATATTTTTTTCTGACTAAATTGATATATTTTATTAGTTTAAATGTAACATGACTATAAAAGAATTACAAGATGATATAAAAAATATATGCATACATCAATAAATTTTATGAAAATAAACAAATTGTTAACTATATAATATTCTACTCTTTTTTTAATTTAAGGTAAATATTTATACTTATTTTTAATACACTAATTCGACACCATAGTAAAGAAAGCGTTTTCTTTATTGTTTCTGGAAATGTCTATGCGTATAATTTATATAGAAAGTATTTATCTATAAAGGGGATAGTAAGTGATGAATTTATCTTTAACAGGTGAGCAGCTAACGATTGAACAGATACGTGAGTTTCTTGCAGATAAAGGAACTGTAGAGATTTCAACGGATGCACTCGAACGGGTTAAGGCAAGCAGAAAAATCGTAGAACGAATTATTAATGAGCAGGAAACAATTTACGGGATTACGACGGGATTCGGATTGTTCAGTGATGTCTTAATTGAAGAAACGCAGTACAATCAACTGCAGGTCAACTTGATCAGATCGCATGCGTGTGGGGTCGGCACGCCGTTTTCACAGGATGTTGCACTTGTCATGATGGTGCTGCGTCTGAATACAATGCTAAAAGGGCATTCGGGTGTCACTACTGATTTAGTGGAACAGCTTGTGTTCTTTATCAACGAAAGAATTATTCCTGTCATACCAGGACAAGGGTCACTCGGTGCGTCAGGAGATCTTGCCCCGCTGTCACATCTGGCACTTGCCTTAATAGGAGAAGGTCGTGTCTATTACAAGGGGACGGAACAGAACAGTGAAGATGTATTGAAACAATTAAATAGACAGCCGCATCAACTGCAGGCTAAAGAAGGGCTTGCACTGATCAACGGAACGCAGGCGATGACCGCACAAGGTGTGATCAATTATATAGAAGCAGAATCTATCGCTTATCAGGCAGAGTGGATTGCGTCACTGACACATCAGGCATTAAACGGTATTACAGATGCTTATAACGAGAATGTTCACATCGTCCGTAACTCAGAAGATCAGACAGCAGTTGCTGCGAGAATGCTTGACTGGCTGGAAGGGTCTGGTCATACGACAAGACAAGGTCAAGTACGCGTGCAGGATGCTTATTCACTGCGCTGTATCCCGCAGATTCATGGCGCAAGCTTCCAGGTATTCAGACATGTGAAAGAAGTGCTGGAGAAAGAAATGAACGCAGCGAACGACAATCCGCTGATCTTTGATCAAGGAGACGAGACATTAGTCATTTCCGGCGGTAACTTCCACGGGCAGCCGGTTGCGTTTGCGCTTGATTATTTGAAGCTCGGCATCAGTGAACTTGCCAATGTCTCAGAAAGACGGATTGAAAGGCTCGTCAACCCGCAGCTGAATGGTGAATTACCAGCGTTTTTAAGCCCGGAACCGGGACTGCAGAGCGGAGCGATGATCATGCAGTATGCAGCAGCGAGCTTAGTGTCAGAGAATAAAACACTCGCTCACCCAGCAAGTGTAGACTCTATTCCATCATCTGCCAATCAGGAAGACCATGTATCTATGGGGACAATAGGATCAAGACACGGCTATATGATGCTCGAGAACACAAGAAACGTCTTAGCCATTGAATGTATCATCGCGCTGCAAGCAGTTGAATTAAAAGGCGCAGACCGGTTATCTCCGAAGACAAAGGAGAAGTTCGAGGAATACAGAACATTTGTACCAGCTATTACCGAAGATAGACAGTTCCATAAAGATATAAAAGAAGTTTCGGATTATTTGAAAAAAGTGGCTTATAAAGGTTAATAATATTAAAAGCAGCGATGACCAATGAGTTCATCGCTGCTTTTAATATTGTGTAGGATTAATCTTAATCAATTGATATAATGAAAGAAAAAAGGAGGTAAGATGATGTATTCATTTTTACAGCGTTTAGGCCGCAGTTTAATGCTGCCGGTTGCCGTATTACCGGCAGCAGCATTATTGATGGGAATCGGTTACTGGATTGATCCGACAGGATGGGGTGCGAATAACCAGTTTGCAGCGTTTTTTATCAAATCAGGATCAGCTATATTAGATCATCTTGGGATTTTATTCGCAATAGGCGTTGCACTAGGTATGAGTAAGTCGAGAGATGGAGCAGTTGCACTTGCGGCGGTTGTAGGTTTTCTCGTCGTCACTAATGTACTTGCAAGCGATTCTGTCGCCAACTTACTTGGTATCAAACCCGAAGAAGTAGATCGAGGATTTTCTAAGATTGATAATGTATTTGTCGGTATTCTTATTGGCTTGATTTCAGCATGGACTTTCAATAAATTTCATCAGACGGAGTTACCGGCAGCTCTGGCATTCTTTAGCGGCCGTCGTCTTGTACCAATTTTAGTAGCATTTTTTGCTATGATTCTTTCGGTAATATTATTATTTATCTGGCCGTTAGTATTCGGGGCATTAATCAGTTTTGGTGAATGGATGCTTGGATTAGGAGCAGTAGGGGCAGGATTATTTGGTTTCTTCAACCGGCTCTTAATTCCAACGGGACTTCATCATGCATTGAATGCGGTATTCTGGTTTGATGTAGCAGGCATCAATGATATTGGTAAGTTCCAGAGTAAAGAAGCAGTTAAGGGTGTAACAGGTATGTATCAAGCCGGATTCTTCCCAGTGATGATGTTCGGTATGCCAGGAGCTGCTCTTGCGATGTATCACTCAGCAAAAACACAACGTAAAAAAGCAGTCGCAGGTATCTTTTTGGCAGGTGCCGTTTCTGCTTTTCTGACAGGAGTAACAGAACCCGTTGAATTTGTGTTCATGTTTGTTGCACCTGTGCTTTATCTTATTCATGCAGTATTGACAGGACTTTCTATGTTTATTGCAGCGACGTTCCATTGGACAGCAGGTTTTGGCTTCAGTGCGGGATTCATTGATTATTTATTATCATTGAAAAATCCGAATGCTAATCAGCCACTCATGTTACTTGTACTTGGAGCAATTTATTTCGTGGTTTACTATGTCATTTTCCGCTTCGCAATTAAGGTGCTTGACATTAAAACGCCAGGTCGTGAGAGTGACGAGGAGATTGCTGCAATGGCTCTTAGTGAAGGCGATGAAGTCGGCGTTGCTGATGAAGTGACAGCTGGTACGGTTGGTAAGACACATAAATATGATGCACTGGCACAACGTTTGATCCAGGGGGTTGGTGGTGCTGATAATGTTGAGTCGATGACTAACTGTGCAACGCGTCTTCGGTTTGAACTGAAAGACAACAGTTTAGTAGATGAGCAGCTTATTAAACAAACTGGTTCTGCAGGTGTGATTAAGACCGGCAAAAAGAACGCGCAGATTATTATCGGTACACATGTACAGCAAGTGGCTGATGCAGTCGATGAATATCTAAAATAATAGGACTGTCATTAGTCAAATACGCCCGCTTTCCTTTTGTCAGGAAAGCGGGCGTATTTTTATTTTATATAACTTTCGTAGTACTTACGTCCTTTTTCGTAGTCCAGGCGGTTCTCCCATCTCGCAATAACGAGTGTAGATAATGAGTTACCGACAACATTGACTACAGTTCGCATCATATCAAGGATTCGGTCAATACCAATAATCAGAGCCAGTCCTTCCGGATGGATGTTCATCGCTGTCAGTGTCGTTATCAGTACGACGATGGATGTTCCAGGGACAGCTGCCATTCCTTTAGATGTCAGCATCAGTGTGAACAGCAGTATTAACTGTTCAGTGATGGATAAATGGATGCCGTACATCTGAGCGATAAATAGGGCTGCGATCGACTGATAGAGTGCTGATCCGTCCAGGTTGAATGTATAGCCTGTCGGTACGACAAATGAGACAATTTCCTTCGGGGCACCGAACTTCTCCATCTTGTCCATGATGACTGGTAATACAGTCTCAGAACTTGATGTAGAGAAGGCAAGCAGTATCTCATTTTTCAGTATTTTTAGTAGATGAAAGATATTGATCTTACAGATAGCTGCCACACCACCGAGCACGACTATGATAAAGAATACCATTGAACCTGCGACGACAAGCGCCAGTTTCATTAATGGAATCAATGCACCGAGTCCGAAGTTGATGACTGTCACACAGATGAATGCAAAGACTCCGATCGGCGCATACTTCATGATTTGATTTGTCATCCAGAAGATAACATCGAGGAATCCTTCGAAAAATGCTTTAACAGGTTCTCCTTTTTTACCGATAGCGGCAAGTCCGAGACCAAAGAATACGGCAAAAAAGATAACAGGTAGTAACTGTCCGTCTGCCATTGATTTAATGATGTTCGTCGGTATGATTCCAACAATTGTATCGATCATATGATTGCCGTAAGTTGACTGAGAAGCGGCTTCAGCATTTGTTGTATACTTTGACACGTCTCCTTTAGGCAGTTTCGATGCGTCAATACCAGCGCCTGGTTTAAAGACATTGGCGAAGATAATTCCAAGCCCGATAGCGATAGTTGTGATGACTTCAAAATAAAGCAGTGTTTTCCAGCCGTAGCGTCCGACCGTCTTCATGTCGCCGGCCCCGGCAATTGAGATGACAAGTGAAGCAAATACAATCGGTACAACAATCATCTTGATTAAATGAAGGAAGATATCACCGAAAGGCTGTATATAATTGACGACATCTGTTCGTCCGTTTAATAATGCACCAACGACTACTCCAAGTATCAGTGCTATTAATATTTGAGTAGGGAGGCTGATTCCTCGTCTACGTTTAGGTTTTTGAAGCTGTGTTACTGAACTCATTTCATCCCTCTTTTCTCCGTATTTTCTCATATTATGGCTTTTGTGCTTTAAAGTCAATGAGAATTTAAGACTATTCTTTAGTGGAGGGATGGCTTATTGATGCCGAATATTTTACTTAATATGATTAATAGTAATGTGGTCAATCACAACGTCAACGTTTCCTGCAAGCGCCCGGGTGATCATGCAGTTCGCTTCTGATTTATGAACGAAGCGGGTGATGAGGTTTCTTTTATCAATAGGTTCTTTCGTATCTACAGTGACATCGTAGTGGATGGACTCATAAGTAAAGACTCCATCTGTCACGTCAACTATAGCTTTAGACTGAACATTCAAGTATTCAAGCGACATGTTGTTTCTTTTGAACATGACTGACAGTGTAATGATAAAGCATGTCGTTGCGGCACCGAGCAGTAATTCATCAGGATTCGTTCCGACTTCCGGACCTCCCATTGAGACAGGTATAGAGATTTTTGTATCCATATTCTGTGTGGTGAGATTGCCATTAGCTGCGTAACCGCCTGTGAACTGTGCATGACCAGTAAATGTGTGTTTCATAAAAGCTCCTTTAGTTTTTCTATTATCATGAATGACTTGAATCGTTATTTCAACTCTTAAGTTTTATTCTCTATATAGGAAGAAAATAGTTTGATAGATCTTTTTTAATAATAGAATAAAAAAAAGCCTCCGAATTTCGGAGGTTTGAAAATATTATCTTGAGTAGTACTCAACGATCAACTGTTCGTTGATTTCAGCAGATAATTCAGAACGTTCTGGTGTACGTACGAATGTACCTTCTAATGCATCAGCATTGAATGTTAAATAGTCTGGTACGTGATTTGATAATTCAACAGATTCAGCGATGATGTCTAATTTCTGTGATTTTTCACGAACTGAGATTACTTGACCTGCTTTTAAAGTGTAAGATGGGATATCTACACGTTTGCCGTCTACCATGATGTGACCGTGGTTAACTAACTGACGCGCTTGACGACGCGTACGCGCTAAACCTAATTGGTAAACAACAGCATCTAATCGTGATGCTAAAAGTGCCATGAAGTTAGCACCGTGAATACCTTTGATTTTTGCTGCGCGGTCAAATGTAGTACGGAATTGACGTTCGTTGATACCATACATATAACGAAGTTTTTGTTTTTCCTGTAATTGAAGACCGTATTCTGATAATTTTTTTCGTTGGTTAGGACCGTGTTGTCCTGGTGCGTAAGGGCGTCTTTCTAATTCTTTACCAGTGCCGCTTAATGAGATACCTAAACGACGAGATTTTTTCCAAGTTGAACCTGTAAAACGAGCCATAAGTTGACTCCTCCTTTTGTTTTTTTCGCGAAAAACAAAAATATGATAAATGCTTAAGATGATATAGTATCTTTCCGTGCCTTCGCCTGTTAGCTTTGGTTACACAGCACGCCAACTAAGGGGATACCATAGAGCGCCTCAATATTTATCTGCTACTCTCGTTTATTCACATTCGTTTATTATATAGAATATGAAGAAAGATGTCAACGTTTGATTAAGTAGAAAAAGATGTGGCGTGTAAATCTCAAATACGCGCCACATCTCACCGAAAAACTGCAATTTCAAAAAGTTATGGCGTGTAAACCCAAGATACACGCCACAACTCCAGCAATTTTCCTCAGCTTGCTGTCGACAGATGTTTCTCCAGCACTTTGACGAATGCTTCCAGTCCTCTTTCGTCATCTGCGCTGAAACGATCTGTAACCGGTGCATCGATATCCAGTACGCCGAAAATTTCACCGTTTCTATGTACTGGGATTACAATTTCTGACTTTGAATTCGCGTCACAGGCAATATGACCTGGAAATGCATAAACATCAGCAACACGCATAACTTTGTCTTCATTGACGGCAGTACCACACACGCCGCGTCCGACAGGAATTGTGACGCATGCTGGAAGGCCTTGAAACGGTCCGAGCTGAAGCTGGCCATTTTTCATCGTATAAAAACCAACCCAGTTGACATTATCAAGAAAGTAATTGAGCAGACTGCTGGCATTAGCCAGATGACTGACGATATCATCTTCACCTGCGAGCAGATGATCAAGGGCTGAATTTAATTCATCATAACTTTTTAGCTGACCTGGTTGAAACATGATAAAACCTCTCTTCTGAATTAGATAGTCCTATTTTAATCATTTGCGATATTTTTCACAAGAAAATGTTTTTTGAGACTCTTTTTTAAGTTATAATATAATTTAGTAGGTTGGAGGGAAGATTATTTATGACATTATATATCATCGTGCTGGTTATTGTCTTACTACTTATTGCTGTTGGTATTTTATTCTATAAACGTAATCAGAAGCGTGTTGCTCTCGAGCAAGTTGAAGCGCGAAAAGAAGAAGTAAAGGCGCTGCCATTTCAGGATGAACTGGTAAAAGTGAAACAGCTCACTGTTAAAGGTGAAGCAAATATGCGCTTTGAAAAATGGAAACGTGAATGGCAGACCGTCCTAACTGAAGATATTAAAGCTGTGGAGTTAACGATCAATGATGCAGACGCAGCTCTGGATAAATTTAAATTTTCTCAAAGCCAGGAAAAAGTGGAAGAAAGTCATCAGATTCTCGATCAGATCGAAAAGAAATATAATAATATTTCGGCTGATATCAATAACTATGTCAGCAGTGCAAAGTCAGATCAAGTAAAATATGAAGAATGTCGCACGATTTACCGGGAAGCAAAAAGAGATGTGCTTGCCAATCGTCATCAATACGGCGATGCAGCTAAGCCACTTGAAGATAATATCGAATTGTTTACACCAAGAATTGATGAATATGTTCAGTATGCTAATGAAGGAAACTATGATACGGCGCACTTGCAGATTACTGAACTGCACCATCAGATGACTCGCCTTAAAGAAGATATGGATGAGATTCCGTTGCTTATTCGAGACGTCCAGAAGGAACTACCAGGTCAGTTCCAGGATGTCCGCTATGGCTGTCGTGACCTGAAAGTGGAAGGATACAATCTTGACCATGTCAAAGTGGACAGTAACCTTCAGACATTAAAAGGGAAACTCAATCTTGTAGAACCATTGATAGCTCGTCTCCAGCTTGATGAGGCAGAAGAGATCATCAGTGAGATCAATACTTCTCTTGACGATATGCTGGAGCTGGTGGAAATCGAAGTGAAAGCAAAGAACAGCGTGGAGAAATCACGGGAAATTATTACCGATGAATTATTTTATGCGAAAGATATGAACTATACGCTTCGCACAGAAATAGAATATGTGAAAGAAAACTATCATATTAATGAAGAAGATATTCAGAGGGTGCGTCAATATGACAATGAAATTCAGAGTTTGATTGGCATATATGATGAAATTTTAAGTGAGATGGCTAAATCTGCTGTCCGCTATTCAGAAGTAGAAGATAATCTTCAGTATATCAAGGATCACGTTGCAGTTATCAATGACAATCAGGAGAAAATCCAGCATCATTTGACAGCACTTCGTGAATACGAACGAGAAGCACAGCAGCATACGCTGAAGATTCAAAGTCGTAAAGAAGAAGTATTCAGACGACTGTTAGCATCGAATCTTGCGAGCGTTCCAGAACGCTTCATTATTATGAAGAACGAGATAGATATAGAAACACGGGAAGTTCATAGTCTGTTTAACAAACGGCCGATGAATGTTGAGTATGTCCGTGATAAAGTCAACAAAGTGCTTGTCACTATGAATACTTTTGAGCAGGAAGCGGTAGATGTACTGGACAACGCTAGGTACGCAGAAGCATTGATTCAATATGGCAACCGCTACCGAAAAGATCGTTCTGATGTCAATAAAGATTTGAACGAAGCAGAACGCCTGTTCAGCAACAACCGCTACAAACGTGCAGTGGAGATTGCAGAGGCGGCCATCGAACGCGTAGAACCAGGTGCGACGGAAAAAATCGAGCAGCGTCTCCATCAGATGAATTAACAGATAGAAAAAGACTTGAATCAAGTCTTTTTCTTTTTTATGGTATAGTATTACAATATTAATGAGGTGACCTATGATTTATTTCGATAATTGTGCAACGACAAAGCCCGATCCGGCGGTATTGTCGACATATACAAAGATTAATGAGGAATTTTATTTTAACGCGGCTAGCCCGCACAAGATGGGTCTGGAGACGAATCAGCTTCAGGAAGAGGCACGCAGTCAGATTAGGACCATTTTAAAGCTCGACCATCAGAGCATTATTTTTACGAGTGGAGCGACAGAGTCCAATAATATGGCTCTGACAGGGATGGCTAGAGCTAAGAAAGCATTTGGCAGCACCATTATTACGACAAAACTTGAACATCCTTCTGTCCTTGAAACATTACGAACCCTCGAGCAGGAAGGTTTCGTTGTCAAATACGTAAAGTTCAAGGAAGACGGTACAATGGACATGGACCATTTCGCAGAATTATTGTCTAATGATGTGATATTAGTATCAGTCATGCATGTCAACAATGTAATGGGAGCTATTCTCCCGATCAGTGAAATAGCGGAAAGGCTGAAGGACTATCCGAAAATTCATTTCCATGTCGACTGTGTACAGTCTTTCGGAAAGATGCCGCTTGTTATAGAGGGTGTTGACAGCTTCAGCCTGAGCGGTCATAAGTTCGGCGGTCTGAAAGGGCAGGGAATTCTCGTTATCAGTCAGCTGCGCAACATCACGCAGACCATATTTGGTGGAGGACAGGAATATGGTTACCGGTCCGGCACATCGAATGTAGCTGTCAATGTCACTATGAGTAAAGCGATGCGTCTTGCATCAGAAAATATGGATATGCAGCGTGCACGATTATATCAGTTCAAGCAGGACATCGAAAACTTTGTCAAACAGTTTCCCGGTATACGACTGAACTCTCATCCAAATGGTGCGCCCCATATTGTCAACTTCTCATTTGTCGGCATTAAAGGTGAAGTCATAGTCAATGCTTTCAGTGAGCGGGGAATTATGATTTCAACGACGAGCGCATGCTCGTCAAAACGAGCAAAGCTGAATGAAACTCTGACAGCGCTGCATGTGCCGGAAGATGCCATTACAGGCAGTGTCCGAGTGTCATTTTCTAAAGATAATACAGTTGAAGAAATCGCTGGATTTAAGGCCGCATTTAAGGAAATATATAGTCAAGTAGAGGAGTTATTAAAAAAATGAAATATAATAGAGTATTAGTACGTTATGGTGAGTTGACGCTGAAAACGGGAAACCGTCATCACTTTATCAGCCAGCTGAAAGGAAATGTAAAGTATGCATTAATTCCGCTTTCCGGCTATCATGTCATCGCTGAACGAGACAGAATGTTCATAGACCTTGAACCGGAAACTGATATTGAAGATGTGATGAAGCGAGTATCCAAAGTATTCGGCATTCAATCAATCAGCCCGGTCGTCCGCACGACGCAGAAAATTGATGAGATAATAGAAGCAGCTGTCGGCACTGCAAAGGAAATTGATGAAGCTGATGCGACATTTAAAGTCGATGTTAAACGCTCAGATAAACAGTTTCCTCACGATACATTTGAACTGCAGAGTATGCTTGGTGGTGAGATACTGAAAAACACAGAACATTTGACTGTTCAGGTGAAAAAGCCGGACTTTACCATACATGTTGAAGTGAGAAAAGAAGGCGTCTACATCTATTCACGAGTCATTAAAGGAGCAGGTGGACTGCCGGTCGGCACAGGCGGGAAGACGCTATTGATGTTATCAGGTGGTATCGACTCACCAGTAGCAGGAATAGAAGTGATGAAGCGCGGTGTAACAATCGAGGCGATTCACTTTCATTCACCACCCTTCACAAGTGAAGAAGCGAAGCAGAAAGTTATCGATCTGACACGCATTATGGCTGAAACAACTGGTGTCATTAAACTTCATCTTGTACCATTTACAGATATTCAGAAAACGATTCATAAAGTCATTCCTGAAAATATGACGATGACATCGACAAGACGCATGATGCTGAAGATTGCTGAACAAGTAGCACATCAAATCGATGCAAAGGCTATCGTTAATGGTGAAAATCTCGGACAAGTGGCTAGTCAGACATTGGGAAGCATGTATACGATCAATGCTGTCACATCTATGCCGATTCTACGTCCGCTGCTGACTCTTGACAAAGAAGATATTATTTTAAAAGCAAAAGCTATCGGTACATTTGAAACTTCTATCAAGCCGTTTGAAGACTGCTGTACTATTTTTACTCCGAAAAACCCAAAGACGAACCCACGTCTTGATAAGATGGAAAAATTTGAAAATAACTATGACTTTGAACCGTTGATTGCTGAGGCCATCAACAACATAGAAGTATTGACAATCAATAAAGAGAAAATGAGCACGCAATTTAACGATCTGCTATAAGGAGGACTTGTTATGCTGACTAAAAATGTTGTCATCGCACATAGAGGTGCATCTGGATATGCACCTGAGCATACCTTTTCATCTTATGATATGAGCCATTTTGATATGAAAGCTGATTATATAGAGCTTGATGTTCAGATGACGCTTGATGGTGAAATCATTATCATGCATGATGAAACAGTGGAACGTACAGCAGGTCTGCCAGGCATCATTAAAGAAATGACGCTCGAGCAGATTAAGCAGCTTGATGTTGGCAGCTGGTATAATGAGAAGTTTCCTGAATTACAGCAGGATTTTTATGCGGGTCAGACCATTCCAACATTAGAAGAAGTCATCAGTCGATATGGTGCAGTCAACTATTACATTGAAACGAAAGCCCCGGAAGTGTATCCGGGTATGGAAGAACGACTTGTTGAAATATTAGACAGACATCAGCTGCTGACACCGGAGAGGCTGACTGGTAATCAAACAGTCATTCAATCGTTCAGTCTGGAGAGTCTCATAAAAGTCCATAATCTGGTACCTGGTATGCCGCTCTTACTGCTCACAAAAAAGGAAGTACTACGCAATATGACAGATGATGACCTAAAACAAATCAATCATTTTGTCTATGCAGTAGGACCAAGCATTAAAGACCTCGATCAACCATTGATTGAGCGCATGCATGGAATCGGCTTTCTCGTCTTTCCTTATACACTTAATCAGCCTGACGATATGACGCGTTTGATCGATGCCGGTATTGATGGTGCTTTTACAAATTATGCTGACAGATTAAGAACAGCTTTCAATGCTGAAAACAGTGAGATCTTTGAGGAATTAAATCGCTCAGTAGACTAAGGAATAATTAACTAAAAAGAGGGACAGCTTATGGATATACAGATGCTTTTAATTATTATTTTCTTCGGTTTTCTAGCAGCATTTATCGATGCAGTAGTGGGTGGGGGTGGTCTCATTTCTATTCCTGCGCTGCTTGCAACCGGCATGAATCCTGCTACTGCACTTGGTACAAATAAGCTTGCAAGTTCATTCGGTTCATTGACGTCGACAGTATCGTTTATCAAATCAGGGAAAGTAGACTTCCATATTGTCGGAAAGCTGTTTCCCCTGTCTTTTATATTCTCTATTTTTGGAGCATTGACAGCCACTTATTTGCCATCGGCTCTATTGAAGCCGATTGTCATTATCATGCTGACGCTTGTTCTTATCTATACACTTTTTAATAAGGACTGGGGTTCAACGACAACTTATAAGAAGCTGTCGCCGCTAAAGTCAGTGGTTTTCATCTGTGTCGTCGGATTAATCGGTTTTTATGACGGCTTTTTAGGCGGCGGTACAGGAAGCTTTCTGCTCTTCAGCCTGTTAATTATTGGCTTTGATTTTCTAAGAGCGGCAGGCAACGCAAAATTTCTCAACTTTGCGTCAAACTTAGGAGCGCTGCTGCTCTTCATGTATTTAGGCAAGGTGGATTATACAGTTGGTCTCTGTATGGGACTTGCAATGGTAGCCGGAAGTTATGCCGGCAGTCAGTTTGCGCTTAAGAAAGGTGTTTCCTATGTCAAGCTGCTCTTCATTATAGTGACCGTGCTGCTCATCGGCAAGAACGCCTGGGATTACATCACAACCCATTTCTTCAACTAATATCAAAGAGGGTTCATATATGGATTAAAGGAAGTTACGTCTTACTTTATGCCAGAATGAGTTCTCTTTGATTTTTAATGTTTTGATAACTTTTTCGCTGATTTTCACTGAAATGAAGTCTGTGTACTGTATCGATAAAGCTTCGTTATCAAGACCCATGATTGGATAGTAGTTGCCGGATTTATCCAGTCTCAGTGTCAGTTCACGCTGATCGCTTAAGACTACCGGGCTGCCAAGGGTACGGTAATTATTATTGTTCAGTGAAGCAATTTCTGTCATCTGCATACTTTTTAGCTTAGGGTCGACGACAGCACCGCCGAGCGATTTATTGTAACCGGTTGATCCTGTCGGTGTAGAGATCAATAATCCATCACCCCGGAATGTCTCAAAATGGGTATCATCAATTGTAACATTCATAGTCATAGACTTAATAATAGAAGATTTAATATAAAAATCGTTCAGACAGTAGTAAGTCATCTCGTTGTTCAAGTTGATTTCAAGTACCGGGTAGCGTCTAACTTCAGTCGTTTCATTCTTAACAGCGGCGCGAAGATTAGAAGTGTCGTCTATATGGAAGTCTGAGTATAAATATTTCTGGTCGCTTGTGGAGATTCCGACATAAATAGCATCCTGGCGGAAATTGGTTTTACGTACGGATTGCAGGAAAGCTCCATCTCCGCCGATCGATGCGATAATATCAGCATCTTCGGAATTTTCAACGACTTCGAAACCATGTGCCACTGCAAGGTCAGCGACTTTATTTTTTTGAGCGATGACTTCTGGATCACGCGAAGTGAAGAAATAAAACTTATTTCTAGCATTCATGGAAAATTCCTCCTAGTGTTATGATTAATATATACTTTCTGCTATTATTATAGATGTAAATAAAACCATTTGAAAGGATGATCATATGAACAAGCGAATCATAGCACTGTTGATTGCAGCTGCATTATTTATTCTTGCGATTGCGTCTTCGTTATTTACAAGTAACTTCACCTCAGACTTTTCGAAAGAATTAGAAGGGTTGAACAAACCTGGAACATTAGAAGAAACAACTATTTCCGGCAGCGATGCGACAAAGAAAATTGCACGTGTAGAAGTGGACGGTGTCATTCAGGATACAGGAGAACCATCTTTATGGGCAAATGAATCATATAATCATCAGACGATAATGACAGAATTCGAAAAAATTAAAGATGACAGCTCAATTAAAGGTGTCCTTCTCGTCGTCAACTCACCAGGCGGCGGTGTATACGAAAGCGCAGAAATACATAATAAACTTGAAGAAATTAAAGCTAAAAATAAAAAAATCTATGTAGCGATGAAAAATATGGCTGCATCAGGTGGTTATTACATCTCAACGCCAGCCGATAAAATTTTCGCTTCAAGAGAAACCTTGACAGGGTCACTCGGTGTTATCATGCAGTCGACAAACTACAAAGAACTGGCTGATAAATATGGCGTTAAATTCAATACGATCAAAAGCGGCGAGCATAAAGATATTATGAGTCCGACGAAAGAAATGGATGCTTCAGAACGTAAAATACTGCAGTCACTTGTCGATGAAAGTTATAGTCAGTTTGTAAAAGTCATTTCAGATGGCAGAGACATGCCCGCTGATAAAGTAAGACAGCTGGCAGACGGCAGAGTATATTCCGGACTTCAAGCTCAAAAAAATGGTTTAGTTGATGAACTCGGTCTTGAAGAAGATGCACTGAAGGCATTAAAGAAAGAAATAAAATCAGATAAAGCAGAAGTGATAGAATTCACACAGCCGGACTCTATTTTCGGATCTAATCCACTTGCAGCAAAATCATTGATGTCCAGGCTGACCGGTCAGAGTGATGTAGCTGCTATTAAAGAATTGATGGCACAACGCCATGGCACAACGCCGATGTATTTATACGGAGAGTAGGTGGTAACTATGAATGAACGCGTAATTTATCCATCATCACCTCTCGAAGGTTATGAGCAGGATGTTATTTACAGCACACATGCAGGTTTCGGGTCGCGGTTACTAGCTTACTTGATTGACGCGATAATCATTTGGTGTATTAAGCAGATTTTAATCGATCCGCTGATGTCTCAATTTAATTTAACTGATCAGCACGTCGTAGCACCGATATTCAGTGCAGCCAATATTGCCAGCGCACTGGTCTATTTTCTTTATTTTGTGCTGATGACATGGTTCTTCAGAGCAACAATCGGTAAGATGATCATGGGGTTAAAAGTTGTTTCTTATAATGACGAGCCGATGACATTCTTCCGGATTGTCGTCAGAGAAGTATTCGGTAGATACATCAGCAATTTTTTCCTGAATCTTTTATACCTTGTTGTACTGTTCAATCCGAGCAGACAAGGGATACATGATGTGCTGAGTGATACTATTGTAGTCAAAGAACAGCAGGAAAGACTACGTGACCGACTGACACATGTGAGACATGTGGTTCAGCCAAAATAGTTCGCTTTAGGCGCATTTCATGGTAAATTAAATACGAATAAACTATTCAGGAGGAACTAGTAATGACTCAAATTACATTTAAAGATTCACCGGTTACACTGCTTGGCGAGCAAGTGACAGAAGGAACCATCGCACCCGATTTCTCAGCGCTCGCGAATGACTTATCTGTTCGCACATTGACTGACTATGAAGGCAAAAAGAAACTGATCAACGTCGTCCCTTCACTTGATACTGGTGTTTGTGACCAGCAGACGAGACGCTTTAATGAAGAAGCTTCAGGAATCGACAACGCAGTAGTCATCACAATTTCTGCTGACTTACCATTTGCACAGAAGAGATGGTGTGCAGCAAGCGGGCTTGATAATGTTGTGACATTAAGTGATCACAAAGACCTATCATTCGGTACTGCTTATGGTGTAGTCATGGAAGAACTTAGATTGCTTGCACGTTCAGTATTTGTCTTGGATGCAGACAATAAAGTGGTTTACACTGAAATAGTATCTGAAGGAACAAACCATCCTGATTATGAAAATGCGCTTGACGCTTTAAAATCAATTTAATGACGCTGCCCTAACTTAGGGCAGTTTTTATTTGAAAGGAAATATGAGATGATTGAACAATTATTTGAAACGCTAGATAAAAAAGCGAAAGAACTTCAACTGGAGAACGGACACAGTTTTATTGAGAATTTAGGGCTGAGCATGGAAGATATTTATATGAATGATCGGACATTGCTTGAGCAGAGCACTACAGTAGAACGACGTAAAGCGTTTCAGTTTGCCTATTTAAGCATGTTAAAAGAAGAGATGATACAACCGAACCATCAGATGACGCCAGACAGTATCGGCTATCTTGTCAGCTATATCGTCCGTATGTTCATGGAAGATGAAAAACAGGCACAGTTGCTCGATATAACAAGCGGTACAGGTCATTTATCAGCCACTGTACATGAGCAGAATCCGGATAAAACGTTTACGCATTATCTTGTGGAAGTTGACCCGATACTTGCAAGACTCAGCATCCATCTGTCGAATTTTCTCGAAATCCCGTTCAATGTCTATCCCCAGGATGCCATCATGCCGCTTAATGTATCAAATATGGATATCGTCATCGGCGATCTGCCAGTCGGTTATTATCCTGTAGATGAGAGAAGTCATGATATGAAACTCGGATTTCAGGAAGGTCA
This sequence comes from Macrococcus lamae, assembly GCF_004359545.1. Taxonomy (GTDB): domain Bacteria; phylum Bacillota; class Bacilli; order Staphylococcales; family Staphylococcaceae; genus Macrococcus; species Macrococcus lamae. The sequence goes on from NZ_SCWB01000009.1 coordinate 17,283, forward strand.
CAGTTTCTCACATCATCTGCTGATTGAACAGACGATTAATGCATTAAAGCCGGGAGGGCTGGCATTTTTAGTCGTGCCGAGTCAGTTGTTTGAACATGATAATGTGGAACAGTTACAAAAATTTATTGCAACAGAGACGATAATTCAGGCATTTCTTAATTTTCCATCAAGCTTATTCAAAACAGAATCCACTCGAAAATCACTGTTGATCTTAGAGCGGAAGAGTAGTAAAAAAACACCACCAGTAGAAGTCCTGCTAGCAAATATCCCGGATTTCAAAGATGAGCATCAAATGAAATCTTTCCTTGCTGATTTTAATGAATGGTTCAAAGCTAATCGAAAATAACTGTAACTGTTATAATGATTGATAATATCCTGTATTAATGATTTAATATGAGAGTAGAACTTTTGAGGAGGATATTCATGAAAAAAATAATGGCAATTAATGCCGGCAGTTCATCACTGAAGTTTCAGTTATTTGAAATGCCTGAAGAAAAAGTTATGACTAAAGGTCTTGTGGAAAGAATCGGCATGAAAGATTCCATCTTCACGATTACAGTCAACGGAGAAAAAATTAAGCAGGTTCTTGATATTAAAGATCATGAGCAGGCTGTTAATATGATGCTTGACGAAATGAAGAAACACGGAATCATCAATGATATCAATGATTTAGATGGCACTGGACACCGCGTAGTCCACGGGGGAGAATTATTCCCGACGTCAGCACTTGTCACAGACGAAGTAGAACAGCAGATTGAATCATTGATTGATCTTGCACCCCTTCATAACCCAGCCAACTTAATGGGAATACAAGCATTCAGAAAAATGCTGCCGAACATTCCCCACGTTGCTGTATTTGACACGTCATTCCATCAGACAATGCCTGAAGAATCTTATTTGTACAGCTTACCGTATCAGTACTACAACGATTTCGGTATTCGTAAATACGGTTTCCACGGTACGAGCCATAAATATGTATCAGAACGTGCAGCTGAACTGCTGGAACGTCCGATTGAACAGCTGCGTGTGATTTCATGCCACATCGGTAATGGGGCATCCATTGCGGCGATTGATGGCGGTAAATCAGTCGATACTTCAATGGGCTTCACGCCGCTTGCAGGGGTTACAATGGGAACGCGTTCCGGTAACCTTGACCCTGCATTGATTCCATATATTATGGAGAAGACAGGGAAGACAGCTGAAGAAGTCCTTGATGTACTGAACAAAGAATCTGGTCTGCTCGGTATTTCTGGATCATCCAGTGATTTACGCGATATTGAACAGGGCGCACTGGAAGGTGACGAACGTGCGAAACTTGCACTCGAAGTATTTGCAAGCCGTATCCATAAATACATGGGTTCATATGCGACACGTATGCACGGTTTAGATGCTATCATCTTTACTGCAGGTGTCGGCGAGAACTCTGACGTCGTCCGCGCAAAAGTTTTGGAAGGACTAGAGTTCATGGGTGTCTACTGGGACCCAAGACTAAACACAGGACTACGCGGCGAAGAAGCATTTATCAACTATCCGCATTCACCGGTCAAAGTCATGGTCATTCCAACGGACGAAGAAGTCATGATCGCTCGGGATGTCATGATTTATGGAGAACTGGTTTCTGAATAATAAATGACAAAGCACTTGCTCTTATTTTGAGCAAGTGCTTATATTTATGATCTTTTTAAATCATTTAATTTCATTTTAACAAATTAAAGATATTCATTTGGAATTATGGCAAAATCAGGCTCGGTAGAAATCTCTAGAAAATCTTCTAATAATTTTTTATTAGCAAATTGAGAAACCTCTAAAGATTTCCAGTAATGTGAAAAAGCAAATTCATAGGCATATTGATAGTAATTAAAATGAAAGTGAAAAATCGAACCAGCCATTTCATGTGCATCAGAACTATTAATATCATTTGCATAGTTAGAGATAATAAATGCATAGTCTAAATCTTTAATATTATTTTCCATAAAATATGCGAATAATTCGATATTACAATTGATGACTTCAGTTTTTATCTTATTTGGAAGAATGCTTATTAATATATTTTGAGATTTCATTTTTCACCCACTAATTAGAAACAATGTTTTTGCCATTTTTACTTGATGAGAACAAAAGCTTTTTTTTTGAAAAAGAGACACGGTGGCTTCTGCATGTGTGCGGAAAGAAACCGTGTGTCATAATTTCGAAGAAAGGCTATAGTATTTTCATCTCGGTTTTATTCTTAAATAGAGTAATTGGCATTCTGCATGAGTTCGTCTGTTGCGACTTCTGGTGCAAAATCTGCCGGTAATGTTTCTGTTCTGACAACCAGTACGTCACAGTCGGCGTGACGGACAATCGCTTCAGATACTGAGCCGATGATGAAACGTTCTACAGCATTCAATCCTGTGGATCCACACATGATGAGGTCGACTTCTAATTTTTTAGCGATTTTCTTAGGAATGATTGTTTTAGGTGAGCCGTATTCCGTATAAGTATCGACTTTACTGACTCCGCGGTCCAGTGCCGCCTGCTTATATCCTTCCAGCAGAGAATTACTGAAACTTGATGCACGTTCTGAGATTGAACGGTCATAAGCTTCAACGCTTGCATAGCTTCTAGTATCGATGACATTGATGATAGACAGTTTCGCATCATTACGTTTTGCGACTTCAACGGCTTTATTGAACGCCCATTCTGCTTCACTTGAGCCGTCGACTGCGATTAAGATGTTTTTGTATGCTAACATAAAAATCCCTCCTGTATCGTTCTTTATTACACTTTTATTATAGCACAAAATAGGGGATAAACCTTAAAAATGGTTGCGTTTTCATTATGAAATGTTACTATTGATGTGAAGCATATTATAGGAGGCAGAAGAACATGAAAATTGGCGTACCTAAGGAAATTAAGAATAATGAAAACCGTGTAGCACTAACCCCTGCAGGTGTCTATTCATTAGTCGAAAGTGGTCATGAAGTCGTAGTTGAAACAGCGGCGGGTATGGGTTCATTTTTTACGGATGAAGATTATGTAGAAGCAGGCGGTCAAATTGTCGCTACAGCTCAAGAAGCATGGGATGCTGAGATGGTCATGAAAGTGAAAGAACCGCTCGCTTCTGAATACGGCTTCTTCAAGGAAGGATTAATTCTATTTACTTATCTCCATCTTGCGCCTGAGCCAGAACTCACGAAAGCTTTACTCGACAACAAAGTTGTTGGTATCGCTTATGAAACAGTACAGCTGGACAATGGATTCCTGCCACTCTTATCTCCAATGAGTGAAGTTGCCGGGCGTATGGCGACACAGATCGGTGCGCAGTATCTGCAGAGAACTAACGGCGGTAAAGGGATTCTTCTTGCCGGAGTACCAGGTGTTCATAAAGGGAAAGTGACGATTATCGGCGGTGGACAGGCAGGAACGAACGCTGCCAAAATGGCTGTCGGTCTTGGTGCTGAAGTAACAATTCTTGACTTAAATCCAATCAGATTACAGCAGTTAGACGATTTGTTCGGCAACTCAGTTCAGACGTTGATGTCTACACCATTCAATATCGATGAAAGTGTTAAACAGAGTGACTTAGTCATCGGTGCTGTATTGATTCCTGGTGCAAAAGCACCGAAGCTTGTGTCTGAAGAAGTCATCAAAGGAATGAATCCAGGTTCTGTCGTCATCGATATTGCAATTGACCAGGGTGGTATATTCAAGACAACAGACCGTATTACGACTCATGATGATCCGACGTACATTAAGCATGATGTCGTACATTATGCCGTAGCAAACATGCCGGGTGCTGTTCCAAGAACTTCGACTATGGCGCTGAACAATGCGACGATTCCTTATGCGCTGCAGATTGCCAATAAAGGATACGTGGAAGCAGTGAAACAGAATCCGGCACTATACAAAGGTATCAATACTTTGGATGGTTACGTGACATTTGAAGCGGTAGCGAAAGACCAGGGACTTGAGTACCGCGCAGCTAATGAACTATTATAAGAATGACTTAATAAAAGAGCTTGGAACGACTCTCTAATTTTAAAGATTAGATGAGTGTTCCAAGCTTTTTTAGTTAGACTATTTTAGTGCCATGAACTTCGTGAAACGGAATTTGGTTGATTAGTTCCTGGACATTATCCTTGGTCAGTCCGCCGCCCGGCATAATTTCAATTCGTCCTTTTGAATAGACCAGCAGCCGTGCAAGCTGCTGTACATTATCAGTAATCAATGTAGAGGAATCCGCTGAACCATGAGTTAGCAGTCGGACAACGCCGAGCGCAATGAGCTCATCCATCGCTTTCAGCTGCTGATGCTTCGGAATCTGGTCATATGCCATATGCATGACAAAAGGGACTGATGTAGCACTGATCAATTTTTTCAGTGCAAGTGTATCAAGGTCATAGTCTGATGTAAGAGTGCCGCAGACAAAATAATCTGCACCGAGTGAAGTATATGTAATAATATCGCTCCGCATGACTTCCTGCTCATAAATGTCATAACAGAAATTACCGCCTCTCGGTCTGATCATGACTGCTACTTCAACATTCTGGCTATGACAGTATTCAACAGCACATTTGACCATGCCGTAGCTCGGTGTCGTACCTCCGGTATTCAGATCTGCACATAGTTCGATCCGGTCAGCACCTGCGGCAACAGCTCTAATAATTTCAGGGAATGTTTCAACCACAGCTTCTCTGATCATTTCGGATAATGCGTCAGTACTTCGTAACCATTGCTCGTCACGACGAGATCGTCTTCAACACGGACGCCGACTTCTCCTTCCAGATAAATACCTGGTTCAATAGTAAAGACCATGCCTTCTTTGAAAACATCATCATTAGCTGATGAAATATCCGGAAACTCGTGGACACTGATGCCGAGACCGTGACCGAGCCGATGAGGAAACTGTTCTCCGTAGCCTTGCTCTGTAATATAGTCACGGGCAGCTGCGTCGCAGTCAGCAATTCGTACGCCCGGTTTGACAAGCTGAATCGCTCGATTATTCGCTTCAGTGACAATCGCATGAATTTGATTATGAAGCGGTGCTGTTTCACCGAATGCTACTGTTCTTGTAATATCTGAACAGTATCCTTTATAGACAACACCCAGGTCAAATAATACATATTCTCCTGTCTTCAAAGCACGGTTGCCAGGAGTCCCGTGAGGAAGCGAAGCATGGTCACCGAACAGCACCATGGTGTCAAAGCTCATCGCAGAGATGCCGTCAATCTTCATCATCTCTGCTTCAATCAAGCGGACGACTGCTGTTTCACTGATTCCTTCAGTCAATGCTTTGACGCCGATTTCCACGGCCTGATCAGCATATTTTGCCGCAGTTTTTAAAATCTCAAGTTCATCAGCTGACTTGATGTTTCGAACGTCTTTGATGGTCTGATCGATACTGACATACTCCATCATACTGAAATTGGATTTCAGTTCTTCAAGACGCTTGACCGTTAGATGTTCACTTTCTATAGCGATACGTTCAAATGAAAAAGTCTGTAATTTATACGGATTCTCCGTATCGAGATAGCCGATAATTGAACCATCAAATACAGCTTCAGCTGCCTGCATTTCCATCTTCGGCACGAACAATGTCTTGTGATCATGTGTGATAAGTAAAGCGAGCAGCCGCTCATGAGGATTGGATAGAAAGCCTGTAAAGTAGTTGATGTTTTCCGGGTTAGTCAGCCATAACGCATCAACATTTAGCTTTGTCAACTGTTGCTTCAAATAATTGATTTTTTCAGTTTGCATAATAATCTCCTCTCTATAGTCTGTCATGTACAATCATATCAAATCCACTGCTGTTCATGTATAATAAAGTTAAATAAATAAAGGGGAGTGTTATTGATGGAAGTTGTTTTTCACGGACAGGCCTGCATCTCTTTTGAAGCGAACGGAAAACGTGTGATTGTCGATCCTTTTATCACTGGAAACCCGTTGTCTGACCTAAAGGCAGAAGAAGGCGATGTGGATTTCATTGTATTGACACATGGCCATGGAGACCATTTAGGAGATACAGTTTCTATTGCTGAACGGACGGGGGCTACAGTTATTGCACTACCTGAAACGATTGATTATTTGAGCACAAAAGGAATCACTAATGGTCATCCAATGAATATCGGCGGGAACCGTGAGTTTGCTTTCGGCAAGGTGAAATTCGTTCAGGCCTTCCACAGTAATTCCTACACTGAAAAAGACGGAACTATCATTTATCTCGGCATGCCATGCGGATTAATCTTTACATTAGGAGAGCATGTCATCTATCATACCGGCGATACAGGGTTATTCTCTGATATGAAACTGATTGCTGAACGCCATCCTGTTGACTTATGTTTCGTACCTATTGGTGATAACTTCACGATGGGGATCGATGATGCAAGCTTTGCAGTCAATGAATTCATCAAGCCGCGCATCGCTGTGCCGATTCATTATGATACATTTGACTTAATCACCCAGAACCCTGAGGAATTCAAGGAACAAGTTAATACCCGGGTGGAAATACTGAAGCCTGGTCAGTCAGTAACATTGTAAGTGAATATGACAGGTCTCGCTGACCGTTGTCTTTTTAATGAAGGTGGTATGAGCACAGCATGACGAAACATGAGCAAATAATAGCCCATATTGAAAGTCTCAAGATCGGCAGTAAAATTTCTGTCAGACAAATAGCGAAGGATTTAAAAGTTTCTGATGGCACTGCTTACCGGGCAATCAAAGATGCTGAAAATAGAGGCATTGTCTCTACAATTGAACGTGTCGGCACGGTTCGGATTGAGAAGAAGACACGCGAAACGATAGACAATCTGACATTCGCTGAAATCGTCAAAATTATTGACGGACATGTAGTAGGCGGCAGAAGCGGGCTTCATAAATCGCTGGTCAAGTTCGCGATCGGCGCCATGGAAGTAGAAGATGCGGCGAAGTATCTCGGAGCAAATACATTGCTGATTGTCGGTAACCGCTCAGACATACAGCAGATTGCACTGGAAAAAGATACAGCTGTACTCATTACAGGTGGATTTGAAGTAGAAGAATCAATCAGACAGCTGGCGGATGCGAAAGGGCTGCCGATTATTTCATCTGCCTATGATACATTCACTGTAGCTAATATGATTAACCGTGCTATTTATGATCAACTGATCAAAAAAGAAGTCTTAACGGTCGCAGAAATATTAATTTCAGCGGATGAGACTAGTACACTCTTTGACAGTGATACGGTCCGTGACTGGAAGGAGCTGTCCATGTCATCAGGGCATACACGCTTTCCTGTAATCGATGACCAGGAAAAAGTATGCGGTATTATTACGCATAAGGACATTATCGATCAGGACAACAGCATTAAAATTAAGAAGCTGATGACAAAAAATCCGATTACGGTCTCTGAAAGTTCAACGATAGCTGCATGTGCTCACATTATGATATGGGAAGGGATAGAAATGCTTCCTGTGATCTCAAGACATCACATGCTTGCAGGAATAGTGACGCGTGAAGACGTACTGCTTGCTATGCAGTCAGCTGACAGGCAGCCACAGATGGGACATACTATCAATGATCAGGTTCTGAAATATATGCGCTTTGAAGGAAATGATATTACAGTAAGAATGACACCCCAAATGTCAAGCAATCTTGGTACAGTCAGTAAATCCGTATTTGTCGCGATCATTGAAGAAGCAACGAAATACGCCATGAAACGAGAGCGTAAGCGTGAAATTCTCATCGAAAGTCTGAATATTTATTTCCTGAAGACAGTGCCTATCGATTCTGAGCTTTCTATTTCTCTGCTTCAACTGGATTCAGGGCGGAAGTTTGCGAAGCTGGAAGTGGATATTTGCAGCAAACAGGTGACCGTGGCAAAGGCAATGCTGATGTGTCAGCTAATTGAGGCATAAAAAAAGAAAGCCTTAAGCTTTCTTATCTTTCTCGAGTTCTGCCCACGCCTTATCTTCTTCATCAAAATACTGCTCGAAGTACCGGCACGCTTTAATACCATAGTTAATATTAGCGAGACCGAAGATGATGAGTACAGCACAGATGATATAGGTGACTGCATTCGGGAATAACAAAACCTGATTGATGGCAAATGCTACCATGAAAATACCGAACATCATTCGGCCTCTTGCTCTATGCCACGCACGTCTGACATCACGATTAGTACGGAAATATTTAGCAAGCTGATATACCGCCAGCATAAAAGTGATGATCATAATAACGACGGTTAATGAAATAATATAAGGAAAAATTGTCTGCCACATAACGAACGACCTCCAACTGCATTATAGCAGTGACGATAAAAACTGTAAAACGATATTTAGGAGCTAATATGAATAATAAACAGATCAAGATATTACAGAATATGCTGAACTTATATGACACCATCATTATTCATCGTCATGTCAGACCGGATCCTGATGCATTAGGTTCACAGCTCGCCCTTAAAACAGCACTTCAAAAAATGTGGCCGCGCAAAAAAGTGATGGCTGCAGGCACTATGCCTGATAGCCTGGCATTTTTCGGTGAGATGGACAGTGTAACGCCTGACGATTATCGGGAAGCGCTCGTCATCGTTCTCGATACAGCCAATGCACCGCGAATTGACGGTGAGCATTATGGAACCGGCAAGTATTTGATTAAAATTGATCACCATCCGCCGGTGGACCAGTTTGGTGAACTGAACATCGTCAATACTCAGTCATCTTCAACAAGTGAGATGATCTATGAAATACTGCTGTTATTTGGCTATGGTGAAGATTACATCACAACAGACGTCGCTAAATATTTATATTTAGGCATTGTCGGAGATACGGGAAGGTTTCTATTCAATAATACGACTTCGAGAACGATGTCAATCGCTTCAAAGTTAATAAGCTATCATTTCGACCATACAGCGCTTCTTAACCAGATGGGAGAACGCCCGATCAAGAGCATTCATTTCCAAGGATACGTTCTCCAGAACTTCAGCTATGAAGACCATGTCGGATACATATTTATTACACAGGACATATTGAAACAGTTTGACATCACCGCTTCTGATGCTTCATTGTTCGTCAACAGTATGAGTGATGTCGAAGGAATAGAAGCATGGGTATTTGCAGTTGATGAGGGAGACGAGATAAGAGCCCGCATCCGAAGCAAGCGCGCCTCTATCAATGATCTTGCGGCACGTTACAACGGCGGTGGACATCCCATGGCAAGCGGAGGCACAGTCTATAGCAGAGAGGAATTTGAGCAGCTCGTCAAAGATTTAAAAGATACAGTAAAGTAAAGGAGAGAGCGTATGGTTGTCCATCTGAATTTGCATAGCTGTTATGACTTGCTGCAATCAACTGTAAGAATTAAAGAAGTAGTGGCTGCCGCTAAAGCAGATGGTCAACGCGCTCTTGCTATTACAGATACACATGTTTTGTATGGCATTCAGGCTTTTTACCGGGAATGTCTCAAGCATGACATTAAACCGATCACCGGTATGACTGTCCACTTAACAGACGGACATATGAATGTGGATGCAGTCATTCTTGCGATGAATCAGGAAGGTTATGACAATCTGCTGAAGTTATCTTCTAAAATTCAGCTGAAGGGATTGGATATCGTTCCCTTGTCGCTGTTTGAACGATACCGAAAAGATACAATTGCCATTTTCAAGCAGCTGCCAGCAGAGTTGAACCATCTGGTAGAAGATGCAGATGGTTATGCATGTCATCTATCAGCTGTTGCTGAAGAGAAGAAGGTCTATCTATCTCCTATCCGTTATATGAAGCCGTCTGGACTTCAGGACCTCACTGTGCTGAAGGCCATTGACAATAACGACAAGCTGATGCTTGAAACGCTGGATCATCGTACAGGAGAGGAGTATTTCATGACTTCTTCACGGCTGGCAGAACTTGATGTTTCATCTCAATATATCGCCCGTACAGAAGAGATTGCTGACCGATGCTCTGTCAAAGTGAATCACTCTTTGAGTAGACTGCCGAAATTCAGGACGCCGAACAACGAAACAAGTGATGACTATTTATGGTCACTGATACAACAAGGAAAGCATAAAATTGCTCATTTTGATGAACGCTACGAACAGCGTATGCAGCACGAATACCGTATCATCACAGAGATGGGCTTCAGCGATTACTTTCTCATTGTCGGCGATTTGATTAACTATGCAAAGTCAAAAGGAATTCTTGTCGGACCTGGCCGTGGCTCGTCAGGTGGTTCACTTGTCAGCTATCTGTTGAATATCACGATGATTGACCCGATAGAACATGGATTGTTCTTTGAACGATTCCTGAATCCTGAACGAGTGACCATGCCGGACATCGATATAGATTTTGAGGATACGAGACGTGAAGAAGTCATCCGCTACTGCACGAGTAAATACGGTGCATTCAACGTCAGCGGTATCGTCACGTTTGGTCATTTGCTTGCAAGAGCAGTCATGCGTGATGTCGGACGAATCCTGCAGTTCAGCGAAGATGACTTGAAATATGTCTCGCATCTGATGCCGAAGAAACAAATCACATTAACCGAAGCTTATCATATGGATGACTTCAAGGCATTTGTCACTAAGGACGAACGGCATAAAAAATGGTATGCCATCGCCTGTCAGCTGGAAGGACTGCCGAAACATACGTCCACGCATGCAGCAGGTATTATCATTCATGACCAGTTATTGACTGACTATGTCCCGTTAATACAAGGAGACGACATTAATTTAACGCAGTGGACGATGACTGAGGTAGAACAGCTCGGCCTCCTTAAAATCGACTTTCTTGGTCTTCGTAACTTGACGATTATTCAGCGCGTACTACAGCAGGCAAAGATAAATCTTACAACGGATACAATCAACTATGATGATGCTCATGTGTTCAGAGCATTGTCAGCAGCCGATACGAACGGTGTCTTCCAATTGGAATCAGCGGGTATGAGAAATGTGCTGAAACGACTGCAGCCGAAAAATTTTGAAGATATTGTCGCGGTACTCAGTCTCTACAGACCAGGCCCGATGGAGCAGATTCCTACTTATATTGAGAGAAGACACGGGCAGCCGGTGACTTATCTTCATCCTGATCTTGAACCTATACTCAATAAGACTTATGGTGTCATCATATACCAAGAGCAGATTATGCAGATTGCCAACCAGTTTGCGGGATTTTCACTTGGCGAAGCAGATAACTTGAGACGTGCTATGAGTAAGAAGAAGCGTGACGTTCTTGAAGCGGAGAAGCAACACTTTATAGAAGGCAGTCTGAAAAACGGTTATGATAGGAAGATGGCTGAACAGATCTATGAGTTGATACTGAAATTCGCCGATTACGGTTTTCCGAGAGCACATGCAGTCGCTTATGCCCAGATCGCCTATATGATGATGTATTTAAAAGTCCGTTATCCGTCTTACTTCTATGCATCCATTATGAGCAATGTCATCGGTAGTGAGGATAAGATGGCCGCTTTTATCAGTGAACTTAAGTCGAAGAATATTTCATTTACTTCTCCCTCTATCAATGAGTCCCATTGGTTTGTCAGAGCAGTTGATGATACTGTCATTTTATCGCTTGGGATGATTAAAGGGTTAGGTTACAGAACAGTGATGGATATTATAGATGAACGTCGTAATGGACGATTCATCGATCTCTACGATGTCGTACATCGTCTGCCTTCAAGAACAATGACTCGCCCGGTACTTGAGGCATTGATTCTTACGGGTGCATTCGATGAATTCAAGATGACCCGGGCGACACTTCTTGCGACACTTGATGAAGTTCTGAACGTCGGTGCTGACAATCAGCAGGAAGATCATTTCCTGGAAGACCTTGGACTCAATCTGAAGAAAAAATACCAGCATCATGAAGAGATGAGTGAAGAGCAGAAAGCAGCAGCAGAATATAAGCATCTTGGATTTTTCCTGTCAGAACATCCGGTTGAAAAGCGATTCAACGAACATCTCTATCTCCCGCTGTATCAAATTCAGCAGGCACAGCCGGGGCAGTATATATTAGCCGCTGTCAGTGAACTGCGGCGCATACGGACGAAAAAAGGGCAGCCTATGGCGTTTGCGAAAGTGATGGACGGTATCAGTGAACTGGAACTGGTTATCTTTCCCGCTGTCTTTCAATCTGCTGAAAAATATCTTCTGAAAAACGAGCTCATTGTCGTCAAAGGTAAGTTTGATCGAACATCTGATAAGTTGATTGCTGATTCGTTGCAATCGTTCGACGCGTTTAAAATCAATTATATGAATCAGCTGAAGGAAATCTATGTCCTGAAGAAGCCGAAAATACAGCTCGGACAAGGAACAATCAAGCTGTTCGAATATTCGATGAAGACGGGAAGAAGCGACCAGCTCGCTTTGATTGATAAAGTGACAGCAGAGCAATTGCTTGAAACTTATCCGCCTGAAATGATCCGAGTGATTTAATCTTTTAACTCCTAAAGCTTTATGATATAGTAGTCCGTAGTGGTCAGACCACTGCGGCTGTTTTTTGTTGTATTACTAAATTTTTAAGGGTCAAAGTCGAGAGGATGAAAAAATTGTCACTGAAAGATGATGCGTTACACTTACATAGAGTTAAGCAGGGAAAGCTTGAAATCAATTCCAAAGTTACAGTAAGAAACGGAGCAGATTTATCTCTTGCTTATTCTCCAGGCGTTGCAGAACCATGCAAAGCTATTTTTGAGGATGAAAGAAAAGTGTTTGATTATACGATGAAAGGTAACACAGTAGCCGTGGTTACTGACGGAACAGCAGTGCTTGGACTTGGAAATATCGGTGCTGAAGCAAGTCTCCCGGTCATGGAAGGTAAAGCAGTGCTGTTTAAAGGTTTTGCGGGAGTCGATGCATTTCCGATCGCTTTAAAAACGACAGATGTAAATACGATTGTAGAAACAGTGAAGCTCCTTGAACCTAATTTTGGTGGTGTCAATCTTGAAGATATTTCAGCGCCCCGCTGTTTCGAAATTGAAACGCGCCTGAAGAAAGAGACCAATATCCCGGTTTTCCATGATGACCAGCACGGGACAGCGATTGTGACTGTTGCTGGGCTGATGAATGCGCTGAAACTGACTGGACGTGCACTTGCTGATATCAAAGTCGTATTGAACGGGGCGGGAGCAGCAGGTATTGCCATCGTTAAATTGCTCTATAGTTATGGTGTCAGAAATATGGTAATGTGTGACTCTAAAGGAGCTATATTTGAAGGACGTACTTATGGTATGAATCCGACGAAAGACGACGTAGCGAAGTGGACCAACAAGGTTAAAATCGAAGGCTCTCTTAAGGATATCATTGCTTCGGCAGATGTTTTTATCGGTGTCTCTGTAGAAGGGGCATTAACTGAAGAAATGGTTAAGACGATGAATGCAGATCCAATTATCTTTGCGATGGCGAATCCAAATCCGGAAATCATGCCTGACAAAGCAATAGCGGCTGGTGCTAAAATTGTAGGAACTGGACGCTCAGATTTCCCAAACCAGGTGAATAACGTTCTGGCATTCCCAGGTATATTCCGCGGAGCTCTTGACGTGCGCGCGACACATATTAATGAAGAGATGAAACGGGCTGCTGTCGAAGCGATAGCAAGTCTTATCAGTGAAGAGGAGCTGAGAGCTGACTACGTCATCCCTGGACCATTTGATAAGCGGGTCGCTCCGAGTGTTGCAAAAGCAGTGGCGATTGCAGCAATGGAGTCCGGCGTCAGCCGAATTAAAGTCAATCCTGATGACATCGAGAAAAAGACATACAAATTGTCAGATTTAGAATAAGAGGTGACAGGTTTTGACTGAAAAGCAGCAGAAAGGATTTGTCTCTGTTGTTCATGAGCTTCAGGAAATTATCATCGATAATCACCTGTCACCAGGAGATAAACTGCCTTCTGAACGCTATTTGAGCGACAAGCTCAACATTAGCCGTTCGAGTGTCAGGGAAGCCCTTCGTGCAATGGAGCTGATCGGTATTATTTCAACGAAGCGGGGAGAAGGAACGTTTCTCTCTAATATGGACGACCACCAGCTGTTTGAACTCATCGGCAGCTACTTAATCTCATCTGACAAGCAGATCGATGAAATATCAGAATTCAAGCAAGTGATAGAGCATCATTTGACAAAGACAGGCTCGGATAACTTTATTATGACCCGGGTCGGCAATTTGCTGAGGCATTATGAACACGCCTTTAACGAGCAGGAGGATACAGATGTTTAAAGATATTTTCAAGCGTTCCAATAATAAAAAGAAAAAATACGTCGTTGTTCAGAATATGAAAGATACTGATGTTCCGGAAGGCATCATGACGAAGTGTCAGAAGTGCAAAAAAATTATGTATACTAAAGAACTAAAGAAGAACTTGAACGTTTGCACGAACTGTGATCATCACCTTGCGTTAACGGCTTATGACCGCATTCATATCATTGTTGACAAAAACAGCTTCAATGAATTTGATGCGGAGATGACATCTGCCAATCCTCTTGATTTTCCGGACTACCTGGAAAAACTTGAAAAAGATAAGAAGAAGACAGATCTTAATGAAGCCATTGTTACAGGTACTGGACTGATTGATGGGATGCCTTTTGGAATCTGCGTGATGGATTCCAGATTCCGTATGGGTTCGATGGGTTCTGTTGTTGGAGAGAAAATATGTCGTGTCATCGATTACTGTACTGAGCACAAACTCCCATTCGTTATCTTTACTGCCAGTGGGGGTGCACGTATGCAGGAAGGCATTCTGTCGCTCATGCAGATGGCGAAGACAAGTGTTGCTATTAACCGTCATAGTGACGCGGGACTGCTTTATATTTCCTATATGACTCATCCGACTACTGGAGGAGTGAGCGCAAGTTTTGCCTCTGTAGGTGACATTAACTTAGCAGAACCAGAGAGCTTAATCGGTTTTGCCGGCAGACGGATTATTGAGCAGACGATCGGAGAGAAACTCCCCGATGACTTTCAGACTGCTGAATTTCTGCTTGAACATGGTCAGTTAGATAAAGTCGTGCACCGCAGAGATATGCGGGATATTTTAAAACAGCTCATCATGATGCACGGAGGTAAACCAAATGGCACTTCAATTTGAGAAACCACTCGTAAAACTCGATAACAAGATTAAAGACCTCGAAAAATATATGGCTGAAAAACAAGTGGACCTGACAGGAGAAATCAATGAACTGCAGCAGGAACGCCATGCAAAGTTTATGGAGATTTACTCCAATTTGACACCGTGGCAGCGTGTGCAGATCGCACGACTCGGTGAGCGGCCGACATCACTCGATTATATAATGGAAATCTTCGATGACTTCATTGAATTTCATGGCGATAGATCATTCCGGGACGATCCGGCATTAATCGGAGGCATTGGTTCATACAAAGGACTGCCTGTCACTATAATCGGTCACCAGCGAGGAAAAGATACGAAGGACAATATTTACCGCAATTTCGGTATGGCACATCCCGAAGGTTATCGTAAAGCGCTTCGTCTGATGAAACAGGCAGAGAAGTTCAACCGTCCAGTCATCTGCTTTATAGATACTAAAGGCGCATATCCCGGAAAAGCTGCGGAAGAACGCGGCCAAAGCGAATCCATCGCTAGGAATTTAGTCGAAATGGCAGGATTAAAAGTGCCTGTCATCTCCATCGTCATTGGAGAAGGTGGAAGCGGAGGAGCACTTGGCCTAGGCGTCTGCAATCATCTGCTTATGCTGGAGAATTCAACTTATTCGGTCATCTCCCCTGAAGGCGCGGCGGCACTTCTCTGGAAAGATAGCGGGCAGGCACAGCGCGCAGCAGAATCTATGAAAATTACCGGTCCGGATTTACTGGAACTCGGAATAGTCGATTATTTAATTGAAGAAGTACTCGGCGGTGCTCATCAGGATGTTGTGAAACAAAGTCAGCTGATCGAAAGACAGCTGGAAGCTTCTTTAAATGAACTGCTCGAATTCAATGACATGCAGCTGGTGGAGCAACGCTATAATAAATATCGAACTATCGGACAATTTGAAGAATTATAATCTATATTTCAACTTATCCAGTTTTCTCTGACAGACAGGGGAACGGATAAGTTTTTTAATTTGAATACATAATTCATTTTATAAAACGTTTACATCGTATGTATAGACTTCTTTTAATGGTATCGCCCTGTTTTTTATGGTAATTTATAAGTAAATATGTACTTTAAAGTGAGGACTTGTTCTATGAAAAAAATAGCGGTTTTGACAAGCGGTGGCGATTCACCGGGAATGAACGCTGCAGTTCGTGCAGTGGTTAGAAAAGCGTTGTTCCATGATGTGGAAGTTTACGGTGTGTACCAGGGCTATCTTGGGCTTTTGACCAATAACATCAAGCCGATGGAACGCGGTACAGTTGGTGATAAGATTCAGCGCGGCGGTACGTTTCTTCAATCAGCCAGATGTCCCGAATTTAAAGACAAAGAAGTTCGTCAAAAAGGAATCGACAATTTAAATGCACTTGGTATTGAGGGATTGGTTGTTGTTGGAGGAGACGGCAGCTATAGAGGAGCGCAGCGATTAAGTGAAGAAGGGATCAATACGATCGGTATTCCAGGAACGATAGATAATGATATTAATGGAACAGATTTCACAATCGGTTTCGACACTGCGTTGAATACGATTATCGATGCTATCGATAAAATCCGTGATACAGCTTCAAGTCATGAGCGTACTTTCATTATTGAAGTTATGGGACGAGATGCAGGAGATCTAGCATTATGGTCAGCTCTTGCTGGAGGTGCTGAAACAGTGCTTGTACCCGAACACAAGAAAGACATCAAAGAAGTGGCTGACAAGATTCAGCAAGGGATAGAGCGCGGTAAAAAACATTCTATTATCGTTGTAGCTGAAGGTGTCATGTCAGGTGATGAATGTGCTGAACAGCTTAAAAAATATATCAATGTAGATACGCGTGTGTCAGTACTTGGTCACATGCAGCGTGGTGGTTCTCCGTCAGGTGTTGACCGTGTTCTTGCTTCCCGACTCGGTGCGTATGCCGTTGAATTATTGATGGAGGGCGAATCCGGTCTTGCTGTCGGCATTCAGAACAACAAGCTGACTAAGACTAAATTTGAGGATATCTTCTCATCTCAGCATGTACTTGATGAAAGAATGTTCCGATTGACAAATGAACTTTCAATCTAATTTCAGTGTTAATGAATAAACAATACAAATAACGGAGGCTCATGATACATGAGAAAAACTAAAATCGTATGTACGATAGGACCAGCTTCAGAAGCACCGGAAATGCTGGAGCAATTAATTGAAGCGGGGATGAACGTTGCACGTTTGAACTTCTCTCACGGCAGTCACGAAGAACATGCCGGAAGAATTCAGAATATCAGAAAGGCGGCTGACAAGTTAAATAAAACAGTTGCCATCTTACTCGATACAAAAGGCCCGGAAATTCGTACCCACAATATGGAGAATGATAAGATTGAACTGACTAAAGGTTCTACAGTGGCAGTCAATATGTCAGAAGTGACCGGCACACCCGAAGAGTTCTCAGTGACTTATGCAGAGCTGATTAACGATGTCCATGTCGGTTCAACCATTCTTCTGGATGACGGACTGATTGAACTTAAAGTAAAGGAAATCAAACAGGACGAAGGAAAAATCATCTGTGATGTGATCAACGCAGGAGAGCTGAAAAATAAAAAAGGAGTCAATGTTCCAGGTGTTAAAGTGAATCTCCCTGGCATCACTGAGAAAGATGCAGAAGATATTAAATTCGGTATTGAACAGAAAGTCGATTTTATCGCTGCATCATTTGTCAGACGTGCCTCAGACGTACTTGAAATCAGAAAAATACTAGAAGAACGTCAATGTGACTTCATTCATATCATTCCGAAAATAGAAAACGAAGAAGGAATCGAAAACATCGACCAGATTCTTGAAGTATCAGATGGTCTGATGGTTGCTCGTGGCGACATGGGTGTTGAAATTCCTGCTGAAAAAGTACCGTTAGTACAAAAAGATCTGATCAGAAAATGTAATGCATTAGGGAAACCGGTCATTACTGCGACACAGATGCTTGATTCTATGCAGCGCAACCCGCGTTGTACAAGAGCTGAAGCGAGTGACGTTGCCAATGCTATATACGACGGTTCAGATGCAGTTATGCTATCCGGAGAAACAGCAGCCGGGCTTTATCCGCTGGAATCTGTTAAGACGATGCACAATATTGCATACGCTGCAGAAGAAGCACAGGATTATAAGAAATTATTAAGCGACCGCACTAAAATGACTGAAACAACGATGGTGAATGCTATTGGTGTGTCTGTCGCACACACTGCATTGAACTTAAATGTACAGACGATTGTTGCAGCTACTGAAAGTGGTCATACCGCAACAATTATTTCGAAATACCGTCCACATGCACATATCGTTGCAGTGACGCCGTACGAAGAAACAGCGAGACATATGGCTCTCGTATGGGGAGTGCTGCCGCTCGTAAAAGAAGGTAGAAAAACAACTGATCAGCTGCTGAATGGTGCAGCAGAAGCAGCGATTGAAACCGGTACAGTTGAAAATGGAGATTTAATCATTATTACTGCTGGTGTACCGACAGGTGAGGCAGGAACAACCAACTTAATGCAGATTCAGTTAGTTGGAGACGAACTTGCTGGAGGACAGGGAATTGGACGTAACTCTGCAGTCGGTCATGTCGTTGCAGTCAAAGAAGCAGGGGAACTGGCAGGGAAAGATTTATCCAATGCTGTCATCGTCACACAATCCACTGATGCTGAAATGGTTCCCTATATCGAACAGGCGCTGGCAATTGTCACTGAAGAAGGCGGTCTGACAAGTCATGCAGCTGTAGTCGGTCTGACACTCGGCAAACCGACAATTGTAGGCGTGGAAGATGTCTATAGTAAGCTTGAAAATGACACGTTAGTCACAGTAGATGCGGCACATAGTAAAGTGTATGCTGGTCATGCTAAAGTATAATTTGTAGCAAGCTTAAAATAAGTCATTTATTGAAAAACACATAAAAGCACAGCTCTGATGAATTTCAGAGCTGTGCTTTTTTTATATGTAACATAACTTTAATGGCTTGAGCGTGTCTGTACTTTATACATGACGAACAGAATAACAAACCATAATGGGGTCCAGTATAAAGCGACTCTTGTGTCAGGAGCCAGGAATAATAAGGCGAATACAAAGATGAAAAATAGCAGGATAATCATTGCTGATATCATTCCGCCAGGCATTTTAAAAGCTGAGGAGGCGTGTTTTTCAGGATGGCGTTTCAAGTACATCATATATGAGATGATGATCAATGACCAGACAACCAGGAAGAACACTGTAGATATTGTTGTCACAAGCGTGAATACTTGAGCTGCATTCGGGATTAAATAGTTGAGCAGCACTGAAATTAACAGCAGCGAACTTGAAAAGATGACAGCATTAGCAGGAACGCCTTGCTTATTTGTCTTCTGAAAAAATCCTTCACCTTTAGCATAGTTCTTGCTTAATCCGAACAACATACGGCTGTTTGAGAATATACCACTGTTACATGATGACGATGCTGATGTAATGACTACAAAATTGATCAGACTTGCCGCAAAGACAACACCGATTAGCTTGAATAATTCAACAAAAGGACTGAGTTCTGGATCAATGCTGTTCCAAGGGGTAATGCACATGATTACCGCTAATGCACCGACATAGAACAAGAGAATACGAATCGGCACATTATTGACAGCACGCGGAATTGTCTTATGCGGGTCCTGCGTTTCTCCTGCTGTCACGCCAATCAGCTCAATACCGACAAAGCTGAATACTGCCATCTGGAAGCTGAGCAGAAAGCCGTTTATACCATTCGGGAAGAAACCGCCGTGTGACCATATATTGGATACAGATGCATGACCGAACGGTGTCTTGAATCTCATGACGATGAGTAAAATGCCGACGACAATTAAAGCAATGATGGTAACAACTTTGATGATAGCGAACCAGAACTCTAGCTCACCGAACATTTTCGCTGTCAGTAAGTTTAGTACTGTCAGCAGCACGATAGTAATTAAAGCAGAAATCCATGTCGGAAAATCCGGCCACCAGAAATTGATATACTGAGCGACTGCTGTCACTTCAGCCATGCCGGTCACTATCCAGCAGAACCAGTAAGTCCAGCCAGTGACATAACCTGCAAAATCACCGAGATAGTCCTTTGCGATATCTGTAAATGAGTGGTAGCTGGTATTTGACAAGAGCATTTCACCTAGCCCTCGCATAAACAGAAATAAAAACAGACCGATAATTGCGTAAGTCAATAATATAGAAGGACCCGCAAGATGAATCGTCTTGCCGGCTCCAAGAAATAATCCTGTCCCAATTGCTCCGCCAATTGCAATCAGCTGAATGTGACGGTTTGATAACGTTCGCTGTAGATCATTTGTCTCGTGTTCAGTTACTTGATTCTCTTTCATATTAAACCTCTTTTCGTAAGTCAGCTAAACTCATTATGATATTAACTTTACAAAAATTCAAATAATTTATTAAAATGAAGTTGGATTCATGGTTATACAATTGTGATGAAAAGTATTTATTATTTTTAAATATTCCATAAGTAAAAGTTATCATGTATCATAAAGAATATTAAAGGATTGAATTCATTCACAAAGAGGCTGAAATTAGCTATAATGAAACTGTGAAAGCCGTTACAGTTTGGCATTTCTATATTAAAATAATGTAAAGTGGGGTTAAGATATGTCCGAATTAACTAAAGGTTTAGAGGGAATTGTTGCCACTAAAACTAAAGTAAGCTCAATCGTTGATGATCAGTTAACTTATGCAGGTTATGAAATCGACGATTTAACTGAAAATGCATCTTTTGAAGAAGTCATCTTCTTACTATGGCATTTCAGACTGCCAAATGCAGAGGAGCTTCAGAATTTAAAGGGTCAGCTGTTTGATAATATGATTCTGAATCCAAGAATGTACAGTCATTTTGAAGACTATGCGACTGATCAGATTCATCCGATGACTGGTCTACGTACATCTTTAAGCTATTTAGCGCACTTCGATCCACGTGCTGAAGAATTCAATGAAGATGCGCATCTCAACAAAGCAATCCGTATCCAGGCGAAAGTAGCATCGCTAGTTGCAGCTTTTGCACGAGTACGTCAAGGCAAAGAGGTTGTTAAACCGAAGAAAGACTTAAGCTATGCTGCTAACTTCCTGTACATGCTGTTCGGTGAAGAGCCGACTAAAGTTCAGGAGGAAGGTTTCAATAAAGCGTTGATTCTTCATGCTGACCATGAACTGAACGCTTCAACATTTACAGCACGTGTTGCCGTTTCAACTCTATCTGATATGTACTCAGGCGTAACAGCAGCAGCTGGTGCTTTGAAAGGTCCTCTTCATGGGGGCGCTAATGAGCAGGTTATGAAAATGCTCTCTGAAATCGGTTCTATCGATAATGTTGAGGATTATGTTCAGAAGAAGATTGACAACAAAGAGAAAATTATGGGATTTGGTCACCGCGTCTATAAAAACGGCGACCCGCGTGCGAAGTACTTAAAAGAAATGTCGCGCAAAATCACTGATGAAACTGGCCAGAAGGAACTTTATGAAATTTCTGTTAAGATTGCCGACCTGTTGAAAGAGAAGAAAGGCTTGCTGCCAAACGTTGATTTCTATTCTGCAACGGTCTACCATTCAATGAATATTGAACATGATTTGTTCACACCAATCTTCGCTGTGTCGCGTACATCAGGCTGGATTGCGCATATTCTTGAACAGTACGCTGATAACCGTATTATCCGTCCACGTGCGGAATATGTCGGTGATGTTCACCGCAAGTACGTTCCAGTTTCTGAACGTTAATCACACTGCTTTAAATATAGAAACAACTTATCAAAAAAAAAAGACTTTACGGAGGTTTATCATGGGAGAGAAGATTACTAATTCTAACGGAGCACTTAACGTGCCGAACAATCCAGTTGTACCATTCATCATCGGTGACGGTACAGGTCCGGATATTTGGAAAGCAGCGGTACGTGTTCTTGACGGTGCAGTAGATAAAGCATATAACGGCGAAAAGAAAATTGAATGGAAAGAAGTACTTGCGGGTCAGAAAGCATTCGACGAAACAGGAGAATGGCTGCCACAGGAAACTTTAGATACAATCGATGAATATTTGATCGCTATTAAAGGACCTTTGACGACGCCTATCGGTGGTGGAATTCGTTCATTGAACGTTGCATTGCGTCAGGAGTTAGATTTATTTGTATGTCTTCGTCCGGTACGTTACTTTGAAGGCGTTCCTTCACCAGTGAAACGTCCGGAAGATACAGACATGGTTATTTTCCGCGAGAACACTGAAGATATTTATGCAGGTATTGAGTATAAAGAAGGAACAGATGACGTGAAGAAAGTCATCGAATTCCTGCAGAATGAAATGGGCGCTAAAAATATCCGTTTCCCTGAAACGTCCGGTATCGGTATTAAGCCCGTGTCTAAAGAAGGAACAGAACGTTTAGTCCGTGCGGCTATCAACTATGCACTGGAGCAGGGTCGTAAATCTCTGACACTTGTTCATAAAGGGAACATCATGAAGTTCACTGAAGGTGCCTTCAAACAATGGGGCTATGATTTAGCTGAACGTGAATTCGGCGACAAAGTATTCACTTGGGCACAATATGATAAGTTAGTTGACTCAGACGGCAAGGAAGCTGCTGATAAAGCTCAGGAAGAAGCAGTCAACAGCGGCAAGTTGCTAGTAAAAGATTCTATCGCGGATATCTTCCTGCAACAGATTTTAACGCGTCCTGCTGAGTTTGATGTAGTCGCTACAATGAACTTAAACGGCGATTATATTTCTGACGCGTTAGCAGCACAGGTCGGTGGAATCGGTATCGCACCAGGCGCTAACATCAATTATGAAACAGGACATGCTATCTTTGAAGCGACTCACGGTACTGCTCCGAAGTATGCAGGACTTGATAAAGTTAACCCATCTTCAGTTATTCTAAGCGGTGTACTAATGCTCGACCATCTAGGATGGAAAGAAGCTGGCGAACTGATCACAAAATCAATGGAAAAAACTATTGCTTCTAAAGTTGTTACTTACGACTTTGCACGTCTGATGGACGGCGCTACAGAAGTCAAATGTTCTGAGTTCGCTGACGAACTGATCAAAAACTTATAATAATCGAAAAGAATCGTGGATGAATATAACATCTATGATTCTTTTTTTGATTTTTCAATGTAAATTTAGTGTAAATAAATGTTACCATCGTTTGAATTTTATTGATAAATGATAGTCATATGATTTCTAATTAATATATAATAGGAGAGACAGATACTTTGGAGGGATATAATGAGTCAGAAAGTTCTAGTAGTTGATGATGAACAATCTATCGTCACTTTATTACAATACAATTTACAGCAGGCTGGCTACGATGTTGTGACTGCTTATGATGGTGAAGAAGGGTTGAATAAAGTATTCACAGAACGTCCTGATATCGTTGTGCTTGATCTGATGCTGCCAAAGATGGATGGTGTGGAAGTATGCAAAGCAGTCCGCAGTGAGAAGAACCAAGTACCTATTTTAATGTTGACAGCTAAAGATGATGAATTTGATAAAGTGCTTGGTCTTGAACTAGGTGCAGATGATTATATGACTAAGCCATTTTCTCCCCGGGAAGTCGTGGCGAGAATCAAGGCTATTTTACGACGTTCACAAGTCAGTGAACAGAGCAGTGATATTAAGCAGAGCAGTGAAATCCTGATCGGAAAGCTTAAGATTCTTCCGGAACACTTTGAGGCTTATAGAAATGACCAGCTGCTTGAATTGACACCGAAAGAATTTGAACTGCTAATTTATTTAATTGAAAGACAGGGACGTGTCATTACACGTGAACATATGCTGAATTCAGTCTGGAACTATGAATTTGCAGGAGATTCAAGGATCGTCGATGTACATATCAGCCATTTGAGAGAAAAAATTGAAGATAATCCTAAGCAGCCGCAATATATTAAAACAGTCCGCGGACTGGGCTATAAGCTTGAAATTCCGAAAGCACTATGATTAGTTTCCAGAAACGATTGCTTTTATCACTTACAACACTATTTGTTGTAAGTTTTCTTTTACTCGGTTTCTTTCTCTCAGTAACTTTAAGTGATAGAATTTATGAGAGCAAAAAAAATGATCTACTTAAACAGGCTTCTCATATTATTCATATGATTAAAGAAGACGGAGATACAGTTCACTATTTGAGCAGTGAAGACACGGCTGTCGATCAGATTATGATTAAAGAAGACGGTAAAGTCATATACAAAAGCAGCTCATTAAACAAGAAACAGCTCGAAGCGAGTCTCAGGAAATGGAAAGATAACTCCGAAACGACTGAATTCTTCCGCGATTATAATAATGATAATCAAGCGCTGCTGATACAAAATAAAGATGATTTTGCTGTGTATCTTATTGATGATATGACTGAAATAGACGATATCATCACTCAGATGTGGGAATATTTAATCATCATTCTTCTCATTGTACTGCCAGTCGTATATATTATAGTGCGTTACATCAATAAGAGTTATATCGCTCCGATCAGTGAAGTAACTTATGCATCAAAACTACTTGCTGAAGGCAATTATAAAGTCAGAGTACCAGAGAGCAGCGTGACCGAAACGAAAGATTTGTATATCAGTATAAATATTCTTGCCAGGACTCTACAATCATTGAATAATGAACAGAAGCTGCAGCGCAATAGGCTGGAGACAACCCTTCAGAATATTCCTTCTGCGATCCTTCTAGTTAATAATCACGGTGATGTTGTGATCAGCAATGATACCTACAACCGGTTGTTCAATAACGACGGTCCCTCGTTAAAAGGGTACTATGAGGAAGCTATCGCCTATTCCGCCATCAACCGCATGATTAAAGAAGCCATTGCAACTGAGAAGACAATCAATGAAACGCTTGATATAAAAATTAATGTCCATCAGAAATATTTTGATGCTGCAGTTGTTCCAGTCTTGTCTAAAACACGCAAAAAGCTTGAAGGAGTGGTCATCGTACTGCATGACATCACTCAGCTGAAGACACTGGAGCAGATGCGTAAAGATTTTGTCGCTAATGTATCACATGAACTGAAAACACCGATCACGTCAATTAAAGGTTTTTCTGAAACGCTGCTTGATGGTGCTAAGAATGATGCCGAGTCACTTGATATGTTCCTGAACATCATTTTGAAGGAAGCAAACCGAATTCAAGTGCTTGTCAGTGAACTGCTGGAACTGTCAAAAATAGAACGTAATAATCACCTTCAGCTCACACCTGTCGATATGAGTGATAAAGTAAAAAATTGTGTAGAAGTAGTTCAGCCGCTTGCTTTGAAAAAAAATCTTGAAATAAAGATGAATCTGGATGATGAAGTGTTTGTCCAGGCTGAACCGAGCAAACTGAAACAGGTGATTATCAACCTTTTATCCAACGCCATCAATTACTCTTCTGACAATGATGAAATCATAGTCAATGTTAGACAGCAAGACGGATTGTCCATTCTTGAAATCAAGGATAACGGCATCGGTATCGCACGTGAAGAGCAGATCAGAATATTTGAGCGTTTTTACCGGGTAGATAAAGCAAGGAGTCGGGATAGCGGTGGAACAGGGTTAGGACTTGCTATCGTCAAGCATATCGTTGAAGTATTCAATGGCGAGATAGAAGTCGACAGCAGACTCGGAGAAGGTTCGACTTTTCGCGTCACATTTAAAGCGCTATAACTTAATGAATTCTTTACACTAAGTTAATATTTTTCGTACAACCAACTGATATAATAATGATAGACCCCTTCATTTTGAAGAGATAACGGGACGCAGCTGCGTCCCGTTGTTTTTTGGTCTATTTTTTTTGCTTATATTTAAGGTATGTTAGAATAAAGTTATCTAAATAAATGGAGGCACTTATGACCGAAAAACTAATACTGATTGATGGGAACAGCTTGGCATTCCGTGCGTTCTATGCCTTACCACTACTAAAAAACACTGCCGGTATTCATACTAATGCAGTCTATGGATTTACACTATTGCTTGAAAAAATTATTAAAGACGAACAGCCGACTCATTTCCTGGTGGCTTTTGATGCAGGTAAGACGACGTTTCGTCACGCCACTTATAAAGACTATAAAGGCGGAAGACAGAAGACACCGCAGGAACTGAGTGAGCAGTTTCCTTATATCCGTAAGCTGGTAGAGGCATATCATATTAAACATTATGAGCTGCCTAACTACGAAGCGGATGATATCATCGGTACATTGTCAAAAGAAGCGACGGCGAATAAAATGGAAACAATCATCATCACAGGAGACCGTGACTTAACCCAGCTGGTCAATGACCATGTATCTGTGTATTACACAAAAAAAGGGGTCACGGATATTGATCATTACACACCTGCATTCATCCATGAGAAATATGGCTTTGGTCCTGAGAAAATCATAGACTTAAAAGGACTGATGGGTGATACATCTGATAATATTCCAGGTGTGCCGGGCGTAGGTGAAAAGACGGCGATTAAACTGCTCCTCGAATATGGCACGGTAGAGGAAGTTATTGCGCATCTTGATGACATTAAAGGGAAGAAGTTGAACGAGAATCTGACCTTGCACCAGGCAGATGCTTTGATGAGTAAAGAATTGGCGACGATCAATACAGCTGCACCCATTGAAGTCTCGCTTGCAGATACATTGATAACAGAAGATTCGACAGATAATAAGATTGAATTGTTTAAATCACTAGAATTCAAACAGATGCTTGGAAGTCTTGATACGGCTCCGCAGGCAGAAGAAGTGGCAGCAATAGAACTTGCGTCACTCGAAGAAATAAACTTAGACAACCGGACGAGCATCCTCATTGATTGCTTTAAAGAGAATTATTTGAAGAACGAAATACTACCTTTAGCTATCAGTGATGGCAATAAGACCGCAGTCATCACAGCCGATGCCATAGCAAGAAATGACACGCTTGCTGCTTATCTGTCAGATGATTCAAAACCGAAAGTAGTCTACGACGCTAAAAAGACGACAGTGCTGTTAAATCGTCTTGGTGTGGAGATCAAAGGGATTGAATTTGACATTACGCTTGCAAGCTATTTGCTCGATCCGTCAAATACGATTATTGATGTCGCAGAAATTGCCCGTCTGGAAGGAAAGTCACTTACATCAAATGACCAGATCTTTGGTAAAGGTGCGAAGATGGCAATACCGTCAGATGATGTACTGAACGATTATTTCGCAAAACAGGCAGTCACGGTGCTTGAACTGTCAGCTATTTTAAAAGACAAACTCGAAAAGAATGAACAGCTTGCACTTCATGATGAACTGGAACTGCCACTTGCTTTAGTGCTTGCGAAGATGGAGATGCGTGGAATCACTGTCAATAAAGATGAACTTGCAGCAATGCAGCATGAACTGCAAGGTAGACTTGATACTTTGATCAGTTCCATCCATTCCCATGCCGGTCAGGAATTTAACATTAATTCACCGAAACAGCTCGGTGTCGTGCTGTTTGAAGATCTTAAGCTGCCGATTATCAAAAAGACAAAGACGGGTTATTCAACTGCTGTTGATGTGCTTGAGGTTTTGCAGGGGAAACATCCGATTATCGATGACATTCTGATTTATCGTCAGCTGTCAAAATTACAGTCGACTTATGTAGAAGGACTGCAGAAGATGATTGGTTCGGACGGCAGAATTCATACACGGTTCAATCAAGTGCTGGCACAGACCGGCCGCCTATCTTCAGTTGATCCGAACCTGCAGAATATACCGATCCGTCTTGATGAAGGGCGTAAAATCAGAAAAGCATTTACAGCAGCTAAACCAGGCTGGGTTATCTTTGCCGCTGATTATTCTCAGATTGAACTGCGAGTATTAGCACATATAACAGGTGATGCCAGTATGTCTGAAGCGTTTATTAATGGAACTGACATTCATACGAAGACTGCGATGGAAGTGTTCGATGTGGAAAAAGACGAAGTGACACCTAATATGCGACGTCAAGCTAAAGCTGTCAATTTCGGCATAGTCTATGGCATTAGTGATTATGGTCTTAGTCAGTCATTAGGCATTAGTCGTAAGGCCGCTCAAAAATTCATCGATGACTATTTGGCGAGCTTTCCGAACGTCAAGCAGTACATGGATGATATCATTCAGCAGGCGAAGCAGGATGAATTTGTGTCGACGCTGATGAAACGCCGCCGATATATTCCGGACATTACGTCACGCAACTTCAATTTACGGGGATTTGCTGAGCGGACAGCGATGAATACGCCGATTCAAGGAAGTGCTGCTGATATTATCAAGCTCGCGATGGTGAATTATGATAAGGCAGTCAAGGCGACTGAATTCAGCGCGGAATTACTGCTTCAAGTCCACGATGAACTGATTTTTGAAGTGCCGGAAGAAGAAGTAGAGGCGTTCAGTCTATTTGTTAAAGATATTATGGAACATGCCTTGCCGCTTAATGTGCCATTGCTAGTTGAATCAGATTTCGGACAGTCATGGTACGATGCTAAATAGGAGGAAGCTATGCCTGAATTACCAGAAGTAGAACATGTCAAACGTGGACTCAGTCCTAAAATTATCGGTGAGCTGATTACCGGAGTCACTTTCTCAGAAAAAGTGACTATCGGTAAATCCGCAGGTAAGCAGACTATCATTAAAGGAACAGACCTTGAAACGTTTCAAAGAAATATTACTGGCAGTACGATTAAAGCACTGGACCGGCGCAGCAAATATTTGATTTTCACACTTGAAAATGAGCTGCAGGAACATTTCATCATCAGTCATCTCGGGATGTCCGGCGCATATTTTGTTGTTGATCAATTAGAAGACATTGGAGTACCGAACTATATCAACCACTGGCATGTCACCATCCATCTGCAGTCAGGCAGACTGCTGGTGTATAGTGACATCCGCCGGTTTGGTGAGCTGCGCTACATTGAACGACTGGAAGATGCAGCGCAGATTATGGCGATTGCACCGGAACCGTTTGACGATGGTGCATCTGACTATTATTTAACACAGCTAAAATCTTCGAGGTGGCAGGAGAAGACGATCAAGGAAGCGATCATGAACCATTCGGTCGTCAGCGGCTGCGGCAATATTTATGCCTGTGAAGCACTTCATTTGGCTAAAATTAATCCGAACCGCAAAGTAAAACGGGTGACAAAATCGAAACGTATCGAGCTGTTTCAAGCGATTGTTCATGTGTTGAACGAAGGAATTAAATATGGTGGTTCTTCCATATCGAGTTATCGAAATGTCGAAGGTAAAGAAGGATATATGCAGACTAGATTTAAGATTTATGGTCGTAAGACATGCGGAACATGCGGCGGACCAGTCACTGCAAAAGTGATTGCAACACGCAATACGCACTACTGCACACATTGTCAGAAGTAGGTGAAGAAATGAAAGTAATCGGACTGACCGGAGGAATCGCGAGTGGCAAGTCAACTGTATCAGCCTTATTAAAGGAATATGGTTTTGCCGTTGTCGATGCAGACGTTGCCAGCAGAACAGCTGTCGCTAAAGGGACAGACGGATTGAAAGAAGTCGAAAAGGTATTCGGTGAAGAAGCTGTAATTAATGGTGAGATGAACCGGCCATATGTCGGACAGCTTATTTTTAATGATATTGAAAAACGTGAGGCTTTAAACCGTATTATCCATCCGCGTGTCAGAGACATTATGGAATATGAGAAGCAGCAGGCACTTAAATCAGGCAGACATGTCATCATGGATATTCCACTGCTGTTTGAAAATCACTTAGAATATACAGTCGATGAAGTATGGGTAGTCTATGTAGATGAAGAATCGCAGCTGGAACGATTGATGAAACGCAATAATCTATCGTATGATGCAGCAGCAGCAAGAATTCATTCGCAGTTGTCTATCGAAGAGAAAAAAAAGCGGGCGCATATCATCATTGATAACAGCGGCAATTTGTCCGAGCTTGAACAGCAGGTAAAAAAAGTAGTAGAGCAGTTTTTTGAAAGAAATCAAAAAAAATAGTCGAAACCGCTTCCATCACTTGTTCATTGTGTTATACTATTGAAAGCAAATAGTATAACACAATAAGGGGAAGATGACATGACGACAAGAGTGGCTATTAATGGTTTAGGTAGAATCGGAAGAATGGTATTTCGTGCTGCGGCATTAAATAACGAACTGGAGATTGTAGCTATCAATGCAAGCTATCCACCTGAGACACTTGCCCATCTCATAAAATACGATACAACTCATGGTAAATATGAACTTGAAGTAGAGCCGATAGAGAATGGCTTGAAGGTAAACGGCAAGGAAATTAAACTGGTTTCTGAGCGTAATCCGGGATTATTACCATGGAAAGAACTGAACATCGATATCGTAATAGAAGCAACAGGTAAATTCAATGACGCGGAAAAAGCTTCGGCGCATTTAACAGCTGGTGCAAAAAAAGTATTACTGACTGCTCCTGGTAAAGGAAACGTCCAGACAATCGTGCGCGGCGTTAACTGCAAAGGTCTTGACGTAGAGACGTTTGACGTCATTTCAAATGCATCATGTACGACGAACTGCCTGGCGCCAGTGGCTAAAGTATTAAACGAAAAGTTTGGAATCGATAATGGATTGATGACGACAGTTCATGCATATACAAACGATCAGAAAAACCTTGATAACCCGCATAAAGATCTTCGTCGTGCACGTGCGTGCGCACAAAGCATCATCCCGACGTCAACAGGTGCCGCGAAAGCATTATCACTTGTGCTGCCTGAATTAGAAGGTAAACTACACGGTATGGCGCTGCGTGTACCGACGACTAATGTCTCATTGGTTGACCTGGTAGTGGATTTGAAACAGGATGTGACGGTAGAAGAAGTGAATAATGCATTCAAGGAAGCAGCTGAAGGTCCATTGAAAGGCATACTCGATATCACATTCGAACCATTAGTCAGCGTCGACTTCAATACAAACTCTATGTCATCAATCGTTGACGGTTTGTCTACCATTGTGATGGGTAACCGCAAAGTGAAAGTGCTGGCATGGTACGATAATGAATGGGGCTACTCAACACGCGTAGTGGAACTCGCTTCATTGATGGGTCAGGCACTGAACACTAAATCTGATGATTTAGTAGAAGCATAATTAAAACAACCTCTGAAATCGAATGTTTGATTTCAGAGGTTGTTTTAATCTTAGACTAATGACGTAATTGTATAGGGACTTCTGTTAATGTGTCGACAACCGCTTTAGCCATGATGTCATAGCCGAGGACGTGAGGGTGAAGGCCGTCATCAGAGAGTTCCGGATTTAAATAATCAGTCTTGTCAGTCAATGTCATAGCTTTGTAATAATCGATGTAAGGAATACCAGTGTAAGCGGCGAAGGTTTTCAGTTCTTCGTTAATGCGCTTGATGGTATCTGCTCTCAAAGTGAATGATTTCAGATGTGGACGGTTTGTTGATGTGACAGACGTAACAGCAATTGGAATGTGATGACTTAATGCATCATTGACCATATCCTTGATATCTTGAGTAATCTGCAGAAACAGCTGATCACTTGTTTCCTGACTCAGTTTCTGATCTAAATCTTTTGTATTGTTGACACCTATAGACAGGATGATAAAGTCTGGTTTCAATTGCAGAGCATCGGCATAGAAGCGGCGTTTTAAGTACATCGTCCGGTCATTGGAAATCCCTCTATTGATAATGCGTTTATTATTCTTCATCGTGAAGTAGCTATCTAAATCCCAGTAGGCAGTGATGGAATCACCGATAAACAGCACACCGATCGGATCATCATGATAGAGCAGCACTTCGTTTCTTCTATTGAATTTGTCCCGTTCCTTGTTGACGGGATTGCCTTCTTCAAATTTCTCCAGTTCTAAATAGTCAGGTCTCATGTGTCATCCTCCTAATGTGATAAAGTATACCCGATTTAATGTTTTTTCTAACGGTTTTTAACTCCTTATGAATCATGTATAATAAGATGATAACAATGAATGAGGTGAATGTCTTGAGATGTCCGAAATGCAGTTATAGTCAGTCCAAAGTTGTGGATTCCAGACATGCCGATGACTTAGCAGCCATTAGACGCAGACGTGAGTGCGAGCAGTGCGGCGCCCGGTTTACCACCTTTGAACGGATAGAACTTGCACCGTTGATCGTTGTAAAAAAGGACGGCACAAGACAGGCATTTAATCGTGACAAAGTTCTAGGTGGTCTTGTCAGAGCAAGTGAAAAACGTCCGGTTGCGTTTGATGAGTTAGAAAAAATAACGAATGAAATTGAATTTCAATTACGTGAAAGCGGCAAGAATGAAGTATCTTCTGTAGATATCGGCGAGCTTGTCATGGATGAGCTGATGCAGCTTGATCAAGTATCTTACGTACGCTTTGCATCAGTGTATAAGGAGTTTAAAGATGTAGACCAGCTGCTGAGCACCATGCAGGGTATTTTAAATGATAAAGATAAGAAGTAGGTGTTGGTGTGCATTATTTTTCCGGGTTAAGACCCGCTGATTCATTTATCGTCCATACGAATTATGTGCAGTCGTCGTTATCTGAAGACGTGCTGAAACGATTGTACATACCGCTTATCGGACTTGAAAGTATAGCGGTCTATCAGTACTTAAGTCAGTTTATTAACGGGCATCAAGTATCGGAGCCGGAGACCCATTATTTGATTTTGAATGAACTGAAAATGAATTTAAGTCATTTTGAGCAGCTGCGTGAACGGCTGGAAGCCATTGGTCTGATAAAGACATTTTTAAAAACAGGAGAAGATCAGTGTTTTGTCTATAAACTGATCAGTCCTGTCATGCCAGCTCAGTTCTTCAATGATCCGATGCTGTCGGTTTTCTTGTTCCAGGTGGTCGGTAAAGAGCGGTTTCAGCAACTGAAGAAACACTTCTGCACGGATACGATAGATCTGTCAGACTACCGCGATGTCTCAAAAAATTATATGGACGTGTTCGGTACGCCGAAAGAACCAAATCACAGCATTTTCAATGATAATGAGAAAATCATCAAGACAAATGACTCGCTCGGTATTCCAGTTCATCAGCAGACGTTCGACTTTGATCTGCTCGAGATGCTCCTCAATCAGAACTTGATTACACGTGAACAGCTGCCTAAGGAAACATGTGAACTCATCACTCAGCTATCTGTGCTGTATGACATTGCGCCGACGGACATGCGCCGAATCATCCTGCAGTCGTTAAGTGCAGATCAGACTATTTCGCATGAAGACCTGCGCAAAAATGCACGTGACTTCTATCAGCTTGAGCATCAAGGTAATTTACCTATTTTGACAGAAGCGCGTAAGTCTGAAGAAACAGAAGATCAGACGCAGCTGTCATGGTTTGAGATGATGGATACGACAAGTCCTATCGTTATGCTTGCATCTATCAGTAAGTCAGAACCGACACAGAAACAAAAACGCATGATAGAAACCATCATAGAACGTGAAAAACTGTCGTTTGGTGTCATCAATGTTCTGCTGCAGTACGTGATGTTCACGAGTGATATGAAGCTCCCGCAAAGTTATATCGAAGAAATTGCATCGAACTGGAAAAAGCTGAAGTTTGAATCCAGCAGGCAGGCATATGATCATGTGAAAAAACTTCAGAAACAGCAGGCTGAAAGAAAAACAGAGCAGAAAGTACACAAAACCCGTCTGCGGCCGTCCTATGAAAAAACACCTGAATGGGTCGCGCAGATGAAAGAAGGAAGTGTGCCTGTTGCAGCACATGAAGACGACTCACTTGAAGCTGAAAAACGTCAGCTTGAGCAGGAGCTGAAGAATTTCTGGAAGGAGGATAACTGATGAAGCCATTCAGTGCATTTTTAAAAGAAAATCCCGGCTTACAGGCACGTATTGATCAAGTTAAACAAGAGACGTTGAATGATGATGAAATCAGAGCATTCCTGATGGAACATCCTGATGTGACGGATGAGATGATCGATAAAGACCTGTCCATACTACAGGAGTATAAAGATCAGTCTAAAATGTGTGGCCGTTGTCAGAGCTACGGCACGTGCATCAACTTCGTCAAAGGACATACGCCAATGCTATATGTTGAAGATAAGCGGATTAAGATTGCTTACTCTCCTTGTCCAAACAAAAAAGTGTATGACGAAGAACTCAAGATGAAGGAATACGTCACAGCAATGCATGTCCCGTATGAAATACTGAACGCAAAAATTGATGCAGTGGATCTGGAAACGTCGGAACGACTGAATATTGTCAGACAGGCGATACAGATCTGTAATGATATCGCTGCAGGAAAACCGACGAAAGGGATGTATATTCACGGCAGCTTCGGTACCGGTAAGTCATTTATTTTAGGTGCTATTGCCAATCAGCTGAAAGAAAAGCATGTCTATACGACTATATTCTATGTGCCGGAATTCATCCGTGAGCTGAAGTCAGGATTCAATGACAATACGTTTGAACAGAAGCTTGACCGGGTGAAAAAAAGTCCGGTGCTGATGCTTGACGATATCGGTGCTGAAGATTTGACGCCGTGGGTACGAGATGAAGTGCTCGGACCGCTGCTGCATCATAGAATGATGAATCAGCTGCCGACGTTTTTCTCCTCGAACTTTAACCTGGAAGAACTCGAACATCACTTCGCCAATACAAGAAACGGCGTTGAAAAGACGAAAGCGCTCCGCATGATGGAACGCCTTTACGCTTTAGCGAATGTTTATCAGTTATCCGGAAAAAATTATCGGCGCTCTTGAAATATAGGAATGGCAGTGTATAATAGAACTATAATTCAACAATAAGAGGACAAGATGATTCTGATGTCTTACTAAGCGAGCCGGAGACTGGTGTAAGTCCGGATAAGTGCAGCATCGTTACTCCCTTTTTCTATTGGCAATTAAACGTTGCCCGGCTCAAGACCGTTATCTTATGCAGAGTTGCCTTATGGCGATTAGGGTGGTACCGCGGAATGACTCCGTCCCTTTTGGGATGGGGTCTTTTTGCGTTCTTATATATTAAAATTTAAAGGAGTGTTCATGATGAGTGAGATTAATATTAAATTTCCGGATGGTAACGAAAAAGTATTTGAAAGCGGCGTGACAACTGAAGACATCGCAGGATCAATCAGTCCTGGATTGAAGAAAAAGGCGTTAGCCGGCAAGTTCAACGGGCAGCTGGTGGATCTGTCGACTCAACTTGAGACAGACGGTAGCATAGAAATCATCACACCGGAATCGAAAGAAGGGATTGAAGTCCTTCGTCATTCAACAGCTCATCTGATGGCACAAGCCTTGAAACGTCTCTATGGAAATGTGCATTTCGGTGTAGGACCTGTCATTGAAGGAGGGTTCTACTATGATTTTGATGCAGAGCACAAAGTATCTAGTGAAGATCTAGCAGATATTGAAAAAACAATGCGTCAGATTGTCGGAGAGAATATTGCGATTGAACGCCGTGTCGTATCGCGCGCAGAAGCGAAGGAAGTCTTCCAGGATGATCCGTACAAACAGGAACTGATTGATGCGATTCCAGCAGACGAAAACGTAACGCTTTATTCACAAGGTGAATTCACTGATCTGTGCCGCGGTGTCCATGTGCCGTCAACAGCAAAGATCAAGGAATTCAAATTGTTATCAACAGCCGGTGCTTATTGGCGCGGCGACGCGAACAACAAAATGCTGCAGCGGATATATGGGACTGCGTTCTTCGACAAGAAAGCACTGAAAGAACATCTGCAGATACTTGAGGAACGTAAAGAACGCGACCACCGGAAAATCGGTAAAGAACTGGAGTTGTTTGCTACTAATCCATTGATTGGTGCGGGACTGCCGCTCTGGTTGCCAAATGGTGCGACAATACGCCGCGAGCTGGAACGTTATATCGTCGACAAAGAAGTCGCACTTGGCTATGACCATGTGTATACACCTGTGATGGGTTCTGTTGATCTGTATAAGACATCAGGACACTGGGATCACTATCAGGATGATATGTTCCCGGTCATGGAAATGGAGAACGAGTCGCTTGTTCTTCGGCCGATGAACTGTCCTCACCATATGATGGTCTACAAAAATTCGATGCACAGCTACCGTGAACTGCCGATCCGTATCGCTGAGCTCGGCATGCAGCATCGTTACGAGGCGAGCGGCGCAGTATCTGGTCTGCAGCGTGTCCGCGGAATGACATTGAACGATGCGCATATCTTCGTCCGTCCGGATCAGATTAAAGATGAGTTCAAGCGCGTTGTACAGCTCGTTATTGATGTGTACGAAGACTTCAAGTTTAAAGATTATACATTCCGTCTGTCTTACCGTGATCCAGAAGACACAGAGAAATATTTCCAGGATGATGCCATGTGGGAACGAGCTCAAGGGATGCTGAAAGAAGCGGTCGACGAGCTGGGCCTTGATTACGAGGAAGCACCGGGCGAAGCAGCATTCTACGGTCCGAAGCTTGACGTGCAGGTGAAGACAGCGCTAGGCAAAGAAGAGACATTATCGACTGTACAGCTCGACTTCCTGCTGCCTGAACGCTTTGATCTGACTTATGTCGGCAGTGACGGTGCCAATCATCGTCCCGTTGTCATTCACCGTGGTGTCATCTCAACGATGGAACGATTTGTTGCCTTTCTGACAGAAGAATATAAAGGGGCTTATCCAACATGGCTTGCACCGAACCAGCTGGAAATCATCCCTGTTTCCAATGATGTTCACTATGATTATGCAAGAGCACTATTCGATGAACTGAAGTCACACGGTGTGCGCTGCCATATTGATGACCGTGCAGAGAAGATGGGCTACAAAATTCGTGAAGCTCAGATGCACAAAGTTCCTTATCAGATTGTCGTCGGCGATAAAGAAGTAGAAAATAATGAAGTCAACGTCCGCCAGTACGGTAAGAAGGAATCTCTGACAATGGAGCGCGAGGAATTCATCTGGAAGCTGGTCGATGAAATCCATCTTAAAAAATAAGTTGTGAAATCACTGGGATTACGGTATAGTAAAACAAAATATAATATTCCTCAAAAAGAGGTAGAGGTTGCAATGAAGAAGAGTAGCACTGCTGATACGGTATCACGTAAATGAAGCAGTGTGAAAGGCGCCATTGCCGAAGTTTCTCCTGATGATAACAAGGAGCGGCTGGGCTGATATAGAAGATATATCAGACTGTCACAATCCGTGATGCGCTACTTAACACAACAGGTGTGCATCTATGTGATGTGCACCTCTTTTTGTGTGACGAGAGGTGACATATGAGCAATACAGAAGTACAACGTAAATTAAAGCCCCGTCATATTTCGATGATAGCGATCGGCGGCTGTATCGGTACCGGACTGTTTATGACATCAGGCGGTGCTATTCGCGAAGCGGGACCCGGCGGTGCGCTACTTGCATTTGCCATTATCGGACTGATGGTCTTCTTCCTGATGACGAGTCTTGGCGAGATGGCGACATACTTACCGATATCAGGGTCATTCTCAACTTATGCGACACGATTTGTCGATCCGTCTCTCGGCTTTGCGCTCGGCTGGAACTACTGGTTCAACTGGGTCATTACAGTAGCAGCTGACGTCAGTATCGCGAGTTCGGTTATCAAGTACTGGAGCGTCTTTGATTTTCTTCCGGCATGGGCATGGAGTTTTGTGTTCCTGGCGATTATTTTCGGTCTGAATACACTGAGTGTCAAAGTCTATGGTGAAAGTGAGTACTGGTTCGCCTTGATCAAAGTTGTGACCGTGATTTTGTTCATAGGTATCGGTCTGTTGACAATCTTCGGTATTCTAGGCGGCGAGTTTATCGGATTTTCTAATTTCACAGCAGGAGACGCACCGTTCCTCGGTCAAAACCTGACACAGTCATTCCTGACTATTCTCGGAGTCTTCTTAGTTGCAGGATTCAGTTTTCAGGGGACAGAGCTGGTGGGCATTACGGCTGGTGAATCGGAAGAACCGGAAAAAACGATTCCGAAAGCAATCAACCAAGTGTTCTGGCGCATTCTTATTTTCTATATACTCGCGATATTAGTCATCGGGCTGATTATTCCATATACAAATCCAAACTTGATGGGCGGGGATGACATTGCGAAGTCGCCGTTTACACTTGTATTCGAAAATGCAGGGCTTGCATTTGCGGCGTCATTTATGAATGCGGTCATTCTGACATCGATTTTGTCAGCGGGTAACTCAGGCATGTATGCTTCTACTCGTATGCTCTATGCGATGGGTAAAGATGGTCTTGCATCAAAGAAATTCTCTGAAGTGAACCGTCAAGGGGTACCGATTCCAAGTCTGCTTGCGACATTTATCGTAGTGATCATTATCTTCTTAGTGGAACGCCTGGCAAACGGTGCTTACGAATATATCGTTGCAGCGAGTGGGATGACGGGTTTCATCGCATGGCTCGGTATAGCGATTAGTCATTACCGTTTCAGACGCGCGTTCTATGCACAGAAAAAAGATTTATCAGTTCTAAAATACCGGGCGAAGTTATTCCCGTTCGGACCGATATTCGCATTTCTGTTATGTACCATCGTTATTCTCGGGCAGGATGTAGACCTTGTAACCGGCGGTAAGTTTGAATGGGATTCCGTGCTGATTACTTACATGGGAATACCTGTGTTCTTGTTCTTCTATTTCTACCATAAGCTGAAGTATAAAACGAAGAAGATCCCGCTCAATCAGGTCGACCTGTCACAGGCACATGATATGAGTGAATATGAAAAAATTAACGTTTGACAATGTTGAATCATCCTGTTATACTTTAGTCTGTTGAATACGAAACGGACAAGTAGAAGCATCCCGCTTCTCACCTTGAAGACGCCGAGAGCTGTTACAAGGTAAAATAACATGATCAAACATGTCTATTTTTGCGGGTGCCTTGTGCGCCTGCTTTTTTTGTTCGTCTAGTAAATCCAATAGGAGGTGTCAATCATAGCTAAAGATCAAACGCAAATCAATGACAAAATCCGTGCAAGAGAACTTCGATTAATCGGAC
The DNA here is from genome assembly GCF_004359545.1 of Macrococcus lamae. Lineage (GTDB taxonomy): Bacteria > Bacillota > Bacilli > Staphylococcales > Staphylococcaceae > Macrococcus > Macrococcus lamae. The sequence goes on from NZ_SCWB01000009.1 coordinate 56,222, forward strand.
ATGACGGTGCTCAGCTAGGTGTTAAGACTAAAGTCGAAGCCATCGAAATCGCAGAACGTGTGAATTTGGATGTCGTACTTGTCGCGCCTAATGCAAAACCACCTGTTGCAAAGATCATGGACTACGGTAAGTTCAAGTTCGAACAGCAGAAGAAGGAAAAAGAAGCACGTAAAAATCAGAAGATTGTTGTTGTCAAAGAAATCAGATTAAGCCCGACAATCGAAGAGAATGACTTTAACACGAAGTTGAAAAACGGTCGTAAATTCCTTGAAAAGAACGATAAAGTTAAAGTATCTATCCGCTTCAGAGGTCGTGCAATCACGCATAAGGAATTTGGTCAACGAGTGCTTGAGAAATTTGCTGATGAGTGTAAAGATATCGCCACAGTTGAACAAAGACCGAAGATGGATGGTCGCTCAATGTTCTTGATGCTCACACCAATCGTCGACAAAAAACAAAACTAGGAGGACAATATAATGCCTAAAATGAAAACTCACCGCGGAGCAGCGAAACGTGTTAAAAGAACTGGTTCAGGTAAATTAAAACGCTCTAGAGCTTACACGTCTCACCTTTTCGCTAACAAATCAACTAAACAGAAACGTGGACTGCGTAAAGCGTCATTAGTATCTAAAGGCGATCAAAAACGCGTTGCACAAATGCTGACATACGTAAAATAATAATAGGATTAATACTAAGGAGGAATTATCATGCCACGAGTTAAAGGTGGAACAGTGACGCGTGCCCGTCGCAAAAGAACCATTAAATTAGCAAAAGGTTATTTCGGTTCAAAACATACATTATACAGAGTAGCAAAACAGCAGGTAATGAAATCAGGTCAATATGCATACCGTGACCGTCGTCAGAAAAAACGTGACTTCCGTAAATTATGGATCGCACGTATCAATGCGGCAGCACGTATGAACGACATCAGCTACAGCCGTTTGATGAATGGCCTTAAAGTTGCTGGAATTGATATCAACCGTAAAATGTTATCAGAGATCGCTATCTCTGACGAAAAAGCATTTGCAGAGCTTGCAACTCAAGCGAAAAACGCTTTAAATAAATAATTATTTCCCTGGTGCTCAAAGTACCGGGTTTTTTTATGAAATTTATATATAAATAAATATGTAATTTGTTTTAAAATGGAAACGCTGGGTACACTATAATGACAAAGTCATTGTGAAAGGAGGAAATCCTATGAATCATTTAAAAGCAATATTAACAAAATTTGTTGTTATCACACTTGTCTTACTCATTGTGCTGACACTGATTTTTGATGTACCATTTATGGATACATTGTGGATCAGCATCGTTACGACTCTACTTGCTTATTTACTTGGTGATCTTGGTATATTCAATATGGCGGGTCGTCCTGGCGAGTTCACTAAACGTAATGGACTGGCAGCAGTAGCAGACTTATTATTGTCATTTCTGACTATCTGGTTGATGGCAAGAGCATTGACTGGTAATAATGATGATATGTTCTGGCCAGCAGCATTATCTGCACTGGCAATCACAGGTGGAGAATGGTTGTTCTTTCATAAGTTTGTAGACCGTGCTGTGTTCAACAGAACGGGTAAAGACGAAGTGAGTCATACACGTCCGTAAAAATTTGAGGCACTTTATGTGCCTCTTTTTCTATGCAGTTTAAAGGAATGGTTCTATAATGATGACAGAGGATAAGGGGGATGAAGATGGATCAATTAGAATTATTCAAACGATTGACAGATTGTAACGCCGTCTCAGGTTATGAGCAACCGATGACGGCACTGATGAGAGAATATCTAGAACCCATCTCAGATAAGATTATTACTGACAAGACAGGCAGTATTTTCGGCAGGAAGGGATCGGGACGTCATACACTGATGCTGGCAGGTCATCTTGATGAGATTGGATTTATGGTGACATCAATCACTGATGACGGGTTTATTAAATTCACTAACCTCGGTTACTGGTGGGTGAATGTCATGCTCAGTCAGAAGGTGACAATCAGTGGACGTAACGGGGATGTACGCGGTGTCATCGGCGGTAAACCGCCGCATGTACTGACATTAAAGGAAATGGAACTTGCAGCAGATAAGGCAGCCCTGTTCATCGATATCGGTGTTGACTCCAAAGAAGAAGTACTGGCAGCAGGTATACGGCCGGGAGATCCGATTACGCCGTACAGTGAATTTGAAGTGATGACGAATCCGGACTATCTGCTGGCGAAAGCATGGGATAACCGCTTCGGCTGTGCACTGGCAATAGAAACGCTGCGCGATAATCCGAATCCTCAAATCTCCGTCGTGTCTGGTGCGGTCACGCAGGAAGAGACGATGTCACGTGGAGCAAAGACAGCGACGTATACTGTCAAGCCGTCGCTTGCGATTGCACTGGACGTCGGTATCTGTTCGAAGACACCAGGCATGACTGGCAATGCGAAGATGGGAGAAGGGCCGATTGTCGTGCTCGTTGATACATGGCACATCAGTCACCCGTCGTTCCGCAAGTTTGTGGCGGACGTTGCTGAGAAGAAAGGCATCACTGTCCAGTATGATTATATGACAGGTGGCTTTACAGATGCAGGTCATATGGCGCAGAGTTTAGAAGGCGCACCAGCCATCACCATCAGCGTACCGACACGCTACATTCATTCAAACGTCTCTATGATGAACCGACGGGACTATGACGGTGCATTAAAGCTCGTCAACGCCGTAATCAGAGAACTGAATGATGACATCGTTGACAGTATTATTGAACAGACGTATTAAGATATTTTACATCATATAATAAAGGAATGGTTTAAGTGACGACTCGTGCAGTTGTATTAGGGGGCGGGGGAATTGCTGGCATCGCCTGGGAATCAGGCGTGATAGCAGGTCTTGCTGATAATGGAATCAAGCTGAATACGGCGGACAAGGTGATCGGAACGTCTGCCGGTTCAATAGTAGGTTCTGCGTTAACGAATGGACAGAGTATGAAAGATTATCTGGCTGCTATGGCAAGTCAGAGCGCTGAACAGGACCAGTCATTAGCTAGTATGGACTTCTTTGAATTATTCGGCCGTGCAGCGGCAGGTAGTTCAGCTGAAGAAATCGGGAAGAACTTCGGTCGTATCACGCAGTCAAGAGAACCTGCGATTGCTGACGATGCTCGCAACAATAGAATGAAGCAGCTGGTCGGTCAGTTTAACTGGACAGATGCACTCACGACCACCGCTCTTAATGTGGAGACAGGGAAGACGCATCAGTTCAATAAGGACAGTGGTGTGGAACTTTTGCAGGCGGTCGCAGCCAGTTCAGCGGTGCCGGGCATCTGGGGATCCGTTCATCTGAACGGTGAGGACTGGATTGACGGCGGCCTGACATCAGGGAACAATGCGCAGTTCGCTGAAGGCTATGACCAGGTGGTCGTTATCGCGATGATTGAACAAGGACAAGGCACACTACCTAATGTCTATGATGAAGTCAAAGAGCTGAGCAAAAACAGCAATGTTATTCTTATTACACCTGACGACACATCACGCCCGCTCGTTGCTGATTCATTCAACGCATCATTAGTGGAGAAGATTGGTGCAGCAGGCTATGCGCAAGGTGTAAAGCTTGCTCATGAAAACGCAGATTTAAGAAAATACTGGTACAACTAAAAGAATGCTCTGCAGCCGCAGGGCATTCTTTATCATTTATACCTTGAGACAAAGAGTTGAGTTATAATATAGTTAGCATTATTGATAAAAGGAGTGGTCAATATGGAACTCATCGAATCCGTACAGAATACAAAAATCAAGAATATTGCGAAGCTGCATACAAGAAAAGACCGCAGGAAAGCGCAGCAGTTTCTAGTTGAAGGATATCATCTTGTTGAAGAAGCTGTTAAGAGCGGCCTGCAAGTTGAAACTATCCTCAGCGTTAACCCGGATGATGTATCAGACGAAATGACTGCATGCAGCAAAGAACAGTTTCAGATTACCTTCAAGATTGCAGAAAAATTATCACAGACAGAATCACCGCAAGGCATCTATGCCGTCTGCCAGATGCCGGAACATCAGCTGTCAGACTTTAAGCAGCTCATCTATCTCGACCGCATTCAGGACCCGGGAAATGTCGGCACCATTATCCGGACAGCTGATGCTGCAGGTTATGACGGTGTTGTGATCTCCAAAGGAACGGTCGACATCTATAACGATAAAGTACTGCGTGCGAGCCAGGGCAGTGTCTTTCATATACCTGTCATTGAAGCGGATTTTAAGGAGATTAAAGACCATTTCAATGGTAAGATCTATGGCACGTCACTGAAAAACGGCAGAAACTTTAAAGACGTTGAAATTGCTGACGAATTCATCCTTGTGCTCGGCAACGAAGGACAGGGCGTTGATGAGCTGATTCTGGAAGAGACAGATGACAACCTATTTGTCCCGATCTACGGCCAGGCAGAGAGCTTGAACGTCGCCGTCTGTGCGGGAATACTGATGTATGCGCTGAAGTAATCTTAAAAACTCCTTAAATATACAAAAATTGTTAGTTGAAACTACCGTTGTCATTTATACTTAATGTATAACAACAAGGGTGGTTTTTACGATGAAATTTAAAGAGATATTAAATGACTACTTTAAGAATATGTTCAACTGCGACGCGCCTATTACAAAGCAGGACTACATAAGGAAAACTTGGATTGCGAGAATATTATGTTTACCTGTCATACTGTTACTCGTCAGTCAACTAAAAGATTTGCAGTATTCTGAAGCATATTACAAGATGTCTGAAGCGATGCAGCAAGAAATTGATCTCAGACATGACATAAAATTCAGCCTGACTTTTTTATAACCGTGTTGATCATCTATATTTTGTCTTATTCCCTTGAAATGCGATTATATAAGAAGCGGGGCGTCTCAGCAAAGCGCTTTCAATGGGCACATCTGACCTATTTCATCCTTGGATTCGGCTACATTATTATATGTTACATGAATCACATTAAAATATATCCTTTCATTTTTTTTATAAGCTTTTTAGTGGTGAGTCTGACGACACACGGCAATTATCATAGCGAGCGGGATGAAGTCAAAGTGATAGAGGGGAGTTAGAATATGAATCGATCAATTACATGGAAAAACGTATGGCGTGATTATACATGTAACCTCTTTAAACCGAAAGCATCGATCAGTGTAGAAATGTATCGGAAACATAAGTGGTTAATACTGCCTTTTATTTTCATCTTAATTGTAGTATGGATATATTTTACGTTTCAAAGTCCTATGAATAAGGACAGCTACTGGAACCTGCCAGCTGAAAAGCAGAAGATAATCGATTCAGCTGAATCATTTAAAACAGGAATAGCATTTGTTATTTTATACTCTGCACTGTTTCTTTGTACATTCACTAGTGAAATGAGAATGTTTCACCAGAGAAATAAAGATACGCTACCCTATATATTAGCTAACATCCTGTTTTTAGTATTAGGACTCTTATACTGCTTTGTAATGCATATGTTAAATCGTCATGTATCGATGCTGCCTTTAATAGTTGGGATGTGGATAATTATATTTATGATGAATACAGGATATGCAGAACGGCAAATTAAAGGCAATGTTAGACATGATAGACCGTTCTGATAGGAGTTATATCTAACTAATTGAATACATTCTTTAAATCAATAATTTACGCTTTTACTATGTCAGTAAAAGCGTTTTTATAATAAATTATTAATTGTCAAATTAAGCTAGACAGATGATCATCTTCGATGAAACTCATAAATACTTCCATTGGTGTATGATAGCCCAGAGATTTTCTCGGTCTGTTGTTGATTCCCTGAGTGACACTGATGATAAAATCATCTGTCACGAGGTTGAAATCCATCTGTTTAGGTAATCCGTTTCTTCTAAGCATTCCATTAGAATGTTCGTTCAGTCCTCGCTGTGAGGGACAGCCTGGATCCGCAAAAAAGATGGACAGATCATGTTGATTACTGATTGCCTTCCAGTTAGAGAATTCTTTGCCGCAGTCAAATGTGACTGATTTGAATAAGTGAGCAGGAACTGCTGACAGCATTGCGCTTAATGCTTCCTCGATATCAACTGCCTTTCGTCCTGCTGGTCTTATTGTGATAATGAACCGGGATACTCTCTCTACCAGGGTGATGACAGCACTGGCATGATGACAGCCTACGATAGTATCACCTTCAAGGTGACCGAATTCATTATGATAGTCAGGAAACTCAATGGTTCTCTCAGAGATATTCCGATGGAATGGCTGTTTTCCTCGCTTTTCATGATGTCCGTTAGGCTTTCTTCTGCCTTTCATGGGCAGACTGGAAAGTGGCAGAATATTCTCTTTGAACATCCGATAGAGCGTCTTCATGGAACAGCTGACCACTTGGTCGTTTCTTCCTTTGATAGTGTCCGGGGTCCAGCCATCATTGACTTTTTCTATCACGTAAGAACGCTCTTCCTCGGGCAGTTTGATTTTCTTTCTTCCGCAGTGTTGTTTTCTTATCCTGTAGCCTTCATAATAATCAATCGCTGACATCCCGTCTCTCAAGGCATTGATGACATTATAGATGGTCTGCCTGGAACGTTTAAGTCTGCTGCATATCTCCCGAACTGAAATCTTCTGATGGTAATATGATTCTATGAACGTAAGTTCATCCGTGGTAAGATGTGTATAGGCTATTCTGTGCAACTCCTTAAGTTTTCTTTGGTAGGAAATACATATAGAGTTTACCACAGGTGGCTCATTTAATTGTCTAGCTTAATTTTACAATCGGCGTTTATTAAAAAAATTGACTATAAAGATGCTACTGGAATGCGTAACGAGTAAGAAGTTTTAAGATGATTCAAGGTAGTGATGTACTTTTCTAATAAGCAGTGTTCACGATTGGCCTTGTGATCTTGATAGTTATCCAACTCATTTCACTGCACTACTTGATTGTCCTTACCTTTTCTCTTATAATTAATACGAATCGAATATTACACCGATAAAAAGACGGGATACATAAATTCAGTTTAGAGAGTGATCGACTGTGGTGAAACGGTCACCTGAATGTTGTGTCTTTTCATCTTTTTGGTTGCTTAATAAGAAGTTAAGCCGGCTCTGCCCGTTACGCATGAATGAAGTGTATGCTTAGGCATAAATTTGGGTGGTACCGCGGAAGTCTTTCGTCCCTTTTTTGAGGATGATGGGCTATTTTTTTATCAATTTTTTAGGAGGATTATGATGGAACTTAAAGATAAGTTGAGTGCACTCCAAAGTGAAGCACTGGCTAAAGTAAGTGATGCGAGTGACGCACAAGGACTGCAGCAGGTGAAGGTTGAGTACCTGGGTAAGAAGGGGATTATCACTGGTTTAATGAAGGAAATGAAATCACTGCCAAACGAGGAGAAACCGAAGTTCGGTCAGCTGGTCAATGAGGCGCGTCAGGCGGTTGAGGCGGCAATGACTGAGAAGGATACTGAACTGAAAGAGAAGGCGATCAATGACAAGCTTGCGAATGAAACGATTGATATTTCGTTACCTGGCCGTAAGTTCAATATCGGTAGTGCGCATCCGCTTACGAAGATTGTCGAGGAGCTTGAGGATCTGTTCATCGGTCTTGGCTATGAGGTTGTTGAAGGTTATGAAGTTGAAACGGATTACTATAACTTTGAAGCGCTGAATCTGCCGAAGTCTCACCCGGCGCGTGATATGCAGGACAGCTTCTATATCACTGAGGAACTGTTGATGCGTACGCATACGTCTCCGGTTCAGGCAAGAACACTTGAGAGCCGTAAAGGTCAAGGACCGGTCAAGATTATCTGTCCGGGTAAAGTATACCGTCGTGACAGCGATGATGCGACACATAGTCATCAGTTCACACAGATTGAAGGGCTTGTCGTGGATGAGAATATCAAGATGAGTGACTTAAAAGGAACGCTTGAGTTATTCGCGAAGAAGATGTTCGGCGCTGACCGTGAGATTCGTCTTCGTCCAAGTTTCTTCCCGTTTACTGAGCCTTCTGTTGAAGTAGATATCTCATGCTTCAAGTGCGGCGGTGCGGGCTGTAACGTCTGTAAGGGCACAGGCTGGATCGAGATTCTTGGTGCCGGTATGGTGCATCCGAATGTGTTAGAGATGGCTGGATTCGATTCAGAGAAATATTCAGGATTCGCGTTCGGTATGGGTCCAGACCGTATCGCCATGCTGAAATATGGTATTGAAGATATCCGTCATTTCTATACGGATGACTTGCGTTTCCTTGAACAGTTCAAAGCAGTAGAAGATGGAGGTAGTGAACATGTTAGTCAGTAAAGAATGGCTGAATGAATTTGTCCGCGTCAATGTGCCGGTCGAGGAACTGGCAGAGAAAATTACAAGAAGCGGTATCGAAGTGGAAGAAATCACAGATTATTCGAAAGACATCAAGAATCTCGTTGTAGGGCACGTTCTTACTAAAGAGAAGCATCCTGACGCTGATAAATTGAATGTCACGACTGTTGATGTCGGTGATGAGACACTGCAGATCGTCTGCGGTGCACCGAATGTGGATGCGGGTCAGTACGTTATCGTCTGTAAACCGGGCGGCCGCCTGCCAGGTGGCGTGAAGATTAAACGTGCGAAACTGCGCGGTATTGAATCGAATGGGATGATCTGTTCACTCGGCGAACTGGGTATTCCGAAGAACCTTGTGCCGGCACAGTACGAATCAGGGATCTTCAATTTTCCTGAAGAAGTGACACCGGGCACGGACGCACTTGAAGCGTTATTCTTAGCAGATGGTGTCATGGAATTCGGTCTGACGCCTAACCGCGCAGATGCAATGAGTATGTTAGGTAGTGCGTATGAAGTGAGTGCATTATACGAGGAAGATATTCAGTTCCCGGAAGCAGAATTGAACGAGTCAGGCAATGCTAGTGACCATATCAGCGTTAAAATTGATGACTTAGAGGCTTCACCGTATTATGCAGCGCGTATTGTTCAGAACGTAGAAATCAAACCTTCTCCGACGTGGATGCAGATGCGCCTCATTAAAGCAGGTGTTCGTCCGATCAATAACGTTGTCGATGTCTCGAACTACGTTATGATGGAACTCGGACAGCCACTTCATATATTTGATGCTGACCAGATCGGCTCGAAAGAAATCGTCGTTCGGTATGCTACTGACGGTGAGAAGATGACAACACTTGACGACAAGGAATGTGAACTCACACCGGAAGATATCGTCGTGACTAACGGTAAAGACCCGGTCGCTCTAGCAGGAGTCATGGGTGGCGATTTCTCTGAAGTGACAGATACTACAACAAACGTCGTTATTGAATCAGCACTTTTCAATCCGGTAAATGTCCGTAAGACATCGCGCAAAACAGGTCTCCGCTCTGAAGCGTCAAGCCGCTTTGAAAAAGGAATTGCACCTGAACGAGTTAATATGGCAGTTGACCGTGCAGCATTTTTACTTCAGGAACATGCGAAGGGTAATGTGTTAGCAGGTGTCGTATCAGCAGGTGAATTGCCTGAACTCGAAGTAATGGTTCAGATTACAACAGACGAAGTGAATGATTTGATTGGTTTTGACCTGTCTAACACTGAAATCAAGAATATCTTTGAACGTCTCGGCTTTGACAGCCAGGTTGATGGCGATTCTTTCAACGTCCATGTACCGACGCGTCGCGGTGATATTACGATCAAAGAAGACTTGATTGAAGAAGTGGCACGTATTTATGGTTATGACGAATTACCATCGACACTGCCGGTAACAAGCTCGAATAAACAAGTGGGCTTAACCGCTTATCAAGCGAAGCGCCGTGCCGTGAAGCATCTATTAGAAGGGCTCGGCTTAAATCAGGCGATCACCTATGCACTCGTATCAGAAGAGAAGGCGCAGCAGTTCACTAACAAGTCTCATGACACCGTGAAACTGATGATGCCGATGAGTGCGGATCATGCTGTTCTGCGTCAAAGTCTGCTGCCTCATCTGATCGATGCGGTGCAATATAATAATGCGCGTCAGATGAAAGACGTCGCCCTCTATGAAATCGGAAATGTTTTCCACGGCCGCGGTGACACTCAGCCGGTAGAGATCGAAAAGTTAGCAGGTATTATAACGGGCAACTTCAGTGCAACTGAATGGCAGGGTAAAGTAGAAGCGGTCGATTTCTTCATCATCAAAGGAATCGTTGATGCGCTCTCCGAGAAATTAAATGTCACGTTCAGTTACGAACGTGCTGACATGACTGAACTGCATCCTGGCCGCAGTGCAAATGTTCTTATGAATGGTGAAGTGGTCGGTGTGATCGGTCAGCTGCATCCGATTGTCGAACGTGCCCAAGACTTAAAAGCAACGTATGTATTTGAACTGAATTTGCAGCGTATTCTGGAAGAGCCAAGTGCTGTCAAATATCACATGATTCCGAAATTCCCTGGTATCTCCCGTGATATTGCACTAGAAGTTGATCGCAGCAGAAGTACAGGTGAACTGATTGAAGTGATTATGAACACAGACAACAAGTATCTTCAGCGCGCGACAGTCTTTGACGTTTACGAAGGTGAACATATCGCTGAAGACAAGAAATCTGTTGCTATCCGTATGGAATTCCTGAATCCTGAAGACACACTGAAAGATGCGGATATCCAGCCGATTGTTGATAAAGTCCTTGAGAACTTGACTCAGACGGGTGCCAAACTCCGTGGATAATTTTTTAGAGACCTTTTGAGGTCTCTTTTTTTAAAAAAATTTAAAAGTCTGTGAAAATACTGGGCAGATGCAGTAAAATCGTATTTAATGGAAGTATCAATGAAAAACTGGAAAAGAGGGCTGTGAATGAAAAAAATAATGAGTGTAGCTGTTGGTCTAGCTATACTGGGGATGGGTCAGCAGGCTGAAGCAGCGGCACCAAAAACTTGTAATATCACTGTTCAGTATACTGGCAAACAGTATAAAATCAACAATATACCGATTGCAAATAAGCAGTACGGGATGGCGAGGAGTTTCAATCCCGGTGCGAATAAGACGATGATCAGCGCTTATCATAAGATGAAAGCAGCCGCTCTGAAGAAAGGGATTGTCCTCGATGTTGTCGGTGCACCAGGCGCTTATGGTTATAGAAGTTATGCAACACAGAAACAGCTTTACAATAATTATATCTATATGTACGGATTCGACTATGCATCAAAAATCTCTGCGAAACCCGGGACAAGTGAACATCAGCTAGGACTTGCGATAGATATTAGAGATGGAACGAATTATGGAACATTGACTACAGCATTCCAGTATACAGCAGCTTCTAAATTCATCAAGGAAAACGGGCAACGGTATGGGTTTATTGTCCGCTATCCAGCTGGTAAGGAAAGTATCACAGGCTTTATGTATGAGCCATGGCATATCCGTTATGTCGGTGTGACAACTGCGACTAGAATTAAAGCAAATCAGACAACATTGGAAGAATATTTAGGTGTAGCAGGAAGAAGTAAACTATATTCCGGCACTCATAAAGTCAAAGGGTATATCTGCAATTATTAAAGGAGAGGGCACTGTCCTCTCCTTTATTTGCTGCTTTAAGGTTTTCTTTTCGTAATAGATTTTGAAATATACCATAGCAGATAAGCAAATACTGCAAGTCCTGCTCCTATATAAATAGATTCCATATTACCTCTTCCTTTCCAGAAGTGCTAAAGCTTTCGCTCTGTTTTTAAAGTCTTTCTTGGTGATTGTATCGAGATAATCAACTGACTTTCTTGCGATGATTTTTGCGGCCTGTACATCCACTTTAGCACCGGCGCCTTTATAAATAGAGAGTCCTGTTTCTTCTTCGATTTTATCCATCCATTTGACAAACGCATAACGTGAGATGATACTTGCCGCTGCTATCGCAATGGCTTTAGATTCCCCTTTTGTTTCAAATCTTGTCTTGTCACGTTCAGGAATGGAGGTCAGGGCGTAATTCTCGTAGACATTTTGAACTGCAAACTGATCGATGACAATATAGTCGACTGGGTGCTCAATTTTGTTCAGCACATTTGTAATTGCTTGATTATGCAGCACGGCTTTCATCTTCACCTGACTCCAGCCGATTGACTTACGCTCATTGTACTTAATATTATCAAGCACAAGCAATGAATGCGGTATAAATGGAATGATTTCTTCAGCGAGCTGACATATTTTAGTGTCGCTCAGTTTCTTTGAGTCCATGACACCCAGTTCTTTCAGAATCAATGCGTTGGTTTTCGTTACGTAGGCAGCACATACAGTCATCGGACCGAAGTAATCACCGGAGCCTGCTTCATCGGAACCGATGCAGTCAAAAGTATCGTAAGGAAACGTGCCGATATCTTCAGTACGGGTTTTTGGAGGAGCAGCTCCAATCAGTTCTGCAGCAAGGTTATCAGCATCTTTACCTTGAATCATTACTTTTCTGGATCGGTAGATGGAAATGGAATGCCCCTGTACTTTTGTCCGGGCTGTCATACCTGGCGGCAGACCTGCTGTTTCAAATGTGAACCGTTTCATTAATGCATTAATTTCTTCTTTAGTTAATACATTTACTACAGTACTCAATGGAAATCCCTCAACAGTCGTATTTTTATTGTGTATTCTTTATAAAAAATGGTAACATATAAAGTAAACGACGAACAGTGGAGTGGACCATATGGGTGAATTTAAAAATAGAATAACCGTCTCGATATATGATCAACATTACACGATTATCGGTGAAGACGAGCCGAGTCATATTAGACATGTTGCAGGACTTGTAGACAGTAGAATTCGTGAGATTTCAAAATATAATTCCGGTCTTGACACGTCGCGCAAGGCAGTCCTCACTGCTGTCAATATTATGGATGATTATGTCAAGCTGCAGGAGAAATACGAAGAATTGCTTGCTGCCTATGAATCAGAAGGGCAAGGTCCGGTAAATGATTGATATTATTTTATTGTTTTTCCTTGTACTGGGCACAGTCATTGGCCTCAGAAGAGGATTTATACTGCAATCCATGCATTTAATAGGAACCATCAGTTCTTTGGTTATTGCCCGGATTTTCTATAGAGGGCTTGCTGAAAAACTTGATATGATCATTCCCTATCCATCTGCAAATCAGCAGTCTTCTGTGCTGATAGATTGGATTGACAGCGAGCATGCATTTTACAACATCGTCAGTTTTATCTTTCTGTTTATTATCAGTAAGGTTATTCTGCAGATGGTGGCAACAGTTTTTGACTATATCGCGCAATTGCCACTCTTGAAGCAGTTGAATGCATCACTCGGATCATTACTCGGTTTTATCGAGAGCTATCTGCTTGTATTTATTCTGTTTTTCTTTGTTGCGATGATACCTGCACCGTTCATTCAGGAGCGGATTGATGGCAGCCATATCGCAAGATTTATTGTGGAATATACTCCGATACTAAGCAATCGTGCGATTCACTGGTTCCAGAATGCAGCGTTCATTCATATATTTAATTCATAAGTCATAGGCGCAGGTCTATGACTTTTATTTTGGAGGTCACTATATGACAAAAAAAGATTATATTAAGCTATTGGAAACAGTCGGATTATATATGGAATTAAAAGGTGAGAACAGCTTTAAAGTGTCGGCCTACAGAAAAGCAGCGGGCACTATCGAACAGTCACAGACGCCGATTGACGACATTGAAGATTTTTCTGTGCTGCCAGGAATCGGTAAGAGTGTGTCAGAACTGCTGGATGAGTACAGAACTACAGGTCAATCTTCTCTGCTGGACGAACTTAAATCCCAGGTACCTGAAGGACATATTAAAATGTTGAAAATCAGAAACTTAGGTGCAAAGAAAATCGTCAAGCTTCATAAAGAACTTGGCATCACGACGATTGATGAACTGCAGGCAGCGTGTACTGAAGGACGCGTAAAAGAACTTGCCGGGTTCGGAGCGAAGACCGAAGAAACGATATTGAAAGGCATTGAAGAGTTAAATACAAAGCGTGACCTCAGTATTAACGAAGCAGTCAAGCTGACTTCATTCATCAATGAGGGGCTGGAGAACTGTGCTTCTATTACGCGTTATCAAGTTGCAGGCAGTCATAGACGTATGAAAGAGTACAGTAAGGACCTGGATTATATAGTTGAAACTGATGCACCTGAGCATGCGGCAGGCGAGATTGAATCATTGGATATTGTGACACATGTAGAAGTAAGTGGCAGTGAAAAAGTATCTGTTACTATTATGATTGAAGATCTGGAGACATCAGTGGACTTCAGATTTACTGATCATGCAGGATTCACACAGATGCTGAATCATTTCACCGGCAGTAAAGATCATAATGTAAAGATGCGTCAGTTTGCTAAAGCACGCGGCGAGAAAGTGAATGAATATGGCATTACGACAAAGGACGGGGAACTGATACAATATGCGACTGAGGAAGAAATCTATCAGCATTACGGACAGCAGTTCATCCCACCGGAGATGAGGGACACAGTCGATGCATTTGACGTCGACCAGTCGTCGATACTGTCACTTGGCGACATTAAAGGCGACCTTCATATGCATACGACTGCAAGTGATGGTGCTCACGAACTTGAGGAGATGATTGAAGCGTGCATTAAGAAAGGGTATGACTACATGGTCATCACGGATCACTCAAAAAGCCTGCGCGTGGCGAATGGTCTGACTATTGAACGGCTGCTGGAACAGCATGAGAAGATTAAAGTGCTTGATAAAGCTTACAGTGAAATCGATATATACAGCGGCACTGAAATGGATATACTGCCTGACGGGACAATGGATTTTCCGGATGAGGTTCTCGCACAGCTGGACTATGTGATTGCAGCCATCCATCAATCTTTCAGTCAGTCTGAAAGCAGAATTATGGAACGGCTGATGAATGCCTGTCATAATCCTTATGTCAGACAGATTGCCCATCCAACCGGTCGACTGCTCGGTTCCCGTGCCGGCTATCCGGTTAATATGGAGCAGCTCATTAAGACTGCGAGAGAGACAGGGACCGTGCTGGAAGTCAATGCTCATCCGATAAGACTGGATATCAGCAGCACTGTATTAAAGGACAATCCAGGACTGAAAATTGCCATCAATACAGACGCCCATCATATCAATCATCTTGACTTAATGAAGTATGGCGTCGGAACAGCCATTAAAGGCCATGTCATAACAGAACAGGTCATCAATACAATGACGCGTAGTGAATTCAGGAAATGGCTTAAGGAAGGAAAGAAATAAAATGAACGTTAAAGCATTAAATGTTTTAGAATATCATCGCGTTAAAGAACGCGTACTGGCACTCTCTCAAAATGAAGTGAGCAGCGCGCTGATTCACGAGTTGCAGCCGTCCAGTGATAAAGATTGGTTAACGAATCAGCTTTTTAAACTTGAAGAAGCGCGGCTGATTCACATGCAGGGCAGTGAACCTGGCATGAGTACGCTGACTGCAGTTCAAAGTTTGACGAAACGCGCCCATATCGGCTCTATGCTTAGCGTGACAGAACTTAACCGTATCAAGAATAATATACGGGTGACTAATCGGTATAAAACATACATCCTTAACTTGTCTGAGGGAGGAGATGTAAACCTTCCGCTGCTGGCAGCACAATTTCAGAAGCTGCCGGTGTTAAGTCATATCAGTGACGAAATAGAGGCAAAATGTGATGAAGTGGAGCTTCGTGACAATGCCTCTTCTGTGCTCTACGATATCCGTCAGCAGAAAAAAACCATCAATAGAAGAATTAAAGATAAACTGGATTCCATCGTTCGATCGCAGGCAAATCAGAAAAAATTATCTGATGCTATTGTGACGATCCGTAACGATCGACAAGTGATTCCGGTGAGAAGTGAATATAAGCAGGACTTCCCGGGAATTGTCCATGATACATCGGCATCAGGTCAGACGTTCTACATTGAACCGAATAGTATAGTAGAACTCAGCAGCCAGTTGAATACCATCGCTGCGCGCGAGAATGAAGAAGTCAGCCGGATTTTGTACGAGCTGTCAGGAATTATTGCGGAAGTTCATCATGACATCAACTGGGTGACAGATGTGATGGGAGAACTGGACTATCAGCTGGCGAAAGCGAAATATGGTCATTCAATCAAAGGGGTGATTCCTGTCATTCTGGACGAACGGACGATTGACCTGCCGCTTGCCTGGCATCCTCTGCTTGACCAGAAGACAGTCGTTAAAAATAGTATTATATTCGGTGATGACATTCATTCAGTCATTATTACCGGTCCGAATACAGGTGGTAAGACAGTCACCCTTAAAACAGTCGGCTTAATCATTTTGATGGCACAGTCCGGTTTGATGATTCCCGCTGCAGAAGGAGCAGCGCTCAGCATCTACCATGAGGTGTTCTGCGATATCGGTGATGAACAGTCGATTGAACAGTCACTATCTACCTTCTCAAGTCATATGACGAATATCGTTTCCATATTAAAAGAGATGGACGACAAAAGCGTTGTACTGTTTGATGAGCTCGGTTCAGGGACAGATCCTTCCGAAGGCGCAGCACTTGCGATGAGTATACTCGACCGTTGTCTGGAGAAGAACGTTATGACGATGGCAACGACGCACTATCCGGAGCTGAAAGCCTACAGCTATAACCGCAGTCATGTGATGAATGCAAGTGTAGAATTCGATGTAGAAACATTAAGTCCGACGTATAAATTATTGATGGGTGTCCCCGGAAAAAGTAACGCTTTTGAGATTTCGAAGAAACTGGGACTCGATCTGTCGGTGATCAAACATGCCAGACAGCTGATTCATATGGATAATGCTGAGGTCAATGAAATGATCACCGCTCTTGAGAAAAATACACGTCAGGCAGAAAACGACCGCATCAATATGGAGGCGCTGAAGAAAGAAGCAGAACAGCTTCATAAAGAACTTTCGGAGCAGTATGAGCAATATATGTCAAATAAAGAGTCATTGATAGAGCAGGCTAAATTGTCTGCTAATGATATTATTACAAAAGCTGAAAAAGCGGCGGATGATATCATCAGAGATTTAAAGACATTGCGCACTGAACAGCAAGGCATTAAAGAAAATGAACTGATTGAGAAAAAAGGACAGTTTAAAGATCTATATAATGAAACAACTCTTAAAAAAACACATAAGATTGAAGAGCAGCAGACGATTGAACCAGGAGATAATGTCAAAGTGCTGTCCTATGGGCAAAAAGGTGTGATTCTGTCGGTGGATAACGATGAAGCGGTTGTTCAGATGGGAATCATCAAAATGAAACTGCCGCTGTCAGACTTTAAGAAAGAACAGCCGGAGAAGGACAAGCAAATACGGGTCGTTCCTCTTGTGAACCGTCAGACGATAAAAATGGAACTGGATTTACGCGGTGAGCGCTATGAAGATGCACTTGTGCGACTTGAAAATTATCTGGATCAGGCACTCCTCAGCAATTACAATCAAGTCACTATCATTCACGGGAAAGGCACC
The DNA here is from genome assembly GCF_004359545.1 of Macrococcus lamae. Classification (GTDB taxonomy): domain Bacteria; phylum Bacillota; class Bacilli; order Staphylococcales; family Staphylococcaceae; genus Macrococcus; species Macrococcus lamae. The sequence continues at coordinate 73,599 of NZ_SCWB01000009.1, forward strand.
GGGGCACTTCAAAAAGGTGTACAGGATTACTTGAAACGCGCTAAAGAAGTTAAATCATTCCGAGGCGGTATGCCTTCTGAAGGCGGATTCGGTGTGACAGTCGTTGAACTGAAATAGGAGGATGATCATTATGTGGAATTTTGATATGTATAAACTTGCCATTGTTTTAATTATTGTCGCTTCGCTGATGCTCATCAGTGGCGTTATCTACTTGTTTTTGCAGTAATAAAATTAAAAGAAGTAATATTCTGCAAATGACTTGACGGAAAATTACTTCTTTTTTATACTAATAGTTGAATGAATGGTCATTCATTAGAGAGGAAGAACTTTATTGACAGAGAAAAGACAACTGATTATTAATGCAGCGGTAGAAGTGATTGCTGAACATGGTTACCACGGGGCACAAGTATCAAGGATCGCAAAGCAGGCAGGCGTTGCTGATGGCACTATCTATCTCTATTTTAAGAACAAGGATGATATTTTGTTCGGCCTGTTTGAATATAAGGTTGATCAGCTTATGAAGACGATGGAACAGACGCTAGGGAATTTATCGCCGGAAAAGCAACTGAAGATATTTGTCAGAAATCACGTGGAATGGCTGGCGCTCGATCAGCCGCTTGCTGCTTGTGTACAGCTGGAACTCAGACAATCGAAGAAAGAGATGAGAAACAAGCTGAATCATCTGCTTATTCCTTATCACCGCCTACTCAATGATATTCTCGTCAAAGGGATAGAGGCGGGCGACTTTGATAACACAATGAATCTGAAGTTTGCGAGACAGCTGATATTTGGAGCAGTGGATGAGGCGATATCCACCTGGGTCGTGTCAGACTTCAAATATGACATCCTCGCACAATTCGACGAGTTATATTACTTGATCAGTAAAGCCGTGAGGAGGGGACAATTACATGATTGATATGGTGGTCAATAACCATATTTGCACACTGACACTCAACAGACCAAAAGCAAATGCTTTGTCGACTGAACTGATTTCACAGCTTAACGATAAGCTTGACGCAGTCGAGTCAGATGAATCTATACGAGTTGTACTGCTGCAAGGTGAAGGTAGATTTTTCTCTGCCGGTGCTGACATCAAGGAATTTACTGTACGCAGTGCAGCCGAACTTGAACAGCAGAGCCGTGATACTCATGTCATTTTTAATAGAATCGATAAGTTCAAAGTGCCTGTCATCGCTCTGATCAAAGGAGCAGCACTCGGTGGAGGATTAGAACTTGCGATGAGCTGTCATATCCGTCTGTCGACGACGGATGCTAAAATCGGGCTGCCGGAAATAAATCTTGGAGTGATGCCGGGCTATTCTGGAATCCGCCGTCTAAAAAGTTATATCGGGACAGCAAAAGCATTGGAAATGGCGTTGACTGGTCAACCTATAGATGGCTTGCAGGCTGAAGAGAGAGGACTCGTGACAAAAGCTTTTCAGACAGAAGATGAAATGATGCAATATGCGATTGATTTAAGTGCTAAGATCGCCAGCTACTCAACTGATTCCATCCGCGGCATTATGTCAGTGAGTGCTGAAGCTATTGATGGAAACAGTGATGAGATTGAAGCGCAGCTGTTCGGCCGTATATTTGAAACAGAGAATGCTATAGAAGGTATCGAAGCATTTATCAGCAAACGTAAGCCTGACTTTAAATAACATCGACAAAGGGGAAAAAAGATGAATATTTATGTACTGATGAAACGCACATTTGACACTGAGGAACGCATCCAGCTGCAAGGGAATAAAATCGATGAAGAAAGCGCAGAGTTTATCATCAATCCATATGATGAATATGCGATTGAAGAAGCTGTCAAACTGAAGGAAGAGCACGACGGAGAAATAGTTGTGCTGACTGTCGGCGATGAAGAAAGTGGAAAAGAACTCCGTACAGCGCTCGCTATGGGAGCAGACCGCGCAGTGCTGATCAATGCAGAAGATGACTATGACGAGTTTGACAGCACAAGCATTGCAAAAATCATTGCCGGCTACCTGGCTGAAGAAGAGGTAGATGTCATTCTTGCGGGCAATGTGGCGATTGACGGTGGCAGCGGTTCTGTCGCTCCGGCTGTAGCAGAACTGCTGAATATTCCTTACGTGACGACAGCGGTAGAACTAACTATAGAAGGAACAACTGCCTATATTACAAGAGATGCCGAAGGAGACACTGAAAAGGTGACGGTACAGCTGCCATTTCTGATGACTTGTCAGCAAGGTCTGAATGAACCGCGTTATCCATCTCTGCCGGGCATTATGAAAGCGAAGAAAAAACCGCTGGATGAATTGGAACTGGATGATATCGATGTTGACGATTTTAAAGCACTGACATCTGTGAATAATGTCACAATGCCGGAAGAAAAAGCGGCGGGACGCATTCTTGATGGTGAACTGAACGCTCAGGTGGATGAGCTGGTCGGAATTCTGTTCAATGATAAGAAGATAGTCGGATAAGAAAAGGGGATATATCATGACGAATATTTTAACTGTAGCGGAAATTAAAGATAACCAACTGAGAAACGTATCGTTTGAAGCAATAGCGCTCGGCAAAGAGCTCGGAACAGTCACAACGCTTCTTATCAATGGTACAGATGACATGGTTCAGCAGTTATCAGCTCACGGGGCTGACAGCATAGTGACAGTGACCAATGAAAAGCTCGCACCTTATAGTAACGACGGCTATACGCAAGCAATCTCAGCTGCGCTTGATACAGTGAATCCAGAATATTTAATACTCGGCCATACGGCAATCGGTAAAGACATTGCACCAAGAATTGCAATCAGAAGAAACGCCGGACTGATCACTGATGTGATAGATTATGACGGCAACAGTTATAAACGTCCTGTCTATTCCGGTAAAGCATTTGAGGAAAAGACATTTAACAGTGAATTTAAAGTCATTACGATCAGACCGAACAACTTTGCAGTGCAAAATATGGCGGGAGCAGGTGAAGTCACGCCGCTTGATGTAGAGATCAAGGATTTAAGAACAACAATCAATGAAATTGTTCAGAAGACAACAGCTGGGGTGGATTTGGCAGAAGCGAAAGTCGTCGTTGCAGGTGGACGCGGTGTCAAATCAAAAGAAGGATTTGACATGCTTCAGGAACTAGCGGCGGTGCTCGGTGGTGCGGTCGGTGCTTCGCGAGGCGCGACAGACGCTGAATACTGTGACTATTCTCTTCAGATCGGTCAGACAGGTAAAGTCGTCACTCCTGACCTTTATATTGCCTGCGGTATATCCGGGGCAATCCAGCATTTAGCAGGAATGAGCAATGCAAAAGTCATCGTTGCCATTAACAAAGATCCTGAAGCAAATATTTTCAGTGTAGCTGATTATGGGATCGTCGGAGATTTGTTTGAAGTCGTACCGATGCTGACTGATGCATTTAAAGCTGCTCGAGTATGAGCAAAGAGGGTGACGATGTAATAGCTCCATGTTATACTCCTGTTATCATGATTTTTTAGGAGGAACTAGCAATGGCATTGATTAATGCAACTGATGCAAACTTTGAAGAAAATATTAAAGAAGGCGTTACTTTAGTAGACTTTTGGGCACCTTGGTGTGGACCATGTAAAATGATCGCTCCAGTACTTGAAGATTTAGCAGGAGACATCGAAGGTAAAGCTAACATTGTCAAAGTAGATGTTGATGAAAACCAGACTACAGCAGCTAAATTTGAAGTGATGAGCATTCCGACTCTACTAGTCTTTAAAGACGGTCAAGTGGTAGATAAAGTCGTAGGTTTCCAACCTAAAGAACAACTACAATCAGTACTTGAAAAACATTACTAAGAAGCGTTTTAGACGCATTTAAAAGAGCTTCGGCTCTTTTTTATTTTGAATGGGGAAATGTGTATGGAAGATTTTCAACTAAAAATCAGACGCAAACTTGCAGTTCTTCCGATGGAGCCGGGCTGTTATTTGATGAAAGACAGACAGAATGAAATCATCTATGTCGGCAAAGCAAAGAACCTGCGTAACCGTGTGCGTTCGTACTTCAATGGTGCGCATGACGAAAAGACGACACGTCTTGTCGCTGAAATCCGGGATTTTGAATTTATCATTACTAGCACTGAGATTGAATCACTGCTGCTGGAGCTGACTTTAATCAAAAAGCATTATCCGCGCTATAATATTTTATTAAAAGATGACAAAAGTTATCCGTTCATTAAGATTACGAAGGAAAAGCATCCTCGACTGCTTGTCACTCGCCAGGTCAAAAAGAATACAGGCAAATATTTCGGACCGTATCCCAATGCTTATTCTGCCCAGGAAACGAAAAAACTGCTGGACCGTATTATTCCATTTCGTAAATGTAATCACATGCCGGATAAACTCTGTCTTTATTATCATATCGGTCAATGTCTTGGACCGTGCGTCTATCCGGTGGAAGAACAAGCTTATCAGGAGATGGTGCAGACCGTCACCCAGTTTTTAAATGGTGAAGACTCGACCATTATAGAAGATCTTCGCACTAAGATGGAAGAGGCAAGTCTCACTCTAAACTTTGAACAGGCAAAGGAATATCGCGACCTGATAAGCCATGTCGAATCCATTATGTTCAAGCAGAAGATGATGACTGCTGATATGACGGTACGGGATATTTTCGGCTACAGCGTTGATAAAGGCTGGATGTGTGTGCAGGTGTTTTTCATCAGACAGGGGAATTTAATTGAACGCAATGTCACCATGATTCCGCTGCTCCAGGATCCTGAAGATGCCTTCTATAATTTTATCGGTCAGTTTTACCAGCTTAACCAGAACATTTTACCGCGAGAAGTGCATATCCCGGTCGGTCTCGATATCGACATGGTACGTTCAGTTGTTGATACGAAAGTCATTCAGCCGGTCAGAAGAACGAAAAGGGAAATGGTCGACCTTGCAGAGAAAAACGCAAAAATCGCATTATCCAATAAATTTGAGATTATTGAACGGGATGAATCAAGAACAATCAATGCCATCGAGGAGCTTGGATGTGCGATGAACATCCAGACACCCATTCGTATAGAAGCATTTGATAATTCCAACATACAGGGGACAGACCCTGTGTCAGCTATGATTACGTTTATAGATGGCCGACCAAGCAAGAAGGATTACCGGAAATATAAGATTCGCACCGTTGACGGACCGGATGACTACAAGTCGATGGCAGAAGTAGTCAGACGTCGTTATATGAGAGTTCTTAAGGAAGGCTTGCCGCTTCCTGATCTGATCATAGTCGACGGAGGCAAAGGACATATGAATATCATCAATAGCATGCTTGAAGACGAGCTCGGACTCGATATACCGGTTGCCGGCCTCAAAAAGAATGCAAAGCACCAGACGGCTGAACTGTTGTATGGTGACAATGCGGATATTATTCCACTGAATAAGAAAAGCCAGGCGTTTTATCTCCTGCAGCGAATACAGGATGAAGTTCACCGTTTTGCGATCACCTTCCATAGACAGACACGCAAGAAGACGGGACTGCAGTCGCAGCTCGATCATATCCCGGGCGTCGGACCGAAACGTAAAACACAGCTGATCAAGCATTTTGGTTCTATTAAAAGAATTAAAGAAGCACCACTTGACGAATTGACAGCACTTGGTATTCCTAAAACAACAGCAGAAATTATTCAGACCACTCTCAATAGTTAATGAAAAAATAAATTCTGGATATATTTATTTATATCATGTGAAATCACACCTCTAATTGATAATGATTATCATAGTCCACTGACTATTTAAAAGTGTTACAATAATTTCATAAAACAAGTCTTCAATTTTTTCTATTTTATGTAATCGGTTTCTTGATTTCGTAAATCATAAGGCGTAGAATTGAGTGTGTTCATTTGACTTGTCGAAAAAAATCATTAGGGGGGACTTCGCTTGGCGAAACCAGAACAGTCTTTTGCATTACGCAGGTTGCATTCTTTAATTGGGGTGCTGCCGATTGGTGTATTCTTACTCCAGCATTTATTTGTTAACCACTTTGCGGTTTACGGTCCAGAAAGCTTTAACAAAGCTTCTGACTTCATGGGTAACTTACCGCTTAAACTTATCCTTGAAACGGTAATCATTTACATTCCAATTTTATTCCATGCTATTTATGGGGTTTATATCGCATTTACAGCACGAAATAATATCGGTCATTATTCTACATTCCGTAATTGGATGTTCTTACTGCAGCGTGTCACAGGTGTCATTACATTCATCTTCATCGCAGTTCATGTATGGCAGACACGTGTACAAGTGGCGTTCGGTCATCACGTGGATTACAGCATGATGCATGATCTGTTTGCGAATCCGTTCTATATCGGTTTCTATATCATCGGTATTTTAAGCACTGTATTCCACTTTGCTAACGGTCTATGGTCATTTGCGGTCACTTGGGGAATTACTCAGAACGAGAAATCCCAGCGCATCATGACTTATGTATCACTATTCGTTTTCTTGGCAGTATCAGCTTTAGGTTTAACAGCTTTATTTGCATTCATTTAATTTAGAGGAGTGGCATATATATGGCAAACAGTAAGGTTATCGTTGTCGGCGGCGGTTTAGCCGGTTTAATGGCAGCGATTAAAGCAGCAGAACAGAACACGAGTGTTGAACTGTTCTCTTTAGTACCAGTTAAACGGTCTCACTCAGTATGTGCTCAAGGTGGGATTAATGGTGCGGTCAATACAAAAGGTGAAGGCGACTCGCCGTGGATTCACTTCGATGATACAGTGTACGGGGGAGACTTCCTGGCGAATCAGCCTCCTGTCAAAGCGATGACAGAAGCAGCACCGGCTATCATCCATTTGCTTGACCGTATGGGCGTCATGTTCAACAGAACACCTGAAGGTCTGCTTGACTTCCGTCGTTTCGGTGGAACATTACATCACAGAACAGCATATGCCGGCGCTACAACGGGTCAGCAGTTGTTATATGCGCTGGATGAGCAGGTCCGCCGCTATGAAGTAGAAGGGCTTGTGACTAAGTTTGAAGGCTGGGAATTCCTCGGTATTGTTAAAGATGACGAAGGAGCATGCCGCGGCATTATTGCGCAGAACTTAATCAGTTCAGAAATTCAATCATTCCCTGCTGATGCTGTTATTATGGCAACAGGTGGTCCTGGTATCATCTTCGGCAAATCAACAAACTCCATGATCAATACAGGTTCTGCAGCTTCTGTTGTCTACCAGCAAGGTGCAACTTATGCGAATGGTGAATTCATTCAGATTCACCCGACTGCGATTCCTGGAGATGATAAATTACGTCTGATGAGTGAATCTGCACGTGGTGAAGGTGGACGTGTCTGGACATATAAAGACGGTAAGCCTTGGTACTTCCTCGAAGAGAAATACCCGGACTATGGTAACTTAGTGCCTCGTGATATTGCGACACGGGAAATCTTCGATGTCTGCGTCAATCAGAAACTCGGCATCAACGGTGAAAACATGGTTTATCTTGATTTGAGCCATAAAGATCCGCATGAACTGGATGTAAAACTTGGGGGTATCATTGAAATCTATGAAAAATTCACTGGAGATGACCCACGTAAAGTACCGATGAAAATCTTCCCTGCAGTCCACTATTCGATGGGCGGCATCTGGGTTGATTATGATCAGATGACAAATATTCCTGGTCTGTTCGCAGCAGGTGAATGTGATTATTCGCAGCATGGCGGTAACCGTCTCGGTGCCAATTCATTATTATCTGCAATATACGGTGGTATGGTGGCAGGTCCTAATGCGATTAAGTATATTAAAGATCTAGAGACTTCTTATGAAGATATACCTGAAGAAGTTTTTGAACGTCAAGTTGAGAATGAAAAGAATCGTTTTGAGTCACTGCTCAGCATGCGTGGCACTGAAAACGCCTATAAACTTCATAAAGAACTCGGTGAAGTGATGACAGCAAACGTTACAGTTGTGCGTCATAATGATAAGCTGCTTGAAACTGATAAGAAAATTGTCGAACTAATGCAGCGTTATAAAGATATCGATATGGAAGACACAGCGACATGGAGTAATCAGGCAGTATTTTTCACTCGTCAACTATGGAATATGTTAGTTCTTGCCCGTGTCATGACGATTGGTGCGTATAACCGTAATGAGTCACGTGGTGCTCACTACAAACCGGAATTCCCGACTCGTAACGATGAAGAATGGTTGAAAACAACAATGGCGACATTCGATGGTCCTGAAAATCCTCCGGTCTTCAACTATGAAGATGTAGATGTCAGCTTGATTCCTCCACGTGTGCGTGATTACTCTAAAAAAGGAGGTAAACATTAATGGCAGAAAAAACGATTGAACTCGTAATCAGACGTCAGGCAAACCCTGAGTCAAAGCCTTACGATGAGAAATTTGTGATTCCTTATCGTCCTAACATGAATGTCATTGCTGCTTTGATGGAAATTCAGCGTAATCCTGTCAATGCTCAAGGTGAAAAAACAACACCTGTGACTTGGGACATGAACTGTCTTGAAGAAGTATGTGGTGCCTGTTCAATGGTCATTAACGGACGTGCACGTCAATCATGCTCTACAATCATTGATACATTGGAACAGCCGATTCGACTTGAACCGATGGCGACATTCCCAGTGATGCGTGACCTTCAAGTTGACCGTTCTAAAATGTTCGATAACTTAAAACGCGTTAAAGCATGGGTACCGGTTGATGGTACTTACGACTTAGGACCCGGACCTCGTATGCCTGAGAAAAAACGTCAGACAGCATACGAGCTTTCTAAATGTATGACATGCGGTGTTTGTCTTGAAGTATGTCCGAACGTCAATCAGAACTCAAAATTCATGGGAGCTCAGCCGATTTCTCAAGTCCGTTTGTTTAATCTGCATCCGACAGGAAGCATGAATAAAGATGAACGTCTTCATGCGTTGATGGGTGAAGGCGGGCTTGCTGAATGCGGTAACTCGCAGAATTGTGTCAAAGCTTGTCCTAAAGGAATACCTTTGACTACTTCTATTGCAGCGATGAACCGTCAGACGAACTTCCAGTTATTCAAATCATTCTTCGGCTCAGATTATCAGGTCAATTAATATGTTGGACAGGTGGAGATTTCCGCCTGTCCTGTTTTTTTGTTATGATATAAATATATGTGTTTGTCTGAAAAGGAGTAGTCATGAACAATAATGAAATCGTTATTCCACTTGAATATCAGTTAAGAAGAATTGCAGACCGGATTAAAATACAGGGACGAAGTATTCTGCAGTCATACAATATATCCAGCCAGCAGTTCATTGCGATTCAATGGCTGGAAGAAGGACCGATGACTGTGGGTCATTTAGCAGGTAATATGGGACTTGCTGTCTCTACGACTTCAGAGATGGTCGACCAGTTGATTTTAAAGAACTGCGTCAGACGTGAAAAAGATTTATATGACAAAAGGAAAGTCAACTTGCTCCTTGAACAGAAAGGTTATGACATTATAGAAGAAGTCATCACTTACCGTCAGGACTATCTGACTGGATTGATGAGCGGTATGACAGCGCATGAAAAAATAGAGCTGAAGCGTTCAGTGGAGATGCTGTATCAGGCAATAGGAGAACAGCACAATGAATAGACCGATCGGCGTGATTGATTCAGGCGTTGGTGGTCTGACAGTCGCGAAGGAGATTATGCGTCAGCTGCCAAACGAGACGATATTTTATCTTGGAGATGTTGCGCGTTGTCCATACGGGCCAAGACACGGCGAAGAGGTAAGAAAATATACGACCGAACTCGCCATGTTTCTGAGGACTAAAGATATTAAAATGCTTGTAATTGCCTGTAATACGGCTACAGCTGTAGCGCTGACGACTTTGCAGGATATGCTTCCCATTCCAGTGATCGGTGTTGTTGAGCCCGGTGCCCGTACTGCTATTATGACGACCCGCAATAATAAGGTTCTTGTCCTCGGAACAGAAGGGACCATCAAATCTGAAGCCTACCGGAAAATGGTCATGTCTATCAACCCAATGATAGAAGTGAAAGGAATCAGCTGCCCTGGATTTGTACCGCTCGTGGAGCAAGTCCGTTACAAAGACCCTATTGTCACGAACATCGTCATCCATCAGACATTAAAACAATGGCGCCATGATAATAGTGATACAGTAATTCTGGGGTGCACACATTATCCATTACTGAAGGAATATATTGAGCAGTATTTCGGAGGTGAAAAAACCATTATCTCATCAGGACTTGAAACAGCAAGAGAAGTCAGCGCACTTCTGACATTCAGTCAAGGACATGCGCACTTCACACAACTGAAACATCACCGTTTCTTTGTCAATGGGGACGCAGAGAAATTCACGCGTATTGCGAGAGAATGGCTTGAAGACGAAACGCTCGTTGTAGAATCCATTAATCTAGAGGAGGAACTCATGTGAAAGACATCGTCATAGCAACAAGCAACCAAGGAAAAATCAATGATTTCAAATATATATTTCCTGACGACAACGTCATCGGTATACAGACACTGATCAAGGATTTCGATGTAGAAGAAACAGGAGAGACATTTGAAGAGAATGCGAGTCTGAAATCTGAGGCTGCATGCCAGCTGCTCGGCAAGATGGTCATCGCTGACGATTCGGGACTATCAGTAGATGCTCTGAATGGGGAGCCCGGCATTTATTCAGCGCGTTATGCCGGACTTGATAAAAATGACAACGCTAATATAGATCTACTGCTGAAGAATATGAAGGACGTGACCGACCGCACGGCTCATTTTGTCTGTGCAGTTGCTGTCAGTGAACCAGGTCAGAAAACCAAAGTGTACCGAGGAGAAGTGAAAGGTGAAATCACTCATGAACGAAGAGGAAACGAAGGCTTCGGCTATGATCCAGTCTTCTACGTGCCAGAGCTGTGTCAAACGATGGCTGAACTGACTGGTGAAGAGAAAGCAGCCATCAGTCACCGCAGAAAAGCTATCGAGAAGCTGAAAATGGACTACTGAAAAGGAGTGACACTATGAAATGGGTAATTGTGAGCGATAATCACGGTATGGAATACATACTGACAGATATTAAATCTGTCCATGCTGATGCTGATTTATTTTTTCACCTTGGAGATTCTGAGTTTGATTTTCATGATGCAGAACTTAAAAGTTATATCAAAGTTGCTGGCAACTGTGATTACGGCAATGATTTCGAAGATGAAACGGTGGTTCAGTACAATGATATTAATGTCTATGCGGCTCATGGTCATCACTTATCCGTTAACCGTGGACTGCAGAATTTAGCAGCCAGAGCCATTAGTCATCAGTGTACCCTGGCATTCTATGGTCATACGCATGTGCGTCACGTAGAAACTGTTGATGGTGTTGTATGTATCAATCCCGGCAGTATCGCACAGTCACGAAGCAGCGAACCGGAAAGTTACGCGGTCATCACATTTGATGAAACAGAGAAGGTTATTACTTTTTTCAATCAGCAGCATGAGATCATGGATAAAGAAGTTTTAGTATTTTAGTTTAAAAAGGTGTAATAACACTATAAAACTTTTGATTGATCACTGTTTTCTCGTTAATTGTGGTTGACTTTAAAGTTCAAACTTGATTATAATTAATCTTGTCTTGAATGAGTCCTGGTAGCTCAGCTGGATAGAGCAACGGCCTTCTAAGCCGTCGGTCGGGGGTTCGAATCCCTCCCAGGACGCTAAACTTTAGGAAATGTGATTCTTCACATTTCCTTTTTTATTTGTGCAGAGTAAATAAATCGTTTAAAATTTAACTATCAATTGTGAGATAAGGGGTAGACTGATGAATAAATTTGATGAGCAGATCATCGTGGTTGACAGAGAGTCGCTGTTCAATCATGAAAAGAATGCATTTAATGGCTTTATTACGATAGAAGATCAGCGTGCGCTTGAAATTTTCGAGACGTTATCTAAATATGATGTCAAACGACGTGGCGACATGGAAGAAGATCCATCATTCAAGCAGCTGATTTCATACTGTATTCTTGAAAATGAACAAGATGAGCTTTTAGTCTATGAACGCCTGTCCGGAGGAGGCGAAGGAAGACTTCACGGGTTAAGCTCCATCGGTATCGGTGGTCATATGAATCATCTGGAAAGTGACGATATCGAGAAAATTCTTGTGGAGAATGCGAGAAGAGAATTGGAAGAAGAAGTCGGTCTGGTGGACATTCCTTGTAGCGATCTGGAACTGATAGGTTTCATCAATGATGATGATAATGAAGTTGGACGTGTACATATCGGATTAGTATTTAAGATCAAAGTCAATTCGAATAATGTGACAGCAGTTGAGACTGATACGCTTGCAATACAATGGAAAAATAAAGCTGACCTGCTGACTGCTTCAGAATACGAAACATGGAGCCGTCTGATTATTGATGCGCTTTATACAACGGGATTTTAAATGAGCGATATTATCATCTTTCCGAAAATAGGTGACGGATTGAACCGGCAGCTGGAAGATGCGATGGCAAAAAGTCAGTATGAACAGGCTTATGACATCATCAACGAAATGGAACGGCATATCGAACTGAGTTATGAGCAGCAGCTCGTCAAGCTCGAAATATTGAAGCAGGTTGGATCTTTTATCGAATTGAGAGAAGAATCGAGCATTATGCTGAATCAGGGGCATCCTTCGTATGAAGCAGTTGTTCAATACTTCCTTGAAAGTCTGTATGCGCTTGAGCAGTACCAGACAGTAATTGAACTGATCGATTCTTTAAGGTCTGAAGAATTGGATCATGCACTGATGATGCAGCTGCTTCCGTTATACGATGCTGCCCGGCTGCAGCGTAAAGATCAGACAGAACAATCCATTGATCAGCTGCAGCATTTTCAAGAATGGTCGGTCAGTCGGCAGCTGAATTATATGATGGAACTCATTCAATCTGAACAGACGTCATACGGTTCGTCTGTCCGCTATTTGCTTGAACAGAGTCCGCTGGATGCCCGGGTGCAGACACTGATGATTGAGTATCTTCTTCTTGCGGGTGCGAAAGGTGAAGTTCGTTTTCAGAAACTGAATCAGCAAGTGGTCGTTGACCTTGAACGGATCTCCCATGTCCAGGAATCACGCCTTCTCACAGAAGTTTATCCAGTCATTATCGACTGGTATGACACAAATGCACCGGCATTATCTCCGGCGGTCAGGGAATGGCTGAACGAGCAGCAGCTGATCCGCTATCCTCTTGATTTTACAGACAGCGATGGCACGATTGCAGATATCAATACGACAGCAGAAGCGCATATTCTCTATTTAAATAGTTTATTCTCTCTCGATGAGCAAAGTGATTTTAATGAAACAACTGATCATCTGACGATTATTCGTGAAATAGAGACATCACACACGACAGACATAAAATAATTCATATTGTTGAACGCATGATGAATTATGCTATAATAAAAGAGTTGAAAATTTACTGGAGGTTATTATAGATGATAGCAAAATGGGAAAAACAAGAAGGTAACGTAGGCGTTTTAACGGTTACTGTTCCTGCAGAAGAAGTTAATACTGCGTTAGATAAAGCATTTAAAAAAGTTGTGAAGCAAGTAAACGTACCTGGTTTCCGTAAAGGGAAAATGCCTCGGCCGTTATTTGAACAGCGTTTTGGCGTTGAATCATTGTATCAGGATGCGCTTGATTTCATTTTACCTGATGCGTATGCCGATGCTGTTGACGAAGCAGGCATCAATCCGGTTGATCGTCCTGAAATCGATATCGAACAGATGGAAAAAGGGAAAGAACTCATCTTCACTGCTAATGTGACAGTTGAACCAGAAGTAACTTTAGGAGACTATAAAGGCCTTGAAGTAGAAGCGGCAGATACTGAAGTATCAGACGAAGAATTTGAAACAGCACTGAATGCAGAACTTGCACGCAAAGCTGAACTTGTCGTTAAAGAAGAAGGCGCTATTGAAAACGGCGATGTTGTTAACCTTGATTTTGACGGGTATGTAAATGATGAACAGTTCGAAGGTGGTAAAGCAGAAGGATATGACCTTGAAATCGGTTCTGGTCAATTCATTCCTGGTTTCGAAGAACAGTTAGTCGGTGTTAAAACAGGCGAAGAGAAAGATGTCAATGTGACATTCCCTGAAGAGTACCACGCTGAAGAATTAGCGGGTAAAGAAGCTGTATTTAAAGTGAAAATTAATGAAGTAAAGGCTAAAGAAGTTCCTGAACTGGATGACGAATTAGCGAAAGAACTTGATGAGTCTGTAGACTCAGTAGATGCTTATAAAACAAAGTACCGTGGAGATCTTGCTGAGCAAAAGAAAATTGAAGCTGAAAATATGACTAAAGAATCGTTGATTACTCAAGTGACAGACAATGCGCAGGTTGATATCCCGCAGGCAATGGTCGACACTGAGCTTGGCCGTATGATGCAGGAATTTGAACAGCGTATCGCTCAGCAAGGATTAAACTTAGATCTTTACTATCAGTTCTCAGGACAATCAGAAGAACAGTTGAAAGAAAGCATGCAGGAAGATGCAGAGAAACGTGTTAAAACAAACTTGACTCTTGCTGCGATTGCTAATGCTGAAAATATTGAAATCACTGATGAAGATGTAGAGACTGAACTAACAAAAATGAGCGAGCAGTTCGGCTTGTCAGTAGATGACATCCGTTCAGCACTTGGCAATACTGATGTATTGAAAGACGATTTACGCATTCAAAAAGCAATTGATGTTTTAGTTAACGAATCTAAAACTAAGTAATACGGATTTATCATAGCTGTCTGTTACGTCTAAAGAACTGACTTATGTAGACGACAGACGATTGGCCCTATATCTACTCAGTAGATATGCGGCCATATTTTTATGCAGGGATATATTAGTCGGTTTAATTATTTGCATATCATATATCTTTTTAGTATATTCGTCTAAAGACAGGGGTGTAAACATGTTTAAATTTGATGAAGATGAAGAAAACTTGAAATGTTCCTTCTGTGGTAAGGATCAGGAGCAGGTTAAGAAATTAGTAGCCGGAAGCGGCGTCTATATATGTAATGAATGTATTGAATTATGTTCTGAGATTGTCGAAGAAGAACTGAAAACAACAAGTACAGAAGAATTGACAGAAATTCCTAAACCTAAAGAAATGCTTGCGTTACTTGATGAGTATGTCATCGGTCAGACTAAGGCTAAAAAAGCACTGGCAGTAGCTGTTTACAATCACTATAAACGCATTGTACAGCCAGCAAAATCGGATGAAGAAGACGTGGAACTTCAAAAGAGTAATATCGCTCTGATCGGCCCTACCGGCAGCGGGAAAACATTGCTTGCTCAGACGCTTGCACGTTCTTTGAATGTGCCTTTTGCTATTGCTGATGCGACAAGTCTGACAGAAGCAGGATATGTCGGGGAAGATGTCGAAAATATTCTGCTGCGGTTAATCCAGGCGGCTGATTTTGATATCGAACGTGCTGAAAAAGGAATTATCTATGTCGATGAAATCGATAAGATTGCCCGTAAATCTGAAAACACATCTATTACACGTGATGTATCAGGTGAAGGTGTACAGCAGGCGCTGTTAAAAATTCTGGAAGGAACAGTGGCATCTGTTCCACCTCAAGGCGGCCGTAAACATCCTAACCAGGAATTCATCCAGATCGATACAACGAATATTCTTTTCATTCTTGGCGGTGCGTTCGATGGTATCGATGAAGTCATTAAACGCCGTCTCGGTGAGAAAGTAATTGGGTTTACAGGTATTAAAGAGAAGGACTTCGATGAATCAACATTATTATCACAGATTAAACCTGAAGATCTTCAGGCGTATGGCCTGATTCCAGAGTTTATCGGTCGTATTCCAGTCGTTGCGAACTTAGAACAGCTTGATGTAGATGCCCTTAAGAGTATTCTCACACAGCCTAAGAACGCACTCGTCAAGCAGTTCAAAAAAATCCTTGAACTTGACGGTGTAGAACTTGAATTCACTGAAGATGCGCTGACTGCTATTAGCGAACTTGCAATTGAGCGCAAGACAGGTGCTCGTGGACTGCGTTCTATCATTGAAGAAAGCCTGATGGATATCATGTTCGATATCCCGTCAGAAGAAAACGTAGCGAAAGTCGTCATTACTGAACAGACGATTCGCGATTCAATTTCACCGGAAATGTATGACGAAGCTTCTAACTTAATTGAATCAGAAAAATCTGCCTGATCATTAACCTCATGGGGTACTTTACTCTATGGGGTTTCTTTTTGGCAGCTGAAAATAGTGTATAATAAGAGGAAAACAGGAGAAAACAATGAACATCAACCCAAACAATGTTGAAATTTTGATCAGTGCCGTCAAGCCTGAGCAGTATCCGGATACAGGACTGCAGGAAGTCGCACTGGCCGGTCGCTCTAATGTCGGAAAATCGTCATTCATCAATACGATGATCAGCCGTAAAAGTATGGCAAGAATCTCATCTAAACCTGGTAAAACACAGACGCTGAACTTTTTTAATATTGATGAACAGCTTGTTTTCGTGGATGTCCCGGGCTATGGTTACGCCAAAGTGTCAAAGTCAGAGCGCGAACGCTGGGGTAAGATGATTGAGACGTATTTGACAACGCGAGAGAACCTGGCAGTAGTCATTCAGCTTGTGGATATTCGTCACGAGCCTTCACAAGATGATGTGCTGATGTATGACTTTCTTAAACATTATGAAATACCGGTCATCATCATTGCCACAAAAGAAGATAAAATACCTAAAGGTAAAGTGCAGAAACATTTAAAAGTGATCCGCCAGACACTTGAGATTGATCAAGGGGATACACTAATCAGTTACTCTTCATTATCGAAAGATAAAAATACATTAATCTGGCAGGCAATTGAAAAATATTTATAGAGCACGAGCCCTTATCAAATAAGAAATTCGTGTTATAATAGAAACAATGGCTATAAATGGGGGCGACATAAATGCATATTGTTGTAGTGAGCGTCAATCACCGTACAGCAGATGTAAGTTTGAGAGAAAAACTGACATTTTCAGAATTGAATATAGAATCGGCACATCAGACACTGATCAATCAGAAATCAGTGCTTGAAGGTGTTATCGTATCAACATGTAACCGTACTGAGATCTATGCGGTGGTCGATCAGCTGCATACTGGACGTTATTACATCCAGTCCTTTTTAGCGGAGTGGTTCGACGTCGCAATCGAAGTCGTGAAATCAGTCACTACAGTGAAATCTGGCGATGAAGCTGTATCACATTTGTACAGTGTGACAGCAGGACTCGATTCAATCGTTCTCGGTGAAACTCAGATCTTAGGACAGGTTCGTGACAGCTTTCTGATAGCCCAAAGTATGGGAGCAACCGGAACAATATTCAACAAATTATTCAAGGAAGCAGTCACTGTAGCGAAACGCGCGCATTCAGAAACTGATATTTCCTCTAAAGCAGTCTCTGTTTCATATGCGGCCGTAGAACTGTCAAAGAAAATTCTTGGCACATTGAATGATAAAAGAATTTTGATTATCGGTGCCGGCGAGATGGCAGAACTAGCGCTTGAAAACCTTTCCGGGAGTGGTGCTGAAGATATCACTGTAATCAACCGCACTTCGGAGAAAGCGATGAATCTGGCAGATAAATTTGGTGGCAGACATCTGACGATGAATGAGCTGCAATGTGCAATGATGAATAGTGATATCGTCATTACATCGACGAGCGCGCGTGATTATATCATCACTGAAGAAATGATGAACGGTATCATGCGTATGCGGCCATCAAATCCTATTGTACTGATTGATATAGCGGTTCCTCGTGACATCGATCCGATGGTCGGGAAACATGATCTCGTCTTCAATTATGATGTAGATGATCTAAAAGGGCTGGTTGATGCAAATCTGGCTGAGCGTGAGAAGGCGGCAGAAAAAATCCACTTTATGATTGATCATGCAGTGCTGCAGTTCACTGAATGGGTGAACATGTTGGGTGTTGTACCTGTCATTACAGCACTCCGTGAAAAGGCACTGCGCATTCAGGAAACGACAATGGAAAGTATCGATCGCAAAATGCCTGATTTAACTGACCGCGAACGAAAAGTCATTTCTAAACACATGAAGAGCATCATCAATCAGATGCTGAAAGATCCGATTCAGCAGGCGAAAGAATTGAGTGGACATGATAACAGAAATGAACAGCTGCAATTCTTCCAGGAAATTTTTGATATTACGAGCGAAGTAGAAACGATCAATGCACGAGAAAATTATGATATTAAATCATTTCGGGGGCAGTTTGAACCAGGAAATGGGTGAGTAAATGTCAGATATATTTATGATTCGATTGCACGAGGCAATACTCTTCATCTATATGTTGAGTGTTGCCTGTTATTTCTTTGATTTCGTTCAGAAGAATAATAGAGTCAAGAAAATCGGTTTTATGATGTTAGTGACCGTATTTGTTATTCAGACGCTGTTAATCGGTCAATTTGTTATGGAAGCAGGAAGGTTTCCTGTACAGACCATCGTTGAAGGTTTTTATTTCTTCACCTGGCTGATTATATTGATTTCGATTATCCTGTCTCTAAGTACCCGGTCAGAACTTATAACATTTATGATGAACTTGATAGGATTTATTTTTATGGCTATCCATACCTTTCAGCCGGTACAGTACAATTCGGATACAGCAGTGTCACATATGATGAATGAACTGCTGATGATACATGTGACACTCGCCATTACTGCCTATGTGATGTTTCTGATTGCAGCCCTTCATGCGCTGCTTTACTTAATACAGATGAATAATCTGAAGAAAAAGAAATTTAATCAGAAATTCTTCAGAATCAATGATTTGGCGTCAATCGGAAGATTTGTAGGTATTTTCAGCGTTGCGGGATTTGTTCTTCTTCTTGTTTCGCTGATTCTCGGGATACAATGGGGATTAATACTCATCGGTGGGACCATCTGGACAGACAGCAAAGTCATCGGTTCGATGATTGTGTTATTTATCTACGGTGTATTTTTGTTGTTATTTAATCAGAAACAGCTGAAAGTGAATATTTTGATGGAGATTAATATTATTCTATTTCTGATCTGCATGATTAATTATCTGCTCTTATCCAGATATTCTGAATTTCATCAGTTAATGAATTAGGAGGATTTATATGAGGAAGATTATAGTAGGGACAAGAAGAAGCGAACTTGCGTTGACGCAAAGTAAGCAGTTCATCCAGAAAATCAAAGACCGCTTTCCTGAAATCGACATTGAGATTAAGGAAATCGTCACTAAAGGCGATAAAATAGTTAATGTTCAGCTGTCCAAAGTTGGCGGTAAAGGGTTGTTTGTCAAAGAAATCGAACAGGCATTGTTCGATAAGGAAATAGATATGGCGATTCATTCATTGAAAGATGTACCAAGTGAGCTTCCAGAAGGGCTTATACTGGGCTGTATTCCTGACCGTGAAGACCCGCGCGATGCCTTTATTTCAAAAAATCACGTGAAGTTAGCTGATTTACCGGCCGGCAGTGTTATCGGCACGAGTTCTCTTCGCCGTGGTGCCCAGCTGCTTAATCTTTATCCGGAGCTAAAGATTGAATGGATTCGAGGAAACATTGATACACGTCTGAACAAACTCCGGCATGAACATTACGACGCGATTATTCTTGCTGCAGCCGGACTAAAACGGATGGGCTGGAGCGATGATACAGTAACCGAATATCTCGACCATGAAACGATGCTACCAGCCATTGGTCAAGGCGCATTAGGCATTGAATGCCGGGAAGATGACAGTGAAGTACGCGACATATTAAGAGCGGTGCATAATGAAGATGTAGAACGCTGTACGCAGACTGAACGCCAGTTTCTGAAACTGATGGACGGCAGCTGTCAAGTGCCGATTGCAGGTCATGCAGTCATTGATGGAGAGAACATTCAGTTTAAAGGTCTGATTATGTCACCAGACGGAAAAGAAAAGTACGTCGCTGAGATCACTGGAACAGATCCTGTAGAAATAGGTATGACAGCAGCAGAAAAGATGAACGAAAACGGTGCACATTCTATCATAGCAGCGTTAAATGAAGAAGGAAGTCGATAATATGAAGCCAGTTGTACTGATGACTGACAGTCGTGCCACAATAAGCAGTGAAGTAGAAATTGTCCACCTTCCTTTAATAGGAATCAGACCGCTGCCTGTTGTTCGTGCACTTGCTCACCATCACTATGACTGGCTTCTTTTTACGAGCAAAAATGCCGTAGAGTTGTTTTTTTTGCACTACCCAGACGTGACGTTCAGCAATATTGCATCAATCGGTAAAAAGACTTCTCTTGCACTGGCTGTTCGAAATATTAAGATTGATTACGAGCCGCCTGATTATCATCAGGAATCATTTATTGAATGTGCGGCTGACCGCTTTGATAGATGCACGGTGCTGATTCCATGCAGTGCGAAAGCGCGGCCAATGCTGACAGATTTTTTGAAGCGGCGGGCAGAAGTCACGAGAATCAATCTTTATGAACCTGTTGCAAGTGTTAAGAATGCAAAGAAGATGAATGAGCTCGTCGTGAGTGGTAGTATAGATGTGGTTGTATTAATGAGTCCATCAGCCGTCAATGCATATTTCACACAGTATGACGTCGTTCACCTGCCTGTCTTAGCAGTTGGACCAGTCACCAGTCAGGCTTTGAGTAGATTCGGACAGCCGCACATAACAGCGAATCAATCGACGAAAGAATCAATTCTACAAAAAATAATTGAAATGAGGGACAATCATGTCATTTGATAGACATAGAAGACTGCGTTCTTCAGCAGTGATGAGAGATATGGTAAGAGAGACTACAGTCTCAAAAAAAGATTTAATCTATCCGATTTTTGTCATTGAAAAAGATGATATGAAAAATGAAATCCCGTCAATGCCGGGAATCTTTCAGCTCAGTCTGAATTTGCTTCATGAAGAACTGAAAGCAGCTTATGACCTTGGAATCCGTGCTGTCATGTTTTTCGGAATTCCGAATGAAAAAGACGCCTGTGGAACGGGAGCATTCATCGATGAAGGTATTATTCAGAAAGCGACACGATTATCTAAACAGCTGTACCCAGATATGCTCGTTCTGGCAGACACTTGTTTATGTGAATATACCGATCATGGTCATTGTGGTGTTCTTGATGACCACGGAGAAGTAATTAACGATGAAACTTTGCCGCTGCTTGTTCAGACGGCAGTTTCTCAGGCACGTGCAGGAGCGGATATTATTGCACCGAGCAACATGATGGATGGCTTCGTTCAGGCCATTCGAGCGGGACTTGACGCAGCTGGTTTTTACAATATTCCAATCATGAGCTACGGTATTAAATACGCATCAGCATTTTACGGACCTTTCCGTGATGCAGCTGAAAGCACACCAAAATCAGGAGACCGTAAATCTTATCAGATGGATCCTGCAAACCGTTTAGAAGCAATGCGAGAACTTGAAAGTGATATCGCTGAAGGTGCAGATATGATGATCGTAAAGCCTGCGCTCAGCTATCTGGATATTATCCGTGACGTGCGCAACAATAGCAATCTCCCAATAGTCGCTTACAACGTCAGCGGGGAGTATGCGATGACAAAAGCTGCTGCAGCAAACGGCTGGATTGACGAAGAGCGAATCGTGATGGAGCAGATGATTTCAATGAAACGTGCAGGAGCGGATATGATTATCACTTATTTCGCCAAAGATATTTGCGGTTATATTAATAGAGGGGGATACTGATGAATCGTTCACAGCAGGCATTTGAAGCAGCAGAAAAAGTGATGCCGGGCGGCGTAAACAGCCCGGTACGAGCATTTAAAAGTGTAGATATGGACCCAATTTTCATGGAAAAGGGTAAAGGGTCGAAAATTTACGACATTGATGGCAATGAATATATTGATTATGTGTTAAGCTGGGGCCCTCTTATTTTAGGACATGCTGATGAGACTGTTACTAAAGAACTGAATAAAGCAGTTTTGAACGGGACAAGTTTCGGGGCACCGACTGAACTCGAAACTAAAATGGCGGAACTGGTTATTGAACGTGTTCCGTCAATCGAAATGGTGCGGATGGTATCAAGCGGAACTGAAGCAACACTGGCAGCCCTTAGACTAGCGAGAGGTTTCACTGGAAGAAACAAAATTCTGAAATTTATAGGATGTTACCACGGACATAGTGACAGTCTGCTGATTAAAGCGGGGTCAGGTGTAGCGACACTTGGTCTGCCGGACTCTCCGGGCGTACCAAAGGGGACGGCTGAAAATACCATTACTGTTCACTATAATGATATGAATGCTGTTAAAAGCGTCTTTGAAAAATATGGTGATGATATTGCAGCGATTATCGTTGAACCTGTCGCAGGTAATATGGGAGTTGTACCTCCAGTGCAGGGTTTTCTGGAAGGTCTTCGCAATATTACAACTCAATATGGTGCACTGCTGATATTTGATGAAGTGATGACAGGTTTCCGCGTGGGTTATAACTGTGCCCAAGGATATTTTAACGTGACACCTGACATCACGTGTCTCGGTAAAGTGATTGGTGGAGGTCTGCCCGTCGGAGCATTCGGTGGCAGACGTGACATCATGGAACGTATAGCGCCTGCTGGATATATATATCAGGCGGGTACATTAAGCGGAAATCCACTGGCGATGACAGGCGGCTACTATACGTTAAGTCAGTTGACAGAGGACAGCTATAGTTATTTCAATACATTAGGCGATCAGCTTGAAAGTGGATTAAAAGAAGTATTTGCTAAGCACGAAGTGCCGATTAAAATTAATCGTGCCGGGAGCATGATCGGCTTCTTTCTGAATGATCAAGATGTCACAAACTTTGAAACTGCCAGCAAATCTGATGTGAAATTATTTGCTAAGATGTACAAAGAGATGGCGGCAAATGGAATCTTCCTTCCACCGTCTCAATTTGAAGGAATGTTTCTTTCTACACAGCATACACGTGAGGATATTGAAAAAACTTTAAAAGCTTTTGATAATGCTCTAAACGTTGTAAAATAAGGATTTTTAATTGAAAATCACATGAATTCTCATGAGATTTTCATTTTTTTTTTGAAATTAATGTTTATAATTTTTATATCAGGCAATATTATTCATGTAAATAAAATTTACAAAAATAATCTTAATGGAGGTTTTCTATTATGGCTAACAACAATAACAAAAATGTTAACGACAAAGATGTTATCTATGATTCAGAAAGAGATCGTCATGTAACACATCAAGCAGATGGTACAACTAATCGCGACGGAGATCGGGTAAGAGAAACTCGCGAAACAACAAATCACGTTCATCGTGAAGAGCCTAAGAAGAAAAGCCCATGGCCTTGGTTGATTCCTTTATTATTACTTCTTCTTGCTATCCCATTGCTAATGAGTATGTGTAACAATGATAAAGATGACAAAAAAGACGAGAACAAAACAGAAGAAACAACTACTGAAGAAGCAACAACAGAAGAAGCAACAACAGAAGAAGCATCAGTTGTAAAATTCGACTTAGCTTCTATCGTTAACTTCGACCTTGCGTCGTAATAATTAAAGCCGTGAATGTTATTCACGGCTTCAGACTGTAGACAAAGTCTCCTTAGGAGATGTTGTCTGCAGTCTTTTTTTGTTAAAATATAAGAAATAAATTCAGAAGGTGATTGTATTGATAAAGATGTCTAATCATGAGTTTACAAAACAAAAACGAAATCAACTTGAAATGTATAGTCTGGAAGACCTTGTGCCACAGAATCATTTACTTCGAAAAGTTGATCAGGTCTT